>NZ_CP108393.1:4545000-5252500 GCF_035961655.1 Streptomyces sp. NBC_01317 | reverse complement strand
ACCCCACCAACAAGCTGATAGGCCGCGGGCTCATCCTGCACCGCCGGAGCTTTTAACCCTCCCCCATGCAGGAGAAAGTATTATCCGGTATTAGACCCCGTTTCCAGGGCTTGTCCCAGAGTGCAGGGCAGATTGCCCACGTGTTACTCACCCGTTCGCCACTAATCCACCCCGAAAGGCTTCATCGTTCGACTTGCATGTGTTAAGCACGCCGCCAGCGTTCGTCCTGAGCCAGGATCAAACTCTCCGTAAATGTTCACCGGTAATCCGGTAGACACCACGTAAGAGCCGGGACCACCGGTCGGAATAAGACCCGTGATCCACAGCATCCTCGCTGTGTTTCATTCAAAGGAACCACCAACCCACCAACCACAAGGGCTAGGTAGGCCGGGGTATCAACATATCTGGCGTTGACTTTTGGCACGCTGTTGAGTTCTCAAGGAACGGACGCTTCCTTCGGTCCCGTCTCCGGGGCCCTCCGGGCGCTTCCCTTCGGTATTTCGTGTTTCCGACTCTATCAGATGCTTTCGTATCCGATTTCCCCCGGCCGACGGGGCTGCCTTCCAGGTTTCCGCTTTCGCGTTTCCCTTTCCAGCGATTCCGACTCTACCAGACTCATTTCGGCTGTTGTGCCTCAAGAATTCTGGTGGCCTTCGGAGTGGCCTTTGCCTTTCGGCGGAACCGACTTTATCAGAAACACAGGGGTCGATTTTACGGACCTTCGTGCAACCGGATGTCGGATCGAAGGGGCTCCGCAGAGAGTCACTCTCCGTCGGAAGCCTCATAGATTTTCATGGTCGCTCTCGGAACATCTCAACTCCGAGGCAACCGTTCAAATCTACCTCCCCACACAGAACGTGTCAACGTCTCTGTAGGGCGAAGAGGAGACTAACAGGTCCCTGACGCCTCATGCACATCAGGCGGCCACGGGGACCTCGGCGCTCCGGTCCGCGGCCTCCACGTCCCCTACCTCGCCTGCCCGTACCGCTCGGCCGCCGAGGATGTACACGTAAGCCAGGAAGGCGAGTTCGGCCACGATGCCGATGGCGATCCGGGCCCAGGTGGGCAGGCCCGACGGGGTGACGAAGCCCTCGATCACTCCCGACACGAACAGGACCAGCGCGAGTCCGACGGCCATGCCCAGCGCGGCACGGCCCTGTTGGGCCAGGGCGGTGCGGCGGGACTGCGGGCCGGGGTCGATCACGGTCCAGCCGAGGCGCAGGCCCGTACCCGCGGCAATGAATACGGCGGTCAGTTCGAGCAGTCCGTGCGGAAGGATCAGGCCGAGGAACGTGTCGAGGCGGCCGGCGGACGACATCAGGCCGATGCCGACTCCCAAGTTGAGCACGTTCGTGAAGAGGATCCAGATCACCGGAAGGCAGAGGAAGGCCCCCAGCACCAGGCACATGGCCGCCGCCTGGGCGTTGTTCGTCCAGACCTGGGCCGCGAAGGAAGCGGCCGGGTGGCTGGAGTAGTACGTCTCGTACTCGCCGCCCGGTCGTGTCATCTGACGCAGATCGTCGGGCGCGCCTATCGCGGACTGGATCTCGGGGTGCGTACCTATCCACCAGCCGATCACCGAGGCCAGGAGTACGGAAAGAACAGCGGTCGGGATCCACCAGTGCCGGGAGCGGTACACGGCCGCCGGAAAGCCGACCGTCAGGAAACGGGCCGCGTCGCGCCAGCCGGCGCGCCTGGTGCCGGTCACCGTGGCGCGGGCGCGGGCCACGAGCTGGGTGAGGCGCGTGGTGAGCATGGGGTCGGGTGCGACGGACTGGATCAGCGAGAGGTGGGTCGCCGTGCGTTGGTAGAGGGCGACAAGTTCGTCGGCTTCCACGCCGGTCAGCCGACGTCCGCGACGCAGGAGATGATCCAGGCGGTCCCACTCGGCACGGTGGGCTGTCACGAAGACATCGAGGTCCATGGTCGGCTGCTGCTCCAGGTGCTGGGTGCGTACGGTCCGTACTACTACGGCGCGTTGTGTGTCAGCTTGGCAGACTGAGGTCTCCAGCGGCAGGGACGGTCGGCGAAGGGTGGACAGAAGGGTGGACATCGGTGAATGAGCTTGTGACCGGCGATGCGGTCGTACTGGGGCTGCGCCCGGCGAAGCTGCCGACCCGGGCCCTGGCGATCGCGATCGACCTCGTACTGACGGTGGCCGTCTACCTGCTGGTCTTGCTCGGCATAGGTTTCGCGAGCGGCTCGTTGGACGAGGCCGCCGTCATGGCGCTGACCGTGGCGAGCTTCCTCCTGATCCTGGTGGGCGCGCCGATCGCCGTGGAGACCCTCAGCCATGGGCGTTCGCTGGGCAAACTGGCCTGTGGGCTCAGGGTCGTACGGGATGACGGCGGCCCCATACGGTTCCGGCACGCGCTCGTGCGCGGGGCGATGGGTGTGGTCGAGACCCTCGGGTCGTTCGGGGTCATCTCCTGCATCGCGTCGCTGGTGTCGGCGCGGGGGCGGAGGATCGGGGATGTCTTCGCGGGGACCCTGGTCGTACGGGAGCGGGTGCCGAACACGCCGATGGCGGTGGTCCCGCCTCCCCCGCCGCGGCTTGTCGGGCGCTTCTCCGAGCTCGATCTCTCCACTGTGCCGGACGGTCTGTGGCTCGCGATCCGCCAGTACTTGACGCGGATGACGCAGCTGGACCCGGTGGTGGGCCGGTCGATGGCACAGCGGCTGGCGGAGGACCTGGCCGCGCGTACGGGAACGCCGGCGCCGGTGGGGGTTCCTCCGGCCGCGTTCCTGGCGGCGGTGGTGAGCGAACGGCAGGCGCGGGACTCCCGGCGGACCCAGGCCGTGTCCGGCTCGGCCGCCGTGGCCGGCAACTCCGCCTACCCGCCTGTGTCTGCTCCCTCGTCTGTCCCCTCGCCTGTTTTCCCGGCCGTGTCCTCTCCGGTGGCTCCTGCGCCTTTCGCCGCCCCTGTTTCCTCTCCCTCGCCCGCACCCACTTCCCCGGCCCCCGCGCCCGGCCCTCAGCCCCCGGCGACCGGCTTCGCGCCGCCTGCCTGAGCCTGTGCGTCAGGGCAGGGTCGAGGGGGGTGTCTCCAGGTCCTCCAGCTCGATGCCGGGCGCCGAGAGGACGACGTCCCCGCTGAGGTGCACGGTGTGCTGTTCGCCCGTGTCCAGGGCGCTGACCTGGTACTCGTCCACCATCAGGGGCCCGTTGTCAGTGGCATGCGCTTCACTTGTCATCAAGGCCCAGGACTGGTCCAGCGTGCGGGGGGCGAGGACCGGGTCGGTGAAAGCCACGAGCCGGACGCGGGTCGCGGGCGCGCCGGGGCTGAGGCGCAGGAGACGTGCGGTGGCGACGAGAAAGGCGGGGGATGTGCCGGTGAAGGCGTGGGCGCCGACGTTGCCTTCGGTGGCGTGAACGCCGGAGGGGTCGGTACGGACCCACGTGACGCCGTCGAGGGCGGCGCCGCGGATCCGCCAGCTGGCGGCGTGCAGTTCGAGGCGGATGGGGCGGCCGAGTTCGTCGAGGGCCAGATCGACGGAGCCCGCGTGGTCGCCGCCGGGGGTGGTGATCTGGGATACGTAGCGCCAGCCGGACGGGCCGGGGGCGCAGTGGAAGTGTTCTTCGCCGAGAGGAGTGTGGTCGTGCGGGTCATGGAGCGAATAACGGCCGCGGGGCATGGGTCCTTGAGGTCTTTCCGGTACGCCGCGACGGTACGCCGGGGCTGATCGTGCGCCCTGCCTGGGGCGCCGCACACGGGACAGGCCCCCGGCACGGGGGTGCGGGGGCCTGTCCGGTGAGGTGTTCGTGGTGCAGGTGTCGCGGTGCCGGTGCACTGTCGTGCCGGTGCACCGGCGGGTGGATCAGTAGCGGTAGTGGTCGGGCTTGTACGGACCCTCGACCTCGACACCGATGTACGCGGCCTGCTCCGGGCGGAGCGTCGTGAGCTTCACACCGAGCGCGGCGAGGTGGAGGCGGGCGACCTTCTCGTCCAGGTGCTTCGGGAGCACGTAGACGTCGGTCGGGTACTCCTCCGGCTTGGTGAAGAGCTCGATCTGGGCCAGCGTCTGGTCCGAGAACGAGTTCGACATCACGAAGGAGGGGTGGCCGGTCGCGTTGCCGAGGTTCAGCAGGCGGCCTTCGGAGAGGACGATCAGGGTCTTGCCGTCGGGGAACGTCCACGTGTGGACCTGCGGCTTGACCTCGTCCTTGACGATGCCGTCGATCTTCGCGAGGCCGGCCATGTCGATCTCGTTGTCGAAGTGGCCGATGTTGCCGACGATCGCCTGGTGCTTCATCTTGGCCATGTCCGAGGCCATGATGATGTCCTTGTTGCCGGTCGTGGTGACGAAGATGTCGGCGATGGAGACGACGTCGTCGAGCGTGGAGACCTGGTAGCCGTCCATGGCCGCCTGGAGCGCGCAGATCGGGTCGATCTCGGTGATGATCACGCGGGCGCCCTGGCCGCGGAGGGACTCCGCGCAGCCCTTGCCGACGTCGCCGTAGCCGAAGACGACGGCGACCTTGCCGCCGATCAGGACGTCGGTGGCGCGGTTGATGCCGTCGATCAGGGAGTGGCGGCAGCCGTACTTGTTGTCGAACTTGGACTTGGTGACCGCGTCGTTGACGTTGATCGCCGGGAAGAGGAGGGCGCCGTCGCGGTGCATTTCGTACAGACGGTGGACACCGGTGGTGGTCTCTTCGGTGACGCCGCGGATCTCGGACGCCAGCTTCGTCCACTTCTGCGGGTTCTCGGAGAGCGTGCGGTTCAGCAGCGTGAGGATGTACGCGTACTCCTCGCTGTCCGCCGTCGCCGGGTCCGGGGCCGCGCCGGCCTTCTCGAACTCGACGCCCTTGTGGACGAGGAGGGTGGCGTCACCACCGTCGTCGAGGATCATGTTCGGGCCGCCGGTGGGCGTGTTGGGCCACGTGAGGGCCTGCTCGGTGCACCACCAGTACTCCTCCAGCGTCTCGCCCTTCCAGGCGAAGACGGGGATGCCCTGGGGGTTGTCCGGGGTGCCCTTGGGGCCGACCGCGATGGCGGCGGCGGCGTGGTCCTGGGTGGAGAAGATGTTGCAGGACGCCCAGCGGACCTCGGCGCCGAGGGCGGCCAGGGTCTCGATGAGGACCGCGGTCTGGACGGTCATGTGCAGGGAGCCGGTGATGCGGGCGCCGGCGAGCGGCTGGGCCGCGGCGAACTCCTCGCGGATCGAGATCAGGCCGGGCATCTCGTGCTCGGCGAGGGTGATCTCCTTGCGGCCGAACTCGGCAAGCGAGAGGTCGGCGACTTTGAAGTCCTGTCGGTTGGCGACAGTCGTCATACGAGCTGCTCCTCGTGAAGGTTGGGTCGAGGGTGGGTACGTTCGGCTGGCTCTGCGGTGTCCGGGCATACGAATGCCCGAGCACTCGCGGACCGGTCCGTCGGAGGCCCTCTCTCCCTCGGCCGGTCCGCGTGAGCGGGCCGCCCGACCGCCATCAGCAGCGACGTCTGGCTCTGGGCACGAATCTACACCGATCGGCTCAGCGGCCCACAGTCGACAGGGGAAGCGCTCCAGGGAAAGTCGAGCCGGGACGCCGGTTTCAGGCCGTGTTCCGGCCGTGCCGACAGCGGGTCAGGGGGTGGATTCAGGGGTGGTGCCGGGCGTGGATCCGGGGGTGTGCGCCGGGGCCGGGCCGCCGGGGTGCTTGGCCGGGTTGGTGCCGGCCGCGGCGGCCGTCTCGCTGTAGATGTCCGGCTCCAGGTAGATCACGCGGGCAATCGGGACGGCCTCGCGGATGCGGTTCTCGGCGGCGTTGATGGCCTGCGCGACCTCGCCGGCCGTGTCGTCGTGCTGGACCGCGATCTTGGCGGCGACCAGCAGTTCCTCCGGGCCGAGGTGGAGCGTACGCATGTGGATGATGCCGGTGACGACGTCGCCGTCGACGAGGGCTGCCTTGATCTTCTCGACGTCATCCGTGCCGGCCGACTCGCCCAGGAGCAGCGACTTCGTCTCGGCGGCGAGGACCAGGGCGATCACGATGAGGAGGATGCCGATGCAGAGGGTGCCGATGCCGTCCCACACGCCGTCACCGGTGGCCAGGGCGATACCGACGCCGCAGAGCGCGAGGATCAGGCCGATCAGGGCGCCGAGGTCCTCCAGGAGGACGACGGGGAGTTCGGGGGCCTTCGCGCGGCGGACGAACTCCGTCCAGGAGAGTTTGCCGCGGGTGACGTTGGATTCCTTGATGGCCGTACGGAAGGAGAACGACTCGGCGATGATCGCGAAGACGAGCACCCCGACGGGCCAGTACCAGGCCTCGATCTCGTGCGGGTGCTTGATCTTCTCGTAGCCCTCGTAGATCGCGAACATGCCGCCGACGGAGAAGAGCACGATGGAGACGAGGAACGCGTAGATGTAGCGCTCGCGGCCGTAGCCGAAGGGGTGTTGCGGGGTGGCCTCGCGCTGCGCCTTCTTGCCGCCGACGAGGAGCAGTCCCTGGTTGCCGGAGTCGGCGAGGGAGTGGACGCTCTCGGCGAGCATCGATGACGAGCCACTGAAGAGGAACGCCACGAACTTGGCTACTGCGATCGCGAGGTTGGCGGCGAGCGCCGCCACGATCGCCTTGGTTCCGCCTGACGCGCTCATGGGTGCCTGGAGTCCCTTCTTCGGTGGTGCGGCCCTGGCGCCGCGCCACGGCGGCACATTGTTGCAGCCGTCGGCGCGGTCACCCACTCAGACCACAACTGTTGCCCGGAATACGGTTCCGTCACCGGACAGTTCGGCTTTTTCTCCGGCCGCGACGAAGACCGAGCCGCCCGGGGTGAGGGCAAGGTCGTTCGCGCGGGGCGTGCCGGCCGTGCACAGGAGGATCTGGGGGGTGGGGGCGGTGAGGTCGCGCGGGGCGGCGCCCGGCGCGAGGAGGTAGCGGGACAGCCGGAATTCGTCGGTCGGCGTCTCGTACAGCTCCTCGCCGGTGGCGGAGGCCTCGGGGCGCAGGACGGCGGGTTCGGTCGTCTCGAAGCGCACGATACGGAGGAGTTCGGGGACGTCGACGTGCTTGGGCGTGAGGCCGCAGCGCAGGACGTTGTCGGAGTTGGCCATGATCTCGACGCCCAGGCCGTTCAGATAGGCGTGCGGGACGCCGGCGCCGAGGAAGAGGGCCTCGCCGGGCTGGAGTTGGACGTGGTTGAGCAGCAGGGCGGCGATGACGCCGGGGTCGCCGGGGTAGTGGTGGGCGATCGAGACGTACGGGGTGTACGGGCCGCCGAGGCGTTCCGCGGCAAGGGCGGCCTCGGCGACGGTGGCGGCCATGCCGGCCGGGTCCGCGGCAAGGACGGCGGTGAGGACCTCGCGCAGGGCGGCCTCGTGGGGGTGGGCGTGGAGGAGGTCGACGTACGGCTTGAGGGAGTCGACGTCGAGTCCGGCGAGGAGGTCGGCGGCGGCGTCCGGGTCGCGGAAGCCGCAGAGGCCGTCGAACGGGGTGAGGGCGCAGATGAGTTCGGGCTTGTGGTTGGCGTCCTTGTAGTTGCGCTCCGGGGCGCCGATCGGGACGCCCCGGCGCTCCTCGTCGGCGTACCCCTCCTTCGCCTGGGCCAGATCGGGGTGCACCTGGAGGGAGAGCGGGGAGCCCGCGGCGAGGAGTTTGAGGAGGAAGGGCAGGCGGGGGCCGAACTTCTCGACGGTGGCCGCGCCCAGTTCCGCCGCGGGGTCGGTGGCGATGATCTCGTGGAGCGGCTGTTCCCCGGCGCCTCGGCCGCGGTCGGCGCGGGAGGGGGCGCCGGGGTGGGCGCCCATCCACATCTCGGCCTGGGGCTCGTCCGTGGGGGCGATGCCGAGCAGTTCCGGGATGGCGGTCGTGGAGCCCCAGGCGTAGGGGCGCACGGTGTTGGAGAGGCGGTCCATGGCTGTGTCCTTGTACGGAGGGACGGAGGGAGAGAGGGGCCGAGCGAGAGGAGGGGCCGAGGGAAGGGCCCGGCGGGGAGGGAGGTGCCGGCCGGGAGGGCTCTCGTGCCGGTGAGGGGTGTTCAGGTCCTGGGGCGGTGTGTGCGCGTCATGCGGGGGCGCCGCCGGCCAGCGCCAGGTAGACGGTGGCGAAGTCGGTGACGGCGATCAGTTCGGCGAGGGCTTCCAGCTCGGTGCCCTCGTCCGGTTCGAGTTCGCTGAGGGGGGTGTCGTGGCCGAGGGCCAGTTCGCGGGCGGCCGGGGCGGCGGTCAGGCCGCCGGCGGGGCGGTCGCGGAGCAGGACGATCCGGGGGCGCAGCGTCGCCGGGTCGTCGACCCGGTCGCGGAAGAAGTCGTCGGGGTCGGTCCCGCCGCCGGTCAGGTCGCCGGCGAGGAGGGCGCCGTGGGCGGGAAGGGCCTCGGGGAGTTCGGCGGCGAGGGCGGGGCGGCCGGTCAGTTCGGCCAGGACTGCGGCGAATCGGCGGCCGGCCGGGGCGGTGGCGATGCCCTCGGTCCAGATCAGCGGGAGGCTGTCGGCCAGCTCGGCCGCGAGGGTCTTCGCGGGGTTGCTGTACGTCGCGATGGACGGGCCGCAGCGTTCCGCGGTGCGGTCGAGGCGGTCGGCGACGAGGTGGAGGGTCTCGGTCGGGGCGGTGAGCAGGCCCACGCGGTCGAGGAGGGCGAGCAGGGGGACGAGCAGGGCCCAGAGCGCGCCGGGGCCCGCCGCCGGGGTCGGCTCGGTGTCGTACTGCTCGCTCGGGGTGGTCGCCATCGGGACGAGGAGGCCGCGTGAACCGTCGACGGTCTCGCTGAGCGGGGAGCCCGCGGGGGCGACGGCGACGATGGTGCAGCCGCGGCGGTACGCCTGCTCGGCGAGGAGGGCGAGGCCTGGTTCGCTGCCCTCGGTGGTGACGATGAGGAGCAGGTCCACGGGGCCGGCCCAGCCCGGCAGCGTCCAGCGCAGGGCGCCGGCGGCGGGGGCCACTCCGGTGGCGTGGAGGCGGGTCACGGGGGCGGTGGTGCCGGCGAGGGCGGTGATCAGTTCGGCGACGCCGGCGGCGGCGGTGCCGGAGCCCGCGATCAGTACGGCGCGGGGGCGGCCCTCGGGGTTGAGCTCGGTGACGCCGGCCTCGGCGGTGTGCCTGAGCGCGGTGCGGACGCGCGCGCCGGCTTCCGCGGCGCCGCGGAGGAGGCCGTGACGGTCGGCGCGGGTCAGCGCGTCGGGGGCGTCGAGCAGCGACTCGTCGAGCATGGGAGTGGGCCTCCGATCGCCCCTGCGGGTTGCGCGGGGCGCGCTTGTTCGTGGGGCGCGTGGTTCTGGTGTGCGCGTTGCGCGGTTTTGCGCGTTGCGCGCGGGTGCGTTGCGCGCTTGTGCGTTGCGCGCTTGTGCGCGGTTCAGGCGGGGCGGCGGGCCTCGTCGACGAGGAGTACGGGGATGTCGTCCCGTACCGGGTAGGCCAGGCCGCAGTCCTCGGAGGTGCAGACGAGTTCGGGGATGTCGGCGGTGGTGCGGTCGTTCAGCGGCGCGTGGCAGGCCGGGCAGGCGAGGATTTCGAGGAGGCCGGCTTCGAGCGGCATGGGGGTGGGGTCCCTTCGGGGCGGGTTCATCTGGCCATGTCAGCGTACCGCCGGGGGGCGGGAGGGTGGGGCGGTGTACGGGTACGGGTGGGCGCCGCGGATCTTTGAGCGTCCCCGTGGCGTACGGGTCCGTCCTCAAGCGCCGGACGGGCTAGGGGTGGCCCGCGCTCGGCCGGGACCGGAATGGCCGCGCTCGTCCCGGCAGACGGGTCCGTCCTCAAACGCCGGACGGGCTAGGGGTGCCGGTCTGGGCGGGGAGATGAGTTGCCGCGCCCTCCCCGTGCAGGGGTCCGTCCTCAAACGCCGGACAGGCTTGGGCCGCCGCCGGACGAGCCGGGGGTGACGGCCCGGGCCGGGAACAGAATTGCCGCGCCCTCCCCGTGCACGGTTCCGTCCTCAAACGCCGGACGGGCTGGGATCGCCGCCGGATGAGCTGGGGGTGGCGCCGGGCGGGCTGGACGGGGTGCGGATCAGTGTCAGGGCCTCGTCTCTGATTTTGGTCATCAGGGGCGTGTCCCGCGCCTCTACGTTCAGGCGCAGCAGTGGTTCCGTGTTGGAGGGGCGGACGTTGAACCACCAGTCCTTCGCCGTGATCGTCAGGCCGTCCAGGTCGTCCGTCGTCACTCCCTCGCGGGTCGCGAAGGCCTCCCGTACCGCTGCCGTGCGAGCCGCCTGGTCGTCGACCGTGGAGTTGATCTCGCCGGAGCCCGCGTAGCGGTCGTACGACGCCACCAGGTCGGAGAGCGTGCCGGGCTGGCCGCCCAGGGCCGCCAGGACGTGGAGGGCGGCCAGCATGCCCGTATCGGCGTTCCAGAACTCGCGGAAGTAGTAGTGCGCGGAGTGCTCGCCGCCGAAGACCGCGCCGGTCCTCGCCATCTCCTGCTTGATGAAGGAGTGGCCCACCCGCGTCCGCACCGGCGTGCCCCCGTGCTCCTTCACGACCTCGGGGACGGACCAGGACGTGATCAGGTTGTGGATGATCGTGCCGCCGGGGTGCTTGGCCAGTTCGCGGGCGGCCACCAGCGCCGTGATCGCCGACGGCGAGACGCCTTCGCCGCGCTCGTCCACGACGAAGCAGCGGTCCGCGTCGCCGTCGAAGGCCAGGCCCAGGTCGGCGCCTTCGGCCAGCACGCGGGCCTGGAGGTCCACGAGGTTCTTGGGGTCGAGGGGGTTCGCCTCGTGGTTGGGGAACGTGCCGTCCAGCTCGAAGTACATCGGCACCAGGTCGAGCGGCAGCCCGGCGAACACGGTGGGGACCGTATGCCCCCCCATCCCGTTCCCCGCGTCCACGACGACTTTCAGAGGGCGGATCTCCGAGAGGTCGACCAGGGACAGCAGGTACGCCGCGTAGTCCGACAACGTGTCACGTTCTGTGATCGTTCCGGGGGAGGGCGGGGCCGGCTCGACCTGGGGTGCCTCTTCCGCCAGCCTCGCCTCCACCCTCGCGCGGATCTCCGCCAGCCCCGTGTCCTGGCCCACCGGCGCCGCCCCCGCCCTGCACAGCTTGATGCCGTTGTACTTCGCCGGGTTGTGCGACGCCGTGAACATCGCCCCCGGCAGTCCCATGTCCCCCGACGCGAAGTACAGCTGGTCCGTGGAGCAGAGGCCGATGATCGTGGCGTCCGCACCGCGTGAGACCGCTCCCCGGGCAAAGCTCGCCGCCAGTCCCGGCGACGACGGCCGCATGTCGTGGCCGATCACGATCGCCCCGGCCTCGGTGACCTCCACAAAAGCCGCACCGAACAGCTCCGCGAGCCGGTCGTCCAGCTGATCCGGATACAGCCCCCGCACGTCATAGGCCTTCACGATCTGCGACAAGTCCGCCACGAGCCACCCCTCCTAGTTCGGTGCGCCGAAACCGCGACCCGGCCGCGCCCCTGCGATCGGCTCAAACTACCCGTACAGGACGGCGGACTCGTCGACGATCGCGTTACGGAACCGTCCCGCTACGCCACACGCACGGCGGACTCACGGAAGCACACGCACAGCGGACTCACGGAAGCGGACTCACGGAAGCATCCACCCCAGGACCGCCGTGCTCTGTCCCACCACGATCAGGCACATCACCAGCAACAAGCCCAGACTCCACGGCAGCACCTTCCGCAGCAGATCCCCCTCCTTCCCCGCCAACCCCACCGCCGCACACGCGATGGCCAGGTTCTGGGGGGAGATCATCTTGCCCAGCACTCCCCCGGAACTGTTCGCCGCCGCCAGCAGCTCCGGTGACAGCCCCGACTCCCGTGCCGCCGTGACCTGGAGGGCGCCGAACAGCGCGTTGGCCGAGGTGTCCGAGCCGGTGACCGCGACCCCGAACCACCCGAGGATCGGCGACAGGAAGGCCAGCCCGGCGCCGGCCGCCGCGACGAAGTGGCCGATGGTGGCCGCCTGTCCGGACAGGTTCATGACGTACGCGAGAGCCAGTACGGAGGTGACGGTGAGGATCGCGTACCGCAACTCGCGCACCGTCGCCGCCCACTCCCGCGCCGCGTCCGCCGCCCGTACCCCCAGCACCCCCGCCGTGAGCAGGCCCGCGAGGAGGACGAGTGTGCCGCCGGTCGCGACGAGCGGCAGCGAGAAGACGTTGGCGCCCACCGGCTTCCCGTCCGCGTCCGAGACGTCCAGGAAGGGCCAGTCGAAGACCTGGGTCGCCTTCGCCAGCACGTCCTTGACCGGCGGGATCTGGGCGATCGAGAAGATGACCACGATCAGGGCGTACGGCGCGTAGGCACGCAGCACTTCGCGGCGCGGGTCCTCCTCGTCGAGATCCTCGCTCCGTACGCCCGTGAGCACCGCGACCCGTACCTCCTCGCGCGCCGGCTCACGCGCCGAGGGCACCGCGACCAGGGCCGCCGCACCCGCCAGAGCCGCCGCGATGTCGGCGAGTTGGGCGGAGACGAAGTTCGAGGCGGCGAACTGGGCGGCGGCGAAGGCGAGTCCGCAGGCGAGGGCGGGCAGCCACGTCTCGCGCAACCCCCGGCGCCCGTCGACCAGCCCCACCAGCACCAGCGGCACGACCAGCGCGAGCAGCGGTGTCTGCCGCCCCACGACCGAGGCGACGGTGTCCAGGGGCAGCCCGGTGACCTGGGCGAGGGTGACGACCGGGGTGCCCATGGCGCCGAAGGCCACCGGCGCGGTGTTGGCGACGAGCGCGACGACGGCGGCCTTCACCGGGTCGAAGCCGAGCGCGACCAGCATCACGGCGGAGATCGCGACCGGCGCCCCGAAACCGGCGAGCGCTTCGAGCAGCGCGCCGAAGCAGAAGGCGACCACGAGCGCCTGGATCCGCGGGTCGTCGGAGAGGCGTCCGAAGGAGCGCCGCAGGATGTCGAAGTGGTGGGTGCGGACGGTCATCCGGTACACCCAGAGCGCGTTGACGACGATCCACATGATCGGGAAGAGCCCGAAGAGCACGCCCTGCGCGCCGGCGGACACGGTCTGGCCGAGCGGCATCCCGAAGACGAGCCAGCCGACGAGGACGGCGACGGCGAGACCGGTCAGCCCCGCCCGGTGCGCCTTCACCCGCAGGCCGCCGAGCAGGATCAGCACGGCGGCCAGGGGAAGGGCGGCGACCAGGGCGGAGAGCGCGAGCGAGTCGGCGACGGGTTCCAGGCGCTGGTCGAACGCCAGCTGCTGTACGGACGCAGATACGGGCACAACGGGTACGGACACCACAGTCCTCCGGATTCCGCGATACGGAAACTGAATCTCTCAGCGGTGGAGGAATGGTCATGCCCACGACAAGCAGAGGTCAATGGAACGGGCAGGAACTGTGGCACGGCGGAAAAGGAGAAGGAAACCGGGGTCAGGACTCCGGCGAACGCAGCACCCTCAGATGCCCGCGGCGCCCCACCTCGACCGGATCAGCCCCCCGCGCCCCCTTGCCACCGCTCCCGGCGGCACGCTCCTGGGGCCTGGCGGCTTCCCGTACGGCGTTCGCGAGCGCCTCCAGGTCGTCACCGCTCGGGCGCGCCGGGGCCGTGCCGTCCGTCAGACGGACGACCTCCCAGCCGCGCGGAGCGGTCAGCCGCTCGCTGTGTTCCGCACACAGGTCGTAGCAGTGGGGCTCGGCATAGGTGGCGAGCGGGCCGAGGACCGCGGTCGAATCGGCATAGACGTACGTCAGTGTCGCGACAGCGGAACGGCCGCACGCGGTGCGCGAACAGCGACGTACAGGGCTCACGACGTTGGACGGTACCGCACTCTTGAGCGGGCCGCGACGACTCTCCACCAGGTCACTCGCCCGTGTCGCGCTGTGACATCCCGCACAACCGCCCCAGGAGTAACTGCCCTGACCTGCGCGGGAAGACGCGTGACCAGGTGGCGACAGCCCGTGACACAGTCATCACTTGGGGCAAATCCCGTCAAGGACGGCGAGGTCGCCGATCGCGTGACCCCATGTAAATGAGCCCAAGCTTGGCCGGAATGCTCAATATGCGACATGGGGACTCCGGGGAGCCGGAGCCGCGATCGCGGGGGCGCGGAGAGAGCTACGCTGCGTCAGTGATGGACAGTCCTGTACCGCCCCGCCCGACCGAGCCCCGGCCGCGCCGCCGCGACCGCCACGGCCGAGGCATGCGTGGGCCCGTCGCCCCGCCCCAGGTGCCCCTCTCCGCCAGCCGCTCGGAGACGTTCCGTGATCTCGTACGGGACTCCGTGGACCGGCTGGAACGGCGCTGGCCCCAGCTGGCCGAGGTCGAGTTCCTGGTCCTGGACGTGCCCGGCACGCAGGACGAGTCCGTACCCCTCGGGAGTTCGGTCTCGGCGGGCAAGGACCATCCGGCGCGGATCATGGTCTACCGGCGCCCGGTGGAGATCCGCACCAAGAACCGCGACGAGCGCGCGCTCCTGGTCCACGAGGTGGTGGTGGAGCAGGTCGCCGAACTGCTGGGCCTGGCGCCGGAATCCGTGGATCCACGGTACGGGCAGGAATGAGCCGGGCTCTCTCCGCGTCTTGACGGGAGGCGCCACTTCCCAAGGAGGCGCTCCCCCAAGAAGTCGCTTCCGAAGACACCGCTTCCTAAGGAGGCGGTGTCTTTTTTCATGCTCCGGCCTCCGCCTCCTTGGACTCGATACGTCCCACCGGGGCCGGATCCGCCTCCAGCGCGTCCCGCGCCGCCTGCCACGCGGAATCCCCGGGGTGGAGTGCGGTGCGGAGGTACGCCCAGGTGAGCCGCTGGACCGCCGACACCCGACCGGGGTTCTCGTCCGTCGTCTCGGCGACGTCATAACCGGAGATCCCGCCCAGCCCGTGCTCCGCGCCGAAGAGCGTGAGCAGGGACTTGCGGCCCGGGGAGAGGGCGTACGGGTCGACGTGCCAGTCCGCGCCCGCGACCGTCAGGTGGGTGGAGGTGTCCCGGTCGCCGGCGACCACCAGCGTGGGCGTCGTCATCGCCGAGAAGTCAGCGGTCGAGAAGAAGGGGTAGTTCTCGGTCACGAACCCCGTGAGGGCGTCGCCGCCCCTGCCGGGCGCGGCGAGCAGGACACCCGCCGTGATCCGGGCGTCGGCGAGGTCCACCTCCGTACCGTCGTCCGGATCGGTGAGCCGGGCGCCCAGCAGCAGGCTCGCGGTGTGCCCGCCCATGGAGTGGCCGGCCACGGCGACCCTGCTCCGGTCCAGGCGCCCGGCGAGCAACGGGACGGCGGCCTCGATCGCGTCGAACCCGTCCAGCACCCGCTTCATGTCCTCGACCCGTGAACGCCAGAACATGGGCGCCCCCGGAGTGCCGGGGTCCAGGTCCAGCGTCCGTGAGCTGAGGTGGGTCGGCTGGACCACGACAAAGCCGTGCGCCGCCCAGAAGTTGACGAGGGGGGCGTAGCCGTTCAGCGAGGAGAGGTGGTTCGAGAAGCCCTGGCCGTGCGAGAGGAGGACGACCGGCAGATCGTTTCCGGTCACGGGGGCGGAGACCCGTACCTCCAGATCCACGGGGCGGCCGGGGACCGGCAGCACCACCGGGCTGACCGAGAGGACGGGGGCGGGCGGGCCGAGGAGGCCGGGAGGGAACGCGGGTGCGTACGTCGGGGTGCTCATGATGCGGAGGTCCCTTCCAGGGCGGTTCCATGGGCGGCCGGAAGCGGTCACGACGGCCGGTCTCCGCTAAGCTGAAAGCGGAACCATGTTCCGATTACGATACGGAACACGGTTCCGCTTTGTCAAAGGCCGCCACCGGTCGCCGGTCGCCGGAAGGAGAACGTGGTGCCCCGTACGAGCCCGTCAGGCGAGGTCCCGGCCCGCGGCAAGCGGGCCGACGCGCAGCGCAACCAGCGGACGCTGCTCACCGCGGCCGCCGAGGTGTTCGTCACCTCGGGCGTCGACGCGCCGATCCGCGAGATCACGGCCAGGGCGGGCGTCGGGCTGGGAACGATCTACCGCCACTTCCCCACGCGGGCGGACCTGGTTGTGGCCGTCTACCGCCATCAGGTCGAAGCGTGCGCCGAGGCCGGGCCGAGCCTGCTGGAGAGCGCCGGCTCTCCGCTCGCGGCCCTGCGTCAGTGGGTCGACCTCTTCGTGGATTTCCTCGTCACGAAACACGGGCTCGCCAACGCCCTGCAATCGGACAGCGCCGGCTTCGACGCGTTGCACACGTACTTCCTCGACCATCTGGTGCCCGTCTGCGGGCAGTTGCTCGACGCGGCGGTCGGCGCCGGCGAGATCAGGCCGGGTACGCAGCCCTACGAGCTGATGCGCGGGGTCGGCAACCTCTGCGTCGGACGGGACAGCGATCCGCGCTACGACCCGCGCCGGCTGGTCGGCCTGCTCCTCCGGGGGCTGGAGAGCCCCCGACAGTCCTGAGCGGGCCGACCGGACCGTCCTCCCGTCGCCGGACAGGCCCTAGGGTGTGTCCGCGAGGTGGGGTCGTTCGCCCGGAGGGCGGGGCTCGCGGCGTCTGGTGCGTGCGATCGCAAGGCGGAGGACCGGGCGTGTACTGGATGTACTCGCCCGGTCCGACAACGCCGCGAGCGCGCGTGCCAGACGCCGCGCGCCAGACGCCACTTCGCGGACACGCCCTAGTCCCCGAGGATCGACAGATCCTCCTTGGCCGTCGGTACGTACACCGTCCCCCGGCCGTCCGGCAGCGTCTGCACCGTGAACATCGGAACGCCGTCCTCCGGCAGCGCCAGCATGCGCGCCGCGTGGACAGGGCCGCCCGACTGCGGCTCGACCGTCAGCGCGTACTGGCCCTTGAGCCCGCCCGGCACCGGCGGCGTGACGTCCAGGGTCGTACCCGCCTTGACGGTGTACGTCTTCTCGGCCGGTTCGCCCCCGCCGCTGCCGGCCGAGGCGACGACCTTCACCTTCGCCGCCTCCCCCGGCGCGGTCAGGGAGAGCGTGGAGCCCTTCGCGCGGTTGTCGGCCACACTCGCGCGGGCCGTGATGGGACCGGTCGCGGGGATGAACGCGATCTCCTGGTCGCTGCCCTTGCCCCGTACGACCCGCAGGGCCGCGACCACCGGAGTCGGACTGTTGCTCTGCGCCGGGCTGAGGATCAGCGAACCGGCTTCGCCCTTGGTGACGTCGGCCAGGTCGAGCGACGCCGTCATCTTCGACTTGACGTGCAGGCTCTCCTTGCCGGCCGGGGTGATCGTGCCGTCGGCGCCCGCCAGTTGGACCTTGAGGTCCGCGTCCTCCGCGCCGGGCGCGAAGGCCACCAGCCGGACGTCGGTCGCGTCCGCCGGGATGCCCGGGAGCACCAGCGTGCCCGCGGGGGCGGCGGAGGTCGTCAGCCAGTCGCTGCCCGCTGTGTCGTCGGCCGCGCGGACCGCGGCGCCGACCCGGCCGGTACGGGTGCTGACGTGGACGGTCACGTCCTCGGACGCCTCCGGGGTCAGCGTGGAGAGCAGCACCGGGACGCTGGAGCGGGCCGGTACCGGAATGCCCTCGCCCGCCTCGGACTTGAGCGCGCCGTTCTTCCCGTACAGCTCGATGTCGACCACGGCGGCGCTGTCGTCCGGGTTGGTGAGGTGGACGTAGTCCTGCCGGGACTTGTCCGTACTGGCCCCGGGGAACCAGAAGTCGGTGTCGGGCGCGGTGCAGGACAGCCCGAGCAGGCCGCGCGCGCCGCCCACCGAGTCCACGGTGGACTGTTGGGTGGTCCAGCCGGGGGCGAGGCGGCCGGTGGCCGTGCCGACCAGGGCCGGGGTGTCGGCGCCGTCCGCGGTCTTGGAGACGGGGGCGCCGGGCGCCTTCACGGTGAGGAACGCCTTCGCCGGCGCGTCGGCCTTCTTGTCCCCGGCCTTCTTGTCCCCGGCCTTGTTCGTATCGTCCTTATTCGTATCGTCCTTCTTGTCATCCGTCGCGGCGGCGTCCGGGTCCGCCGACGTGACGGAGGACGCGGCCAGTTCGGCCGTGCTCGCCGTGCTCCCGCCCGGCGTGTCACCCGCCGGGGTGAAAGAGGTGTACGTCGTGTCCGCGAGGTCCGAGACGCTCGGCGCGGGGCAGACCAGGCTGGTCCGCTCCACAGGGAGCAGCTTCGGCGTCGCCGTCGCCGCCGTCCTCCCGTCGTCGGCCGGGGCGGACAGGAAGGCGAATCCGGTGACCGCCGCCAGGGCGGTCGCGGCCGCGATCAGGGAGAGAGTCGTACGGTTCACTGGTCGGTGCTCCCGTCGGGGCGCGGACGCCGCTCGTTGTCAGGGCCCTCGGGGGACGGCTGCTGCCCGTAGCCGTACGGGTCGTAGAGAGCCGGGTCGTACGGCGGGGGCTGCTGCCCCTCCTCGTACGTTCCCTGCTGGTACGGGTCCGGCTGCTGGTCGGGATAGGCCTGCTGGTCCGGGTACGGCTGGGCGGGGTACTGCTGGTCCCCGTACTGCCGCTGGTCCGGGTACCCCTGCGGGTCGGGGTACGCCTGCTGGTCCGGGTAGGGCTGGTACGGCTGCTGGTACTGGTCGCCCTGGTACTGGCCGGCCGGGTAGGACTCGCCCTGGTACTGGTCGCCCTGGTAGGCCGCGTACTGCGGTTCCACGTACGCCTGGCCGTCCCACTCGCCGTACGCCTGCTGCTGCGGCACGGCCGCGTACGGGTCGGGGCCGGGAGGCGCGGCGGGCACCGGAGGTACGTCGGGCACGCCTCCCGGCTCCTGGCCCGGCCGCCGCTGCTCCGGCAGATCGAGCCGGTCGGGCGTCTCCCCGGTGTCGGCCGCGTCCGCCGCGTCCGTCCCGCCGGGGGTCTCCCCCTCGGCCTCCGCCGCCGCCCGCAGCCTGCGCGCCCTGCGGCCCTCGCCCTCGACCGCCTGCGCCGGGACCGCGAGTTCCTCCTCGGGCAGGTCGTCGTCGATCTCCCGGCGGCGCCCCGGCAGGGCGAGCACCAGCAGGACCACGGCGAGCGCGCCCTGCGCCCAGATCCACGCGGTGTGGGTGATCGGGTCCTCGTACGTGAGGTCGAGGCGGCCCCCTGCGGCGGGCAGTTCGAAGCCCTGCGCCCAGCCGTCGACGGTCTGCTTGACCAGGGGCTTCCCGTCGAGGGTCGCCTGCCAGCCCTCGGCCGCGCGGTCCGCGATGCGCAGCACGCGTCCCGCCGGGCCCGCCGGGACGGTGGTGTGCGCCTCGACCGGGCCCGCGGCCACGGCCAGCGGTTCGCCGCCGGCCGCGCTGTTCGCGCTGTTGGCGCTGTTGGCGCTGTTGGCGCTGTTGGCGCCGTCGATGCCGTTGACGATCGTGGCCCGCGAGATCTGCCGGTCGACACGCCACAGCGCGCTGCCGTCCAGCTGGCTCAGCCGGCTCAGACCCGGCGTGGCGTCGAGGACGCGGCCCATCTCGCGCGGCGCGCCGTCCCGTACCAGCACATAGCGGATCGCGTACCCGCTGAGCTGCTGGGTCTGGTCGGCGCCCGACCCCGCGACCAGGTTCGCGACGACCTTGTCGAGTCCCTGGTCGCTGCCGCCCGACGCGGTCAGCTCGGCGTCGCCGAGGCGGCTGCCGGAGCCACGGACCAGGGCGTACGAGACCTCGGCGGTGGTGGTGCCGTCGAGGACGAGGGTGCGGGGCTGGTCGCGGGTGATGGACTCCTCGGCGACGAACGCGGGCACCTGGACCGGGTCGCGGCGCTCCAGCGGTCCCGCGGCGCCGCTGATCATCCAGCCGAAGACCGACAGCAGGGGGGCGACGGCCGCCGCGAGGGCGATCAGCGCGGCGACGGGCTGGCGCCAGCCGAAGCTCAGGGCGGTGACCCGTTCGCGCGCCCCCTCCGCGCCGACGACGGCGGCGGCGATCAGCGCGAGGCCGTAGACGAGGGTGGCGGGTCCCGCCCAGCCGGAGTTGTCGGTGACGACGGAGAAGACCAGCCCGACGACCGCGACGACCCAGGCCGCGCGGACGGCGAACTGCCGCTCGCCGCGCAGCAGGGCGGCGAGCGCGGCCAGGACGACGCCGAGGAGCACGATCCCGCCGACCGTCTTCGGGCCGCCGGGGCTCATCCCGAGCAGATCGAGGGCGGAGGCCGATCCCGTACCGAACTCCAGGCCCGCTTCCCGCAGCAAGGCGGAGGGGTCGGTCAGCAGGGAGAGGGACCAGGGCGCCAGGATCAGGAGGGGGGTGCCGAGCGCGGCGAGGACGCGGACGCCGTACGCGGCAAGGTCGCCGCGCCGCAGCACCAGGACGCCGATGCCGAGCACCACGGCCAGCGGCCAGGCGACGGGGGTGAAGGCGGTCACGAGCGTCAGCAGGAAGGCGTACGCCCAGGTGGCGCGCCAGCTGCCCCGTACCGGAGTCTCCGGCTTCTCCTGCCACTCGTCGTCCTCGTCGCCGCCTCGCGAGACGCCGCCCGCGCCGGACCGCAGTCCGTACGCGCTGACCGCCGCGCGGGCGATCAGGGGCAGCAGGATCGCCAGCACGGCCGTGCCGAGCCGCCCGGTGGCCAGGGCGCCGGTCGCGGCGGGCAGGAAGGCGTACGCGACGCTCGCCCAGGCCCGCAGGAGCCGCGACTCGGTGAGGGGCCGGGAGGCGAAGTAGGCGGTGACGCCGGCCAGTGGCACCGAGCAGACGAGCAGGAGTGTCAGCGCGAAGCCGGTGGAGCCGAGGAAGAGCGCGGAGAGGGCGGCCAGGACGGCGAGGTAGGGCGGCGCGGTCTGCGTGCCGCCCGTACCGACCGGGTGCCAGCCGTCCGCGTACCGGGACCAGAGGTCCGAGACGTCACCGGGGGCGGGCAGCAGGGCGCCGCCGGCCAGCGCTCCGCCGCCGAGCAGCGAGCGGCAGGCGACGAGCGAGACGAGCAGGAGGATCGCGAAGAGTACGGGTCCCGGCTTGTGGGCCAGCTTCTTGAGGCGGGCGAACTGCTCGACCTCCATGAAGTCGGCGTCCTCGCCCCCGGGTCCCGACTCCACGACGCCGTGGCGTGAGCCGCCCGCGTCGGTGTCGGTGTCCCGGCCGAGGCTGCCGGCGATCTGTTCGACGGTCGCGCGGATGGTGGCGCCGGGGGGCGGGAAGAGGGGGCGCAGTTCGGAGGCCTCGGTGACCCCTTTGCCCCGCGCGCGCCGGGCGCTCAGAATCCGTCCGGGGCGCAGGAGGGTGCCGAAGAGCCCCATGACCTCGTCGACGGCCTGGCCCGGCACCTTGCCCACGAGATAGGCGACGGTACGGAGCAGGGTGCCGAGGACCAGCCGGAAGAACACGAAGGGGAGGACGGCGGCCCGCGCGTTGACGAGCATCGTGTAGACGGCGCCGGCCTTGTCGACGCGGTGCGGGTTGACGACGGAGCGTCCCGCGCAGTCGACCGTACGGCGCTCCCTGGCGGCGGCCTCCGCGTGCCGCATGACGGCGTCGGGGGCGACGAGCACGCGGTGTCCGGCGGCGTGCGCGCGCCAGCAGAGGTCGACGTCGTCGCGCATGAGCGGGAGGGCGCGGTCGAAGCCGCCGAGTTCGTCCCAGACGTCGCGTCTGATGAGCATGCCGGCGCTGGAGACGGAGAGGACGGTACGGACCTGGTCGTGCTGGCCCTGGTCCTGTTCGCGGCGGTCGAGCCCGGTCCAGCGGCGTCCGCTGTTCGCGATGGAGACGCCGACTTCCAGCAGCTGCTTGCGGTCGTACCAGCCGCGGAGCTTGGGGCCGACGATCGCGGCGTACTGGTCGGAGTCGGCGACGCGCAGCAGTTCGGCGAGGGCGCCGGGGTCGGGCGCGCAGTCGTCGTGGAGGAGCCAGAGCCACTGGACCGGTTCGCCGTGGGGCAGTTCCGGCAGGTCGTACGTGTCGTCGCGCCAGGTTCTCGTCTCGGGGTCCCAGCCGCTGGGCCGCTTCAGGTACGGCAGGTCGTCGGGGGTGAGCGTCCCCGCGGCGTGCACGGCCTCCTCGACCGCCGTACCGAATCCGGACCTGCGGGCCAGATGCAGCACCCGGTCGTCGCCGAGTGACTCGGTGAGCAGCTGGGCGGAGTCGTCGGCGCTGCCGGTGTCGGCGGCCATGACGTTCTGTACGGGACGTTCCTGGCCCAGCAGCCCGGCGAGGGCGTCGGGCAGCCAGCGCGCACCGTCATGGGCGACGAGCACCGCGGTCACGACGTGACGCGGGAACTCGGGTGCGGTGGCGGGAACGAACGCGGCGTTGGTGGGGGACATTGAGGTAACGGGCCCTCCGGCCGGGGGGTCGCCCCGAAGGGGCGTTGATGCGTCTCGGACGGGGCCCCACACTAACGGCTGACACCATGGCGGTCCGCCGCCTGCGGTGTTGTCGCAGACCGCGGACCGTTCCCTACGTACGGGTTTGCGCGGATTGGTCACGTGGACCAGTTGTCACACCGGTGGACCATTTGTCAGACCGGAGTGGTGCGTGACGCGTTGATCGGACAGTAAGCCAGTAAGCCAATCAACGAAAGAAAGCGATCAGGTCGCGGCCGGATCGCGATCAGATCGCGGCTTTCTTCAATCGCCGACGCTCACGTTCCGACAGGCCGCCCCAGATACCGAATCTCTCGTCGTTGGCCAGGGCGTATTCAAGGCATTCTGAACGGACTTCACAGGCGAGGCAGACCTTCTTGGCCTCGCGGGTGGAACCGCCCTTCTCCGGGAAGAAGGACTCGGGGTCGGTCTGGGCGCACAAGGCGCGCTCCTGCCAGCCGAGTTCCTCGTCCGCGTCCTCGACCAGCAGTTGCTGGAACAGCTCGGTCATGTGCGCCCCTCGTCTGTCTTTTGCGTCCCCGTGCGGTGGCCGCTACCGATTCCGGCCGAACGACACGAGTGAAATTACAAGTGGGTGGCTCCGGGGCAGTCAAGCGGAGATCTGCTATTGGGCCCGGTATTCACTCTGCGGAACCAAGGCTATGCGGAAAGTGTTCAAATCACCAAAAACCTGACACATGCCACTGGCCTGCCCGCGCCCACCCCCTCCCCTCTCCGGGAGAGACGCCACGGGCCCCGAGCTTGGTGCCGATCCGGCTGTGGAAGCGATCCGGATCACAGTCCGATCACGAGGGTGCGACGGTGTTTGCGTACGCGGTTGCTGCGCCATGTCTCCGCGCGTGCGGGCGCACAAACCTTTCTCCGCTCGGAGTAACCGGATGTGGTGAAACATTACCGCCAAATCGGGCATTGAGTTGACACTGGCTACCAGATTCGCCACCTTTAGTGACATGCCAGCGATCGCCGTGCACACCGCGACCCACGTCCGTGGATTCCGCAGCGTTGCCCAGGCCGGCTGTTGCTGTCCGTCTTTCTTCCGCTGTTGATGCCCTGGCGTCGTTGACGCCCCAGCGCTCCGGCTTTTCCCCTCTGCCGCACCCCCATTGCCGCAGTTGCCCGCAGTTGCCTCTTCGGCCGTCACTCCCGCGTGTCCGGGCGTCCGACGGCTGTCAGCTCTTCCTGCCGAGGAACCACCGCACCCATGAACAGCGACAGCGACATCCAGATCGCCGGCGACCTCCTTGAGGTCCTGCACCTGCTCCGGCCCCCGCGTGAGCACCCCGTCACGGTGGCGGAGTTCGCCGGGCTCGCCCGTACGCTCGCGGCCGACCGCGCGCAGTGGGCCCCGCTCGTCCGGTACGACGCCACCACCCGCTGGTACCACCGGCTGCGCACCGGCCCCGGGTACGAGGTGTGGCTGCTCTCCTGGGTGCCGGGACAGGGCAGCGGCCCGCACGACCACGGCCGGTCCTCCGGCGTCCTGACCGTGCTGGAGGGCGAGCTGACCGAACGTACGAAAAGCGGCGCCCGTACCCTCGCGCCCGGCGCGCAACGGGTCTTCGCGCCGGGGTACGTCCACGACGTCGTCAACGACACGATCGGCCCCGCCGTGAGCCTGCACATCTACTTCCCCGGCCTGACGGAGATGCCGATGCACGCGGCGAGCTGCGCGCCGCACGCGGAGGCGACCGTACCCGCGTAGGCGGGAGACCGTACCCGCGTAGGAGGAGCCCGGCGGGGTCACCTCACCCCCTCCGGGACGGGAATGTCCGACCGGCCTGACACGATGGGTGCATGCGCATTGTGGTTCTGGCCGGCGGCATCGGCGGCGCCCGTTTCCTTCGCGGCCTCAAGCAGGCCGCGCCCGACGCGGACGTGACGGTGATCGGCAACACCGGTGACGACATCCATCTGTTCGGGCTGAAGGTCTGCCCCGACCTCGACACGGTGATGTACACCCTCGGCGGTGGCATCGATGAAGAGCAGGGCTGGGGGCGTACGGACGAGTCCTTCCAGGTCAAGGCGGAACTCGCGGCGTACGGGGTGGGACCGGAGTGGTTCGGCCTCGGCGACCGCGACTTCGCCACCCACATCGTCCGTACGCAGATGCTGGGCGCGGGCTATCCGCTCAGCACCGTCACCGAGGCGCTGTGTGCCCGCTGGCAGCCCGGCGTCCGGCTGCTGCCGATGTCGGACGACCGGGTCGAGACGCATGTGGCCGTCGAGGTCGACGGCGAGCGCAAGGCCGTGCACTTCCAGGAGTACTGGGTGAAGATGCGCGCGTCCGTGGACGCGCTCGCGGTTGTCCCGGTCGGCGCGGACCAGGCCAAGCCGGCGCCGGGTGTCCTGGAGGCCATCGCCGCCGCCGACGTCATCCTGTTCCCGCCGTCCAACCCCGTGGTCAGCATCGGCACGATCCTGGCCGTCCCCGGCATCCGGGAGGCCATCGCCGACGCGGGGGTGCCGGTGGTCGGCCTCTCGCCCATCGTCGGGGACGCGCCCGTGCGCGGCATGGCCGACAAGGTGCTCGCGGCGATCGGTGTCGAGTCGACGGCCACGGCGGTCGCCGAGCACTACGGCTCGGGGCTGCTCGACGGCTGGCTCGTGGACACCGTGGACGCGGCGGCGGTGGCTGGCATCGAGGGCGCGGGCATCCGGGCCCGCGCGATCCCGCTGATGATGACGGACGTGGACGCGACCGCCGCGATGGCGCGTGAGGCGCTGGCGCTCGCCGAAGAGGTGCGGGCATGACGTCGTTCCGCGTACGGGCCCTGCCGGGGCTGCCGGAGGTCCGCCCCGGCGACGACCTCGCGAAGCTGATCGCGTCCACCGAACCGGGGCTGGCCGACGGTGACATCCTCCTGGTCACCTCGAAGATCGTCTCCAAGGCCGAGGGCCGGATCATGGAGGCGGCGGACCGCGAGGCGGCGATAGACGCGGAGACGGTACGGGTGGTGGCGCGGCGCGGTCCGCTGCGCATCGTCGAGAACCGGCAGGGGCTGGTGATGGCGGCGGCCGGGGTCGACGCCTCGAACACCGCGCCCGGGACGGTCCTGCTGCTGCCGGAGGACTCGGACGCGTCGGCGCGGACGATAAGGGCCGGGCTGCGGGACACACTCGGGGTGGACGTCGGGGTGCTCGTCACGGACACGTTCGGGCGGCCCTGGCGCAACGGGCTGACGGATGTGGCGATCGGCGCGGCGGGCGTACGGGTCCTGGACGACCTGCGCGGCGGGACGGACGCGCACGGCAACCCGCTGAGCGCGACGGTGGTGGCGCTGGCGGACGAACTGGCCGCGGCCGGCGACCTGGTGAAGGGCAAGGCCGAAGGGCTGCCGGTGGCGGTGGTGAGCGGTCTGCCGCACCTGGTCGGTGACACGGACCCGTCCTCGGCGGAGGGCGCTCGGGCGATGGTGCGCGTGGCGGCGGACGACATGTTCCGGCTGGGCACGTCGGAGGCCGTACGGGAAGCGGTGACGCAGCGGCGTACGGTACGGGAGTTCACGGACGAGCCCGTCGACCCGGGCGCGGTCCGCCGCGCGGTGGCGGCGGCGGTCACGGCGCCCGCGCCGCACCACACGACACCGTGGCGCTTCGTCCTCCTGGAGTCCGCCGAGTCGCGGCTGCGGCTCCTGGACGCGATGCGGGACGCGTGGATCGCGGACCTGCGCGGCGACGCCAAGTCCCCGGAGTCCATCGCGAAGCGCGTGCGGCGCGGCGACTTCCTCCGTACCGCGCCGTATCTGGTCGTGCCCTGCCTGGTGATGGACGGCGCGCACACCTACGGCGACGCGCGGCGGGACGCGGCGGAGCGCGAGATGTTCGTGGTCGCGGCGGGCGCGGGGGTCCAGAACTTCCTGGTGGCCCTGGCGGGCGAGCGTCTGGGCTCGGCGTGGGTCTCGTCGACGATGTTCTGCCGGGAGGTGGTCCGGGACGTCCTCGGCCTGCCGCCGGGCTGGGACCCGATGGGCGCGGTGGCGGTGGGCCATGCGGCGGCGCCGCCGAAGGCCCGTCCGGCGCGGGAGGCGGGGGCGTTCATCGAGGTGCGCTGACGCATGGTAGGCGCGGAGGGGGCGACGTACGGCGTAAAGGCGTGAAACAGCCGTACCCCGCCGCCTCTAGGGTTTGCTGTACGCACATGCCGCGCAACTCCGCGCGACAACGCGCAACCCTCGCAGCCGCTCCGGGAGGAACCCTGTGTCGTCGCCCCTCAGCCCCCAGCACGCCCCGGTCGGCGATGTGGGGGCGGCGCTCATGTTGATCGACTCCCAGCTCAAGGCGGTCCACAACGGCAGAACCGCGACCGACCCCGAACAGCAGGCCCTGATCGACCAGTTCACCGCGTCCCTGGGCCCCGAGGGAGCCAACGACGTCCTGGACGGCGCCTGCACCCTCATCTACATGTTCATGACGTGGCTGCGGAAGGCCCACGAGGACGTGGACAAGGACGTCATCGAGTACGTGGTGCCGACCCTCGTCGCCTCGATGCGCAGGATGCCGAGGAGTGTCCGCCCGGAGGCGATCCCCATCATGGCGGGCCTGGTCATCGCGGCGGGCACGGGCCTGAGCCCCAACCTGTGGCGCAAGCAGTACGGGGACTGGACGGAGGAGGAGATGACTCCCCTGGAAGTCACCACGTTCCTGCTCGCGGAACACATCAACCGCATCACCGAGGACCCGGACTTCGCGACCCGCATGGTCGCGGAGGCGCTGTCCCGCTCGGACGAGGACTGACAGGGCACGCGCCCCGGCTCACGACCTCAAGAACTGGCCATCCGGGCCAAGGACTCCGCCTTCCCGGCCGCCCACCGGGGAGGCAGGACGACCCCGAAGCCCTCCAGCTTGTCGAAGACGTAGTCCTTGGTGTCGTCCGTCATGAACGGGTAGGGCGCGTCCAGCAGTTCCGCACTGTCCAGCAGCGGCTCCAACACCTGGAACCAGATCGCGTCGTTCAAGGACTTGTCAGGGCTGCGCAATCCGAGATCGACGCACGTGAAGCAGCGCGTGAGAAGTTCCTCGTGCCCGGCGGGGGATTTCAGGGCGGGCAGGACAACGGGATCGGCGAAACCGTCCCGCAGGAGGGGGTAGAGCAGCGCTTCACCGTGCTCTTCCTCCAACTGCCTGACGAATGGCGCCGCCTCCGGCACGATCTCCAGAATCACTTCCCGCACGTGCTCACGCGTCATACCGGACGGCACCATTCACGTCACCTTTCCTCGGCACCCGGCGCTGGGAAAAGCACCGCCGCGTCCACCACTCACGCCCTCATCCCGGCGGTGAAGGCGGTCGCCACCGCCCTGACCTGAGCTCCTCCAGCAGGCTTTGGCTCACCACGGTGAAGTGGTGAGTCGGGCCCAGGCCGCGCTCGCGTCCGACGACAACCTCGGCCATGAGCTCGATCCCGGCGTCCACGTACCCCAGTGCGGCCCGGGTCTGGGCGTGCAACTGTCTCGCGGCCAGGACGGCGGGATAGTCCGGCCCGAGGACGCGTCGGTAGTCCTCCACGACCTGTCGGATCTCGTCATCGGCGGCCCTGTGCCGGCCGAGCACGAACTGGGCGCGGGCGTGATTGTGCCTGGCGCTCAAGGTGACGGCGTGATCGGGGCCCAGGTGCAGGGTGCACAGCCGGGGCACCGCCAGCAGGGCGTTGTCGCCCACGTCATCGCCTTCGTCATCGGTCTCCGCCGCGATTTCGGCCGCCGACAGCATGGCCAGCAGGCTCGCACGTGAGCGCAGGGTCGCCGGGTGCCGGGCTCCCAGCACCGCCTGTCGGCCTGCCACGACCGACCGGAGGAGGGCAACGGCCTCTTCCCGTCTTCCGCTGTTGCCGAGCACGAGTTGCAGCCCTTGACCGGTGTCGAGGGTGTCCGGGTCGTCGGCGCCGAGCAGGCGGAGTTGGGTGTCCCGGACTCGGCGAAGCAACCGTTCCGCTTCCTCGTACCGTCCCAGCCGGAAGAGCGAACGGCCGGTCCTCGCGTATGCCGCGAGGACGAGCCGGTGCTCTTCGCCGAGCGTCCTCGCCGCGAGGCCGGCTGCGGCGCCAGCCGTTTCCCAGGCGGACAGGTAGTCGCCGGTACGGTGCAGTGCCACGGCCAGCCGGGTGGCTACGCGCAACGCGTCCTCGGTGCCGGACCGCTCGGTGGTCCTGCGCAGCAGGGCGAGGCAGTGTGGCGCGAGCAGCCGCAACCGTGGTTCGTACGGTCCGGCGTCGGGGACCGACGGCACCGCGGCGTCCAGCAGCCGGGCCGCCGTCGTGTCGAGCACGGCGAGGTCCGCCGGAGGCGTGGCAACGGCGACACTGTCGAGGAGTACTCCATGACTGTGCGCGCACCGCAGGCCGTCGAGATCCACCAGCTGGGTCAGCGAGTGGTCGAGCAGCACGGTCAGCGCGGCGTCGGCTCGGGTCAGGGGAAGGACCGCGCTGATGTCCTGATGGTTCAACACGGGCAGCGGCAACGGCTCGGGAGCCAGCCGGGCGAGCAGTCTCAACAGCGCGACCGTTTCGGGCAGTCCACGTGCCTCGAACGAGTCGAGCGTCAACTGCCACGTCCGGCCGACCAGATGCCGTGGGTCCTCGGCACTCAGGACGTCCGCCCCCTGGTCGATGAGACCGACCGCTTCGTCGCCTTCGAGCCGGCCTCCGTAGTGGTCCATCGTCCAGGGGTCGATCACCTGGTGGGCCAGGAAACCGCCCGCGAGAGTGAGCGCCAGTGGCAGCCGTCCCAGCCGGTCGGCGACCTCGGCCGCCTGTGCCATCGTGCCGCTGTGCGGGGCGAGGTCGCAGAGCACGCGGGCCGCGTCCTCGCGCGGGAGCACACCGATGTGCTGCAACTCCGCGCCGGGCCACCAGCGGGCGGCCGCACGGCGGGTGGTGACCAGAACGGTGCCACGCGTGCTTCCGCGCAGCCAGCCGCCGTCGCGGAGGATCGCCGGGTCGTCGGCGTTGTCGAGCACCAGGAGCCAGGGCACCGCGGATCTGTCCAGGTAGTGCCAGACCAGATCCGCCGCGGGGCGGTGTCCCTGGTGAGCGGCGAGCAATTCAGCGTCAAGGGCGCCTCGATCGGCCGCGGCGGCGAGCATCCCGGCTCGGAGAGCGGCCCGGTCGGCGGCGTTGACCCACAGGCCCACCCGGCCGTACTCAGTGGTCGCGATGTCGAAGAACGCCTGCGCGACGGCGGTCTTGCCGCAGCCTCCCATGCCGTGCAGGACGTATGTCCCGGCGCCACGGCCCGGCGCCAGGCCTTCCCGTAACCGTGCCAGCACTTCGCCGCGGTCACGCAGCGCCAGAGGCGTACGACCCACTGCCGGACGGCGGACGGAGTCCGGTCCTCCCCCGGCGGCCGGGCTGCTTCCCGCGTAGTGGTGGTGGTGTTCCGTGATGTGCTGGTCACCTGTCGTCTGATAGACGCGGCCGTCGTCCTCGGCGCGGCCGTCCATGGGGCCGCTCATCGCTCGATGATGTGCTGGTCGCGTCCTGCCTGGTAGACCCGGGCCTGCCCGGAAGCGGTCGCGTGCTGGGTGACGGCGGGAGGATCCGCCGAGGCCTGCGGGGCGATCTCGTCGAGCAGCCGGCGCAGCTCCGCCGCGGCGTCGGGCCGGGCGACGAGCAACCGCCGTAACCTGCCCTGCCATTCGGCGCGCAGCTCGCTCAGCACCTCTTCGCCGTCGGCCCCCGTGGCCGCCACGGCCTCCGCCTGGCCCGCGTCCAATTCGGCGGCGACCGCGTCGGCCCGGTGCGGCTGCGCACGCCGCCACAGCCCGACGACTCCCTCGCGGGTCGCCTGCCAGGCGTCGGACGCCATCAAGGCCACGAGTGCGGCTCCGCCGGCCTGTGCGAGTGAGGTGATTTCCGGGTCCACAGCTCTCCCCCGTGTCAGCCGGTACGGCACACTCAACGTACATGGAAATGACGTCATTTGGTTTACCGGACCGAACCGAGGAGTGGGTTGTGGCGAGATCATGGGAAGCGGATCCGGAGACGACATTCCTCAGGAGGATCGGTAAGTCCCCGCAGGAACTGGGGGTCACGTCCGACACTCCCGACTGCCCCGACATGTGGGAACTGGAGAACGGCGATGTCGCCGTCATCGGCAGGGATCTGTCAGGTTCGCTCGGTACGAAGCTGCCCGCCGGCGTCTCGATCGGTCCCGACGAACGGCTCGTGGTGATCCCCAGGAGCATGCTCATCGCGGCGAAGCCGGATATTCCCCATGTTTGATTCGTTCCCGGAGGGAGTCTCGACGCGCCTCGACCGTCCGCGCTACCACGAGGAGTACTACCGCGCCCTCGAAAGCGGAATTCGGCATCTCAACAAGCTGGAGCGCGGGCAGAATTTCAAGGAACGCGGTTTCGCGAGCTGGGAGGCTTTCGCGGCCGGACAGTGGGACACGTCCCTCTCCCTGATCAAGGAGAGGCGTGACGCCTACGTCCAGCAGGTCGAGGAGGCGGAGCGCGCCGGGATGCTCCAGCGCCGCCTCAGGGTGGTGGAGTTCCCCGTGACGCCTTATGTGCAGTGGGAACTGCACGTCCTGCGCCTGCGGGTCGAGGTGGGGGACCGGATCCGGCTGCTCGACGCCCGTACGATCGCCGGCGTCGAGAAGCACCGACCTGTTCCCGAGGTGGTGATCCTCGGCGACGTGGTCATGTTCGAGGTGCGGTACGACGACGACGGGAACGCGGCGGGCGCGAACCGGTTCACCGACCGGGCTCTGATCGAGGAGACCTCGGCGGGCTTCGACACGCTCTACGAGCAGGCGGAGGAGTACGGCGACTTCTTCGCCCGCGAGATCGCTCCTCTCCCCGAGCCGGCCGTCACCCCGTGACTGTCGTGAGTACGGTGACTGCCGGGCCTTACATGCCGGCGAAGTTTCGCAGGGGCATGCGGGGGGCGCGGCGGGCGGGGAGGTGGCCGCTGAGGAGGATCAGGCGGACCGCTCGGTGGCGGTGGCCTGCGTAGGGGGCCAGGAGTTCCAGCATTTCCTCGTCGTCGGCGTCGCGGTTGCCCGCGAGGGCGTGGCCGACGATGCCGGGGAGGTGGAGGTCGCCGACCGTGACGGCGTCGGGGGCGCCGTTGGTGCGCTGGATCACCTCGGCGGCCGTCCAGGGGCCGATGCCGGTGATCAACTGGAGGCGGGCGGCGGCCTGTTCGGGCTCCATCGCGGCGGCCTCCTCCAGGCGGCGGGCCACGCGGGCCGCCCGCAGGATCGTGGAGGAGCGTTTGGCGTCGACGCCTGCCTTGTGCCACTCCCACGACGGGATCATCGCCCAGGTGTGGGGGTCGGGCATGACGTGCAGCGTCTCCGCTGCGGGGCCCGGGGCCGGCTCGCCGTACTTGCGTACCAGGAGGCGCCAGGCGCGGTACGCCTCGATGGTGGTGACCTTCTGCTCCAGGACGGACGGGATCAGGGATTCCAGGACCAGGCCGGTACGGCACAGGCGCAGCCCCGGGCGGTTGCGGTGGGCCGTGAGGACCGCGCGGTGGCGGGGGGTGAAGGTGCCGGGGTCGTCCGACGCGCCGAGCAGGTCGGGGAGGCGGTCGAGCAGCCACTCGGCGCCGGGGCCCCAGGCCTGTGCCTCTACGGCTCCGCCTCGGTGTTCGGCGCGGAGGGTGGCGGGGCCGGCGGGTGTCCTGCTGGCCCGCCAGATCGCGCCGTCATTGGCGGCGAGGAACGTGGGGTCGCCGGGGCCCCTGCGGAGCGGGCCCAGGGCGAGACCGAGGTCGTACGGGGCGCCGTCCGGCGGGGTCCAGCGTCGGCGGAGTCCGTCGGCCGGCGGGGGCGTGGGAGTGGGGTTGGTGTGGGGCGCCGGGACGGTCGGGGTGGGCGCGGTTGTCTCGGTCCCCGGGACCGTCGAGAGCGCCGGTGTGGTCGTACGCGGCGGGATGGTCCGCGTCGTCGGCACGAGCTGGGTCGCCGGGGCGGCGGGGAGCGCCGGGGCGGTCGGGAGCGTTGATGGGCCTCGGGGGGTGGTGCGGGGGCGGGGGGCGAAGCGGCCTGCCACGGGGTGTGTCCGGGTTCGTCGGGGGCGGGGTCACTGACGAGGGTAGGCGGTGGCCCCCGGAGTGTGCTCCGCCGCCCCGTCTCTCCGCCGTGCCTCCGGCGCGGGTCGCCGGAGACGCTGGAGCATCGCGCCGTCCGCCGTGAAGGTGGTGACGACGGTGGGAAACGCGACGACGCCCGTGTTCTCGTCCTGCACCCCGGCGTACTCCTCCCACCACGGGACGTCCCCTTCTCCCCCGGTCACCCCTCTCCCCCGCTCAGCGGGCCGCGAGGCAATGCGGGCAGTTCACGGCTCGCAGCCATTGCGTGGGGTCGACGTTGGCCACAGGACAGACGGGCTCCAGCGTGGTGTGATCGTCGCCGTCCGTGACGACCTTGAATTCGTGCACCGTGAGGAGGTCGTCACCTACCGTGCCCGCTACGTACTGCGTCGTCTGAGCGTCTGCGCCTCTCATGGCCTGCCTTTCCGCCGTACCTCGTGGGGTTCCTCTTCGGCGACCAGCTCCCACCGCTCCCGGTCGGCGACCGGATCCCATCCCCGGCTCCGCCGGTTCGCCGCCGCCACGAGGGGGCGGATGCGCCGCATGGTCGGGCTGAACGACCTGTCGTCGTCCGCCTCGTGGTGTGCGCCGGCGGGGGTATCGGCGGGAGTGCCGGTGTCACTCACCCGCCAACCGCCTTCGCAGTCCGGCCTCAACGTCCCGTAGCAGGGCGGGTGTTGGCTCGGCGTAGCCGGTACGCGGCACCCACTCGGGCGCCAGCCGCCAGAATCCGCCGGCGTCTATCAGGGCGGCCAGCTCGTGGTCCGGGTCGCGGTCCGGGTTGTTGCCCGGTCCGTCGTCGGGCCCGGGGGCAGGGGGATTGCTCAGCACAGCCGACTCCTCTCCGTAGCCATTCCGCTACCAAGCGAGTTCAGCGTGGCCTAGAGTTGATACGCCTTCAACCTGTGAGGAACGAGCGAAAGGTCGGTGTCGGGGCGTTGAATATCAAGGAGTTGAACCCGGACAGCAGCCCGGCAGCCGCCTTTGGAGCACGGGTTCGGAGCTATCGCGAAGCGCGCGGCTGGAAGCAGGAAGAGCTGGCGGAGCACACGGAATATTCCAGCACGCACATCTCTGCCGTGGAAACTGGTCGCAAGATGCCAACTCTTCGCTTTTCGAGGAGTGTTGACCTTGCCTTCGGAACCACCGATACGACCGACGCGTTCGAGCGCCAGTGGCGGGAGATCCGGCACGGCTCGTTGCTGGAGGGTTTCCCGGAGTACGTCGGATACGAGGGCCGGGCCGTGGAGCTGCGGCTGTTCGAGATCGGCATCATTCCCGGGTTGTTGCAAACCCCGGAGTACGCAAGGGCGTTGGCGGAGGGAGATGTACAGCGGGGATCCATCACACGCGAGCAGGCGTCGGAGCGGGTTTCGTTTCTGGCGGAGCGGCAGGCGGCGTTGGTCCGGCCCCGTCCCCCCATGGTGTTCTTGGTAATGGACGAGAGTTGCCTTCGACGGCCCATCGGCGGCCCCCAGGTCATGGACGCACAACTTGAACGGCTGGTCGACTTCGCGGCTCGCCCCACCACCATGCTCCAGGTGGCACCTTTCGACATAGGGGAACGGCGCTCGTTCAATCTTCCGGTCAACCTGCTGACACTGTCCGACCGGTCCGTCGTCGCCTACGCGGAGTCGCAAGCTCAAGGGCACCTGGACCGGGAAACGACTTCCGTCCTCCCCATGCTGACGGCCTACCATCAACTACAGGCCGAAGCACTGTCGCAGGCGGCATCCGTAGCCATGATCAACCAGTTACGAAAGGGCACCCCGTGACGACCGAAACCCCCCGCTGGTTCACATCCTCCTACAGCTCCAACGGTGGCAACTGCGTGGAGGTCGCCACCAACCTCGCCGCCACGCACGGCATCGTCCCCGTCCGCGACTCCAAAGACCACCGCGCCGGGCAACTGACCCTGACTCCTGCCGCCTTCGCGGGGCTCATCGACCTCGCCCGCAACGGTCGCGCCGAGGCGTAACGCACCTGCTGAGCACCGCCGTTCCTCCTGAGGGACGGGCGGGGCCCAGTACGTTGGACCGGGTTACGCGGCCTGCCACGGGGGGGCCGGGTTCGTCGGGGGCGGGGTCACTGATGGGGGTAGGCGGTGGCCGTGGGCGGCGTGGTTTCTCCCCCACCCCGCCCCTTCCCGAAACCGGGGGCAGGCCCCCGGGCCCCGGTCTGCGTCGGCTGCGCGGCGCCTTGGGCGGGGGCCCCGCCCATCGGCGGAACCGTTGTCCTCAAACGCCGGACAGGCTTGATAGGGGCCCTCGGCAGCGTCCCGTAGGCGGGAAAGTGCTGGGTGGGTGCGGCCCCGGTCAACACCCGTCGTACCCGCCCCGCCCACGGGCGGAACTGTTGTCCTCAAACGCCGGACAGGCTTGATAGGCCCCTCGGCGCCGTCCCACAGGCGGGAAAACACTGAGGGGGCGCGGCCCCGGTCGACACCCGTCGAACCCGCCCCGCCCGTCGAGCGGAAACCAACGTCCTCAAACGCCGGACGGGCTTCATAGGGCACGCACGAAACCGCCGGACGGGCGTGATCCAGCCCGTCCGGCGATTGAGGACACCACGGGGACCGCCAGGCGCGCGGCCGCCTCAAGCCGTCCGGCGATTGAGGACACCACCGGACCGCCGGGTACGCAGCCACCCCGAGCCCGTCCGGCGATTGAGGACAACCACCGCGCCGCCAGGTACGACCGCCCCCAGCCCGTCCGGCGATTGAGGACAACCACCGGGCCGCCAGGGCCCGCGAGGTTCGGCTACGCGTCCGACGAGAAGCGCAGTGCCGCCGCCGGCAACACCGCGTCGCACCAGACTCGTACGCCCTCGCGCAGTTCGTTGTCCGCGCCCACCACCGCGCCGTCGCCGATCACCACCCCCGACAGGATCGTGCGGGCCCCCACACGCGCCCCCGCCCCGACCAGCGAGTCCGTGATCACCGCGCCCGCCTCGATCACCGCTCCCGCCAGCACCACGCTGCCCGAGACGCGGGCGCCCTCGCCGATCACCGCGGCCTCGCCCACCACCGTGCCGCCCGTCAGCTTCGCGTCGGGGGCGACCGAGGCGGTCGGCAGGATCAGGCGGTCGCCGCGGCGGCCCGGGACCGCCGGGGACGGGGCGCGGCCCAGGACCAGGTCCGCGGAGCCCCGTACGAACGCCTGCGGGGTCCCCAGGTCCAGCCAGTACGTGGAGTCGACCATCCCCTGGAGGTGCGCGCCGGACGCCAGGAGGTCCGGGAAGGTCTCCCGTTCGACCGAGACCGGCCGCCCCGCCGGGATGGAGTCGATGACCGAGCGGCGGAAGACGTACGCCCCCGCGTTGATCTGGTCGGTGACGATCTCCTCCGGCGTCTGCGGCTTCTCCAGGAACGCCGTCACCCGCCCGCCCGCGTCCGTCGGCACCAGGCCGAACGCCCGCGGGTCCTCCACCCGCGTCAGGTGCAGCGAGACGTCCGCCCCCGACACCTCGTGCGTCCGGACGAGCGCCTTGATGTCGAGGCCCGTCAGGATGTCCCCGTTGAAGATGAGGACCGGTTCGTCCGGCCCCGAGCGGAGCCGTCCGGCGACGTTGCGGATGGCTCCGCCCGTGCCGAGCGGCTCGCGCTCCGTCACGTACTCCAGGTGCAGTCCGAGCGACGAGCCGTCACCGAAGTACGGCTCGAAGACCTCCGCGAGGTACGAGGTCGCCAGGACGATGTGCTCGACCCCCGCCGCCCGCGCGCGGGCCAGCTGATGCGTGAGAAACGGGACGCCCGCCGCCGGCACCATCGGCTTGGGTGTGTGCACCGTGAGCGGCCGCAGCCGGGTGCCCTTGCCCCCGACCAGGAGGATCGCTTCTGTCACCGTGTCGTCTCTGCTTCCTGCTGGGGCCGGCACCGCGTACGCGACTTCGTACATATGACCGGCCAGTGTAGGCAGCTGCGCGCAGCCTGTTCGGTACGTTCCTCAGCGGCCCTGGTACTTGGCCGATGTCGTCCGCGTGGTGCCGAGCTTCTCGTAGAGCCGGCTCCCCGGGCACTCGGTGACAAAGCCGTCCCGGTGACCGGAGATGGAGTTCAGCGCGACCTTCGTGCCCTTTTTGTATTTGTTGCTCCCCCCGGACGTCAGCGTGGACTTGCCGCGCGGGTTGACCCCGTAGAGCCCCAGCTTCCACGCGGTCAGTTTGGCGATGGCGGTCGTGGCGGCCGCCGGCGGCTTGGTGCTGCTGTACGTTCCGAGAACGGCGATGCCCACGCTGTTCGTGTTGAAACCGAGCGTGTGCGCGCCCATGACCGGCTTCGCCACGCCACCGGCACGTCCCTCGTAGATGTTTCCGCACTTGTCGATGGCGAAGTTGTAGCCGATGTCGCGCCATCCGCTGCTCAGGACGTGGTACCGGTAGATACCGCGCAGGACGGAGGGCGCCTGCGCGCAGGTGTAGTTGTTCCCTGTCGCGCTGTGGTGCACGAAAGCGGCCCTGACCGACTTGGTGTAGCCGAACCTCCGCTCGCGCAGGCTCTCGTCCGCGCCCCATCCCTTGCGCGTGATGATGCGCGGACGGGCGCCGATGTACGGCTGCGCGAAGCCGACCTGGTCGGCGAGGTCGGCCACCGTCTCCGCCTTGGACTGGGCGGTGATCTCGGTCGCGCCCAGCTCCGCCAGGTCCGCGTTGACCGCCGAACTGGCTGCGTCCCCGGCCGTCATGGCGACCGGCATGCGCTCCTCCTCGGAGGGCGTGCCCGCCGTGCCGGGTACGGTGCCGGGCACCGCCGGGGTGTCAGGGGTGTCCGACGGGCCGTCGGGGCGGGCGGCCTGCGGGCCGCTCGCCGGCAGCGCCGCCGGCGGCTCCGCGCCCGGGTCGACCAGCTCCAGCCGGAGCCCCTGCGGGAGCAGCGGACGGGCCGGACCCTTGGGGCCCGCCTCCTCCACGGCGCGTACGCGCAGCTCGACGCCGTCCGAGTTGCCGACCCACAGCGGGGCCGTGGAGCCGTGGACGGTGGCCGCCGAGCGCTCCTCCGTACCGAGGTCGGCGCCGTGCTCCTGGTTGTGCGTCTCCAGGTCCTGCCAGCCGGACCACACGTGCGTCCCGGTCGCGCGGGTGCGGACCTGGACGGTGCCGTTGAATTCGTCGTCGGCGTTGTCCCAGACGACGCCGAGGAGGGAGAAGGGCCGTACGTCCCGCCGGGCGAGGCCCTGGGCCGAGGCGGCGCCGGACGCGCGGTCCGTCGCGAGCGTGGTCAGCGGGAGCGACTGGGTGGAGCCCGCCACGGCCGGGGTGGCGCCGGTGGACTCGACGGTACGGGGGGCGGCCCGGGAGACGGCCGGGTGGGGCACGGGGGCCTGGGGGGAGGCGACCGCGCCGGACGGGAGGGACAGGGGCAGGACCAGCGCGGCGGTACACGCGACGCCGATCGAAGAAGCAAGGTAGGCACGCATGTGAAGATCGTCGGCGTGTCCCACCGCCCCCGCCCGTTCAGAAACCCGCGGAAAACTGACGGGCCACCGGGCCGACCGGTGGACACCGTCACCGGTACGGCGGCGGGCCCCTCGCCGGGCCACGTACCCTTTCCCGGGTGAACGCCACCGACCGCACCCCTGCCGACCTGCTGCGATCCGCGCTCGCCACGGATCCCGCCCGCCCCTTGGTCACTTTCTACGACGATGCCACCGGAGAGCGCGTCGAATTGTCCGTCGCGACCTTCGCCAATTGGGTGTCCAAGACGGCCAATCTGCTCCAGGGCGACCTCGGCGCGGAGCCGGGCGACCGGCTCGCGCTGCTGCTGCCCCAGCACTGGCAGAGCGCGGTGTGGCTGCTCGCCTGCGCCTCGGTCGGGGTGACGGTGGAGATCGGCGGCGACCCGGCCTCGGCGGATCTGGTGGTCAGCGGCCCCGACACGCTGGACGCGGCACGCGCGTGCGGCGGCGAGCGGGTGGCGCTCGCGCTGCGCCCGCTGGGCGGCCGGTTCCCGGCGGCCCCGGCGGGCTTCGCCGACTACGCGGTGGAGGTGCCGGGGCAGGGCGACCGGTTCGCGCCGTACGTTCCGGTCGATCCGGACGCGCCCGCGCTGGTGATCGGTGGGAGTGGGTCCGCTGCCCGTACGGAGCTGACGTGGGCCGGTCTGGTCGAGCGCGCCCGCGCGGACGCCGGGGTACGGGGCCTGGGGCCCGGGTCGCGGGTGCTGTCGGGGCTCGCGTACGACACCTGGGAAGGCCTCTCGGCCGGGCTGTTCGCGCCGCTCGCCGCAGGCGGGTCCGTCGTGCTCTGCCGGAATCTCGGGGAGCTGTCGGCGGAGAGCCTCGACAAGCGGGTCGAGAGCGAGCGGGTGACCGATCGCGCGGTGTGACCGAGCGGACGGTATGACCGAGCGGACGGTATGACCGGCCGGGCGGTGCCACCACGAGCCGCGTGTGCCGCGTTAACCGACCTTTCACATATCCGTAGGACAATCCCTTCCGCCGATAACCCGTGCCGCGCCCTGCGTGCCGAGCCCTCGGCAGGGAACGTGTATCGCACGACAAGATCGGCGAAACGTGCGGCACATCGCACAACCAAGCGCGGGGTTCGCCCGTCTACCCCTGCAACCGGCGGCCCAGCGCGCCGCCGACGCCTTGAAGGATGGACGCAGACGTGACCGACAGTGCCGGCACCCCGGCCGAACCGGACAACCCGGCCGAGGACGAGCCGCAGGGCGGGGCGCCTGGGCTCGACAAGAGTGCGACGGCGTCCCCGCCACCCGATGCCGGGACACCCACGGAACCCGTCACGACGGAACCCGTCACGACGGAACCCGTCACCACGGAAGCGGGCGCGAAAGCGGAGGCGGAGGCGAAGGCCGAAGCGGAAGCCGACAACGGCACCAACGACGCCACTGACGGCGGTACGGGCAGTGGTACGGCCCCCGAGGCCGGCGCGTCCGGCCCCGACAGCAAGAAGACCCAGCTCTCCGGGGCGACCGCCCTGCCCTTCGCGCCCGTCACGCCCGCTGTCACTCCCGCCGACACCCCCGGCGCCACTCCCGCCGACAACGATGCCGCGACCGAGCCCGGCCACCCCCGCCCCCGGCGGCACTGGCTGCGGTGGACCGCCATCGGCACCTCGGTCGTCCTGCTCGGCGTCTCAGCGGCCGGCTGGTGGTTCTATCGGAAGCTCGACAGCAACATCACCACGGACACCACCGCCGCCACCGAGTTGCGTACGTACGAGAAGGAACGTCCCGTCCCCGTCGCGACCGACGCGACGAACATCCTGATGATCGGCTCCGACAGCCGGGCCGGTGCCAACGACAAGTACGGCAGGGACGACGGCGGTTCGCAGCGGTCCGACACGGTGATCCTGCTGCACCTGGCCGCGAACCGGGAGAGCGCGACCGCCGTCTCCGTACCGCGTGACCTGATGGCGGACATCCCCAGCTGCCGCAAGGCGGACGGCTCCCGCAGCCGGGCGCAGTTCGCGCAGTTCAACTCGGCGTTCGAGCTGGGCGGCGCCGCCTGCACCATCCGTACCGTCGAGAAGCTCACCGGCATCAGGATCGACCACCACATGGTGATCGACTTCAGTGGCTTCAAGGGCATGGTGAACGCGGTGGACGGTGTCGAGGTCTGCCTCGCGGAGCCCGTCGACGACGTGGACGCCCATCTCAAGCTTCCCAAGGGCCGCCAGAAGCTCAACGGCGAGCAGGCCCTCGGGTTCGTGCGCAGCCGCCACGGCATCGGCGACGGCAGCGACACCCAGCGCATGGACCGGCAGCAGCGGTTCCTGGGCGCGCTGTTCAAGAAGGTGCAGAGCAACGGCGTCCTGCTCAACCCGACGCGGCTCTACCCGGTGCTGGACGCGGCGACGAAGTCCGTCACCACGGACCCCGGGCTGAACAGCCTCAAGGACCTTTACGACCTGGCGCGTTCGATGCGGGACGTACCGACGGAAAAGGTGCAGTTCCTCACCGCTCCCCGGCAACCGTACTCAGGCAACCGCAACCGGGACGAACTGGTGCAGCCTCAGGCCGACAAGCTCTTCAAGGCGCTGCGCGAGGACGCCCCGATCTCCGTCACGGCGAGCGACGACGCGGACACCGCGGCGGCCGCGGACAGCGACGCGACGTCAACGGCGAAGCCCTCCGGACGCCCCGAGGAGAGCCCCACGTTCTCGGGTACAAATGCCGCGGTGGGGATGTGCGGGTAAAGGCGGCGCCAAAGAGAACCGGCGCCCGATGAGAACTCGATGAGGAATAGGCGTATTGCCCGCTTATAAGGAGCGTGCAATGTGTCACTGGCGTCACTGCACGCCGAACGGGGCGGATAGTGTGACGCGATCCGGTGCGTCCGGCCGTCAGGTCGCGCACTGCTGGATCGAATGACCGAGCGCCTTCGGGGGGAGGCGCCTCGCGTGGCACCGACGGAGGATTCAAGCAACCGTGGATGCGCAGAACCGAGGACAGGCGGACGAAATCGACCCCGCCGACCAGTGGGTCCTCAACCCGCGAACCGGTAATTACGAATTGCGACTGGACCACTCCGGAGGGCAGTCACCCCCGGTGTCACCGCCCCCGGGGAGGCCTTCCGGAAGGCGCGGCGCGGCGGCGGGCACACCGGCGGAGGGCCGGCCGGGGACGGGTGGTCCCCGGCGGGGCGGCACGCGGCAGAAGGGCGCCGACACGGACACCGACGCTGCCCCGGCCCGCCCGGACGTACCGGGGCAGCGCAGCCGCCGGGCCGGCAAGGGACCCGCCAACGGCAAGGGTCCCGCCAACGAGCCGCAGGCGGCGGCCGGCCGGCGCAAGCGCAAGCAGAAGAAGTCGCGCGCGAAGAAGGTGCTGCTGTGGACCGGCGGCTCGATGGCGGTGGTGGTCCTCGCCGCGTCCCTCGGCGGGTATCTGTACTACCAGCACCTGAACGGCAACATCTCGACCATCGACGTGGCGGGCGCGAGCGACAAGGGCTTCGAGAAGGACAAGCCCATCAACATCCTCGTGATCGGTACGGACAAGCGCACCGGCGCAGGCAACGAGAGCTACGGCGACTCGGGCAGCGTCGGCCACGCCGACACGACGCTTCTCTTCCACGTGTCCAAGGACCGGACGAACGCGACCGCGCTCTCCATCCCGCGCGACCTCGTCACCGGCATCCCGGAGTGCACGACCAAGACCACGGACGGCTCCGACAAGGTCATTCCGGCCACGCCGCAGAGCGGGTCGGTCCCGCGGTTCAACACCAGCCTCGGCCAGGACGGCCGTGACCCCGGCTGCACGATGGCCACGGTCAAGGAACTCACCGGCATCACACCGGACCACTTCATGATGGCCGACTTCAACGCCGTGAAGACGATGAGCTCGGCGGTGGGCGGGGTCGAGGTGTGCGTGGACAAGGCCGTGAAGGACAAGGACTCGAAGCTCGACCTTCCCGCGGGCAAGAGCACCATCTCGGGCGAGCAGGCGCTCGCCTTCGTCCGTACGCGCCACGCCTTCGGCGACGGAAGCGACCTGACCCGTATCAAGACACAGCAGCAGTTCCTGAGTTCACTGCTGCGGCAGATGGCGTCCAAGGACACCCTCACCGATGTCTCCAAGGTGACGGACCTGGCCGAGGCGGCGACGAAGTCGCTGACGGTCGACTCCGGCATCGGCTCCATCACCAAGCTCGTGTCGCTGGCGAAGGAACTCGCCAAGGTCAATCCCAAGAACATCACCTTCGCCACCATCCCGGTGCTGGACAACCCCGCCGAGCCCGCGACCAGGAGGGCCACCGTGGTCGTCAACGAGGCCCCGGCCGAGCAGCTGTTCTCGCTGATCCAGAGCGACACGTCGCTGTCCGATGTGAAGAAGAAGGAGAGCGCGTCCAAGGCCGCGCAGAACAAGCTCCTCAAGGGATCGAAGGCGGACGCGGCGGACGTACGGGTGGACGTCTACAACGGCGGCGGCCCGCAGGGCTCGGCGCAGACGACGCTCAACTGGCTCCAGAACGACGAGGGCGTGCTCAAGTCCACCAACAAGGGCAACGCGCCCGCGAACGTGGCCAGGACGACCCTCGTGTACGCGCCCAACCAGGCCGATCAGGCCCGCGCGCTCGCGGCGATGATGGGGCTGCCGGGCACGGCGATGAAGCCGGGGACCGAGGACGCGGTGGGTCTTCAGGCGATGGAGCTGACGCTGGGCAAGGACTTCAAGGGCGCGGGGGTGCCCATCACCGGCCCGGCAAAGGCGCCGGATGCCGTGCCGACATTGAAAGCCGACAAACAGGTCTGCGCAGAGTGACGCCGGAATCCCGGCTCACGCGCACGGCGGCCTGAGCAAGGGGGGCCCGCGTGGGTCACAGCAGCACGCACAGGGAGCGGTCGCGGCGGCGTCAGCCGCACGCCCGCGAACTGGGCTGGGACGACAGCCTGTACGACGCGGAGACCGACGACGGCGCGGGTACGGACGCCGAGGACGGCTCGGACGACGGGGGCGGCGGGGGCGGCGCGGGCGAGGCCGGTACGGGGCAGGGCCCGGCCGACGACGCCGGGAGCGGCGACGCCCCGGGCCGGAGAGCCGGCAGGTCGGGTGGGGCCGGCACGTCCGGCAGAGCCGCCGAGCGCCCCAGGCGGCGGGGATGGCGCATAGTCCGCTGGATCGCCGGCGTGCTCGCCCTGCTGATACTCGTGGCGGCGGGCGCCGGCTATCTGTACTACCGCCACCTCAACGGCAACATACGCACCGACGACCGCAACAACGGCGACACCGGCCTCAAGAAGCCCGCCGCCAACGAGGCGGGACAGACCCCTCTCAACATCCTGCTGATCGGCTCGGACAGTCGCGCCGATCCGGAGAACGTCAAACTCGGCGGCAGCAAGGACACCGCGGGCAACCCCCCGCTCGCGGACGTCCAGATGCTGTTCCACGTCTCCGCCGACCGCAAGAACGCCTCGGTCGTCAGCATCCCCCGCGACACCCGGGTCGACATCCCCGAGTGCAAGGACAACGCGACCGGCAAGGTCTACCCGAAGACCAACGGCATCATCAACGAGACGCTGGCGCGCGGCGGTCCCGGCTGCACCCTCAGCACGTGGGAGAACCTCACCGGCGTCTACATCGACCACTGGATGACGATCGACTTCTCCGGTGTGGTGAAGATGGCCGACGCGATCGGCGGGGTCGACGTCTGCGTCAAGGACAACGTCTGGGACCGGCCGCTGCCCGGTGTACCCGGTGGCTCGGGGCTCAAGCTCGAAAAGGGCACGACCCGTATCAAGGGCGAACAGGCCTTGCAGTGGCTGCGGACGCGGCACGCCTTCTCCAGCGACATCGGCCGCGCCAGGGCCCAGCACATGTACATGAACTCGATGATCCGCGAGCTCAAGTCGCAGAACGTCTTCACCGACTCGGTCCGGCTCACAGGCCTCGCCGAGGCGGCCACGAAGTCGCTGGAGGTGTCGAAGGAGATCGGTACGGTCAAGAAGCTGTTCGACCTCGGCATGCAGCTCAAGGCCGTGCCGACCAACCGCCTCACCATGACGACCATGCCGTGGATCGAGGACCCGCAGAACCGCAACCACGTGGTCCCCAACAAGGCCGACGCCGAGCGCATGTGGACGATGATCCGCGACGACGTGGCGTTCGACGCCAACGGCGACAAGGCCGAGGCGACGAAGAAGCCGACCGGGCCCGCGTCGAAGGAGCCGTCCGACGCGCCCGCCGACACGGGGGTCACCGTGCTCAACGGGACCGGCGGGGAGCAGGCCCCGGTGTCGGGCCGCGCGCGGGCGATCGCGGAGGTCCTCGACGGCAAGGGCTACTCCCTGGCGGAGGCGGGCAACGAGCAGAGCCCGCAGGAGGCCACCGGGATCACGTACCCGAGCGCCGACCTGGAGGGGGACGCGCAAGCCGTCGCGAAGGCCCTCAAGATCCCGCTGACGTCGGTCACGAAGTCCACGGAGGTCTCGGGTATCACCCTGGTCGTGGGCGCCGACTGGCGCGAGGGATCGTCGTACCCGGTCAAGGCCAAGCCGGAGGCGGGGGGCATCCCCGATACGGCGGACGCCATCAGCGGGTCGGACAACGACGCCTGCATGGACGTGTACGCGCCGTACCGCTTCTGAGGAGGCGGTCACGAAACACACCGAAGCGCCGCCGGAGAGGGTCCTCCGGCGGCGCTTCGGTGTGTGTACGGGGCTTTTGTTGTACGGCAACCGGCAACTGGCAACCGGCAACCGGCAACCGCGGTCAGGCCGTCGTCACGTCGTTCGCGTCCGTGGTCTCGGCGGAGCCGGTCCGCACCGGCGGGCGGCGGCTCGCGATGACCTTCTTCGCCAGGGAGCGCGGGCTGGTGAGGAAGCCGTACCCCCACGACATGTGCATCGTCGCCAGCGCCACCGGAATCCGCAGCCGGGCCGCGAGCGGCAGTCCCTTGCCCGCCGGAATCGAGCCCGCGGTGATCGCGGCGAGGTATCCGGCCGGTACGACGAAGGCCCACGGCGTGAGCACCGCGCCGGCCACGATGCCCGCGGCGATGACACACACGGCCGTCGGCGGGGCGAGGTAGCGGAGGTTGATCGAGCCCGCGTGGTAGCGGGCCACGACGTGGCGCCAACGGCCGTAGTCCTTGTACTGCTTGGCGAGCGCCCTGACCGAGGGCCGCGGGCGGTACTGGACCCGCAGCTCCGGGGAGAACCAGATCCCGCCGCCCGCCTCGCGGATGCGGAAGTTCAGCTCCCAGTCCTGGGCGCGGATGAACTCCACGTTGTAGCCGCCCGCCCGCTCCAGCGCCTCACGGCGGAAGACACCGAGGTAGACGGTCTCGGCGGGGCCGGCCTCGCCACCGGTGTGGAAGGCCGCGTTCCCGACGCCGATCTTCGAGGTCATGGCGGCGGCGACCGCGTGCTCCCAGGTGGTCTCGCCCTCGGCGTGCATCACACCGCCGACGTTCTGCGCGCCCGTCTCCTCCAACAGCCTGACGGCGGTGGCGATGTAGTTCGGCGACAGCATGCCGTGGCCGTCGACCCGTACGACGACGGGGTGCGTCGAGGCGCCGATCGCGGCGTTCAGCGCCGCCGGGGTGCGGCCGGTCGGGTTGGGGACGGTGTGGACGCGGGGGTCCTCCCGTACCAGCTCGGCGGCGATCTCGTCCGTACGGTCCGTGGAGGGACCGAGCGCGATGACCACCTCCATCTCGCCGGCGTACTCCTGCTCCAGGATGTGCCGGACGGAGTTCCTCAGATGACGTTCCTCGTTGAGCACCGGCATGATCACGGACACCGCGGGCGGCACGACAGGCATGGAGGTTCGGGGTCCTTCGGGAGACGGCGGTATGGCCGCCACGTTACCGCGAACGGGGGACAGCGACGCGCGCCGCCCGGTCGTATCCGTTGCCGCTGATCGTATGGGCCTACGGTGCTCACGATCCCTCACCCGCCCGCCACCCCGGCTTCGTCGTACCCTCGTCCCCACCGCGGAGGTGTCCCCCGTGCCCACGCCGCCCCGCTCCCCCCGTCCCGCCCGCCGCCCGGCCGCCGCCCGCCCGCGGCCGCCCGCCCGGAGAGGAGCCGGACGGCGGCCGGTACGGCGCGACGGGCGGCCCCGCTGGGGCATGCGGGCGGCGACCACCCTGTCCGTGCTCGTCCTGGGCGCCGGCGGGATCGGCCACGCGGTGGTGACCGGCCTCGACACGGGGATCGACCGGGTCGACGCGTTCAAGGACATGAAGAACCGGCCCGACCCCGGCCACGGCCTCAACCTCCTCCTCGTCGGCACCGACGGGCGGGACAGGATCACCGAGGCGGAGCGGCGGAAGTACCGGCTCGGCGGCGCGCCCTGCCACTGCACCGACACGATGATGCTGGTCCACCTCTCGGAGGACGGGAAGCGCGCCAGCGTCGTCAGCCTGCCGCGCGACAGTTACGCCGAGATCCCCGCACACACCGACACCACCACCGGCAAGAAGCACAAGACCCACCCGGTGAAGATCAACGCGGCGTACGCGGAGGGCGGTCCCAACCTGACCGTCAGGACCGTCGAGCACATGACGGGCGTGAAGATCAGCCACTACCTGGAGGTCGACTTCACCAGCTTCATGAAGACGGTGGACGCCGTCGGCGGGGTCGAGATCTGCACGCCCCGGGCGCTGAGGGACTCGTACACCGGACTCGACCTGACCCCCGGCACGCACCGGCTGGACGGCGGCAAGGCGCTCCAGTACGTCCGGTCCCGGCACATCGACGGCAACGCCGACCTCGGCAGGATGCAGCGCCAGCAGCGTTTCGTCGCCGCGCTGATCAGCCGGGCCACGAGCAGCGGGGTGCTGCTGAACCCGGTGAGGTTCCGCGATGTCACCCGGGCCCTGCTGGGTTCGGTACGGGCGGACGCGGACTTCGGCGCGCGGCAGTTGCTGAGCCTGAACAAGGCGATGCGCGGCTTCTCCCCGTCGGCCTCGGAGTTCACCTCCGTACCGCTGCTGGCCAAGGGGGTGTCGCTGCCGGGCATCGGCTCGACGGTGAAGTGGGACCCGGAGAAGTCGGAGAAGCTGTTCCGGGCGCTGCGCGAGGACAGGCCGCTGGCGCTGCCGGGGCCGCCGGTGCCACGGGACCCGGCGGCGGGTCCCGCGCCGGCTCCGTCGCGTCCGCAGCCGTCCCCGTCCGCGGCGTTGTCCTCCCCCTCCCCCGTACCGGCGACGAAGCGGCCGGCACCGGCCGGGTCGCCCAAGGCCGCGCTGGTCGACGTGAAGCCGGAGGGAATCCGGGTGCAGGTCTACAACGCGACCCGGACGGACGGCCTCGGCAAGCAGGTCGACCACGCCCTGCGCGCCGCCGGCTTCCGTACGACCGGCGCGCCGCTCACGGCGGACGTACGGGACGTCCGGCGCACGCAGGTGCTGTACGACCCCCGGTGGGACCGCTCGGCGCGGTCCCTGGCGACCGCGCTGCCCGGCAGCGAGCTGCGGGCGGTGAAGGGGCAGGGCGGGACGCTCAAGGTGCTGGCGGGGTCGCAGTACCGGGCGGTGGTGCCGGTACGGGTGGAGGCGAAGCCGGCGGGACAGTTCGAGGCGCTGACGGGGGACCAGGTGGCGTGCCCCTGACCTGGGGACCAGGTGGCCTGCCCCTGACGTCCGGACACCGGGCGGGCCGCCGACGCACCGGCCAGGTCAGTTCTGGCCCGCGTCCGGTCAGTTCTCCCGCGCGTCCCGCGTGTCGTCGAAGCCCTCGGCCGCGCGCTTCTCCCGCAGCTCCTTGATGGCGCGGCGCCGGGCGAGCCGGTGCGTACGCCGGATCTGCGCCTCCTGGTAGCGCCGCCGGTCCCGTTCGGTCTCGGGGACCACCGGCGGTACGGGGCGGGGCCTGCCGTCCGCGTCGACGGCGGCGAAGACGAGATAGGCGGTGCCGACCTGGGTGGCGGGCGTGGACTCGTTCCAGCGCTCGGCCATGACCCGTACGCCGACCTCCATGCTGGAGCGTCCTGTCCAGTTCACCTGGGCGCGTACGTGGACGAGGTCGCCGACCCTGACCGGCTCCAGGAACACCATCTCGTCCATGGAGGCGGTGACGGCGGGGCCGCCGGAGTGCCGGCCCGCGACGGCGCCCGCCGCGTCGTCCACCAGCTTCATGATCACGCCGCCGTGCACCGTACCCAGCAGATTGGTGTCGCTGCCGGTCATGATGTGGCTGAGCGTGGTCCGGGACGCGGAGGTCGGTTTCCCCGGAAGATCCGCCTGGGCTGTCATGCCTCCACCCTATGTGGGGGGTCTGTGGCGTTCCGATACGGGTCGCATTGCATCAGCTTGGCAACAGGGCCGACCCGATTCCTCACCCGCCCTGTCAGCGGCCGGGCCGTCCCCGGCACACTGGCTGACATGAACGATTGGCCCGAGGGGCGGAACGGCGGAAGCGGCGGGCGTTACGGGCGCGGCAGCACGGGCGCACAGCCCGAGGGCGCCCGCGCGATGCCCCATGTGCAGGCGCCGCAGGGCGTGCCCCAGCAGCAGGGGTACGACAGCGGCTACAACACGGGCCAGGTCTACGGCGCGCCCGCCGGGGGCGACGGCGGCGGCCGGGGCGGTTACCCCCCGCCCCCGCAGGGCTCGGCGCCCCGGCAGGCACCGGACTGGCGCCGCCGGCTCAAGATCGGCTCGCTGGTCCTGGTCGTGGCGGTCCTGGCCGTCTCCATCGGGACGTACTTCTGGGCCGACGGGAAGCTGAAGCGCGAGGTGGACCTCTCGAAGGTCATCGACCGCCCGGCGGAGGGCGACGGCACGAACTACCTGATCGTCGGTTCGGACAGCCGGGAAGGCATGTCCTCGGAGGAGAAGAAGGACCTCCACACCGGCTCGGCCGAGGGCAAGCGCACCGACTCGATGATGATCCTGCACACGGGGTCGAACGGTCCGACGCTGATCTCGCTGCCGCGAGACTCGGACGTGACGATCCCGTCCTTCAAGGGCTCGGAGTCGGGCAAGGTCTTCCCGGCGCAGCCGAACTCGCACAAGAAGCTGAACGCGGCCTACGCCGAGGACGGCCCCACTCTGCTCGTCCGCACCATCGAGGCCAAGACCGGGCTGCGGATAGATCACTACGTCGAGATCGGCTTCGCCGGCTTCGCGAACATCGTGGACTCGATCGGCGGCGTGGAGCTCGACATCCCGAAGGCCTTCAAGGACAAGAAGTCGGGCGCCGACTTCAAGGCGGGCAAGCAGACGCTGGACGGCGAGCAGTCGCTGGCGTTCGTCCGGACGCGGTACGCGTTCGCCGGCAGTGACCTCGACCGTACGAAGAACCAGCAGAAGTTCCTCGCGGCCCTGGCCTCCCAGACGGCGACCCCGGGCACCATCCTCAACCCGTTCAAGTTCTACCCGACCATGGGCGCGGGCCTGGACACCCTGATCGTGGACAAGGACATGTCCCTGTACTCGCTGGGCAAGATGTTCTTCGCGATGAAGGGCGTCACGGGCGGCGACGGCACCTCGATGAACATCCCGCTCGCGGGCAGCTCGGGCGGCAATCTCCTCTGGGACACGGCGAAGGTCAAGCAACTGGTGACCCAGCTCAACAACGACGAAAAAGTAACGGTGAAGAGCAACTGACCCCACCACCGCAGCTCGCCACCTCGCACGCGGGGGCACCCGGATCCGGGTGCCCCCGCGGTCGTCAAATGAGCCAGGTTTGCGCCGTCTTGACGTAGGCGCCCCACCGCGACGAAGCTCATGCGACAAGTCGCAACGCGCTCGACGCGGGAGAGGTAGCCATGTCTTTAGTCTTCTTCGGCAAAGACCCGGACACCGACGAGGATCATTGCCCGACCGTGTGGGTGGATGACGAGAACGGTGACTTCGTCTTTCAGGGGTGGAGAGCGGACGCCGCGACAGAGAAGAAGTGCCTGGAAGTCGGTCCGATTCCCTGCACCGAAACCGTTGTCAGGATTCCGGCCCGGATGGTGGCGCAGATCAGGAAGGCATGCGATGCCGCGGAACGCTCAGCAGCCGAGCTTCGCTGAGTGCATCCGGGGCACGGACCGCTCAGCGGTCCACCTGGAGATGCGAGACGACTACGGCGACAACGATCGGTTCGCGGCATGGCGACGTGGCGACCGGATCGACTGGGACAACTCGTCGTCGTGGTGGAGAGCGTTTCACGACCAGATCGCCGAGGCGGTCGCGCGCGGCGTGTCCGTCCGCCGGGCCAGAATCGTCAGCGAACCGGTGTCCGAATACATTCGTTGGGAGCACGAGATGACCCGGGCCAATCTCGCCGCCGGCGAGCAGGTCCGATGGGTGCCGCGGCGTCTCGCTTCAACCCTCCTGCTTCCGTGTAACGACTACTGGCTCTTCGACGACAGGCTGGCGAGGGTGCACCACTTCGCCGGGAACGGTTCGCTCGTCACAGACGAATTCACCTCGGAGCCGGACACTCTGAAGCTGTTCGCCGCATCGTTCGAATCTGCGTGGGAGCTTGGGATCCCCCACGACGAATACCAGTTCTGATCGTCTCCCTCACCTCTCAGTCAGCTCATGCCTTCGTCTTCCCTCTCCAGTGCCCAGGCGGCACGCGAGTCCTTGGCCGCGCGGCTCAAGGAACTACGCCTGGACGCCGACCTGACCATGCAAGAGCTGGCTGATCGATGCGCCTGGAACAAGGCGAAGACCTCACGCGTCGAGGCCGCCAGGACGGCCCCCTCAGATGCCGACATCCGAGCCTGGTGCGGGGCCTGCGGCGCCGAGGAGCAAGCGGCTGACCTCATCGCCTCTTCGCGTTCCGCGGACTCGATGTACGTCGAGTGGCGTCGCATGCAGCGCACCGGCCTGCGCAGGCTCCAACAGGCGAATGCCCCGCTGTACGGGCGCACGCGGCTCTTCCGCGTGTATTGCGCCCAGGTCGTGCCCGGACTTCTCCAAACCCAGGACTACGCCCACGCGCTGCTCTCCCTCATCGCGGATTTCCGCGGCCTCCCGAACGATGTCGGCGAAGCCGCCGCAGCCCGCGTGGACCGGTCGCACCTCATCCGGGACGGCCTTCACCGCGTGGTCGTACTCATCGAGGAGGACGTACTCACCCACCGCATCGGCGGCGACAGTGTGATGGCCGCCCAACTCGCCCACCTGCTGACGGCGATGGCGTATCCAGCCGTGTCGATCGGCATCATCCCCCGGTCCACGCACCGCGTCATGTGGGGCCCTGAGACGTTCACCATGTTCGATGACCAGCGGGTGCACGTCGAGTTGCTGGCCGCGAAGGTCACTGTGACCACGCCGACGGAAGTAAAGGTGTATCAGGGGGCTTTCACCCGGCTGGCCGCGATGGCCGTGTACGGCCCCCGAGCCCGAACCCTGATCAGCAGGGCGATCGACGCCCTCGACTAATTGCTCTGCAACAGCCTGCAACATCGTGGACCGGCAACTCGACTCTTTCGTAGCGTCGTTGTCGTGACAGATTCCCCGATCGACAGGAAGCGAGCCTGAGATGAGCAAGAAGGGCGGAAGCCACTCCGGGACACCGGACACCTCCAGCAGTGACGGCCACCGGGACAAGCCGCCGGGCCCGACCCGTCCCTACGAGCCGCCGCCGAAGAAGAATTGAGGCCGATGACGACACAACACCGGCTTGTTCAGAGCCTCCTGGGAAAGGGCGCGCTGCCGCCGGAGTGGCGGGACGCCGTGGCGTCGGTGGATCGGGCCCTGTTCATCCCCGAGGTGATCGGGGGCGGTGACTTCGCCGAGGAGCCGGAAGAATGGTTGCGGATCGTCTACACCGACGGGCCGGTCGTGACCCAGGTCAACGACGGGAAGCCCACGGCCGACGATGCCTTCCGGTTGCCTACGTCGTCCTCGTCCATGCCGTCGGTCATGCTGGAAATGCTCGCCCTGCTGGATGTACGGGACGGGCATCGAGTCCTGGAGATCGGCACCGGCACCGGCTACCACGCCGCATGGCTCTCCCACCGCCTGGGCGAGAGCAACGTGACCAGCGTGGAGCTGGACGAGACGGTACTGTCCCTGGCCAACGAGAATCTGAAACGGGCAGGATTCCGCCCGACGACAGTTCTCGGCAACGGCCGCGACGGCCACCACCAAGGAGCGCCGTACCACCGGATCGTCTGCACCTGCAGCATGTGGGACGTGCCAAAAGCGTGGTTGGAGCAGTGCCCGAACGGGCGGGTCGTCACGCCTTGGGGGAGCAGCTTCTTCAGCGGCTCGTTCGCCACCCTGGACGTGGTGGACGGGAAGGCCCAGGGCACGTTCTCCGGGTCTCCGGCCTTCATGTGGGATCGCACCCGTCGGGGCGGGGCCGGGCGCGTCGCAGACCTGTACCACCAGGAGCAAGGAGTGAAGGGGACGACGGACATCCCGCCGCAGAACGTCATCCAGGACGATCCGGCGTTCTTCATCGGCCTGGCCGTCACCGACGCGTGGTTCCGGTGGTGCGACGCGGACGACAACAGCGGGGAGGCCACCCTGTGGTTCTTCGCCGACGACGGCACGTCATGGGCGACGGTGGAGTACGTCCCGGACGCGGACACTTACGAGGTCGAGCAGTACGGCCCTCGAACGCTGTGGGACGACGTACGTGAGGTGTTCCTTCGGTGGCATGACCTGGGGAAGCCCGAACGGTCCCGCTTCGGGTTGTCGGTGGACGGGAACGGCCAGCGGGTGTGGATGGACGACCCCCACCGCCCCGTCGACCAGCCCTGGCGGCTGTAGATCCCAAGCGGGCGGCACGCACACCGCCCGCCCGCTTGCTTGCTTGCTTGCTTGCTTGCTCCAAGAAAGCGTCCGACCTGCGAAGTCCCCTACGGCAGGTTCCTCGCCATGACGATGCGCTGGATCTGGTTCGTGCCCTCGTAGATCTGGGTGATCTTGGCGTCGCGCATCATGCGTTCCACCGGGTAGTCGCGGGTGTAGCCGTAGCCGCCGAGGAGTTGGACCGCGTCCGTGGTGATGTCCATCGCCGCGTCCGAGGCGAAGCACTTGGCCGCCGCGCCGAAGAAGGTCAGGTCCTCCTTCGTGCCGCCCGCCGTGACGCGTTCCGAGCGGGCCGCCGCCGCGTAGGTGAGCTGGCGGGCCGCTTCCAGCTTCATCGCCATGTCGGCGAGCATGAACTGGACGCCCTGGAAGTCCGCGACCGGCTTGCCGAACTGTTTGCGTTCCTGGACGTATCCCTTCGCGTAGTCCAGGGCGCCCTGGGCGATGCCGAGGGCCTGGGCCGCGATCGTGATGCGGGTGTGGTCCAGGGTCTTCATCGCGGTGGCGAAGCCCGTACCCTCCGCGCCGATCAGGCGGTCCGCGGGGATGCGGACGTGGTCGAGGTAGACCTCGCGGGTCGGGGAGCCCTTGATGCCGAGCTTCTTCTCCGGGGCGCCGAAGGACACGCCCGGGTCGGACTTCTCGACCACGAAGGCGCTGATGCCCTTGGTGCGCTTGTCGGGGTCGGTGACGGCCATCACCGTGTAGTAGTCGGACACGCCGGCGTTGGTGATCCAGCGCTTCACGCCGTCGAGGACGTAGTGGTCACCGTCCCGTACCGCCTTCGTCTTCATGCCGCCCGCGTCCGAGCCCGCGTCCGGTTCGGAGAGGGCGTACGAGAACATCGCGTCGCCCTTCGCCAGCGGGCCGAGGTACTTCTTCTTCAGGTCCGGGGAGCCGGAGAGGATCACCGGCAGCGAGCCCAGCTTGTTCACGGCGGGGATCAGGGACGACGAGGCGCAGACACGCGCGACCTCCTCGATGACGATCACGGTGGCGAGCGCGTCGGCGCCCGCGCCGCCGTACTCCTCGGGGACGTGGATGGCGTGCAGGTCCGAGGCGACCAGCGCGTCCAGCGCCTCCTGCGGGAAACGGGCCTCCTCGTCGACGGCGGCGGCGAACGGGCCGATCTTCGCCTCGGCGAGCGCGCGGACGGTCTCGCGGAGCATGTCGTGCTCTTCGGACGGGCGGTACAGGTCGAAATCAGCCGATCCGGCCACGGTCATTCACTCCCCAGGGATGCTAACTACCGTTAAGTAACTCGATTTTAGGGGCCTGGTGCGGAAGGGGCCTACGTGAGTTTGGTGACAGCTGTCCCACGGCCGCCCCGTACAGCTGGAATGCCCCTGCGGAACGCCCGTGACACGCGGCTATGCTCAGGCACCGCACCCCGCCCGCACCCCCAGGAGCTCCGCATGGCCCTCAAGATCACCGTGATCGGCACCGGATACCTCGGCGCCACGCACGCCGCGGCCATGGCGGAACTGGGCTTCGAGGTGCTGGCGCTCGACGTGGTGCCCGAGAAGATCGAGATGCTCTCGGCGGGCCGCGTCCCGATGTACGAACCCGGGCTGGAAGAGCTGCTCGGCAAGCACGTCGCCGGCATCGAGGGATCGAGCGGGCGGCTGCGCTTCACGATGGACTGGGCGGAGGTCGCGGAGTTCGGCGACGTGCACTTCGTCTGCGTCAACACCCCGCAGAAGCACGGCGAGTACGCGTGCGACATGAGTTACGTCGACTCCGCGATGGAGAGCCTCGCCAAGCACCTGCACCGGCCCGCGCTGGTGGTCGGCAAGTCCACCGTCCCCGTCGGCAGCGCCGAGCGGATCGCGGCCCGTATCGCCGAGCTGGCGCCCGCCGGCGGCGAGGTGGAGCTGGCCTGGAACCCCGAATTCCTGCGCGAGGGCTTCGCCGTACAGGACACTCTGCACCCGGACCGGGTGGTGGCCGGCGTGCGCAGCGAGCACGCGGAGCGGGTCCTGCGCGAGGTGTACGCGACGCCGCTCGCCGAGGGCTCGCCGTTCGTGGTGACGGACTTCCCGACCGCCGAACTGGTGAAGACCGCCGCGAACTCGTTCCTCGCCACGAAGATCTCCTTCATCAACGCGATGGCGGAGGTCTGCGAGGCGGCGGGCGGGGACGTGCAGAAGCTGGCGGAGGCGCTCGGGTACGACGAGCGGATCGGCAAGAAGTTCCTGCGGGCCGGGATCGGCTTCGGCGGGGGCTGCCTGCCGAAGGACATCCGCGCGTTCATGGCGCGCGCCGGGGAACTGGGCGCCGACCAGGCCCTGACCTTCCTGCGCGAGGTCGACTCGATCAACATGCGCCGCCGCCGCGACATGGTGGAGCTGGCGCGGGAGGCGGTCGGCGGCGACTCGTCGTTCCTCGGGAAGCGGGTCGCGGTGCTGGGCGCGACCTTCAAGCCGGACTCGGACGACGTACGGGACTCCCCCGCGCTCAACGTCGCCGGCCAGATCCACCTCCAGGGCGGTCAGGTGACGGTGTACGACCCCAAGGGCATGGAGAACGCGAAGCGGCTGTTCCCGACGCTCGGGTACGCGGACTCGGCGGTGGAGGCGGTACGGGGCGCCGATGTCGTCCTGCACCTCACGGAGTGGCGGGAGTTCCGGGAGCTGGACCCGGCGGTCCTGGGGGCGGCGGCGTCCCGCCGGCTGATCCTGGACGGGCGCAACGCCCTGGACCCCGAGGTGTGGCGCGCGGCGGGCTGGACGTACCGGGCGATGGGGCGGCCCCGCGCCTGACCCGGGGGCCGTGCCCGGCCGCCCGGCGGGCTCATCTGCCGTCCAGGTCCTCCCTCATCGCGGTCGACGGACCGCGCCGCTGCCGCGCCGCCCGGGCCGCGAACTCCGCGTCCCGTACCACCCGCGCCGCATTGCCCCAGGTCAGGGCCGCCAGATCGGTCTCGTCCCAGCCCCGGTCGAGGAGTTCCGCGATCAGCCAGGGGTAGCGGGAGGTGTCCTCCAGACCGGCGGTACGGGGGCCTTCGGCCTCCAGACCGTACGTCCCCGACAGGCCAACGGACTCCGGGCCCGCCACCTCCCGTACGTGCTCGACATGGTCGGCGACGTCCCGGACGGACGGCCGGCCCGTGGCACGGGTGACCTGTTCCGGGGCGAAGCTCACCATGCAGACGCCGTGGTTGGCGGGGAGCAGTTCCAGGACGGCGTCGGCGACGTTGGCCGGGTGGTCGGTCAGGGCGCGGGCCGCCGAGTGGGTCAGCAGGACGGGCGCCTTCGCGACCGCGAGCGCGGCGCGCGCCGTGGCGGAGGTGGTGCCGGACAGGTCGACGAGCACGCCGAGGCGGTTCATCTCCCTGACCATCTCCTGGCCGAAGCGGGTCAGTCCGTCGGCCGCCCAGCCGGCGCCGGCGAGCGCGACACACCGTACGCCCAGCGCGTGGTAGCCGCGCAGGGTGCCGATCGAGTCGCCCAGGGCCGGCCCGGCGACCGGGCCGAGCAGGGAGGCCACCCGGCCGCAGTTGCGGGCGTCGGCCAGGTCACCCGCGTTCAGCGCGAGGCGCAGGCCTTCCGGGCAGTTCGAGATCAGCGACCGTACGAGATCGATCAGCTCCAGGGTGGAGCTGATCGCCCGGTTCTGGTCGACGGCCTGCCCGGGGACGGCGAGGGACCAGAACTGCCCGCCGACGCCTCCCGCGCGGAGGCGCGGGAGGTCGGTGTCGAGTGCCGCCTCGCCCAGCTCCACGTCGTGCGGGCCGGTGTGCCGGAGCGCCTGGGCCAGGCTGTTGTGGCCGTCGATGACGGGGTGGGCGGCGAGCAGTGCCCGGGCCCGCTCGTCCGAGCCCGGCTCGGTGGGGGCCGTGTCCGTCGTTCCGGACGGATCGGCCGAGGAAGGGGAAGAGGGCGTGCTCGTGGTCGTGGTGAATGGATCGTCTTGCAGATCTGCCATTACGAGGCTCCGGGGTCGTCGGTGACGGCAGTTCTGCCACCGTGCCACGGGAGTGCCCAGGGGTCGCGGCGGACGGGGCGTTCGGGCGTACGGCCTCCGGCGGGCGGGGAGGGCGCGCGCGTGACCTCCGGCCCCGGCGGGAAATGTCAGAAACCTGTCAGGAACCGATGGCCGGTCGATGGTCCCCGCCCCTTGGGGCCCCTCCCGCCCCTCCTGACCCGCGCCCGTTCCTAGACTCGCACGCATGTGCGCGCACGTGGTGGTCGCCGAGGACGACAAGAAGCAGGCCGAACTGGTCCGCCGCTATCTGGAGCGGGAGGGCCACGACGTGGTGGTCGTGCACGACGGCAGGGCGGCGCTGGAGCAGGTACGGCGCAGGCCACCGGACCTCCTCGTCCTGGACGTGATGATGCCGAAGGTCGACGGTCTTGACGTGTGCCGGATCCTGCGGACCGAGTCCGACCTGCCGGTGCTGATGCTCACCGCGCGCTCCAGCGAGGACGACCTGCTGCTCGGGCTCGACCTGGGGGCGGACGACTACATGACCAAGCCGTTCAGCCCGCGCGAGCTGATGGCGCGGATCCGTTCGCTGCTGCGCAGGAGCGCCCGTACGGCAGCCGCCGCGCCGCCTCCCGACCCCGTCCTGACGGTCGGGGCGCTGCGGGTCGACCCCGGGCGGCACGAGGTGTGGGCGCACGGGCGGCGGATCGAGTGCACACCGGGCGAGTTCCGGCTGCTGGAGGTGCTGGCGGAGCGGCCGGGGCAGGTCTTCACGCGGGCCCAGATCCTGGAGCAGCTGCACGGCTTCGACCGCTACATCACCTCGCGGACGGTGGATGTGCACGTGATGAACCTCCGTAAGAAGATCGAGCCGCGTCCGCGTGCGGCGCGCACGCTGGTGACGGTGTACGGGGTGGGGTACAAGCTCGCGGACGACGGGGGGCCGGGGCCGAATCCGGGTCCCGGTGGGGGCGACGGGCACGGGCGTCCGGGGAGGCCCGCCCATGCGTCGTAACGCCGAGGCCGCCCCCGGCACCGGCGGGGACGTACCTCTGCGCCGGAGCCTGTTGCTGCGGCTGCTGGCGGTGACCGTGCTGGTCTCCGTCTGTTCGGTCGCCGCGACCGCGTGGGTGGTCGTCCGGACGACGGCCGTCGCGATCCAGAAGGAACAGGGCCAGGCCCTCGCCGACGACACGAAGATCTACGACCGTCTGCTGGGTTACGCGGCGACCCATCCGAGCTGGGACGGGGTCGGCCCCACGGTCGCGTCCCTCGCCGAGGAGACACAACACCGCATCGTGCTGCGGCAGGGCGAGGTGGCGGTGGCCGACTCCGTACCGGCGCCGGGGCATCCGTACCGGCCTCCGTCGAAGCCGACCGCGATCGTCAACCCGCTCTCCGTCAGCCCGGACCTATCACGGACCGGCTCGGCCGACCGGATCGATCCGCGCGCGGTGGGCCCCTTCCGGCTGCCCGTGAAGGAACGTGAGACCTTGCGCAGGGCCGCGTCGCGGAGTGCGAGCTGCCTGCGCGACACCCTGGGCGTCACCGCCCAGGTCACGGACGAGCCCAACGGCCGGCCGCGTGTGGTGGTCCCGAACGGCGACCTCGCCGCGGGGCAGCGCTGCACGGACGCGGCCCTGGACGAGTCGACGCGTACGGAGAGCAGGGCGCTGGGGGCGCTGAGCACCCTGGTGAACAAGTGCCTGGACCGGGTGCACGCGCCGCCGGTGGTGCTGGCCAGGGACTACACGTGGACGCCCCCGTCCTCGACGACGGTGCCGGTGCCGGTGCCGGCGAAGGTCCAGGAGCCGCGCGACGGGTGGGCGGGGGCGGGGGCGCCTCCGGTGGCGGGGGCCGTTCCGGGCTCGGGCGCGACCTTCGCCCCGGGCGCCGTTCCTGGCCAGGGCGCCGCCTTGGCGCCGGACCCCACCTTGGCCCCGGACCCCACCTTGGGCACGGGCCGCGCCTTGGCCCCGGGCGGTGCCTTGGCCCCGGGCCGCGCCTTGGGTTCCGATGCCGCTTCTGGCCGGCCCGCGCCCCAGGACCCGGGTGCCACGCCGAGCGCGAGCGTTCCCCCGGCCGTGGGCGGCGCCCCCGCCAAGGCGCCCTCCGAGGATCACACCTCGCTCGTCAACACCTGCGTCAGCACCAGCCGCGCGGAGCAGCTCGCGCCGTACGTGGCGCCCGTCGCCCTGCTGTACGTCAGCAGCCCCGCCCGCGCGGCCACGACGTTCTTCGACCTGTCCCGGGGCAACCGGGCCCGGATCGCCGGGGGCGCGGCGCTTGTCCTCCTGCTGACCGTCACGGTCACGACCCTGGCGGGCATCCGGCTCGTGCGGCCCCTCCGGGCCCTGACCCACGCGGCCCGGCGCATGGAGGACGGCGACACCTCCGCGCGCGTGCGCGTGACCGGGGGCGACGAACTGGGGCGCCTCGCGGTGGCGTTCAACTCCATGTCGGAGCGGCGTGAGCAGCTGGAGTCCGTACGGAAGGCGATGGTCAGCGATGTCGCGCACGAGCTGCGGACGCCGCTGAGCAATATCCGGGGGTGGCTGGAGGCGGCGGAGGACGGGGTCGTCGCGCACGACCAGCTCCTCCTGACGTCCCTCCTGGAGGAGGCGCTGCTGCTCCAGCACGTCATCGACGACCTGCGGGACCTGTCGGCGGCGGACGCGGGTGAGTTGCGGCTGCGGAAGGAGTGGGTCGATGTGGGGGAGCTGCTGGCGCAGGCCGGGGTCGCGCATCGCGTGAACGCGGAGGGGGCGGGGGTGGTGCTTTCGGTTTCGACGGAGTCCTTGGCGCCGTCCGGGGCCTCTCCCCTGCCGGGGCTGCTCCTGGAGGCGGATCCCGTACGGCTGCGCCAGGCGGTGGGCAACCTGGTCTCGAACGCGATCCGGCACACCCCACGCGGCGGCGTGGTCACGCTACGGGCCCGTGCCGACGGCCCCCACGTCCTGATCGAGGTCGAGGACACGGGGAGCGGGATCGCCCCGGACGAACTCCCCCACGTGTTTGACCGTTTCTGGCGCGCGGAGAAGTCGCGGAGCCGTCTGACGGGTGGGAGTGGGTTGGGTCTGTCGATCGTGCGGAAGCTTGCGGAGGCGCATGGGGGTGGGGTGGGGGCGAGTAGTGAGGTGGGCGTAGGGACGGTCTTCACGTTGACGTTGCCGACGTAGCCGTGGGCGCCCGCCCTTGTCCTCAATCGCCGGACGGGCTTTGTTTGTGGCGTCTGCCCGGTGCGCGGGCGCGGCTTACTGATTGTCCTCAATCGCCGGACGGGCTTGGTTGTGCCCGCTGCGGGCCGGTTGCGTATGCGCGGGTTGTTGCCGGGGGCCGGGCAGGGGTCGTGTCCTGCACTGCATGTTTTACGTCGCGTTCGGGACCTTGCTTTGTTCGGGTTCGCCACGCGACACAAAACACGCTCTACGTTCCGGACACGACCCCTGCCCGTCCCCCTTCCACGCCCGCGTTCAAGACAACCCCGGCCCGCCCCGGCGTCGGAGGACACCGGGGCCACTTCCAGCCCGTCCGGCGTTTGAGGACATCGGTAACCCGCACCCGCGCACCGCGCAGGGGCACACCCCAGCCCGTCCGGCGATTGAGGACATCGGTAACCCGCGCTCGCGCACCAGGCAGGGGCACACTCCAGCCCGTCCGGCGCTTGAGGACGTTGGTAAGCGGCACCGTCCACCGGGCAGAGGTGAGGCGCCCCGGGCGGGCGGGGTCGTTGCGTCTCCCGTCGGCGTGAGGGGGGTGGGGTCGGAGGAGGTGCGTGTGTCCGGACGTAAAGCGTGTTTTGTGGCGCATGACTACCGGTGAACTGGACGAGTCCCTGAGGCGCCGTAAAACATGCAGTCCGGACATACGTACCTCCGCAGGCCCCGGCCCCCGTCACCACGGCACACCCAGCCCGTCCGGCGATTGAGGACATCAGTAAGCCGCGCCCACCACCGGGGCGCAGACGCCCGTCCGGCGCGAGGACAATCAGTGACCCGCGTCCAAAGACACGACCGTCGCCTGCGAAGGCGCCCGTTCCGAGGACAAGGAACGAGCAACATCCTCCGCCCCCCGAAGCACCCGCACCGCATTCGCCCACGTCAGCTTCGACACGTCCGACCGCGACCACCCCCGCGACAGCATCTCCGCGATCAGGTTCGGGTAGCCCGACACATCGTCCAGGCCCACCGGCGTGAACGGCGTGCCGTCGAAGTCGCCGCCGATGCCGACATGGTCGACGCCCGCGACCTCCCGCATGTGGTCCAGATGGTCCGCCACCGTGGAAACCAGGGCCCGCGGCCGCGGATTCGCCGCCTCGAACGCCTCGTGGACCTTCATCGCCTCCGCCGTCCTGTCCAGCGCGTGCAGCCCGTGCGCGGTCATGTTCTCCCCCGCCGCGGCCGCCCACGCCACCGCCTCCGGCAGGACGAACTGCGGTACGAAGGTGACCATCGCGACACCCCCGTTCGCGGGGAGCAGCGCGAGGACGTCGTCAGGGACATTGCGCGGATGGTCGCAGACCGCCCGCGACGACGAGTGCGAGAAGATCACCGGCGCCTCGGTCACCGCGAGCGCGTCCCGCATCGTCGTCGCGGCGACGTGCGAGAGGTCGACCAGCATGCCGAGGCGGTTCATCTCGCGGACGACCTCGCGGCCGAACTCCGAGAGGCCGCCCACCGAGGGCACGTCCGTCGCCGAGTCCGCCCATGCGAGGTTGTCGTTGTGGGTCAGCGTCATGTAGCGCACGCCCAGCGTGTACAGCGCCCGCAACGTGGCCAGCGAGTTGTTGATCGAATGCCCGCCCTCCGCGCCCATCAGGGAGGCGATACGGCCCTGCCGGCGCGCCGTCTCCATGTCGTCGGCGGTCAGCGCGCCGACCAGGTCCCGCGGATAGCGCGCGAGCAGCCGGCCGACGACGTCGATCTGTTCCAGCGTCGCGCTGACCGCGTCGTCCCCGGCCATGTCGGACCTGACGTACACGGACCAGAACTGCGCGCCGACCCCGCCCTTCCTGAGCCGGGGGATGTCCGTGTGCAGATGGGCCGACTGGTCGTCGGCGATGTCCAGGCGGTCCAGGTCGTACCGGACCTGCTCACGCAGCGCCCACGGCAGGTCGTTGTGGCCGTCGACCACGGGGAACTCGGCCAGCAGGTCGTGCGCCTCTTCGAGGAAGTGCGTGGAGTCCATGGCGGTTATTTCCCGAAACCGAAGCTGTCCACACCCTGGACCTTGGCGCGCAGCCGCTTGCCCTTGTCCGTCGCCTGCTCGTTGAGGTCCTGGAGGAAGTCCCGCATCCGGGCCTGGAGCTCCGGGTCGTGCGCCGCGAGGATCCGTACCGCCAGCAGCCCCGCGTTGCGCGCCCCGCCGACCGACACGGTCGCCACCGGGATGCCCGCGGGCATCTGGACGATGGACAGCAGCGAGTCCATGCCGTCCAGATACTTGAGCGGTACGGGGACGCCGATCACCGGCAGCGGGGTCACCGAGGCGAGCATGCCGGGCAGGTGGGCCGCTCCCCCGGCGCCCGCGATGATCGCGCGCAGGCCCCGGCCGGCCGCCTGCTCGCCGTACGCGATCATCTCGCGCGGCATCCGGTGCGCCGAGACGACGTCGACCTCGTACGGGATCTCGAACTCGTCGAGGGCCTTCGCCGCGGCCTCCATGACGGGCCAGTCGGAGTCCGAGCCCATGACCACGCCGACGACAGGGGTGCTCATTCTGTGATCGTTCCTCGCAGGTAGCCGGCGGCATGGCGGGCGCGCTCCAGCACGTCCTCCAGGTCGTCGCCGTAGGTGTTGACATGCCCGACCTTGCGGCCCGGCTTCACGTCCTTGCCGTACATGTGGATCTTGAGCTGCGGGTCCCTGGCCATGCAGTGCAGGTACGCCTGGTACATGTCGGGGTAGTCGCCGCCGAGGACATTGCACATGACGGTCCAGGGCGCGCGCGGCCGGGGGTCGCCCAGCGGCAGGTCGAGCACGGCCCGCACGTGGTTGGCGAACTGCGAGGTGATCGCGCCGTCCTGCGTCCAGTGCCCGGAGTTGTGCGGGCGCATGGCCAGCTCGTTGACGAGGATCCGGCCGTCGGCCGTCTCGAACAGCTCGACCGCGAGGTGGCCGACGACGCCCAGTTCCTTGGCGAGGCGCAGGGCGAGCTGCTGGGCCTCGCCCGCCAGCTCGTCGGAGAGGCCGGGCGCGGGCGCGATGACCGTGTCGCAGACCCCGTCCACCTGCTGCGACTCGACCACGGGGTAGGCGACGGCCTGGCCGTGCGGGGAGCGGACGATGTTCGCCGCCAGCTCCCGTACGAAGTCGACCTTCTCCTCCGCGAGGACCGGGACGCCGGCCCGGAAGGGCTGCTCGGCGTCGCGCTCGGACCGTACGACCCACACGCCCTTGCCGTCGTACCCGCCGCGCACGGTCTTGAGGACGACCGGGAAGCCGCCCACCTCCGCGGCGAAGGCCGCCGCGTCGGCGGGGTCGGCCACGATGCGGTGGCGCGGGCAGGGCGCGCCCAGCTCGGTGAGCCTGGCGCGCATCACCCCCTTGTCCTGGGCGTGGACGAGCGCGTCGGGACCCGGGCGTACGGGGATGCCGTCCGCCTCCAGCGCGCGCAGATGCTCGATCGGCACGTGCTCGTGGTCGAACGTGATCACGTCACACCCTCGCGCGAAGTCACGCAGCGTGGCCAGGTCGTGGTAGTCGCCGATGACCACATCGCCGACCACCTGGGCCGCGGAGTCCTGGGGGGTGTCACTGAGGAGCTTGAATCTGAGGCCGAGGGGGATGCCCGCCTCGTGGGTCATACGGGCGAGCTGACCGCCGCCGACCATGCCGACTACCGGGAACGTCACGCCCCCAGAGTATCCGGCGTGCGAAGGGGCGGAGTCCGCGAGCCGTCCCGGAGGGGTCGGGGGGCGTCAGGACGGGCCTCTGTGCGGCCTACAGCGCGTCACATCCGCCCCAGGTGTGTCCTGGGCCACGGACCCGGCCCCGGGTCGGCCGACAGGGTCGCTGGTTAGCATGGCCGCACAGGACATCGACCGGACGGGGCTGAGCGGGCATATGGGCGAACGGGGCGCACTCCGCGCGCGACTGGACCGGCTCGTGCGCGAGGCGGCCAAGTTCGGTGCGGTGGGCGCCGTGGGGCTGCTGGTGAACCTGGTGGTCTTCAACCTCGTACGGCACGGTACGGACGTGCCGGTGGTACGGGCCGGCATCCTGGCCACCGTCGTGGCGATCGTCTTCAACTACGTCGGCTTCCGCCACTTCACGTACCGGGACCGCGACAAGACCCGGCGTACGAAGGAACTGTCACTGTTCCTGCTGTTCAGCGTGGTCGGCCTGGTGATCGAGAACGGGGTTCTCTACGCCGCGACGTACGGGTTCGGCTGGGACACCCCGCTCCAGAGCAACGTGTTCAAGTTCCTGGGCATCGGGGTCGCGACGCTGTTCCGCTTCTGGTCGTACCGCAGCTGGGTGTTCCGGTCCGTGCCGCTTCCGGCGGAGGCGGGCGAATCGTTCCTGGAGCGCAGTCCTGACCGGATACAGAGCTGATCGGTGAGCTGATCCGTACCAGCTGATCAGCGGACCGGGCGGTCGCCGCCGTCCTCGCTCCTCGGGGTGTGCGGCGCCTTGCGGGTACGCGCCTCCCTGCTGAGGAAGAGCGCGAAGACCGGCGGGTGCTGCTGGAGCAGTTCGAGCCGGCCGCCGTCCGCCTCCGCCAGGTCGCGGGCCACGGCCAGCCCGATGCCGGTGGAGTTGCGGCCGCTGATGGACCGCTCGAAGATCCGCGCGCCGAGGTCGGCGGGCACGCCGGGGCCCTCGTCGGTCACCTCGATGACCGACTGGTTGCCGGTGACGCGCGTGCGCAGCGCGACCGTACCGCCGCCGTGCATCAGTGAGTTCTCGATGAGGGCGGCGAGGACCTGGGCGACCGCGCCGGGGGTACCGACGGCCCGCATGCCGTTGCGGCCCGAGCAGACAATCGCCCGTCCCGCGCTGCGGTAGGCCGAGCGCCACTCCTCCAGCTGCTGTTTGACGACTTCGTCGATGTCGAAGGCGACGGCGGAGCCGGTACGGGGGTCTCGCGCGTTGGTGAGCAGCCGCTCCACCACGTCCGTCAGCCGCTCGACCTGCGTGAGCGCGATCGTGGCCTCTTCCTTGACGGTGTCCAGGTCGTCGGTGGCGGAGATCTCCTCCAGCCGCATGGACAGGGCGGTGAGAGGGGTACGGAGCTGGTGCGACGCGTCCGCGGCGAGGCGCCGCTCGGCGGTGAGCATGCGCGCGATCCGCTCGGCACTGGAGTCGAGGACGTCGGCCACCCGGTCCAGCTCGGGCACCGAGTACCGCTTGTGGCGGGGGCGCGGGTCGCCGGAGCCGAGGCGCTCCGCGGTCTCGGCGAGGTCGGTGAGCGGCGAGGCGAGCTTGTTGGCCTGCCGTACGGCGAGCAGGACGGCGGCGATGACGGCGAGGAGCGCCACTCCGCCGATGATCAGGAGGGTACGGCCGACCTCACGGTTGACGGAGGAGCGGCGCTCCTCGACCACGACCTTCTCGCCCTGCTCGCCGGTGGCCTTGCCCCGGATAACACTGCCGGTGGGGTGGTCGCCGAACTGGACGGGCGGGTGGCCGGGGATGTCGACGCGGGCGTAGCGGTCCTTGCTGATCTGGTCGGCCAGCATGCCGGGGGTGATGTTCTCGCCGCCGAGCAGGCGGCTGTCCACGATGCTGCCGATCCGGACGGCCTCGTTGTCCACGCTCTCCTGGGCGCTGCTGGTGATCGTGCGGGTCTCGACGATGACGAGGGACACGCCGAACACCGCGATGACGACCAGCACCACCGCGAGCGTGGAATTGATGAGACGACGGCGCAAGGTGCCCTTCCGGCTAGCTCTTCTCGAAGCGGAAGCCGACGCCCCGTACCGTCGCGATGTAGCGGGGGTTCGCCGCGTCGTCGCCGAGCTTCTTGCGGAGCCAGGAGATGTGCATGTCGAGGGTCTTGGTGGACGACCACCACGTCGTGTCCCAGACCTCGCGCATCAGCTGGTCGCGGGTGACGACCCGGCCGGCGTCACGGACCAGGACCCGGAGCAGGTCGAACTCCTTCGCCGTGAGCTGCAGCTCCTCGTCGCCCATCCAGGCGCGGTGCGACTCGACGTCGATCCGCACGCCGTGGGTGGCGGGCGCCGGGGCGGGGTCGGTGGCGCCGCGCCGGAGCAGGGCACGCACGCGGGCGAGCAGTTCGGCCAGGCGGAACGGCTTGGTCACGTAGTCGTCGGCGCCGGCGTCCAGCCCGACGACGGTGTCCACCTCGTCGGCGCGGGCGGTGAGCACCAGGATCGGCACGGTGTGGCCCTCGGCGCGGAGCCGGCGGGCGACTTCCAGGCCGTCCATTCCGGGCAGGCCGAGGTCGAGGACGACCAGGTCGACCCCACCCTGGAGGCCTGCGTCCAGGGCGGTCGGACCGTCTTCGCGGACCTCGACCTCGTAACCCTCCCGGCGCAGGGCGCGGGCCAGCGGCTCCGAGATGGATGCGTCGTCCTCGGCGAGCAGTACACGGGTCATGGGGTGATGGTAGTCCGCGCCGGGCGCGCCTTGGGTAGCGATCGGCGGCACCTGCGGGTCAGGGAGGCGATCCCGTGAAGCGCCTTCGAATGCGAAGGGATAGTTCCGCGTATGCCTGTGGTCCATCTCTCAGCAGACGGCTCACAGGAGAGGGACAGGGACGGACCGCTCGCGACGGTGGTACCGCTCGTCACGACGGTGGCGCCGCCAGCTCCGCCCAGACCGTCTTCCCGGTCTCACCGGGGTTCCGTACGACACCCCAGTCGAGGCAGAGCCGCTGGACGATGAACATGCCGTGGCCGCCGGGGCGGCCCGCGCGGTGCGGGGTGCGGGGTTCGGGCTGGCCTTCGCCGTGGTCCGTGACCTCCAGGCGCAGGACTTTCGCGTTGGTCGAGACGCGCAGTTCCTCCGGCCCTTCGGCGTGCAGGCACGCGTTGGTGACCAGCTCGGAGACCACGAGCAGGACGTCTTCCGCGGCCGCCCGCCGGTCGGGGGTCGCCGCAGGGAGCCAGCCCCAGTCGTACAGCGCCTGGCGGGTGAAGTCGCGCGCGAGCGGGACGACCCCGCTCGCGTCGGACAGCGCGAGCGCGCGTACCCGCCCGTCGGACGGCGCGAAAGGGGTTCCCGCGTCGTCCGGCTCGGGGCCGAGGTCGCCCGGCGGAGGCTGCCGGGTGGTGCTCATCAGCGCTTCACCTCACCGATTCACCGAATTCCAGTTCGTCACTACAGATCACTTCAGATCACCACAGATCACTACACATCACAGACCGGTTCGGGGAGAGCTGGGCCGGTGGGCCTGCGGGGAGACTCCTGCCCCTGCGTATCGTGACAACACCCACATCACCGGTGCGAAAGTCAGCAGGACCCGTCCGGCGGAGACCGCGGCCGGCCCGGACGGTGGCGGGGCGGGGAGAGTAAGAGGCCACGTACCCGAGTCCGCCTCAGTCCGCCAAGGCGTCTTCGACGGAATCATGGAGGGTGAAGACCGCGTCCGCCCCCGTGATCTCGAAGACCCTGGCCACGACGGGCAGCATGCCCGCCAGATGAACCCCGCCGCCGGCGGCGTCCGCCGTCAGACGGGCACCGAGCAGTACGTTGAGCCCGGTGGAATCGCAGAATTCGAGCTGCGAGCAGTCGATGACCAGGCGTACCCGGCCCTGCTCCAGCGCCGTCTCCAGCGGGACGCGCAGGACGTCCGCCGTGTGGTGGTCCAACTCGCCGGCCGCGGTGACGACCTCGCTCCGGCCCTCGGTCCGAACCTCGACCCGAAGCCGGCCCCGGTTGGCGCTGCCGACCGTCTGCCGGTCCATTCCCGTCCCTCTTCGTGTCTGGTAGCCATTAGCCATCGTCGGAAGTTCGCGCGCGCGGCATGCCTTTGGCTGCCGTCGACGCCGGTCGAACATTACGCCTTTCACAGGCCGACCGGTAGCCGAAGTCCCCCACAATAAGGGCAAACAGAACAATTAACACTTGCAACTGCCTGTACCGACCGGGTAGGGCTAGGAGGGACACATTCCAGAGGGACACATTCCACACGACCGGCTTCGGAGGCGCCGCAAACCGTAGCAACGTGTAGGGGCATCGGCGGCCACATGCCGAGAACGATGGAGGAGACCATGGCACCCCGGCTCGACGAACCGCTTTCCGAACCGCGTACCAAGGGCGGACCCCGCACCGGGGATCTGGAGAACCTGCCCAGCGAGGGTCTGGTGAACCTGCCCACCGAGGGCCTGGAGAACCTGCCTGGCGAGGGTCTGGAGAACCTGCCCGAGATCCCGCCCTTCGACGAGGTAGGGGCGGTTGATGCCCGGGCCCTGTCCAAGACGCTCTTCGCCCGTCTCGAATCCCTCGAAGAGGGCACGTACGAGCACGCATACGTCCGCAACACCCTGGTCGAGCTGAATCTCGCCCTGGTGAAGTTCGCGGCCTCCCGCTTCCGCTCCCGCAGCGAGCCGATGGAGGACATCGTCCAGGTCGGCACGATCGGCCTGATCAAGTCCATCGACCGCTTCGAGTTGAGCCGTGGCGTGGAGTTCCCCACGTTCGCGATGCCGACGATCGTCGGCGAGATCAAGCGTTTCTTCCGCGACACGTCGTGGTCGGTACGGGTGCCACGCAGGCTCCAGGAGCTGCGCCTGGACCTCGCCAAGGCGAGTGACGAACTGGCGCAGCGCCTCGACCGGGCACCGACGGTCGACGAGCTGGCGGAGCGGCTCGGCCTCACCCACGACGAGGTGGTGGAGGGAATGACGGCGAGCAACGCGTACACGGCGAGCTCGCTGGACGCCCAGCCGACGGAGGACGACTCCGAGGGCGCGCTGTCGGACCGCATCGGCTACGACGACCACGGCCTGGAGGGCATCGAGTACGTCGAGTCCCTCAAGCCGATGATCGCGGAACTTCCCCAGCGGGACCGCCACATCCTTTCGCTGCGGTTCGTGGCCAACATGACGCAGTCGGAGATCGGCGAGGAACTGGGCATCTCCCAGATGCATGTGTCGCGCCTGCTCACGCGGACGCTGGAGAAGCTGCGTAAGGGCTTGATGGTGGAGGAGTGAGACCTGGGCTTGGGTTGGGGGTGGGGGTGGGCGTGGGTGCGGGTGCGGGTGTGGGTGTGGGTGCGGATGCGGATGCGGATGCTGCTCAGTGCTCGGGTTCGGGCCGAGGGGTAGTCGGGGTGTCCGGCGTCGAATGAGGCGGGTGGGGCCGCCCCTTGCGGTTGAGTGTCGCGGTTTCGGGGCGGGCGTCAAGGGCGCTCCTGCGTCGCGTCGGCTTCGCCGATTCCACTGCGTTCCACCCTTGACCCCCACCCCGAAACCGCAAGGGAAGGCTGGGGGGGCGGCCCGGGGGAAGGGTCCCCGGGGGCCAGTCTGTTGTCGGGGTTTCGTCGCGGGCTGCGGCTTTCGGCGGGGGTTTGCGCACCACTTGAATGGGGCAGCCGGTCTCGTCTCGGCGGCTGACGACCGCCCGTTGGCCAGCGCACAAGCACCGTGTCTGAGATCCGTGGTCAGCTGCGGGGTCGGGCAGGGCCCCGGCCCGCCCTGGTGGTCAAATGCCCTATTTGCCCAGGCTTTGAGGCTCATTGGGGGCCTCTTTCGCCTGGTCTTGCGTCCTGTGTTTCGTTAAGGGGATCTGCCAGCACACAACCCACCGAAACGGGCCCGGCAGCCTCCCCACCCGCGGCGTATACCCCCACCACCCACTCGGCTCCGGCTTGACGCCCGCGTACGGGCCGGTGGGCGGCAGTCGGCCGCCAAGACTGCCCACCATCACACCCCACCAGGCCAAATGCACCAATTGCCCTAGCTTTGAGGACTCCCGGGGGGCTCGTCCCATCCAGTCTTGTGTCCTGTGTTGCGTTAAAGGGCTCTCAGAGCAAACAACCCACCGAAACAGGCCAGACCAGCCGCCTGTCCCTACCCCTTCCGCCCCACCACCCACTCACCACAGACACGGTGCTTGTGCGCCCGCCAACGGACGGTGGTCAGCCGCCGAGACGAGACCGACTGCCCCATTCAAGTGGTGCGCAACACCCCGCCGAAAGGCGCGGACCGCGACGAAACACCAGGGACAGACAAGCCCCCGGGGACCCCTCCCCCCGGGCCGCCCCCCCCAGCCTTCCCTAGCGGGGCCGGGGTGGGCGTCAAGGGTGGAACGCAGTGGAATCGGCGAAGCCGACGCTCCGCAGGAGCGCCCTTGACGCCCACCCCGGCCCCGCGACAATCAACAACAAGGGGCGGCCCCACCCGAACCACACAACCCGGCCACCCCCGACTACCCCTCGGCCCGAACCCGCACCCAAACCCAAACCCAAACCCCCTCCCAAACCCCACCCTCACCCCCACCCCCGCCCCCTCACCCACGCACCCGCCTCCCCCGGCCCACCGAACCGCACCACCCTCAGTGGGGCGAAGCGGGGATTCGTCGTCCGGGCGTGTATGTCCGTCCGCCGCGCTCCGTGCTGGGACCACGCCCACCACGCCGGGTGGTCTCGGCTGAACCAGCCCGCCAGCGTCTCCCTGTTGCCGCCGAAGATGCGTTCCCGGCGTACGGTCCGCCTCAGCGATCTCCGCAGCACCCTGGGCATCACCACCCGCCTCGGGTAGTCCAGCCAGATCACCGTGTCGGCGTGTTCCCACAGCAGGTCGCGGACCTCGGGGTAGCCGAACGAGTCGAAGATCCAGGCCGGGGAGGCCGCGATGTCGGCGACCCGCGACGCGAAGTCCTCGTCCACCGCCCAGTCGGGGCCTGTGAAGTGCAGTGCGTCCATCTCGTAGTAGGGCAGGGCGAGTTCGCCGGCCAGGGTCCGCGCCAGCGTGGACTTGCCGGCCCCGCTGATGCCCACCACCAGAACGCGCCGCATCTGTGGATCGTACCGACAGCGGCCGGGGGGTCCGGTCCTGCCGCCTTATTGACGGGGCCGTCCGGTATGGGCCACATTGAGCCCGGGGCAGGGGGGAATCGGAATGGCTCTTGGGGAGAGCTGCCCGGCGGAGTTCAGTGCGCGCACGGTCTACTCCGGTCTGGAGTCGCTCATGCGCCGTCGCCTCGGCAGGGAATGTCTTTATGTGCCGTCGTGCCGGTTCGGGCTGTACCTCGCCCTGCGCCACTGGTGCCCGCCCGGCGGGCGGGTCCTCATGTCGCCGGTCAACGACGACGTCATCTTCTTCGTCGTGCTCGCCGCCGGACTGCGGCCCGTACAGGCCCCGTTGCATCCGCACGACGGGTCGATCGACCTCGACCGCGTGCCGGACTCCGACTGGCGGGGACTGTCCGCCGTACTGACCACCAATCTGTACGGCAATCCCGATCCGGCACCCGAACTGCGTGCCCGCTGCGACACGTTGGGGATTCCGCTGATCGAGGACGCCGCGCACGCCATCGGCAGTGCGGTGGCGGGACGGCCCGTCGGCGGCTTCGGGGACGCGTCCGTGTTCAGCCTCTCCAAGCACGTGGGGGCCAAGACCGGTGGTTTCCTCGCCGTCGCGGATCCCGCTCTTCGTACGGAACTGGCCCTGGCCCGCGATGAGTTGCTGATGCCCACCCGGCTCCGCGCCGAACTCGCCTACGCCGTACGCCCCTACGCCGAGGCCGGCGTACGCGCGCTGCGTCTCGTACGGGCCGCCCGCGCCGCGTTACGCGCGCTCGGCCAGGAGGAGCGCGAGGCGATCCGGATGCCGCTGCGGGCCGGTGACCTCAAGCAGGCGCTGGCCGGGGAGCCGGGGCTGAGCGAATTCCACTCCTGGGTGCGCGTCGACATGCACGACTACCGGCTGCGGCCGGGGCGCACCCGTCTGAGACGTACGGAACGGCTGCTCTCCGGACTCGACACCCGCCTGGACGCCCACCGGGCGGGCACGGAAAGGCTGTGGGACACCCCCTGGGGTGGCCGCCGGAGTCAGGATCGGGGCGAGGTTCAACCCCTCTTCCGCGTCCCCCTCCTCGTCGAAGACCGTGACGCGGCCATCGCCGCCCTCGCCCGGCGCCGTATCACCACCGGCTACCTCTACGACCCCCCGCTCGACACCTACGCGGGCGAGGTCTTCACCGATCCGTCCCCGCACCCCGCCCCCGCCGCCTGGTTCGCCCGGCACGCCCTGCCCGCCGACCCGCGCCGCGCCGACGAGATCATCCGCGTGCTCACCGCGACCGGCGCCCGGCCGGCCGTGTGGGACGGGCGCGGCTGAGGTGGCCGAGACCACCCGGCTGCGCGGTCCCGCCGGCCCGGCCGGGGGGAAGCCGGACGCCGCCGCGCGGGCCGGGCACGACTCGATGTTCCGTAACGCCTACGCGCTCATGCTCTCCACCGGCGTCTCCGCCGCCCTGGGCCTGGGATTCTGGCTCGTCGCCGCCCGCTACTACACGGAAGAGGCCGTCGGGCAGGGCTCCGCCGCCATCGCCGCGATGCGGCTGCTCGCCTCGATCACCGCCACCACCATGATCGGCGCGGTGGTGCGGTACGTGCCCCGGGCCGGGCGCGCCACCGGCTCGCTGGTCCTGCGCGCGTACGCCGTCAGCTCGCTGGTCGTCTGTGTCGCCTGTGTGGTGTTCCTGCTGACCCTCGACCTCTGGGGTCCGTCGTACGCGCCTCTCGACGGGCTCACCGCCGGACTCGTCTTCACCGCGTCCTGCGTGACCTGGGCGCTGCTCACCCTCCAGGACGGTGTCCTGACCGGCCTGCGGAAAGCCTTCTGGGTGCCGGTCGGCAACGCCGTCTTCTCCATCGGGAAGCTGCTGCTGCTCGTCGCGTTCGCCACCGCGATGCCCGTGCTCGGGGTTTTTGTCTCGTGGGCCGCCGCCATCGCCCTGTCCGTCCTGCCGCTCGGCTGGCTGATCTTCCGCAAGCTCATCCCCCGGCAGGCCGCGGCCGACCACAACCGTGAACCGCTCAGCCTCTCGGACATCGGGCGGTTCCTCGCCGGGGATTCCGTGGGGGCGCTGTTCAGCCTCGCGATGATCAATCTGCTGCCGGTGATGGTCGCGGTCCGCTTCGACGCGGCGCACAACGCCTTCTTCTACACGGCGTACACCGTCGGCGGCACGATGGAGTTCATGGCCATCAACATGGCCTCCTCGCTCACCGCGCACGCCTCGCACAGCCCGGAGCGGCTGGCCGAGGGGGTACGGGGGGCGCTGCGCCGGATGGCGGTCCTGCTGGTGCCCGTCGTCCTGGTGCTGGTGGTCTTCGCGCCGCAGGTGCTGGCTCCCTTCGGACCCGACTACGCCGAGCACGGCACCACTGTGCTGCGGCTGCTGGCCGCCGCCGCCCTGCCGCGCGTGGTCGTGGAGTTGTACATCGGGGTGCTGCGGGTCCAGGGCCGTACCGGCATGCTCGCCGTCCTCCAGGGCGCCATGTGTCTGCTGGTGCTGGGCAGCGCGATGTTCCTGCTCGGGCCGACGGGGATCTCCGGGGCGGGCCTGGCGATGCTGGGGTCGATGACGCTGGTCGCGCTGGTCGCGGCGCCGGGGCTGCGGGCGGCGCTCAGCGGCCGGCCGCCGCGTGCCACCTGGCTGACGCGGGTGGTGCGGCGGCGGGAGGATCCCCGGCGGGGGACAGTACCGGCGGACGACGAGTACGGCACCAACTGGGCGCGGCAGGCGGCGTATCCGCACAGCGTGCGCCACCACCGCGACACGGGCAGACCGGCTCTCGGGATTGCGGTGGGGGCGGTCGGGCCGGCGCAGGCGCCGAGGGCGGTCGTACGTAGGCGAGCCGCGCGGCCGCCCGTGTCCCGGAGTCGTGCTCGCGAGCGTGAGGAGCGCTGGATCACTCTGCTGTGGCTGCTGCTCGGGCTGGGCGCCGGGCTGTTCTGGTCCCCGCTGGCGCGCGTGGTCCCGCTCGGCCAGGACCGGCTCACCGGGCGGGAGTTGTTCGACGCGCTGCCTCCGCTCACCGTCGCCGGGGGTGTGTTGCTGATCGTCGTCCAGTGCGCCGCCGCCTCGCTGGTCCGGCCCCGGCCGATGCTGCTCGGGACCGGGTTGCTGATCAGTTTCGCTTCGCTGCACTCGGCGCCGCCGCTGCTGGGCGTACAGCCGGACCGGGCGTCGGGGCTCTGGCACGGCCCGGTCGTGGACGTCCTGGCGGACCTACTGGATCTCTACGTGGGCGGGGGGCGGTTCGACCGGGACGACGTCCTGCGCGCTCTGCCGGTGGCGCTGCAACTGCTGTGTCTCGGGCTGGCCGCCCTGGCCCTGTGGGCGGTACGGGCCGACGGCCGGGTCACGGCCGGGGTTTTGTGGGTGCTGGTGATCACCGGCTGGGCGGCGCAGCAGCCGTTCGCCGCCGCGCCTGTGCCGGTGTTCGTGGGGCTGGCGGGGGTGGCGGGCGCGACGCTCGCCGTGAGGGCCTTTCTTGTACGGGCTACCGCCGGGGCAACGGCTGATTGAAGTAGCCGTCACGGCCCGCCTCCCGGTAACCCTCCAGTGCCGGGCCCTTGTTGACGGTCAGGTCGCAGTGGGCGCCGGGTATCGGACGGTTCCAGTGCACCAGCGCCTTCACCTTCGGCAGGGTGGGTGCCGTCTTGGGGATGGCCTCGTACCAACCGCGTTGCCGGTCGGGCGTGGCCGGGTCGGGCGCCGTACTGAACTCGGCGAGCATCACCGGCTTGGAGTCGGAGATGTTCGCGCGGAGCCAGTCGTACGACGGGCGCTGGCTGCGGTCGAAGTCGAGCCAGTCCGGGGAGTCGTGGCACTGGAAGTAGTTGTACTGGTCCATGCCGATCCAGTCGACGTACGCGTCCCCCGGGTAGAGCTTCTTCATCAGCCCGGCGTTCCCGAGGTAGCCGGACACCGTCCACACCCACACCACGTTGTCCACGCCGAGTTGCCTGAACCGGTCGTGGATGTGGCGGTAGGCGGCGACGAACTCCTCGGGGGTGCCGGCGTCGGGGGTGCGGAAGTCGGTCTCCTGGTCGAAGGAGAAGAAGACGCGTTTGCCGTACGCCTTGAGGCGGCGGGCCTGCGGATCGATGATCTCCTCGTCGAAGTCACCGGCGGCGACCTTGTCCCAACCGAGTTGCTTCTCGGTCCAGTTGCGGTGGTGCGGCTCGGTCCACACGGTGGACTCCCAGGCGAGCATCAGCATGCGGTCCTCGCCCAACTCCTTCTCGTCGGGGGTGAGCAGCGTCCCGTCGCGGGCGGTGCCGGACATGTCGTGGTAGTTGTAGACAAGGTCGAGCCTGCGCCCGATCTTCTTCTCCAGGCTGTGGACGGCGTCGGTGAGCGACCCGTTCTTCGCGTACGGGACGTAGGCGCCCCACCAGGCTCCGCACGGCGGTTCCAGCAGGGTGGTGGGGGCGCAACTCGCCTGTGGAGTGGGCGCGTTCTCCTGCCGGTCGATCCAGAGCCCGGCTCCGGTGAGCAGCGCGCCGACGGCGGTCAGGGCGAGAGCGAGGAGGGCGGCCCCACGGGCGTCCCGGTGCGGCCGCTCGGTCATCGAGGCGCCTCGGGGTCAGGTGCGGGAGTCGGATCCGGTTCGGGCGTCCCGCGCTCGGCGGCGCCGCGTGTCGCGGCGGGGAGCGGGAGGGCCGGCAGGAGGCTCGCGAGGGTGGTGACGGTGGCGAGCGAGGCGAGGAAGAGGGTGGCCGAGAAACCGGACACCAGGAACAGCGCGGTGGCGGCGAGCGTCGCGAGGGACAGACTCAGGGGCGCGGCGAGCGCCAGCACCTCCAGCCGCGCGGCGGGGCGCGGCGGCTGCGGGAGCAGCAGGGCGAGGCCGGGGCCGAGGCCGACGAAGAGGAGAACCGGTATCCACCGCAACGGCGCCCCGTCGGGCAGCGCGGTGGCGGCGAGGGCCGCCCAGCCGGAGAGTGCGAGGACGGTCCGAAGAGCGAAGTGGTCGCGCGGCGGGAGGATGCCGGGGGCGCGGCGGGGGAACGCGGGGGCGGGGGGCGCGGCGGCCACCGCGGCCGGAGCGGCCTCGACGGGTCGCTCAGACGCGGCAGACGCAACCGGCGGCCCGGGCTCGACGGACGCTACCGCCGCTGCGGGCGAGTCGGGCCCAGCAGGCGACTTGGGCGCCACAGGCGCGGCAGGCGCAACCCGAGGGCCGGGCTCGACGGACGCCACCGCCACTGCGGGCGAGGCGACCTCGGCGGGCGGTTCGGGCGCCGCAGGCGCGGGAGGCGCGATCGCCGGGGCCGGTTCGGCGGATGCTGCGGGCGAGGCGGGCTCGGCAGGTCGGTCAGACGTGGCACGTCGCTTGGGTGCCGCAGGGCGCCCAGGCGCGGTCAGCGGCGCCGTGGGTACCGCCCCCGCCTTTGGGTCGGCGGGCTTCGGGCGCGGGCCTGCGGGGGCGGGGTCCGCGGCGTCCACGGCCGCGCGCGCCCGCTCGGTGGTCGCGTCTCCGACGCGCGGCGTCCCGCCCGTGGCGAGGTCGTTCTCGGGGTCTCCTGGTCGCATCGCGGCGGCCTCCACGTCAGGGGGTGGCGGGTGCGGTGGGGGCGGGGGGCTCGACGTGTTCCAGGACCAGGCCGTACCGGCTCTCCTCCACCACGCGGAAGTGCGGTGAGCGCTTCAGCGCCTCGCTCATGCGCGCGAAGCTGCCGGCCGGCAGGTAGCCCTCGCCGATGGTCGCCTCCTCCTGCGTCGGGGTGAGGATCACGTACGCGGTCCGGCCGGGCGGGATGCCCGCGTCCAGGTAGCCCGCCGGGTCCTTGAGCATCTTCAGGTTCTCCGGCACCTCCTGCTCCGTGAAGAACCACCGTTCGTACCGGTCGTAGCGGTGGTACGCCCCCGGGAAGGACCCCGTGGTCGCGAGGATCAGCGATCCCTCCGGCGCCCGGTCGTAGGCGCGTTCGACCAGCGCGGTCTCCTCGGGCGGCGCGTACTGCATGCCTTCCTTGCCGTAGTACGAGGGCAGGAAGCCGGCCAGCAGGGCGACCAGCGCGACCGGCAGCGCCACCACCGCCGCCCGGCGCGCGAGGCGGCGCGCCCGGCCCGCCCCGGCGACCGCGGGGACCAGCGCGGCGGCGGCGAAGAACGCCGTGCCCGGCAGCCCGAACAGGTAGACGCGGAACAGCATTTCGCCGCCGTAGTCGTTGACCGCGAAGAGCGGCACCGGCGCCGCCGCCGCCAGCAGCAGCGGCAGCGCGCTGTGCGTCAGCCTGCGCCGCAGCAGTACGGCCGCCCCGGCCAGCACGGCGAGCGCGGCCACCATGAGGATGTTGGCCGCGCCCACCAACTCCGGCCCGGGACCGCTCGGTTCACCGGCGAACCCGGGGCGGGAGTTCTGGAGCAGCTGGCCCGCCGAGTCCCGCAGCGTACCGAGCGTGTCCAGGAACAGCGGGCGGCCCATCGTCAGGTCCCAGACGAGCATCACCACCCCGGTCACCACCAGCAGCCCGAGATTGCGGTAGCGGCGGGTGAGGCAGAGCGCCATCAGGGTCATGCAGAGCATGACGGGCGTCAGTTGGTGCGAGGCGTTGACCGCGGCGATCAGCGGGACGAGCACCGCCACCCCGATCGCCCGCTGACGGCGCGTGGCGGACGGCGGCACGGACGCCGCCGCCGGGTCGAGATGGGCGCGTTCACGCAGCCGCCCGGCCGAGCCCGGCCGCACGAAGTGCCGTACGACCACGGCGAACACGGTCAGGAACAGCAGATACGCGAAGGCCTGCGGAGCCAGGTAGTCCTGGCCCACCCAGTTGGCGAGCTGAAAGATCCAGACCGCCGTCCACACCAGGCGCCGGTCGTCCGTGAACGTGCGGTAGATGAGCACCAGGACCGGCATCATCAGCAACCCGAAGGCGACCGGCGCCCAGTTGGTGTACGCGGCGGCGCCCTCCACCCCGAACGCCCTGATCAGCGCCGCGTTGAGGGAGAAGAAGCCGGGCCACTGGTCGTACGCCGACATCCCGCCGGACAGTTCGGTGTACGGATGGAAGGTGCCCTCGGCCAGCAGCCGGGCGATCACGGCGTCGTGCTTCGACGCCCAGGCGTAGCGCACCGAGTCGTACAGCAGGGCCGGTGGGGCCTTGAGCGCCACCAGCATGGCGACGCAGTAGGTCAGCGGCCACCAGGGCGCCGTACCGGCCCGGCGCAGGCTGACCAGGAAGCCGGCCGAGAGGACGACCAGCGAGACGTAGAAGACGACCGGGAAGCGGTCGAGGAGCCCGAACTCCCCGATGTCGCGGAACCCGATCCGGGGTAACGACCACGCCCACAGCCCGCCGCCGACAACCAACGGGAGCCAGGAGAAGAGCCGTTGGGGACGGAACGGAGTCTTCGTCGTGCGCCCGGGGAGTGGCTCGTCCACCGTCCGGGAGGTGTCCGCCGCCTTTGGTACGGGCTCCTGTACGGGGGGCGGCGCGCCGCTCCCCGAGACCGGTGTGGACACACGTTGCTGCACAGTGCGACTCCCCCCACAGATGTGGTCGCGGCCGTCACGCCGCTGTCCCTGAAGCGAAGTATAAGAACCGTCATCGTGTTTGTGTTGTTCTCGTACGCCCCTGTTGCACAAGGGAGTTGGGGTGCGCGCGGACCGTACTACCCCGCGAACTCCGGTCCGCGCAGGCGCCCCCGCGCCCTGCGGTACAGCCGCCACCCCAGCGTGGGCAGCGTGTCGTCGAACGGCGCGACCCGCACCCTCTCCCCCTCCGCCGGTCTGCCGTCCATCCACCGCTCGACGTCCCGCACGGTATGCCGGCGGCGCAAAATGAGCCGGGCGATGCGGTACGACTCGTCGCGGTACGAGGAGAGCGCGTGCCGTACGGCGACGGCCGAGGCGTACCCGGCAGCGGCGGACGCGCGCCGTACAGCAGGGCTGTTGTAGCCGTGCGGATAGGCGAGGTGCGCCACCTCGTGGCCGAGGACGTCCTCCAACGCAAGCTTGGAATCGCGGAGTTCGCGGTGCAGCTCGCGGGCGGGGAGCGTGTCCAGCTGGGGGTGGGTGACGGTGTGCGCCCCCACCTCGATCCCGTACGACTCCAGTCGCGGCGCCTGCGCCAACCGCATCATCGGGGCCGGCGGGAGGAGGCTGACGCGGCCCGGGGTGATGGCCCCGGTGGTCAGGTACGCGGTCGCGGGCAGATGGCGGGCGGCGAGCGCCTCGGCCGTGGGGCCCGGCAGGTCTGCGAAGCCGTCGTCGAAGGTGAGGACGACGGGCCGGGACGGCAGGGGGCGGCCGTCCACGAGGTGGCGGACGAGCGCGCTGATCGGCACGGGCGTACGGCCACTGGCCGCCACGGCGTCCAGCTGCGCCGCGAAGTCCTGTGGTGCGACGGTGAATTCGGCGATCCACGGAGGTGGGTGGTCCGTCACGGCGTGGTAGAGGAGGACGGGTATCGGTTGGGTGGTGCGCGTACCGCCTCCGCTCATGGCCTGCTCCCGCGCTGCCGCAGGCGCGCCTTGAGGTAGCCGAGGGGGCCGTGGAGCATCCCCCGGCGCTCCAGCCGCGACAGGCTGCGCGGCCAGGGATGGGCCTGGGCGCCGTGGGCGCCGGGCGCGCTGCCGGTGCCGTTCGGTGGGGCGCCGGGGGTCACTCCCCCGTCCGGCCCCGCCCGGTACGCGGTGATCGCCCGGGCATGGGCGAGGCCGCGCGGCAACTTCCGCACGAGCGAGGGCAGTAGCGCGGGGCGACGGACCAGGAGCGCGGTGAGGTACGCGGTGAGGCCGACGCCGTATCCGTATGCCTGATTCCTCAAGTCCTGCCAGGTCTCCCGGTGGTGGTGCCAGACGAGCGCCCCCGGCGTGTACCGCAGGCGGTGTCCCGCGCTCAGGACCCGGACGAAGGCGTAGAGGTCGTCGCCGCCTCTGGCGGGTGTTCCGGTGCCGGTGGCGGGGTCGAATCCGCCTACGGAGGCGAGGACTTGGGCGCGGAAGGCCATGTTGGCGCCCGAGCCGAAGCTGCCCGCGGTGAAGGGGAAGAGCGGTTCGTCGGAGGGCGGCGCGGCCGGGTCGTACAGCCGTGGTGTGAAGCCCTTGGCGAAGCCGCCGTGGCTCTCCAGCAGGATCTGGGCGGGGGTGGTGAGCCGGGCCGGGAGGATCAGGCCGGTGGTGCAGCCGAGGCGGGGGTCGGCGGCGAAGGGCTCGGTGAGGGCGGTGAGCCAGTGCGGATCGGCGATGACGTCGTCGTCGGTGAAGGCGAGCACCTCCCCCCGCGCGGCGGCGATGCCCCGGTTGTGGGCGGTGGCCAGGCCCGGGACCGGCTCCAGGACGTAGTCGACGCGGCCCGCGTAACGTCCCTGGACGAGGTCGCGGGTGGCGGTGGTGACGGGCGCGTTGTCGACGACGAGGACCTGGAAGTCCGGGTGGTCCTGGGCGAGGAGGGAGTCCAGCGCGCGGGCGAGCCGCGCGGCGCGCTCGCGCGTGGCGACGACGACGGTGGCGCGGGGAAGCGGCGGGGTGGGGCGCTCGGCACACGGCGGGGGTACGGGCTCGGCGCGCGCCCGGTGTTCGACGGACCGGCCCTGCGCGTTGTGCCGCTTCCGTACGGCCCACTCGGCGCGGAACGCCGCCGCGAGCACCTCCGCCGCGTCCTCACCGGCGCGCACGTGGGCGAGGACGGTCGCGGCCGGGCGGCCCCGGAGTCGTACGAGCGCGTACACCCCGCCCTCGCCCAGCGGCGGGCCGCCGGGCGCCGGCCTCAGCGACAACACCTCCCCGTCGGGGCCGTCGAGATCGATCTCGGCGACCGCGAGCGGCGGCAGGTCGGGCAGTTCGGCGCCCACCGCCGCCCCCTCGGTCATCGTGTCCGGTGTACGTGTTCGGTCGGGCACCGCTCACTCCCCCCGTCTGCTCCGCCGTGGTCACCGGTCACGCAGGCGGCCCACCTGGTTCAGGGTCCGCTGCGCGTAACCGGCCAGCCTGGGCCGGTTCCGTACGAAACTGTGCGCGCGGCGGGCCGGTTCGCGGCCCAGCCAGGAGATCGCCGCCCGGGGTCCCGGCCGTACGGACGAGCCCTCGTACACGCGCAGCGCGCCGGTCTTGAGCGCGTCCTTGTACTCCGCCGCGCCGCGCCCCAGGTCGAGCAGGCCGATCCCGTCGGCGGCGGCGGCCTCCGCCATCCGCAGATGGAGGATCAGGCCGGGCGAGAACTTGGCGAACTCGGGGTCGTACGCGGGGAACCAGCACGACAGGACCGTGCGCGAGCGGAGCCCGAAGTGCGCGGCGACGGGCCGGTCCGCCGCGTACAGGACGGAGAGCACACCGGAGCAGCCGGGCGCGCGCGTGACCGCCAACTGCCGTACCAGCTCGGTGATCCACTCCTGGGCGAAGCGGTCGCGGCGGCCCGTCCTGCGGTACTGCGCGGACTTCCACTCCATGAGCGTGCGCAGTGCGCCGGGGTCGCGTTCGTCGAAGACGAAGCGTGTCCCGCCCTCCTGGCGGCCGAGTCTGCGCTCCTTCGCCATGGTCGTCCTGAGGAACTTGGGCGACTGGGCGCGCAGGACCGTCTCGTACGCCTCGTACCCCTGTCCGATGTCGATGACCGGTGATCCGAACTCCTCGGCGGCGGCCGGGACGAAGAGATCCTGTCCCGCTTCGAGGTTGTCGAACTCCCAGGCGGAGAGGGAGCAGGCGCGCAGCAACTCACCTGCTGTGAGCCGCAGTCCGGGGCGGAGGACCGCTCCCTGACAGTCCGAGACGCCTTGCCCGATGGCTCTGCCCTGCCCCAACGGGCCTTTCTCGTAGGGGAAGAAGCCCACGGGCCCGTCCCCATCGCTGTCCCCGTCCGTGTCCCGTACGAGGGCGATCCTGGACCGGGGGCGTACCCGGCCGACCGCCCGGGTGAACTCCGGTTCCATGAACGGGTTGGCGGGGGCGCCGGACTTGGCGCGCAGTCCGCGCCAGGCCTCCGCCTCCGCCTCACTCAACTCCGCGGGCGCCACCACCCGGATGCGCGCGGCACTGCGTACGTCGCCCAACTCAACCCCCCGGTCCACTGCCCTCACCGCGTCCACGTCCCCCATGAACTCCCGCGTGGGCGCACGCTCGTGAGGACGGTACCGGCCCAAATCCCGCCGGGACAGTGCCAGTCGCCCATCTTGCGACGGATCCGTCGAGGAGACCGGAGGGGTGGGGCGGGAGGGGATTCAGGGGCGGTTCCGAGGGGGCGGTTCCGGGAGCGGCGGTCTCAGAGGCGTACCCCGTTCCGCCAGACCGACGACACCAGCGGGACGCCGGGACGGTAGGCGAGGTGGACGTGGCTCGGGGCGTCCAGGACGGTGAGGTCCGCGCGGGCGCCCGGGGTGAGGCGGCCGATGTCCGTACGGCGCAGGGCCCGCGCGCCGCCCGCCGTGGCCGACCAGACCGCCTCGTCCGGGGTCATGTGCATGTCCCGTACGGCGAGGGCGATGCAGAACGGCATCGAGGAGGTGAAGGACGAGCCGGGGTTGCAGTCGGTGGAGAGGGCGACCGTCGCGCCCGCGTCGAGGAGCCTGCGGGCGTCCGGCCACGCGGCGCGGGTGGAGAACTCGGCGCCGGGGAGCAGCGTGGCGACCGTGTCGCTGTGCGCGAGCGCGTCCACGTCCGCGTCGGTGAGGTGGGTGCAGTGGTCGGCGGAGGCGGCGTCGAGTTCGACGGCGAGCCGCACCCCGGGGCCGTACGACAGCTGGTTGGCGTGGATCCGGGGGTGCAGTCCCTTGGCGCGGCCCGCGAGGAGGATCGCGCGGGCCTGGTCGCCGTCGAAGGCGCCGGTCTCGCAGAAGACGTCGATCCAGCGGGCGTACGGGGCGCACGCGTCGAGCATGTCGCCGGTGACGAGCGCGACGTACGCGGCGGGGTCGCCGGCGTGGTCGGGCGGGACGATGTGGGCGCCGAGGTAGGTGACCTCGTCGGTGTGCTCGCTCGCGATGCGCAGGGAGCGTGCCTCGTCCTCGACGGTCAGGCCGTAGCCGGACTTGGTCTCCAGGGTGGTGGTGCCCTGGCGCAGGGCCTCGGCGACATAGCGGGCGACGGTGGCGTCCAGGTCGGCGTCGGAGGCGGCGCGGGTCGCGGCGACGGTGGTACGGATGCCGCCGGCGGTGTAGGCGCGGCCGGACATCCTGGCGTTGAACTCGGCCGTGCGGTCGCCGGCGAAGACGAGGTGGGAGTGGGAGTCGACGAAGCCGGGGACGACGGCCCGGCCGCCGAGGTCGAGGGCGTTGTCAGTGGGGGGTGCTTTGCTTGATTCACCGACCCAGACGACGCGGTCGCCGTCGATGACGACGGCCGCGTCCTGGATCAGACCGATGGGGGATCCGTCACCGAGGGAGGGGTCGTTGGTGACCAGACCGGCGATGTTGGTGAGGGCGGTGGTCGCCGCCGTAGTGGCGGTGTTCGGCGTGCTCGTGGGCATGGGGGAGGTGCGCTCCTTCGGCGGCGGGCCGGCGGGGGTCAGGCGCGGCGGGACAGGGCTCCGATCGCGTCCGCGAGGGCCCGCGCGGTGTCGGGGACCTGTGCGTGGACCCCGTCCCGGACGACATGACGACCGCTCACGACCGTGTGGCGTACATCAGCGGCGGAGGCGGCGAATACGGCGGTCTCCGCTCCGAGCCGGGGCAGGGGTCCCGCTGTCCTGACCGAGTCCAGGGCGATCGTGACGAGGTCGGCGAGTGCCCCTTGTTCGATACGGCCCGCCTCGGGCCAGCCGAGGGCCGCGTGGCCGTCGGCGGAGGCGGCGTGGAGCAGGGCGCCGGCCGTCCAGTGGCCGCGGGTGCGGGTGCGCAGGCGTTCGTTGAGTTCCATCGCGCGGGCCTCTTCGAAGAGGTCGATGACGGCGTGGCTGTCGCTGCCGAGCGAGAGCGGCGAGCCGGCGCGCTGGAGCTGGGCGGCGGGTCCGATGCCGTCGGCGAGGTCGCGCTCGGTGGTGGGGCACATGCAGGTGCCGGTGTGGGTGGCGCCCAGCAGCGCGATGTCCTCGTTGGTGACGTGGGTGTTGTGGATGCCCGTGGTGCGGGCGCCGAGGACGCCGTGGTCGTTGAGGAGCTGCACGGGGGTGCGGCCGTGGACGGCGAGGCAGGCCTCGTTCTCGGCGGCCTGCTCGGAGAGGTGGACGTGGAGGGGGGCGCGCCGGGCCCGGGCCCACGCGGCGACGGTCGGGAGCTGTTCGGCCGGCACGGCCCGTACGGAATGGATCGCCGCGCCGATCCGGGCGTGGCGGCTGTCCTTGAGGGCGGAGGCCCTCTCGGCCCAGGCGTCGGCGGTGCCGTCGGAGAAGCGGACCTGGTGGCGGTCGGGGGCTGCCCCGCCGCGCCGCTTGGAGACGCCGGACGAGAGATAGGCGGTGTCGAGCAGGGTGATCCTGATGCCGGCGTCGGCGGCGGCCGCGATGAGGGCCTCGCCCATCGCGTTCGGGTCGTCGTAGGGGGTCCCGTTGGCCCCGTGGTGGAGGTAGTGGAACTCACCCACGCAGGTGATGCCGGCCAGCGCCATCTCGGCGTACACGGCCCGGGCGAGGGCGTGGTACGAGTCGGGGGTGAGCCGGGCGGCGGTGCGGTACATCAGCTCGCGCCAGGTCCAGAAGGTGCCGGAGCCGACCTGGGTGGTGCCGCGCAGGGCGCGGTGGAAGGCGTGCGAGTGGGTGTTGGCGAGCCCGGGGAGGGTCAGTCCGCGCAGGGCCACGGCGCCCGGGGGCGGGGCGTCGGTCTCGGTGCGGACGGCGGTGATCCTGCCGTCGGCGACCTCGACGGCCACGCCTGGCTCGACGTGGTGGTCGAGCCAGGCGTGCTCCAGCCAGTAGGTGGCGCGGAGGCCCTGCCGGTGGTCCGGTGGCTCGGGCGACTCCTGCGGTGCTTGCCCGTCCTGCGGCGCTTGGCGGACCTGCGGTGCTTGCCCCTCCTGCGGTGCTCGGCGGTCCTGCGACCCGTGCGACTGCTGCGGTCCCTGAGTCATGCGCACGCCAGTCCTTCCAGTACGTCGGCCAGGGCGAGGACGCCCGCCAGGCAGTCGTCCTCGGCCGCGGATTCGGCCGGGGAGTGCGATACGCCGGTCGGGTTCCGTACGAACAGCATGGCGGTTGGAATGGATCCGGACAAAATGCCCGCGTCGTGCCCGGCGCCGGTGCCGAGGACAGGGACGGAGGCGGGGCCCTTCGCGGCGCCGGAAAGGATCCTGGCCAGCTCGTCGCGCAGGGCGTGCTCGAACTCGACGACGGGGGTGAAGGACTCCCGTACGACGGTCAGATCGATCCCGGCGCGTTCGGCGGCCTCGCGGGCCGCCGCCTCGATCCCGGCGACGACCGTGTCCAGGGTGGCCTGGTCGGCGGCGCGGGAGTCCAGCCAGCCACGGACGAGGGAGGGGATGGCGTTGACGCCGTTGGGTTCGACGGAGATCTTGCCGAAGGTGGCGAGGGCTCCGGCCAGCTCGGCCTCGCGCCGGGCGGCGAGGACGGTCTCCGCGTACGTCAGCATCGGGTCGCGGCGGTCGGCGAGGCGGGTGGTGCCCGCGTGGTTGGCCTCGCCGTGGAAGTCGAACCGCCAGCGGCCGTGCGGCCAGATCGCCGAGGCGATGCCGACCGGGTCGCCGGAGAGGTCGAGGGCGCGGCCCTGCTCGACGTGCAGTTCGACAAACGCGCCGATACGGGCCAGGCGTTCGGGGTCCGGGCCGAGGGTGGCGGGGTCGTGTCCGGCGGCCTCCATCGCCCGGGGCAGGGAGACGCCGTCGCCGTCGCGCAGCTCGTACGCCTTCTCGGCGGTGAGCTGTCCGGTGGTGAGCCGGGAGCCGACGCAGGCCAGACCGAAGCGGGCCCCTTCCTCGTCGCCGAAGTTGGTGACGGCCAGGGGCCTGGTGAGGCGCGCTCCCCTGCGGCGCAGTTCGTCCAGGGCGGCGAAGGAGGACACCACACCGAGGGGGCCGTCGAAGGCGCCGCCGTCGGGGACGGAGTCGAGGTGGGAGCCGGTGACGACGGCGTCCCCGGCGAGGGGGTCGCCGAGCCAGGCCCACTGGTTGCCGTTGCGGTCGAGTTCGTGGGCCAGGCCGCGGATCTCGGCCTGGGCGCGGAACCAGGCGCGGCAGTCGGTGTCGGCGGCGGTCCAGGCGTAGCGGCGGTAGCCGTGGCTGGTGGCGTCACGTCCGACGGGGGCGAGGTCGCGCCACATCTCCTGGAAGGAGGGCGGGTTCCCGGCCGTCCCCGCTTCCCCGGCGGGGGTGCCGGGTTCGCGGGCGGGCGGCGCGGGGTGCGGGGTGCGGGGGCTCACGCGGGGGTGCCGTCCGTCGTAGGAGTGGCGGACCCGGGTGCGGAGGACCCGGCTGCGGAGGACTCGTCGGGGGCGCCCTCGCGCATCGGGACGCGGACGCCGCGCGCCTCGGCGACCCTCTCCGCGATGTCGTAACCGGCGTCGACGTGGCGGATGACGCCCATGCCCGGGTCGTTCGTCAGGACGCGGCGGATCTTCTCGCCCGCGAGCTTCGTGCCGTCGGCGACGGTGACCTGACCGGCGTGGAGGGAGCGGCCCATGCCGACACCGCCGCCGTGGTGGATGGAGACCCAGGAGGCGCCGGAGGCGACGTTGACCATGGCGTTGAGGAGCGGCCAGTCGGCGATGGCGTCGGAGCCGTCGAGCATGGACTCGGTCTCGCGGTACGGCGAGGCCACCGAGCCCGCGTCCAGGTGGTCGCGGCCGATGACGACGGGCGCGGCCAGCTCGCCGGAGGCGACCATGTCGTTGAACCGCTCGCCCGCCTTGTCGCGCTCGCCGTACCCGAGCCAGCAGATGCGGGCCGGGAGTCCCTGGAAGTGGACACGTTCGCCGGCCAGCTTGATCCAGCGGTGGAGGGACTCGTTCTCGGGGAAGAGTTCGAGGATCGCTTTGTCGGTCTTGTGGATGTCGGACGCCTCGCCGGACAGGGCCGCCCAGCGGAAGGGGCCCTTGCCCTCGCTGAACAGCGGCCTGATGTAGGCCGGTACGAAGCCGGGGAAGGCGAAGGCCCGCTCGTACCCGGCGAGTCGGGCCTCGCCCCGGATGGAGTTGCCGTAGTCGAAGACCTCGGCGCCCGCGTCCATGAAGCCGACCATGGCCTCGACGTGCCGGGCCATCGACTCGCGGGCACGCAGGGTGAAGTCGGCGGGCTTCTCGGCGGCGTACGCGGCCATGTCGTCGAAGTCGACGCCGAGCGGGAGGTAGGCGAGCGGGTCGTGCGCGGAGGTCTGGTCCGTGACGATGTCGATCGGGGCGCCCTCGGCGAGCATGCGGGGCAGCAGTTCGGCCGCGTTGCCCAGCAGCCCGATGGAGAGCGGGCGGCGCGCGTCGCGGGCCTCGGTCGCCAGCTGGAGGGCATGGGCGAGGCTGTCGGCCTTCACGTCCAGGTAGCGGTGCTCGATCCGGCGCTCGATGGCGCGCGGGTCGCAGTCGATACAGATGACGACGCCATCGTTCATGGTCACGGCGAGCGGCTGGGCGCCGCCCATGCCGCCGAGACCGGCGGTGAGGGTGATCGTCCCGGCGAGCGTGCCACCAAACTTCTTGGCGGCGACGGCGGCGAACGTCTCGTACGTGCCCTGGAGGATGCCCTGGGTCCCGATGTAGATCCACGAACCGGCCGTCATCTGCCCGTACATGGTGAGCCCGAGGGCCTCCAGGCGCCGGAACTCCTCCCAGTTCGCCCAGTCCCCCACCAGGTTGGAGTTGGCCAGCAGCACCCGGGGCGCCCACTCGTGGGTCTGCATCACGCCCACCGGGCGGCCGGACTGGACGAGCATCGTCTCGTCCTGCTTGAGCGTGCGCAGCGTACGGACCATGGCGTCGAAGGAGCGCCAGTCACGGGCCGCCTTGCCCGTGCCGCCGTACACGACGAGCTGGTCGGGGTGTTCGGCGACCTCGGGGTCGAGGTTGTTCTGGAGCATGCGGAGGGCGGCCTCCTGCTGCCATCCCAGGGCGCTCAGTTCCGTACCGCGCGCTGCCCGTACGGGGCGGGGTCCTGACATGGCGGTGCCTCCTCCATGGGGGTGGTGCACAGTGGATCGCGTGGGCCGTGCACGTCATGTTGGCCGATCTATTCACATCCTGGACGGATGAATAGTTGTAGTCAACAGGCGCGGGGCGCACGCGGCCCGATCGGGGGCAGATCGACCGCAAATCGACGGCAAGCGGCCGACAACGATGATTGGCTGGCATCCATGGGCCTGGACCGCGAGAACGACCACGACCACGATCAGGACAGCGACCACCACCACGGCCGGGACAGCGATCGGGACCGGGACGGTGACGCGCCCGCCCGGCGCGACCGTGCCGTGCGGGCCGCCGTCGCACAAGGGCTGCTCACCGAGGACCAGCCCGTGATCGCCCTGCTCGACGTGGCCGGCATCCGCGCCTCCGCCGCCGCGCTCCGTACCGCGTTCGCCGAGGTCACCGCCCCGGGCACCGCCGTCCTGCACGCCTTCGCCGTGAAGGCCACCCCGCTGGTGCCGGTCCTGCGGCTGCTGAACGACGAGGGCATCGGCGCCGAGGTCGCGAGCCCCGGCGAGCTGGCGCTGGCCAGGGCCGCGGGCGTAGGGGCCGAGCACACCGTCCTCGACTCCCCCGCCAAGACCACCGCCGAGCTGCGCGAGGCCCTCGCCCTCGGCATCGCGGTCAACGCCGACAACCCGCAGGAGCTGGGCCGCCTCGACGCGCTCGTCCCCTCGCTCTCCCCGGGTACCCGCTCCCCCCTCGGCCTGCGCGTCAACCCCCAGGTCGGCGGCGGTTCCATCGGCGCGCTGTCCACCGCCACCGCGACGTCCAAGTTCGGTGTCGCGCTCCGCGACGAGGGGTCCCGCGCCTGGGTCGTCCGCGCCTGCCTCGACCGCCCCTGGCTCACCCGGCTGCACACCCACACCGGCTCGCAGGGCGTCCCGCTGGAGCTGATGGCACAGGGTGTGCGGGCGGCGTACGAACTGGCCGAGGAGATCAACGCGGCCGTCGGCCGGCAGCAGATCGACACCCTGGACCTCGGCGGCGGGCTCCCGGTCAACTTCGCCTCCGACGAGGAAACCCCGACGTACGCCACCTACGCGCGGCTGCTGCGGGACACCGTCCCCGGGCTGTTCGACGGCAGGTACGGCCTGGTCACCGAGTTCGGCCGCTCGCTGCTCGCCAAGCACGGCACGGTCCTGGCCCGCGTCGAGTACGCCAAGTCCGCGGGCGGCCGCCCGATCGCGGTCACCCACGCGGGCGCCCAGCTCGCCACCCGTACGGTCTACGACCCCGCCTCCTGGCCGTTGCGCCTCGCCGCGTACGACGCCGAGGGCCGCCCGAGCACGGCCCAGGTCGTGGCGCAGGACGTCGCGGGACCCGCCTGCTTCGCGGGCGACCTCCTCGCCGAGAACCGGGCCCTGCCGCTGCTGGGGCAGGGGGACCTGGTGGCCGCGCTCGACACCGGCGCGTACTACTTCACGAACCACTACGCGTACAACAGCCTGGCCCGGCCGGGGATCTACGGTTTTGTACGGTCCTCCGGCGGCGGCAGCGGCATCGACGGCGACGACGGCATCGACGGGGTGCGCTTCGCTACCGTACGGACTCCCCAGACGGTCGAGGAGATCGTCGCCGAGTCGGGCGGACCGCACGCGGACGCACTGCGCGCGGACGCATCGCACACGGATCGCGACACCCCACCAAGGAGCCTCTGACGATGGCCACGTACATACTGCTTCCCGGCGCCGGAACCGACACGTGGTACTGGCACCTGCTGGAGGCCGAGCTGCGCGGGCGGGGCCAGGACGTGGTGGCGGTGGACCTGCCGTGCGACGACGACACGGCCGGGCTGGCCGAGTACACCGACACGGCGGTCGGCGCCATCGGTGACCGTACGGATCTGATCGTGGTGGCCCACTCCTTCGGCGGGTTCACCGCCCCGCTGGTGTGCGACCGCGTGCCGGTCGACCTGTTGGTGCTGCTCCAGGCGCAGATCCCGGCGCCGGGTGAGAGCCCGGGCGAGTGGTGGGGCAACACGGGTTACGAGCAGGCCCGGCGCGAGCAGGATGAACGGGACGGCAGGGATCCTGACGACAACATCGCCCTGTTCCACCACAACACCCCGCCGGGGCTGGCCGCGCAGGCCCAGGAACACGCGCGTCCCCAGTCGGCCACCCCCTTCATGAAGCCCTGGCCGCTGGCCGCGTGGCCGGACGTGCCGACGAGGTTCCTGCTGCCCCGGGACGACCGCTTCTTCCCCGCCGCGTACATGCGGGGGATCGTGCGGGAGCGGCTCGGCATCACTCCCGACGAGATGCCCGGCGACCACTGCCCGATGCTCGGCCACCCCCGGGAACTGGCCGACCGGCTGGAGGCGTACCGCACGGAGGCGTAAGAGCCGCCCGTCGGCCACGCCCCGTGGCGGAGCCCGTCGGCCGGGCCGATTCCGCGCATCCTGGGACCCATGCGGATCACACCACGACACCTCGGCTACCCGGCGGCCGCGGCGGTGTTCGCCATCGGTATGGCGGGCACCACGCTGCCCACCCCGTTGTACGGGCTGTACCGCGAGGAGCTGGGCTTCTCCGAGTTCATCGTGACGGTGGTCTACGCCGTCTACGCGGTGGGCGTGATCGCGGTCCTGCTGTTCGCGGGGAACTACTCCGACAAGGTGGGCCGGAAGCCGGTCCTGCTGATCGCGGTGGGGCTGTCGGCGGCGAGCGCGCTGTGTTTCCTGTTCGAGGGCGGGCTGGGCCTGCTCTTCGTGGGCCGCCTGCTGTCGGGGTTCTCGGCCGGTCTGTTCAGCGGCTCGGCCACCGCGACCGTGCTGGAACTGGCCTCCCCCGCGCACAAGGCGCGCGCGGGCCTCGCGGCGACCGCCGCCAACATGGGCGGGCTCGGCTGCGGGCCGCTGCTGGCCGGGCTGCTGGCCGAGTACGCGACACACCCCCTGCGGCTGCCGTTCCTGGTCCACCTCGTACTGCTGGCGATGGCGGCCTGCCTGACACTGCTGCTGCCGGAGAGCGTGAAACGGCAGGCACCCGCCGGGGACGGGAAGGCGGGCCGCGTACGGCGGTGGCCCCCGCTGACCCCGCAAGGCCTGGTGGTCCCGCCCGAGGTCCACGGGGTGTTCGGCCCTGCCGCGCTCGCCGCGTTCGCCGGCTTCGCGCTGCTGGGACTGTTCAGCTCGGTCGCCCCGAGCTTCGCGGCCCAGACGCTGCACGAGGACAACCTCGCGGTGGTGGGCGCGGTGGTCTTCTCCACCTTCCTGGCCTCGACGCTGGGACAGCTCGCGATGGGCTGGGTCGGCGGACGCAGGGCGCTGCCGCTGGGCAGTTTTGTCCTGGTGGGCGGGCTGGCCCTGGTCGCGGCGTCACTGGCGGCGGAGTCGCTGGGACTACTGGTGGCGGGCGCGGTCGTCGGGGGCCTGGGCCAGGGCCTGGCCTTCCGGGCCGCCGTCACCTCCATCGGCGCGGCGGCACCACCGGCCCAGCGCGCGGGCACGATCTCGGCGTTCTTCGTCATCGCCTACATCGGCATCTCGCTGCCGGTGATCGGCGTCGGCGCACTCTCGCTCCTGCTGGACCTGCGGACCGTGGGCCTGATCTTCACGGGGTGCGTGGCGGTGCTGGCGGCGTGGGTGGGGATGCGCACGGCGGGGCGCGGTGCGAGGGGGTAGGGGCGGCGGCGCGGGGCACGGCCCGGGGAGTACGAGCGGGCGCGGCCCGGGAGGCGTACGAGCGGGCACGGCCCGGGAGGCGCGGGCGGAGGTCGCCCGGGGAGCGCCACCGGACACGGCCCGGGAAGCACGGGCGGGAGCCGTCCGGAGGAAACAGGCGGAGACCGCCCGGCAAGAACCGCCGGGCATGACCCGGCAAGTACGGGCGGGCACGGCCCGGGGGAAACGGGCGGAGGCCGCACGGGAAGCGCGGGTGGGCGCCGCACGGGAGGCAGGGGTGGGGGACGTCCCGGATGTGTCCTCGAAAGCGGCACAAGAGAGGTCGGTGGGGGGCGGAGCGAGCGAGCGGCGCGCGCGGGTTTTGGGAGCGGCCGCGCCATGAAAAGCCACGCCCCGGGAAGGGGCCCAGCGGCAGCGAGGGGCGCCCCGGTCAGGGGTGGTGGCGCCGGCCCCCGCCCGGCACCGCGTCGCCCGCGCCGGTTCCGGTGGTGCGGTAGCCCTTGACGCGTTTGCCGGCGGGACGGCCCGAGCCGGCCCAGTCCGTACGTACCCACAGCAGCGCGTCGTCCCGCCGCTCCAGGCGGCCCAGCCAGGCCGCCTTGAGCCACAGTCCCACCCCCGCGCCCGCCAGGACCGCGCCCGCGACGACCGGCACCGCGAAGGAGCTGCCGACGGCGGCGGCGAACGCGCCCACCAGCCACCAGACATGGGCGCGCCGCCAGTTCCGCAGCGTCACGGCGCGGTCCTGGAGGACGTCGAACCTGCCCGCGCGCGAGGCGCGTTCCGCCCAGGCCGTGTACTTGCGGCGGCGTACGAGCACCACGGCCGCCGCAGAGACGACGAACAGCGCCGCACCCGCGTAGACGCCGATCCTGCGCCCGGTCAGACCGGGGATCAGCAGCCCGATCCCGGCGGCGGCCAACCCGAGCCACCAGAGCGGGACCGCACCGGCCCGTACGACCACCGCGACCCTCACCAGCGATTGTCCACCGCGTCCCGCACGCCCCACGATCCGCCTCCTCACGCCTGTGTGTGGCGGGGAGATTAATAGGACTTCCTGAACATTTTCTGAGAACCGATCGCCGGGAACCGATCGGTTCTCAACCGGTCGCCCCAAGGGCGGCCTACTCCACGAACAGCCCCCGCGCCGCCGCCCCCGCGTCGAACTCCTCCAGCCGCGTCTGCGCCTCCGGCAGGTGGTCGCACATCGCCTCCAGTAGGACCCGCCCCAGCAGCATCGGCGCGCAGGCCGTGTCGAAGGCGAGGCCCGTGCCGACGGCCGCCGGGATCAGCAGGTCGCTGTGCTTGGCGACCGGCGCGAACGCGGAGTCGGCCACGGTCACCACCGTCAGCCCCGCCGCGCGCGCGTACGTGAGTGCCTCGACGACCTCCTTGGGGTGGCGCGGCAGCGCGAAACAGAGCAGGGCGCTCGCGCCCGCGCTCCTCGCCGTGTCGATCCGGTCGGCGAGCATCGTGCCGCCCTCGTCCAGCAGCCGTACGTCCGGATGGACCTTGGCCGCGAAGTAGGAGAAGCCGCGCGCCTGCGAGGAGGCGGCCCGCAGCCCGAGCACCGGCAGCGGGCGGGAGGCGGCGAGGAGCCGGCCGGCGCGCTCGACCGGCGCCGGGTCCGCGAGCAGCTCGGCCAGATGCCGGAGATTCTCGATCTCGCCCAGCACGGCCTGCTGGTACTCGTTGTACGGGGCCGCCCCCGCGTCCTGCTCGGTGGGCGCGACCTCGCGCAGGTGCTTGCGCAGCGCCGGGTAGCCGTCGAAGCCGAGCGCGACGGCGAAGCGGGTGACGGACGGCTGGCTGACCCCGGCCAGTTCGGCGAGTTCGACGCTCGACAGGAAGGGCACGTCCCCGGCCCGGCGCACCATGCTGTGCGCGATGCGCCGCTGGGTGGGGGTGAGGCGGTGGCCCTCGAAGAGCTGCTGGAGTCGGGCGGCAGGGCTGTCGCTCACGCGATCCCCCTTCTCGGGTCCGGGTCGGGCGGCCCGACGGGCGGCGGGACGGGCGGCTGGACGGACGTCGGAACGGCGTTGGCGGGTACGGCTGTTGTACGGGGCGTCGCCCGTGCCGTACGGCCCCCCGCGTCCGCCGCCAGGTCGGTGAACCGGTCGAGCAGCGCGGCGGCCCCCGTCACATCATCGGTCAAGGGCCGGTCGGCGAACGACTCCTGGAGTACGGACTCCGCCAGCTCGAAGGCCCGCCCCACCAGCAGCCCGGCCTCGGGCCGCAGTCCGCGCTGCCGCAACGCCCGCACGGCGGCGACCAGTTCGCAACCGACGACCAGCCGGTACGCACCGGCCGCGCGGAGCGTCTGGCGGGCGGCGAGCGAGGCGAAGCTGGCCTGCTCCTCGACGCCCCGGGAAAGGACGGTGTGGCCGAGGGAGGCCGGCGCGGAGTAGGCCCGCAGATCGCCCAGCGCCGCGCCCGCCGCGTACTCCAGGATCATCACGCCGGAGCTGGCGGGCTCGGCGTCGGCGAGGAAGGGCCGCAGCCGGGTGAAGGCGGGCTCGTTCAGGGCGGCGAGGCGGGAGGTGGACAGCCGGGCGGTCTGGACGAGCGAGAGCCGGAAGTGGTCCAGGGCCAGGGCCAGTTGGGCGAGGTAGAAGCCGCCGTGGTGGTACGCGGCGGGCGCCGGCTCGCTCTCCGTGCCGGGGACGATCAGCGGGTTCTCGGCGGCGGCGTTGATCTCGACGGCCAGCGCGCTCTCCAGCGCGTCGGCGGCGTCCCTGGCCGGGCCGTGTATCTGCGGGACGCACCGGAAGCCGTACGGGTCCTGGATGCGGCCGAGCGGCGGCGCGGGGCGGTCGGGCGCGCCGAGCATCCGCCGCATGTCGGCGGCGACGGCGTACGAACCGGCGTGCGGGCGGGCCGCGTGGACCGGTTCGGCGAACGTCTCGTACGAGCCGTCGACGGCCAGCAGCGAGAGCGCGGCGACCAGTTCGGTGGCGGTCACGAGGCGCCGCAACTCGTCCAGCGCCAGGGCTGCCTGACCGAGCGTCAGCGCGTTGCTGCTGATGAGCGCCAGCGCGTCGTTGTTGTCGAGGGGCTGCGCCTCGGGGGGCCGCCCGCCCCGCCAGGGGTGTTCACCGGCGAGGGCGAGGCCCAGCTGGGCGAGGGCCGCGATGTCGCCCGTACCGACGGACCCGAATTCGTTGACCACGGGGTACGCGCCGGTCTCCAGCGCCTCGCAGAGCGCGGTGACGACGGTCGGGCGCAGCCCGGCGCCGCCGGCGAGGAGCTGGTTGGCCCGTACGGCCAGCATCGCGCGGACCTCGCGGGCGGGCAGGGTGCCGCCGATGGCCCCGGCGTGGCTGCGCAGCAGCCGCAGCCCGTGGTCGGCGGCGGCCTCGGTCGGCACGGCCTCGGTGCGGTTGGCGCCGACGCCGGTGGACCGCCCGTACACCCGGCCTGACGCGGCCAGCTCGCGCGCCACGTCCCAGGTCCGCTCGACGCGCTTCATCGCGTCGGTGCCGGGGACGGGACGGGCGGCGCCGTCGGCCAGCCGCACGACGTCGGCCACCGGGAGGCTCTGCCCGTCCAGGACGACCACGGCGGCGGCCACCGGGTACGGCGGGTGGGACGACATCATGCGCGCATGCCCCCTTTTGGCATCCATTCAGCCACACACAACTCTGCATGACTATATGCAAGCCGGGCAAGCGCGGCAGCCGTCGGGCGCAGCCCTTCTCCCGAAGGTCAGGGCAGGGTCACGGCACCGTGGTCAGGCGTACTCCTTCTCCCGGGGCGCGAAGATCAGGTTGCGGCTCTTGCCCGGGCGTCCCTCGGCGATCGGCACGAGCCGGCGGTCGGACTCCGAGATCCAGCGGAAGGTGTAGTCGAGGTCCCGGAAGGGCTCGGTGAGCTGGTCGAGCAGCGTCGACTGGAGCGCTTCGAGGATGACGACGGGCCGGTCGCGCTTGAGGAGGTGCCGGGCCCCGGCGAGGACACTCGGCTCGTGGCCCTCGACATCGATCTTGATCAGGTCGATCGGGGTGTCCCCCAGGGCGTCGTCCAGGGAGACCAGCTGCACCCGGCTGGTGATCGCGCTGGCCACGGGCTTGGTGAAGTCCTCCAGGGAGGAGCCGGTGGAGAGCAGGTTCACCAGCGGGAAGCGGATGTTGATGTCCGCGAACCCCACGTGGTCGGAGACGCCCTTCTGGTGCAGCACCAGGTTCTTGACGCCGTTCACCCGGTGGTTGACGGCCAGCCTGGCGTGGATGGGCGGGACCGGCTCAAAGGCGTGCACCTTGGCCTTGGGGGCGGAGAGGGCCGCGATCATCGCGTAGTAGCCGACGTGCGCGCCGACGTCGAGGACCGTACGGCTGCCGGCGGCGAGACGGCTCCAGTGGTAGAGGCTCGCCGACTCGTAGCCGAAGCGGCCGTTCCACACGGTGTCGAGGGCGACGGCCTCGTCGTTCGCGCAGAACATGACGAACGGCGGACAGAGGCCCGAGTCGATCTCCACCCACCCGTGGTGGGGGAAGGCCTTGCGGTGGGTGTTGAGGATCTCGGTGGTCGTGACCGGCCGGACGCGCGCGGCCTCCGCCGCGGTCGCCCGGTTCGCCGCGTCGAGGTCTTGGATCCGGGTGCCGCGCGGGGCGGCGGCCGGCCGGCCGGAGCCCGGCTGCGCCCGGCGTGCGGCTGACGAGATCTTGCGGAGGATCTTCACGGGTCTCCTTGGATGTCTTCCGACGGAAGGGCCGTTCGAGTCTGCCGATGTTGTCGCCGCCCGCTGAGCGCAGGATGTTCACCGGGTGAACGTGAGGCGAATGCCTGGGCGTCGGAGCCGGCCCGTCCCGGGGACCGGGAAATGGGGGGTTACCCCCAGGGACCGGAAGCACTCCCGCTTCGTACGGTGGTCCGCATGGAAGCCTTCGATCCTGAGCTCAAGAAGGAGCTCGACGCGACCCTTCAGGCCCGCCGGGAGCTGGGGGCGGAGTACGAGCCCGCGCTCGTCGAGTCGTTCCTGGAGAAGGTCGAGCAGCGCCTCGACGGGACGGTCGACCGCCGGGTACGGCGCCAGCTCGCCGAACAGCAGATGTCGGCGGCCCGCAGCAGCCGCTCGCCGGCCGGGCCCCAGGGGTTCGGGGAGCGGTTCGGGTTCGGCATCATCTCGCTGATCCTCGCCATCCCGCTGTCCGCGATCGCCGCCGTGGCCGGCACCAAGGGGCTGGTCGTGTGCTGGCTGGGCATCGTGGCGGTCAACACGGTGCATTCGTCGCACGGCTGGCCGTGGGCCGCACGGCGGCGGCGCGAATCCGACTGGGAGGACTGACAGGCGCGGTCCCGCGCCCGGAAGCCAAGGAAACGGGGGGAAAACGGGAAACGTGAGCGCGTCCGGGAAAAAGTAAGCGCGGGGACCGCCGCACCCCCATTGCTGGGGGGCGGGACGACGACGGTCCCCGCGAGGGACACGATCCGGGTCAGGGCCGGTTCTCGTGTCCTGGGCGTCCATGGAGGTCCGGGAGCCGCTCCGTAGTCCGTGACGCCGACAACAACCAATGTGCCGTACGCGTGTTAAGCGGGTGCTGCGTGGACGTGTCGCCCTCGTACCACTTTCGCGAATGCGCGAAACCCCGGGTCAATGTGCCGGGTGGGGCACGTCCTTGGACAGGAACGCCAGCAGATCCTGCCTGCTCACGACACCGGTCGGCTTCCCCTCCACCAGCACGATCGCCGCGTCGGCGCCGTCCGAGCCGCTCAGCGCGGCCATCAGGTCGGCCACCGCCTCACCGGAACCGACCTGCGGCAGCGGCCCCGACATGTGCTTCTCCAGCGCGTCACCGAGCGCGGCCCGCTGGGTGAACAGCGCGTCCAGGAGGTCCCGTTCGACCACCGAGCCGATGATCTCGGCGGCCATCACGTCCGGGTGTCCCGCGCCCGGCTTCACGATGGGCATCTGGGAGACGCCGTACTCCCGCAGGACCTCGATGGCCTGGCCGACCGTTTCCTCCGGGTGCATGTGGAGGAGCGTCGGGATGGGGCCCTCCTTGTGCCGCAGGACGTCACCGACGGCCGCCGCGCCCCCGGTCTGCTCCAGGAACCCGTAGTCGTTCATCCACTCGTCGTTGAAGATCTTGCTGAGGTAGCCGCGCCCGCTGTCCGGCAGCAGGACGACCACGACGTCGTCGGGGCCGAGCCCCTCGGCGACCTTCAGCGCCGCCACGACCGCCATCCCGCAGGAGCCACCGACGAGCAGCCCCTCCTCCTTGGCGAGCCGGCGGGTCATCCGGAACGAGTCCTTGTCGGAGACGGCGACGATCTCGTCCGTCACCGTGCTGTCGTACGCCGTCGGCCAGAAGTCCTCACCGACCCCCTCGACCAGGTACGGCCGGCCCGAGCCGCCCGAGTAGACGGACCCCTCGGGGTCGGCGCCGACGACGCGCACGCTGCCGCCGCTGACCTCCTTGAGGTAGCGGCCGGTGCCCGAGATGGTGCCGCCGGTGCCCACACCGGCCACAAAATGGGTGATTTTCCCCTCTGTCTGCTCCCACAGCTCCGGACCGGTGGTCTCGTAGTGCGAGCGGGGGTTGTTCGGGTTGCTGTACTGGTCCGGCTTCCAGGCGCCCGGCGTCTCCGCGACCAGCCGGTCGGAGACGTTGTAGTACGACTCCGGGTGGCTGGGGTCGACCGCCGTCGGGCAGACGACGACCTCGGCGCCGTACGCGCGCATGACGTTGATCTTGTCCGTGGACACCTTGTCAGGGCACACGAAGACGCACTTGTAGCCCTTCTGCTGGGCCACGATCGCGAGTCCGACGCCGGTGTTGCCGCTGGTCGGTTCGACGATCGTGCCGCCCGGCTGGAGCTCTCCGCTCTGCTCCGCCGCCTCGATCATGCGCAGGGCGATCCGGTCCTTCACCGAACCGCCCGGGTTGAAGTATTCGACCTTGGCAAGGACTGTCGCCCGAATGCCCGTGGTCACGCTGTTCAGTTTCAACAGCGGGGTATTGCCAACCAGACTGATCATCGAGTCGTGGAATTGCACCGTATGTCTCCGGGGTCTCCGTGATGGTCCGGCCAGCGTATGCGGAGACGCGCGAGATTGGGCGACGGGCCTTACGGGGCAGTTAGCTGGTGTACGTACTCACGCGTAGGGCGCGCGGCGTACGGCGTGCGGCGAGGAGGAGGTGGCTCGGACTGTGTCGAGGGCGAGGGTGGCACGGCGGATCGCGGCGGGCGCGGCCTACGGGGGCGGGAGCATCGGCCTGATCGGCGCGGCCGGCGTGGGGATCCTGCTGGCGGAGGCGCAGCTGGCGAAGCGGTCGGTGGGCGGCGGGATCGCACCCGTACCGCCGAGCGGCAACGGGTGGTACGGACTGGCCTTCGGGCACACCGATCCGCTGCGGATGGGCATGCTGGGCGATTCGACGGCGGCGGGGCAGGGCGTGCGCCGGGCGGGGCAGACCCCGGGGGCGCTGCTGGCCTCGGGGCTGGCGGCGGTCGCGGAGCGGCCGGTGGACCTGCGGAACGTGGCGCTGCCGGGGGCGCGCTCCGACGACCTGGACCGGCAGGTGACGCTCCTGCTGTCCGGCGCGGAGCCGCCGGAGGTCTGCGTGATCATGATCGGTGCCAACGACGTCACCCACCGGATGTCGGCGACCCGCTCGGTGCGGTACCTGTCGGCGGCGGTACGGCGGCTGCGGACGGCGGGCGCCGAGGTGGTCGTGGGGACCTGTCCCGACCTCGGCACGATCGAGCCGGTGTACCAGCCGCTGCGCTATCTGGCCCGCCGGGTGAGCCGGCAACTGGCGGCGGCGCAGACGATCGTGGCGGTCCAGCAGGGGGCCCGTACGGTCTCGCTGGGCGACCTGCTCGGGCCCGAGTTCGCGGAGAACCCCCGGGAGCTGTTCGGTCCTGACAACTACCACCCGTCGGCCGAGGGGTACGCGACGGCGTCGATGGCCGTCCTGCCGACACTGTGCGCGGTGCTGGGCCTGTGGCCGGAGACCGATCACCTCGACGTGTCGCGCGACGAGGACATGCTCCCGGTGGCCAAGGCCGCCTCGGCCGCCGCGTCCCGGGCGGGCACGGAGGTCACGGGGGCGCGCGGGCCGTGGGCCCTGCTGAAACACCGGCGGCGCAGGCACCCGGTCACGCCGGTGGACGTGGCCCCCCAGGAGGCGGCCTCCCAGGACGAGGACGCGGCTGCCCAGGACCTCGCTTCCCAGGAGGCCGCCCCGCACAACACCACCCCCCGGGGCGCGAGCGTCGCGGACCCGGACGCCGAGACCCCCGCCGAGGCGCGCCGGGCCCGCAGGGCGCGCCAGGGGACGACCCCCCAGCAGACCTGACGGCCGCGCGCCACCGGTATGGAGGGAGTGGCGCATACCGATCATGGGCGGCCACCGCCCGGGGACGGTGGCGCGCGAATCGCGCCAGAGTCGGGCCGCGATCCGGTGCGTAACAGAAACCGACCGCGCGCCCCGGTACGCCGGGCGTACGCGTGCGCTACGTGTACGCCCCCGCACCCTGCGCCCGCACCACCCCAGCTGAGCAAGCGCTTAGAAAAGAGGTCCGCATCACACGGCCGGCTCGGTGACCCGAGCGCTACGTACGGGTAACTTCCCAGAGAGTCCCGCTTTCGCCGTCCAGCACCCTGGGAGCCGTCCGATGCCCGAAGCCGTGATCGTCTCTGCCGCCCGTTCCCCCATCGGCCGGGCCTTCAAGGGCTCGCTCAAGGAGCTGCGGCCCGACGACCTGACCGCCACGATCATCCGGACCGCGCTCGACAAGATCCCGGAGCTGGACCCGCACGACATCGACGACCTGATGCTGGGCTGCGGGCTGCCCGGCGGCGAGCAGGGGCACAACCTCGGCCGCATCGTCGCCGTGCAGATGGGCATGGACCACCTCCCCGGCTGCACGATCACCCGCTACTGTTCCTCGTCGCTCCAGACCTCCCGCATGGCGATGCACGCGATCAGGGCGGGCGAGGGCGACGTCTTCGTCTCCGCCGGCGTCGAGATGGTGTCGCGCCAGGTCAACGGCTCGTCGGACGGCATGCCCGGCACGCACAACCCGCTCTTCGCGGACGCCGAGGCGCGTACGGCGGAGGTCGCCCAGAGCGAGGGCGCGAGCTGGCACGACCCGCGCGAGGACGGCCTGGTCCCGGACGCGTACATCGCGATGGGGCAGACGGCGGAGAACCTGGCCCGCCTCAAGGGCGTCACCCGCCGGGACATGGACGAGTTCGGCGTACGGTCCCAGAACCTCGCCGAGGAAGCCCTCAAGAACGGCTTCTGGGAGCGGGAGATCACCCCCGTCACCACCCCCGACGGCACGGTGGTGACCAAGGACGACGGCCCGCGCGCGGGCGTCACCCTGGAGGGCACGCAGTCCCTCAAGCCCGTGTTCCGCCCCGACGGCCTGGTCACGGCGGGCAACTGCTGCCCGCTGAACGACGGCGCCGCCGCTCTGGTGATCATGTCCGACACCAAGGCCCGTGACCTGGGGCTGACCCCGCTGGCCCGGATCGTCTCCACCGGTGTCACCGGCCTGTCGCCGGAGATCATGGGCCTCGGCCCGGTCGAGGCGTCCCGACAGGCGCTCTCCCGCGCCGGGCTGACCATCGGCGACATCGACCTGGTCGAGATCAACGAGGCCTTCGCCGCGCAGGTCATCCCGTCCTACCGTGACCTGGGCGTTCCCCTGGAGAAGCTCAACGTCAACGGCGGCGCGATCGCCGTCGGCCACCCCTTCGGCATGACCGGCGCCCGCATCACCGGCACCCTGATCAACAGCCTCCAGTTCCACGACAAGCAGTTCGGCCTGGAGACGATGTGCGTGGGCGGCGGCCAGGGCATGGCCATGGTGATCGAGCGGCTGAGCTGAGCCCGTCCGGGCCGCCCCCGGACCGCCCGGGGCGGCCCGTGTTCGGTACGGCGGCGAGCCGCTGACCTGGCACGAAGAGGCACGGGGAGGCCGCCCGGGGCCTCCCCGTCCCAGCCTGCCGGTCCTCGCCGATCCCCAGTCGTGACTGAATCTCCCCCAGGATGTGACCTCTTCCACGGGGAGATTCGTTTGAGCCGGTCAGGTCCGGATGGAGACTAAACCTAAGGCCCAAAGACCTGTCCCATTCATGACGTAATGCACTGACGGCGGGCCCCGCACCCACGACAAGCTGATGTAGGAAGTCGGGGGTATCTATTGAGACCGGGAGTTGTCAGTGAGCGCCACATCTCTTGCCCTGCTGCTGACCACGGCCGCCGCGACGGCCGTGGGAGTCGCCGCACTGCACGCCGCCCACGGGCTGCGCCGCGAGGTGGCCGCCCTGCGCGGTGAGCTGGCCGCGAACCCCGCCGGGCCCGCCGTGTCCGTACCGCAGGCCAGAAGCGCCACACCGACCGAGGAGATACGTTCCGCCGTCGCCGAGGCCCTGGCCGAGGAGCGCGAGCGCGAGCTGGCCGAGGCGCGTGCCTTCTGGGCCGCGCAGGAGGCCCGCGACGCGGCCGACACCCCGTCCCTGCTGGGCGGTCTCGCCGGGCTCGGCACCGAGGAGGGCGGCCCCTTCTACGTGCCCCGCCAGGCCGACTTCGCCGGACTGGAGTCCCTGGAGTCCGTGGACGCGCTGGACTCCCTGGACCTCGACGCCCTCGACGGCGGCGGGTTCACCGACGCGGACGACACCTTCGCCGACCTGCCCGACCTGAGCGAGGTCAGTGAGGTGAGCGAGTTCGCCGGCGAGTACGCCGAGGACTCTCCCGAGCTGGCCGCCGCCCGTCGCCGGCACCCCTCGCACCCGGACTTCGTACCGGTGCAGACGCCCGTGGTCACCGACCACGAACGCACCGTCGCCCGGCTCGAAGAGCTCGCCGAGACCCGTACGGCACTGGCGGACGTACGGCCGGGACCGCTGGGCACGCTCGACGTCTACGTCTTCACCGACGGCACCACGCTCTGCATGACGCCCGGCCACCGCGAGACCGCGGAGCGGCTGGCCGAGTCCCTGCGGCAGGGCGGCGCGCCGTTCCTGCTGGGCGGCTCGGGAGTCTCCGGGGCGTACACGCTGACCTTCTCGACCGACGGTCCCGCCGCGGACACCGGCAGGGACGCCGGGGAGCACATCTACATCCTCGCGGACCGCGTCATAGCTTCGCTCTAGTCGTCAGAGCTTCGCTCTGGTCACGGCCCGCTCGACCGACCTCACGGCCTCGTCCAGCTCCACCAGGGACGGGGCCGTTCGCAATGCCTCGGCCAGGTCGGCGGCGGCGACGGTCAGCTGGTCCGCGACCACGAAGACCCCGGCGTCCGGCATGAGCCGGGGCTCCGGCGCTGGGCCGGCGCCGCTCGCGTCGCCACCACCGCCACCCCCGCTCGCGTCGCCGGCCGCTTCGAGGCGCTGGGCCCGTACGGACAGCTCCCTCGCCAGCGCCAGCGCCTCGGACGCCGCGCCCCTCTGGAGCCTGCTGCGGGGGGCGGACCGCAGGCGGTCGGCGAATCGGTCCACGGCGGCCGTCAGGGGCGTTGTATCGAGCACGCCGCGACCCTACGCGCCCGGGCGACGCGAAGGGGTCCGTGGCACCTGCCACGGACCCCTTCGCGTCTGTCTGTTGCCGCGTCAGCCGTTCTGTGCCGCCGTCAGCCGTTCTGTGCGCCGCGTCAGTCGTTGCCCTGAAGGATCGACAGGACCCGCAGCATCTCCGTGTAGATCCACACGAGCGTCACGGTGAGGCCGAAGGCCGCCAGCCAGGACTCCTCGCGCGGAGCGCCGTACGCGACGCCGTCCTCGACCTGCTTGAAGTCCAGAGCCAGGAAGCACGCGCCGAGGATGATGCCGACCACGCCGAAGAGAATGCCGAGGCCGCCGCTGCGGAAGCCGAGGCCGTCACCGCCGCCGAACAGGGCGAACAGCGCGTTGACCGCCATCAGGATCAGGAAGCCCATCGCCGCGGCCATCACGAAGCCGTAGAAACGGCGGGTGACCCGGATCCAGCGCATCTTGTACGCGATCAGCACGCCGGCGAAGACCGCCATCGTGCCGAGCACGGCCTGGATCACGACACCCGGCGAGATGTACGTGCTCACCGCGTTGCTGATGACCCCGAGGAAGACACCCTCGAAGGCGGCGTACGCGAAGATCAGCGCCGGGACCGGCGTGCGCTTGAACGACTGGATCATCGCGAAGACGAAGGCGATGAGCGCGGCGCCGATGGCGATGCCGTACGACTTCCCGAGGTTCGCGTCGTCCACCGGCAGCAGGACCCAGGACAGGACCGCCGTGAGCACGACCGTGCCCAGCGTCATGGCCGTACGGGCCACGACGTCGTCGATCGTCATGACGTCCGCGCGGGCGGGCGCCTGCGGGCCGCCGAGCTGAGTGCCCTGCTGAGGCGCGTAAGGGTTGGTCGCGTAGGGGTTGGTTCCTACGGCGGGGCCCCCGGCCGGTGCCGCGGTGAAGCCCGCTTGGCCGTTGTCGCGGCTGAAGCCCCGCCGCGAGAAGACCGGGTTGGTGCTCCTCATCTCACTCCTCCATGGCCACCCAGCGCGGCCTTGGCACAAGAGTAATGGGCGAGCAAAAGGAACACCCTACTGCTCCGGGAGGATCTTTCCGGGATCGTGACCCGAAACGGGTGCCGTCCATCACACCGGCGGAGCGACGGCGGGCCGGCCGGCCCGGGCGGAGAAGTCGTCGGACCGGAATGAGGGCTTCCGGTGGGGAATGAAAAGTCGGATATGTGCCCGGAACCGGACTTGAACCGGTACGCCCCGAGAGGGGCAGCGAGGTTTAAGCTCGCCGTGTCTGCATTCCACCACCCGGGCGTGGCGCGGCTCCGCGTTGGCACACGAGCATATCGGGGCGCGCGCCCCGAATTTCAGCCCCATGGCCCGATGTTGTCTTATTTTACTGACACCTGAGGGTGCGTCAGCACATGGAATGAGCCATCGACACATGGTGGGCGCGGGTGGTCATTACCTACTGCGGCGTACGGAAATGACGAAAAGTCGCCGCCCGGTCACTCAAGTCGTACCTGTCCGGGGGCAGGTCGTACCTGTCTCAGGGGTGGTGTCATCCCCGAGGAGGAGCCGGACGGGCTCCGGTCAGTCCCAAGAGGGCCCCGGGAACGGGCATCGGGGCTGACGCACCGCCGCCGGACGGCCGAGACGATGAAGGGGTCCACTCAGCGCGTCGACAGGAGTCCCCCGCCGTGACCACCACCCCGCTCGCCCACCGCGCCACCGCCGTGGCCGCCCGCGCCTCCGGGCTGTCGAAGGTCTACGGACAGGGCGAGACCCAGGTGGTCGCCCTCGACCAGGTCAGTGTGGACTTCGGCCAGGGCGAGTTCACCGCCATCATGGGCCCGTCCGGTTCCGGCAAGTCGACGCTGATGCACTGCGTCGCCGGCCTCGACAGCTTCAGCGCCGGGTCCGTACGGATCGGGGACACCGAGCTGGGCTCCCTCAAGGACAAGCAGCTCACCCAGCTCCGCCGGGACAAGATCGGCTTCATCTTCCAGGCGTTCAACCTGCTGCCCACGCTGTCGGCGCTGGAGAACATCACGCTTCCCATGGACATCGCGGGCCGCAAGCCCGACAAGGCCTGGCTCGACCAGGTCATCACCATGATCGGCCTGGCCGACCGGCTCGGCCACCGGCCCACCCAGCTCTCCGGCGGCCAGCAGCAACGGGTCGCCGTCGCCCGCGCCCTGGCCTCGCAGCCGGAGATCATCTTCGGCGACGAGCCGACCGGGAACCTGGACTCGCGCGCGGGCGCCGAGGTGCTGGGCTTCCTCCGCAACTCCGTGCGGGAGCTGGGCCAGACGGTCGTCATGGTGACCCACGACCCGGTGGCCGCGTCCTACGCCGACCGGGTGATCTTCCTCGCCGACGGCCGGATCGTCGACGAGATGCTCCACCCCACCGCCGACGGCGTGCTCGACCGGATGAAGGCGTTCGACGCCAAGGGCCGCACGAGCTGACGGGTCGTACGACCACCGGCGCACGACCCGTCACCGCACGACCCGTCACCGCGGGACCGCCTTCGCGCGACCGCCTTCGCACGCCAGCACGGCCGTACGACCGCACCCGCCCGGCCCGCCCCGTCCCACCCGGCCCATCCCACCAGGACTCCCACCATGTTCCGTACCGCCCTGCGCAGCGTGCTCGCGCACAAGGCCAGGCTGCTGATGACCGTGCTCGCCGTGATGCTCGGCGTGGCCTTCGTCTCCGGCACCCTGGTCTTCACCGACACCCTCGGCAACGCCTTCAGGAACCAGTCGGCCAAGAGCTACAAGGACGTCTCCGTCGCCGTCAGTTCGCACGACAGCCGTGACGACGGAGGCCGTGACGACGGAGGCCCGGGAGGCGGCGGCGGCGAAGAGGGCGGCGGCCGGAACCCCGGCATCAGCGCCGCGACCCTCAAGAAGATAGGCGCGCTGGACGGCGTCTCCTCCGTCGTCGGCCGGGTCGACGGCTTCGCCGGGGTCGCGGACCAGGACGGCAAGCTGATCGGCAGCGGCTGGTCCAACACCGGCTCCAACTTCGTCCCCGCCAAGGACGGCGAGGACCCCGCCTACACCTTCACCGAGGGCGCGGGCCCCGAGCGGGACAACCAGGTCGCCCTCGACCGCACCACCGCCGACAAGGGCGGGTACCAGGTCGGTGACACGGTGCGGGTCGGCACCAACGGCCCGGTGCGCGAGTTCACCCTCAGCGGCGTCTTCACCACCGAGGACGGCGCGGTCAACGCGGGCGGCAGCCTCGTCCTCTTCGACACCGCCGTGGCACAGAAGCTCTACCTGGAGCCCGGCTTCTTCAAGGACGCCACCATCAGCGCCGACCCGGGCGCCTCCGACGCGGCCGTGCTCGCCGGGGTCAAGAGCCTCCTGCCGGACAACGCCGAGGCACAGACGGGCAAGCAGCTCGCCGACGACCAGGCCGCCGACATCGAGAGCGGGCTCTCCGGCCTCAACCAGATCCTGCTGGCCTTCGCCGCGATCGCGCTGTTCGTCGGCGTCTTCCTCATCTCGAACACCTTCACCATGCTCGTCGCCCAGCGCACCAGGGAGCTGGCCCTGCTGCGTGCCGTCGGTGCCTCGCGCCGCCAGGTCAAGCGCTCCGTGCTGACCGAGGCCGCGGTGGTCGGCCTGATCGCGTCGGCGGTCGGCTTTGTCGTCGGCCTGGGGCTGGCGACCGGACTGCGGTCCGCCATGGGCTCGTTCGGCGCGCAGCTCCCCGCCGGACCGCTCGTCGTCTCCCCGACGGCGGTCGCCGCCGCCTTCGGTGTCGGTGTCCTGATCACCCTGCTCGCCGCCTGGCTGCCCGCCCGCCGCGCGGCGAAGATCCCGCCGGTCGCCGCGATGAGCAGCGTGCACGGCCTGGTGACCACCAAGTCGCTGGTGGTACGGAACTCGATCGGCGCCGGACTGACCCTCATCGGGTCCGCCGGAATCTTCGCGGGCGCCGCCGCCGGCTCCGACGGACGGATGCTCATCGGGGCCGGCGCGTTCCTGACGATGATCGGTGTCATCGTGCTCATCCCGCTGCTCTCGCGCCCGGTCATCGCGCTCGTACGGCCGCTGCTCCGGGGGGTGTTCGGGGTCTCCGGCAAGCTGGCGGCGCAGAACGCGGTGCGCAACCCGCGCCGTACCGGAGCCACCGCCTCCGCGCTGGCCATCGGCCTCACGCTGGTCACCGGGCTCACGGTCATCGGGGTGACGGTCGGCCGGGCCGTGGACAAGGCGACCACGGACAACATCCGCGCCGACTACATGGTGCAGATGGCGAGCGGCGGCGGCCTGGACCCGTCGGCGGTCGCCGCGCTGGAGAAGGCGCCGGGCGTGAGCGCGCTCTCCCCGCAGCAGTCCGCCGGCATCGAGGTGAAGGGGAAGTTCCACTCCGCCTCGGCCGTCACCCCCGGGGACATCCAGCAGCTGTTCGCGGTCGCCACCCTCTCGGGCTCGCTGGACACTCTCGCCCAGGGCGAGATCGCGGTCTCCGGCAAGATGGCGAAGTCGAACCACTGGCGGACCGGTGACACCCTGCCGGTGACGTACGACGACGGGAAGCGGGGCTCGCTGCGGATCGGCGCCACGTTCGAGGAGAACGAGTTCCTCGATTCGATGCTCGTTCCTACGGACGTCGTCAAGGCGCACGAGTCGCGGCCGTACATCGGCGAGGTGTGGGTCAAGACGGACGGCGGCGCGAGCGCCGCTCACGAACAGGCGCTCGTGGACGCGCTGGGCGACAACCCCGGCATCAGCGTCATGGACCGGCAGGACATCAGGAACACCTTCGGCGGCTTCATCAACACCGCGCTGAACATCATGTACGGCCTGCTGGCGATGGCCCTGATCATCGCGGTCCTCGGCGTCGTCAACACCCTGGCGATGTCCGTCTTCGAGCGGCAGCAGGAGATCGGCATGCTGCGGGCCATCGGTCTCGACCGGGCGAAGGTGAAGCGGATGATCCGGCTGGAGGCCGTGGTCATCTCGCTCTTCGGCGCGGTGATCGGGGTGGCGCTGGGCGGGTTCCTGGCCTGGGCGATCGGCCAGACGATCAAGAGCTCGATCCCCGGGTACGTACTGGTCGTCCCGTGGGAACGGATCGGGATCTTCCTGCTGCTGGCCGGGGTGGTCGGCGTACTGGCCGCCCTGTGGCCGGCGCGCAGCGCGGCGCGGCTGAACATGCTGACGGCGATCAAGACCGAATAGCGCATCTCCTCAGGACGCCCTGAAGAGAGACGAGCGCCGGACGGGCCTGGAGCCCGTCCGGCGCTCTGTCCCCGCGCTGTGTCAGTGCCCCCTGTGTCAGCGCCAGTCGCGGGCGCGCAGCGGCATCCCTGACGCGCCGTTCTCCGGAGGCCGTACGGCCAGGATCTGGTTGACCCCGATCCGGTTGGTCTCGAAGGAGAGGGCGGACGCGGCCATGTAGAGCCGCCACACGCGGGCGCGGCCCGGGGAGGTGGCGCGGACCGCGCGGTCCCAGTGCTTCTCCAGGTTGGCCACCCAGCGGCGCAGGGTCAGCGCGTAGTGCTCTCTTATCGACTCGACGTCACGGGCCTCGAAGCCGGCCTCCTCCAGGGTGGCGACGGTCCGGCCGAGCGGGGCCAGTTCGCCGTCCGGGAAGACGTACGCGTCGATGAAATCGTCTATGCGGTACTCGTCCTCGTTCTTCTCCGGCCGGCGGGCGATCTGGTGGTTGAGCAGCCGCCCGCCGGGCTTGAGGAGGGCGTACAGATCGTCCGCGTACTCGCGGTACTGGACCGAACCCACGTGTTCGGCCATGCCGATGGACGAAATGGCGTCGTACGGACCGTCCTTGACGTCCCGGTAGTCCTGGACGCGGATGTCCACCAGGTCCGCGAGCCCCTCCTCCGCGATCCGCTCGCGCGCGTACGCGGCCTGCTCCCGGGAGAGGGTGATGCCGGTGACCCGGACGCCGTACTCGCGGGCCGCGTGCAGGGCCATCGAGCCCCACCCGCACCCCACGTCGAGCAGCCGGTCCCCCTTCTTGAGCGCGAGCTTGCGGCAGACGAGGTCGAGCTTGTCGCGCTGCGCGTCCTCCAGGCTGGTGCCGGCGTCGGGCGCGCCGCCGGTGCCGGGGCCCGCGTCCCAGTAGGCGCAGGAATAGACCATGGACGGGCCGAGGACCATGGCGTAGAAGTCGTTGCCCACGTCGTAGTGGTGGCTGATGGCTTCCTTGTCACGGCGCTTGGTGTGCGTCGCGCCGTGCCGCCGCCTGATCTCCTCGGGGGGCGGGGCGGGCGGCGGCCACGGCCCCGCGATCGCGACCAGCCCGCGGGCCGCGGCCCGCATCCGGGGGTCCAGTACGGGATGGACCGCGTCCTTCGCGTCGGCGCCGCGCTCCCAGATGATCCCGGCGAGCTGCTCCAGCAGCGCGTACAGGTCGCCGTCGACGTCGATCTCACCGGCCACCCAGGCGCGGGCCAGGCCCATTTCGCCGGGCTTCCACAGGAGTCGGCGCAGGGCCCGGCGGTTGCGGATGATGAGGACGGGTGCGTTCGGGGGGCCCGACTCGCTGCCGTCCCAGGCACGGATACGGACCGGGAGCGGCGCCCCCAGCAACTCTTCGGCAAGAGTGGTCAGCCGCGGCGCGGCGTCGGCCATGGCGTACACCTCCGTGGTGGTGGATACCGGACATACACAACACCACGTAAACACCGGAGGCGGTCACTTGCAGTCCCGACAGCACGCAATGAGAAGGCAAAATACCTGCATTCACCATGCACTTTGTTCCGGTTGTACCCGGCCGGGGCGGGGTGACCCACCGGTCAGGGGCGGGGCACGTACCGACCGGACCGGGCCAGGACACGGTGAAGGGCCGCCCGCACCACGGATGGCGGGCGGCCCTTCACCGGGTCGCAGTCGTACCGGCGCCGCCGGTCAGGAGGCCTTGGCCTTCTCCTGCGCGGGCTGCGGGGCAGCGGCCGCCGGGGCCGGCTTCGCGGCCTCGTAGAACTCCTCGCGCGGCGTCTCCATGGCGCCCAGCGAGACGACCTCGCGCTTGAGGAACATCGCGAGCGTCCAGTCGGCGAAGACCCGGATCTTGCGGTTCCAGGTCGGCATCGCCATGCCGTGGTAGCCACGGTGCATGTACCAGGCCAGCCGGCCCTTGAACTTGATCTTCACCTTGCCGGCGACGATCATCGCGACGCCCTTGTGCAGGCCCAGACCGGCGACCGCGCCCTTGTTGGCGTGGCTGTAGTCCTTCTGCGGGAAGCCGCGCATGCCGGACATCACGTTGTCGCCGAGGACCTTGGCCTGCCGGAGCGCGTGCTGCGCGTTCGGCGGGCACCAGGCGTTCTCCACGCCGGCCTTGCGGGCGGCGATGTCCGGGACCTGCGCGTTGTCGCCGGCGGCCCAGATGTAGTCGGTGCCCTGGACCTGGAGCTTCTCGCTGGTGTCCACGTGGCCGCGGGGGCCGAGCGGGAGACCGTAGCGGGCGAGCGCCGGGTTCGGCTTGACGCCGGCCGTCCAGACGATCGTGTTGGAGTCGACCTCCAGGCCGTTGTTGAGCACCACATGACCGTCGACGCAGGAGTCCATGCCGGTCTTGAGGTAGATCTCGACGCCGCGGCCCTCAAGGTGCTCCTTGCCCCACGTGCCCAGCTTCGGGCCGACCTCGGGGAGGATCTTGTCGGCGACGTCGACGAGGACGAACCGCATGTCCTCGCGCGTGACGTTCGAGTAGTACTTGGCCGCGTCGCGGGCCAGGTCCTCGACCTCACCGATGGTCTCCGCGCCGGCGAAGCCGCCGCCCACGAAGACGAAGGTCAGCGCCTTGCGGCGGACCTCCTCGTCGGTGGTCGAGTCGGCCTTGTCCAGCTGCTCCAGCACATGGTTGCGCAGGCCGATGGCCTCCTCGATGCCCTTCATGCCGATGCCCTGCTCGGCGAGGCCGGGGATCGGGAAGGTACGGGAGACCGCGCCGAGCGCGACGACCAGGTAGTCGAAGGGCAGCTCGTAGGCCTCGCCGACGAGCGGCGCGACCGTGGCGACCTTGCGGTCCTGGTCGATGGTCGTGACCCGGCCGGTGAGCACCTCCGCCTTGGGCAGCACGCGTCGCAACGGGACGACGACATGCCGGGGCGAGATGCTGCCGGCGGCAGCTTCGGGGAGGAAGGGCTGGTACGTCATGTACGAGCGAGGGTCGACAACCGTGACGGTCGCCTCCCCGTAGCGCATCTTCTTCAGAATGCGACGAGCTGCGTACAGGCCTACGTACCCACCGCCTACAACGAGGATCCTGGGACGCTCCGTGGTGCTCATGCCATCGAGTATCCACCCCCCTCGGAGGGGGTGCTCGTGAGCCCCTTCACAAGGTGTTGGGTACCCCGTGCTACACTGCGCGGCCGCCTTACCGGGAGGCCCTTTTCCGGCACCGTACCGGAGGGGTGAGTGAGGCCTTGTTCACCCCCCGTGAGCTGCCCCTCTCCCTCTTACACGGAGTGGACCACCCCTCGGGTTCATGCGCGTGTAACGCCCCCGGAACTGTGTCGCATTGAGGTCCGGGGACCCTGTTCGGCCACCGGACGGCCCTACGGAACACGAAGAGCGCCCAAGCGAGCCGTTTTCCTTGTGAAGAACTTCACGAAGTTTCTCGCGGGCCTCTCCGCGCGGCTCCCCGGACGTCCGCCGCGACGCCGTGGGCGATGCCGTCGAGGATGTCGTGCTCGCTCACGACGACCTCCGTCGCGCCGGTCCTTTCCATGATCACCAGGAGGATCAGGGAGCCCGCGCCGATCACGTCGACCCGGCCCTCGTGCATCACCGGGATCGCCGCCCGCTCGTCGTGCGTGGCGCGGAGAAGGCGCTCGGTGATCTCCTTCACCCGCGCGAAGGGGATACGGGAGCGGTGGATCGCGGCGGAGTCGTACGCGGGCAGGTCCAGCGCGATCCCGGCGACCGTGGTCACCGAACCGGCGAGCCCCACCAGCGTGCGCGGCTCCTCCAGCGGGACGCTCTCCCCCGCCAGGTCCAGGGCCGCCTCGATGTCGGCCCTCATCGCGGCCACCTCGGCGGCCGTGGGCGGGTCGCTGAGGACGCCGTCGTGCAGGAGGTGCCGCTCGGTCAGCCGTACGCAGCCGATGTCCACGGACCGTCCCGCCCTGACCCGGTCGTCGCCGACGACGAACTCCGTCGAGCCGCCGCCGATGTCCACGACCAGGCAGCTGTCCCGGACCTCCAGCTCGTTCGTGGCGCCGGTGAAGGAGAGGGCCGCCTCCTCGTCGCCCGTGACGACCTCGGGCTCGACACCCAGGATGTCCAGGACCCCGCGGACGAAGTCGTCGCGGTTCTCGGCGTCGCGCGAGGCGGAGGTCGCCACGAAGCGGACCCTCTCCACCGCGTGCTCCGCGACGACGGCCGCGTACTCACGGCAGGCGGCGAAGGTGCGCTCCAGCGCCTCGGGGGCGAGCCGGCCGGTCCTGTCCACGCCCTGGCCCAGCCGGACGATCCTCATCCGCCGGTCCAGGTCGGTGAGTTCGCCCGTACCGGGATCGATGTCCGCGACGAGCAGGCGGATCGAGTTCGTACCGCAGTCGATGGCCGCGACCCTGGTCACGCGGGACTCCCGTCGCTGGGCCGGCTGTCCTCGGCGGTGGGCCGGTCGTCTCCCGGGGTGGCCCCGCACGGCGTCACGCACGGGCCCTTGCGCCACCACTCCGGCAGCATCGCCAGCGCCTCGTCCCCCAGCGGGTTCACGCCGGGGCCCGCCGCCAGCGAGTGGCCGACCAGGACGTGCAGGCACTTCACCCGGTCCGGCATGCCACCGGCGCTGGGGAAGCCCTCCAGGACCTCGATGGCGTCCCGGCGCGCCAGGTAGTCCTCATGGGCCTTGCGGTACGCGGCGGCCAGCCCGGGATCGGTCGCGAGGCGCTCGGACATCTCCTTCATGACGCCGTTCGCCTCCAGCGTGCCGATGGCCGAGGCCGCGCGCGGGCAGGTCAGGTAGTACGTCGTCGGGAAGGGCGTGCCGTCGGGGAGCCGCGGGGCGGTCTCGACCACGTCCGGCTGTCCGCAGGGACAGCGGTGCGCGATGGCCCGCAGCCCGCGGGGCGGGCGGCCCAGCTGTTCCTTGAAAGCCGCGACGTCCGCCTCGGTGGGCTCGGTGCGTTCGGTCTGCGGAGGGGGCGTGTCCATGCCTGCCTAGGTTCTGCGTCGAGTGTGACGTGTCCGGTGTTACGTGTCCGGGCGGTCCGCGTTGTCCACACTGTCCAGCACGTTCGAGTACCAGGGGCGGTCGGCCGCGCCCTGGTCCTCGCGTTCCTGGCGCGCCGCGTCCGGGTCGATCATCGTGTAGCCGGTGTCCCCCGGCATCAGGTAGTGGAGATGCTCGCGGGCCAGCCGCTCGATGTAGGCGTCGTCCTGGAGACGCGCCTTCTCGTCGCGCAGCTCCTCCACCCGCTGCCGCGCCTCGCGCGAGAGCCTCTCCTGGTCGGCGATCTCGTTCTGCTGCGACACGTACTGCCGCATCGGATAGGCGAGCGCGACGACCAGCGTGCAGACGACGAGGGCGAGGAAGGCCGCGCGTCCGGTGAGCCGGGAGCGGCGGGCCTGGCGGCGGTTCTGCGAGCGGTAGACACGGGCCGCGGTCTGCTCTCCGAGCACCCGCAGCCTGGTCGCGGTGGAGAACCGGTCCCGGTTCCCGGCCATGGTCCGCCTCCCCTGTCACGTACGTACGTCCCCGGACACGGTACGGGACCGGGGACGGGGACGTACGGACGACGGGCTGGTCGGCGCCTGCCGACCGGCGCGGTCGGAGGGCGCCGGGCGGCGCGGTCAGCCCTTGAAGCGGGGGAACGCGCTGCGGCCGGCGTACACCGCGGCGTCGTCGAGGATCTCCTCGATGCGCAGCAGCTGGTTGTACTTGGCCACGCGCTCCGAGCGGGCGGGCGCGCCGGTCTTGATCTGGCCGCAGTTGGTGGCGACGGCGAGGTCGGCGATGGTGACGTCCTCGGTCTCGCCGGAGCGGTGGGACATCATGCACTTGAAGCCGCTGCGCTGGGCCAGCTCGACGGCGTCCAGCGTCTCGGTGAGCGAGCCGATCTGGTTGACCTTGACGAGCAGGGCGTTGGCGGAGCCCTCCTCGATGCCGCGGGCGAGGCGCTCGGGGTTGGTGACGAAGAGGTCGTCGCCGACGATCTGGACCTTGGAGCCCAGCTTGTCGGTGAGGACCTTCCAGCCGGCCCAGTCGTCCTCGTACAGCGGGTCCTCGATGGAGACCAGCGGGTAGGAGGCGACGAGCTCCTCGTAGTACTCGGTCAGCTCGGCGGCGGAGCGGGACTTGCCCTCGAACTCGTACTTTCCGTCCTTGTAGAACTCGGACGCGGCGACGTCGAGCGCGAGCGCGATGTCGCGGCCCGGCGCGTAACCGGCCTCCTTGATGGCTTCGAGGATGAGGTCGAGCGCGGCGCGGTTGGAGTCCAGGTTCGGCGCGAAGCCGCCCTCGTCGCCGAGGCCGGTCGACAGGCCCTTGTCCTTCAGGACGCGCTTGAGCGTGTGGTAGACCTCGGCGCCCCAGCGCAGGGCCTCGGAGAAGGACTCCGCGCCGATCGGGGCGATCATGAACTCCTGGATGTCCACGTTCGAGTCGGCGTGCGAGCCGCCGTTCAGGATGTTCATCATCGGAACGGGCAGCAGGTGCGCGTTCGGGCCGCCGAGGTAGCGGAAGAGCGGCAGGTCGGAGGCCTCGGAGGCGGCGTGCGCGACGGCGAGGGAGACGCCGAGGATGGCGTTGGCGCCGAGCGACGACTTGTCCGGGGTGGCGTCCAGGTCGAACATCGCCTGGTCGATGAGGCGCTGCTCGGTGGCGTCGTACCCGACCAGCTCCGGGCCGATCTGCTCGATGACGGCGAGGACGGCCTTCTCGACACCCTTGCCCTGGTAACGGTTGGGGTCACCGTCGCGGAGTTCAAGGGCCTCGAACGCACCGGTGGAGGCACCGGAGGGGACAGCAGCACGGCCGGTGCTGCCGTCGTCGAGGCCGACCTCGACCTCGACCGTGGGGTTGCCTCGGGAGTCGAGGATTTCCCGGGCTACGACGACGTCGATGGACGGCACGAGCATCTCCTTCATGGGATGTGACGCTTTGGGTGCGGGGCCGCTCGGCCGCGCGACACGAGCCTAACCGGCCCCGGGCCGTCGGCAGGCCGGTGCCCGCCCGCTGGGACGAAATGAAGACGTCATCCTGATGACACGGGGGCGAACGGGCCCGCGGCCGGAACGTGGAAACCCCGGCCCGCGCGCGTACGGGGGAAGAACGCGCGGGGCCGGGGTGGTCCGGGGTGGGGCCACGAGGGGGGACGGACGGCCCCGGGGGAGAGCGGATCAGCTCACCGGGCGGCTCGGCTCAAGCCCGCCGGGCTCAGCTCAGGTGGAGCTGCTGGCCCGGGAAGATCACGTCCGCGTCGGTGACGATGTCCTTGTTCAGGTCGAACAGCTTCTTCCAGCCACCCTTGACGTGGTGACCGGCGGCGATCTTCGACAGGGTGTCGCCGGACTTGACCTTGTACTCGCCGTCACCCTTCTTGATCGTGGTGGGACGGCTCGCACCGCGCGAGGCCGGCTGCTCGGCGCTGCGCGTGGACGGCGCGGACTGCTGCTGCGGCGCGGACTGCTGCGGCTGCGCGGCGGGCTGCTCGGCCGGCTGCGACGGGGCGGCCGGGGCGGAGTCGTTCGAGGCGCCGGAGAGGCCCACACCACAGCTCGGCCACGCGCCCTTGCCCTGGCCCGCGAGGACCTTCTCGGCGACGGCTATCTGCTGGGACTTGGAGGCCTGGTCGGCGCGGGCGGCGTAGGCGGTGCCGCCGTACGCGGCCCAGGTGGACGGGGTGAACTGGAGGCCGCCGTAGAAGCCGTTGCCGGTGTTGATGGACCAGTTGCCGCCGGACTCGCACGCGGCGACCTGGTCCCACTCGGCGGTGGTCGCGGCGGAGGCGGACGTGGCGCCCAGCAGCGGGACCGCGACGGCGGCACCGGTCACCCCGGCGAGCGTGGCGTAACGGACGGCCTTGGACGGACGGCGGTGCTTGGCCTTGGAACGCAGCATGAAGCTATCTCCTCACCGACGCCTGCGAGGTCAGCTGTCGGGTTCGGGCCAAGTGAGTTGCCCGGCCGCGTGCCAACAGGGGCCTCCCGGCCCTCGCTGTACGCGGCTTCACCCCGAGCCGGTCGCCGGACGTCTCTCGACGGCCGGGGCCGGCACCTAACCTGTGGGTCCCCCGCTCCTGCCTTCGGCGCTTGACGCGACGACTACTCCCCCCGACCGACGGCAGGATTCGGCGTGACGGTCGACGGGGCCCGCGGTGCGAGCGGTTCAGACCGTAGACACAGGTCCACCCGATGTCCAAAGAGCCCGATCAGGGAAAAATCGCCCGAACTCCCCTGTGTTCCGTCCGTGTTTTCGCAGGTGAGGGCCGAAAACGTGCCACCTGGGGGCCAAAGGTCCCCTGTTGAGACAAAGAGACCCTTGTCTCACTTGCGCAGAAGTGGACATAGGGTCTCCAACCGCCCCCGGAAGCGGACCGGGGGCGGACCGGGGGCGGACCGTCAACTGCCCCTACTTCACGCTGAGATCAACGGTCTGGCCAGGCAGGATGACGTCGGGGTCGGAGCCGAGCGCGTCCTTGTTCGCCTCGTAGAGCGCGGACCAGCCGCCCTCGACGCCGTTCTCGTCCGCGATACGCCACAGACAGTCACCGGGGCGGACGACGTATTCGCCGTCGGGGGTGCCGGCGACGTCGGCCGTCACGCCTTCCGCGTCACGTGTCACCCCGTCACCTCGGGAGGCGTGACGCCCGGATTCACGCTCTTCGCCCGAGTTGTCCGGCGTGAGGCCGGTCGCGCCGGGGCTCGCCGGGTCCTCGGGGGCCGCGCCGCCGCGGTGCTTGCCCTTGACGGTGTCCGTGGTGGCTCCGGAGGAGGGGGTGGCCGAGCGGGAAGGCCTCGGGGTGCCCGCGTCCGTGGCGCCGCTCTCCGTACCGTCACCGCCGTCCCGTTCGCCGCCCGCGCTCCTCGCGCTGCCGGAGGGGGTGCTGTCGGGGCTGGTCGGGGTGGTGTCGGAGCCTTCCGCCCGATCCGTGTCCGACTCGCCGCCGGAGTCGGTGGACGCCTCCGGGCTCGCGGACTCCTCGACCGTCCCGGGAGCCGCTCCGGGGTCGACCTGGGGCTCCTCCGTGTTCTTCAGGAGTCCGGCGACGGGCGCGCAGCTGGCCCACGCCGACGGGCCCTGGGCGTCGAGGATCTTCTCGGCGACCGCTATCTGCTGCGAGCGGCTGGCGAGGTCGGGGCGGGTCGCGTAGTCCCCGCCGCCGAAGTCGTCCCAGGTCTCCTGGGCGATCTGGAGTCCGCCGAAATAAGCGTTGCCGAGGTCCGCGCTCCACGCGCCCCCGCTCTCGCAGTCGGCGACGCGGTCCCAGGTGGAGGCGTCCGCCGCGCTGGCGGAGGTGGCGCCGAGCAGGGGAATGGCGATCGCGGAGCCGGTCACCCCCGCCGCGACGATGAGAGCGGGCGCCTGGCGGGGGCGACGGTGTCGGCCGTTCGCGGACATGCGGTTGCCTTCCGTGTGCCGTACGACGCAGGGAGCGTCACACGTGAAATCGACTACAGCGTGTGGCTGCTGAGCTGTCGGTGAAGGTAGCCGGACTCGAACGCTTGTCACAAGTCGATGCAGGGGAGATCACGTGAAAGTCACAATCCTGACGGTCCGTCAGCCATTTCAGGGCTGTAAGTCAGCTGGGCAAAGGCGTGAACTGCACCGGAAGTGTGCGCAATCCACGCATGATGAGCCCTCCCCGCCACCGCAAATCAGCCGGATCTCCCGCAAGTCGCACGTCGGGCAGGCGTGTCAGCAGCGTGCCGAGCGCGGCCTGTCCTTCCAGCCGGGCGAGCGGCGCCCCGACGCAGTAGTGGATGCCGTGTCCGTAACCGAGATGCTGGTTGTCACGCCGTGCGAGATCCAGCCGGTCCGGATCCTCGAACCGCGCGGGGTCCCGGTCGGCCGCCGCGAGGACAACAAGGACGGGATCGCCGGTCGCGACCGCCTGCCCGCCGAGCGTCAGCGGCTCGGTGGCGTACCGCCACGTCGCCAGCTCCACCGGCCCGTCGTACCGCAGCAGTTCCTCGACGCCGGTCGCCAGCAGGCCGCTCTCCCCCGCGTCGAGCGACGCCTGGAGCAGCGCGCGCTGCTCCGGGTGGCGCAGCAGCGCGTACATACCGTTCCCGATGAGGTTGACAGTGGTCTCGAACCCGGCGAAGAGGAGGATGAAGGCCATCGCGGCGGCCTCGTTCTCGGTGAGGTGCTCGCCGTGGTCGCTCGACCGGATCAGGTCGGAGATCAGGTCGTCGCCGGGGTTCTCCCTCTTACGGTGGATGAGTTCGGCGAGATAGTTCCGCATCTTCTTGACCGACCGCGCGACGCCGCCGCGCGGGCCGCCGCCGTGGCGGATCATCATCCCGGCCCAGTCCCGGAAGTCGTCCTGGTCCTCGCGTGGCACCCCGAGCAGATCGCAGATCGCGTAGATGGGGAGGGGGAAGGCGAAGTCGTGGATGAGGTCCGCCTCGCCCTTCGCCGCGAAGCCGTCGATGAGACGGTCCGTCAGCTCCTGCACGCGTGGCGCGAATTGAGCCACGCGGCGGGGGGTGAACGCCTTGGACACGAGCCGCCGCAGCCGGGTGTGGTCCGGCGGGTCGATGTTCAGCAGATGGGTCATCAGCTCGGCGTTGCGCTCCCCCGGAATCCCCGTCCTCCCCTTGGCGTGCGCCGACCCGGCGTGGTGGACGGGGTTCTTGGAGAGCCGGGGGTCGGCGAGCGCCCGCTTGGCGTCGGCGTACCGCGTGACGAGCCAGGCCTCCACGCCGCTGGGCAGCTCGGTCCGGTAGACGGGCGCGTGCTCGCGCAGCCAGGCGTAGGCGGGATAGGGGTCGGTGGCGAACTCCCAGGTGAAGAGCTCGGGCACATCGGGGGTGGACATGCCCTGACAGTAATCGGGGGTGGTCGGGGCGGTGCGTACGGGCTATTCGGTGAGGCCCTCCGCCGCGCGGATCGCGTCCCGGTACGTGCGGGCGGCGGCGCGCAGGGCCGTCTCCGGGTCGGTGCCGGTGCGCTCCGCCTCCATGGCCAGGGCGAGCAGTTGGTAGCCGATGCCGTCGCCCGCCGGGGGCGGGACGTCCAGTCCCGCCGTACGGACCCGGCCCGCGAGCTTGGCCGCCAGGGCGAGTCCTGGCTGGCCCAGCGGGACGCCGTCCGTGACCGAATCGCGCTGCTTCTCGATCGCCTTGGTCCGCAGCCAGTGCGCCTTGACGTCCTCGGGGGTCTCGGCGGTCTCGTCGCCGAAGACATGGGGGTGGCGGTGGATGAGCTTGTCCACGAGCGTGCCCGCGACGTCGTCGATGGAGAACGGCTCGATGTCGTCGTCCAGGCCGTCCTGGGCGATGCGGGCGTGGAAGACCACCTGGAGCAGGACGTCCCCCAGCTCCTCGCGCAGCTCGTCGCCGTCGCCGTCCTCGATCGCCTCGACCAGTTCGTACGCCTCCTCGATGCCGTACTTGGCGAGGCCCTGGTGCGTCTGGACCGACGACCACGGGCATTCGGCGCGGATGCGGTCCATGACCTGGACGAGGTCGAGGAGCCGGGCGCCGGGGAGGTCGTACGAGCCGGGGAGCAGCTCCAGGTCCGGCATCTGGACGCGGCCGGAGCCAGCCAGGCGGGCGAGGCCGTCGGTGAGGACGGTGTCCGTGCCGTCGCCGCCGGCGGTTGGCAGGACCACGACCGTACGGCCGCCGGTGCACTCCTCCACCAGCTCCTGGGCGGTGGGCGCGGTGTGCTCGACGGTGACGCCGGCCTCGCGGAGGTACGGGAGCTGGGGGTGCGCGGGGTCCGCGCAGAGGACCCGGTCGGCGGCGTGCAGGGTCTGCCAGGCGGGCCAGGAGAGGAGGCCGGGGGCTACGCGGTGGCTGGCGGTGAGCAGCACGATGCGGCCGGGGGCCGCGGTGTCCTGGTCGGTGGGCGCGGGGGGTTCTTGGGTCACCTCTTGAACCTACCTCCGGTGCGGGCGGGGCCCGCCGGGCGGGCGGGTCCTCAAGCGCCGGACGGGCTGGGGGTGCGGCGGGTCGTGCCGGAGCCGCCCGGCGGGCGGGTTGTCCTCAAGCGCCGGACGGGCTGGAGTGGTGCGGCAGGTCGTCCACGCCCGCCCGGCGGGTGGGTGTCCTCAAACGCCGGACGGGCTGGACTACGCGTCCGTCGGTTGTTCCTGCGGGGCCTCTTTGGTCACCTGGGTGATCCATGGGGTCTTCGCGTCGCCCAGCTGGACCTTGCTGTTGTCCCAGCTGCCGTAGCGCGGGTTCACGTCGATGCTCAGCTTCTTGGACGTCGCCGCGAGGCCCGCCACCAGCTTCTGCTGGCCCTGCGGGGTCATCGAGTCCGCGCCCAGCGCCGCGCCGACCTTCGTCAGCAGGACGTCACGGCGGATCGCGTCGTCGAGCTGGTCCGGGGTGACCGCGCCCTGCTGGAGGGCCAGCGCGAGGAACTGCTTCTCGCCGCCGGACTGCGCGACCGCCTGCTGCCGGGCCGCCTGGATCTCCTTGCGGCTCACCGTCACGTCGGCGTCGTCCGCCGCCCGCTGGAGGACGCGGTCGAAGATCATGCCGTTCAGCTTGATCTGGCTGAGCCGGCCGGTGTTCTTGATGAGTTCGGCCGACTGGGGCGACGCCTCCTGGGCGGTGCGGACGTCCCGTACCGCTCCCTGGAGGGTGGACACCTCGATCCGCTGCCCGCCGACCACCGCCGCGGCCCCGGGATGGGCGTCGCTGCCGCAGGCGGTGAGCAGGGGAGCCGCGGCGAGGAGCGCGACGGAGAAGGAGAGCGCGGTGCGACGGCGGCGGTGCAAAGGGAGCCTCCCGGCGTGATTGTGCGGCGATGCACAAGGCCTTGCAGTGATCGATGTTAGGCAGTCCGCGTGGCAGGGGCCACTGGTTCGACCAACGATTCACCGGGAGATTGGGGTGCGCCCCGCCGGAGAAGTCGATTCCGGGTCCCGGTCGGGGCGGAGCATGATCGCGCGGGAGACCACAAAAGTGATCGGCACGGCCGCGCCCGCGGCGCCCAGCGGGGCGTAACGGCTGCTGAGGCGCAGCACGTCCACCAGCAGGTAGACACCGCTGGTGGTGATCACGAAGTTCGCGGCGTTGGTGAGCGGGAAGAGCACGAACTTCCGCCAGGTCGGGCGGGTCCGGTAGGTGAACCGGCTGTTGAGGAAGAACGAGCCGACCATGGAGAGTGTGAACGCGATCACATGCGCGGCGACATACGGCAGCCGGGTCAGCAGGAGCAGGTAGAGGGCGTAGTAGGTCCCGGTGTTGACCACTCCGACCAGGGCGAACCTGATCAGCTGGCCGCGGAGCGTCATCAGGCGCCCCGGAACTGCTGCTGGTGTTCGAGCGCGCGCCGCAGTTCGGCGGGGAGCGGGTGGTACGGGCCGTACGCCCGCTCCGTGTCCCACAGCAGGCTCTGCAGCTGCCGCCGCGCCGCCGCGTGATCGCCCACCGCGAGCAGCAGGTGCCCGATGCGGTGGCGGATCTCGAAGGTCCGGCCCGCGTCGCCGCCCGGCTGTCGCATGCTTTCGTAGTACGGCACCAGCGCGCGGTACTCCGCGAGCGCGGCGGCGGCCTCGCCGAGCTGTTCCAGGCACTGCGCGGCCTCGTACCGGAACTGGAGCGCCTGCGGGTCGCCGGCCCCCGCCTCGGCCGTCCTGTCGTCGGCGAGGCGGCGCAACTCCGGGAGGGCGCGCCGGTACTGGCCGTCGTCCAGCAGGGTCGACGCGTACTGCTTGCGCAGGATGCGGACCACCGGGGAGTACTCGCCGTGTTCCGCCGCGGCGGCGGGCAGGATGCCGCCGAGGATGTCCACGGCCTGCGTGATGCTGCCCTCCCCCAGCAGCCGCTTCACCTCGTCCACCGCCGCGGCCACGTCCGGCCGTTCGGCCGGGACGGGCGCCTGCTGGGTCACCGGCGGGGACGGCACGGTGGTGGCCCGGTCCGGCCAGGGGGCGTGCGGGCGCAGGAAGGGGCGGGTCGGGTCGAGCGGGCCCGTGGGGCCGCCCCGGGCGGGCAGGAGCGGGACGAGGTGTTCGTACACCTCCTGGGCACCGGCGGGGCGGTGTTGCGGGTCCTTGGCGAGCAGGCGCAGCACGATGCGCTCCAGCTGCTCGGGCACCTCGGCCCTGAGCCGGCGGATCGGCACGGGCGCCTCGTACAGATGGCGGTGCAGGACCCCGAGGACGGTGGAGCCCGCGAAGGGCACGTTCCCGCTGAGGAGTTCGTGGAGGAGCACGCCGAGGGCGTAGAGGTCGGTGTACGGGCCGACGGCGCCGCCCATCGCCTGTTCGGGCGCCATGTAGGCGGGGCTGCCGATGGGCGAACCGGTGTGGGTGAGGCGGGTGGTGTCGGTGTCCAGGACGGAGGCGACACCGAGGTCGAGGACCGTGACCGTACCGTCGGGCCGCACCATCACGTTCCGCGGCTTGAGGTCGCGGTGGACGATGGGCACCGCGTGTACGGCGCCGAGGACGGAGCAGAGCTGGGCGGCGACGGAGACGGCCCAGGGCCAGGGGTACGGGTCGTGCTCGGCCAGGTGGTCGGCGAGGTCCGCGCCCTCCACGTACTGCATGACCAGGTACAGGTCGTCGTTGTCGCCGCCCGCGTCGTGGACGGTGACCAGGCCGGGGTGGTCGACCTGGGCGGTGACCCGGCACTCGCGGACGAAGCGGCGGCGCATCTCGTCGGCGCCGCTGGCGGCCGTCATCCGGTCGGGGCGCAGGAGCTTGACGGCGACGCGGCGGTCGAGCCGCTGGTCGTACGCGGTCCAGACCTGGCCCATGCCGCCCTGTCCTATGACCGTGGACAGCTCGTAACGGTCCGCGATGACCCGTCCGTTCACCGGCCTTCCTGGCCCTTGCCCTTGCGCAGGAGGTCGCTCAACTCGTCCAGCTCGGCGCGCACCTGGTCGATGCGGGGGTGGTCGGTGGTGCGCGGGAGATCGGAGGTGCGGGGCAGATCGGAGGTGCGCGGGCCGTCCGTGCGCGACGGGTCCGGGTGCGGGGTGTCCGTACGCGCGAAGTCCGCGGGGTGGCCGTGCGCCGGGGGTACGGCCGGGGGCGGCGGGACGTGCGGGCGCACGGCGGGCGGCGGGGTGGCCGTACCCACCGGGGGGTAGCCGTAGGCAGCCCGCGGCGGGACGGGCAGCGGCGGCACGGGCTGCGGGAAGGCCGCTTGGGCGTCACGCCGCCTGAAGTGCGCGATCTCCGCGTACAGGTAGTAGGCGAGGACGGAGACCGCGGTCGCCAGGAGCAGACCCACGCCGACGTCCGACTGGGTGGCCGTCAGGTTGTCGGTCTCGTCCGTCCCGATCAGCCCCACGCTGAGGACGAGCACCGCGACGGTGAGGATCAACAGCGCCCAGTTCAGGCCCTTGCGGGTGATGATCGCGAGCCGCAGCATCGGCGCCCAGGCGAGGAACCCGCAGCTGAGGACAGCGGCCAGCGCGAAGAACACACGCAACACGATGACCGCGGATCCGTCTCGCGGTTGCTGCGGCGGCACGTAGCCGTGGCCGTGCATCACTGCTCCTGAAGGCCTGGGGACGAGGCGGAACCCGCTGTACGGGGACGAGCGTATACAGCGACGGTGACACACCGCCCCCGGGTTGCGCGGAACTGGTACCGCATCGACAACTCCTCCCCGAACCGGGCCCGTACAGGCCCTTACCGGCCACGGAACGGATCCGCGGCCGTTGGTTCAGCCGGGGTCGACGCTGCCGTCCGTCAGGCCGTCGTGAAGCCCTCGGACCAGCTGTTCCCCCAACTGTCCCGCGAGCCTCACCGCATCCTCGAAGGCGGCCAGCGCGCGGAAGCGTTCACCGTACCGCCGCTGGTCGGTGAGCGGGAGCCTGGGCAGGCGCAGACGCCGTACGTCGAGCCGGGTGGCGGTGGAGGCGTAGCTGCTCGCCCGGCGGTTGTTGGCCGTGCCCCGCAGGAATCCGGCGAGGAACCAGGGGTCGAGGGCGGCCGGATCCGGCCGCAGCAGCTGGAGGTTGCGGCCGAGGGCGGCTCCGGCCGTCGCGGCGTCGACCACGCGCACCACCGCGCCGCCTCCTAGGACGGGGACGACGACATCCCCTTCCTCGGTACGTACGGGCTCCTCGGGCGGGCCTTCGGGGAGGGCGCCGGAGGGGGCGCGGCCGGCGAGGACGTCCTGTTCGGTGAGGACGGGGGTGGGGGCGGCGGACGGGGTGGGGGCGGCGGTGCCTGTGCCTGCGCTTGTGCCTGTGCCGCCCGCGTGGAGCACCAGGGCTCCGGCGCGGGCGAGTTCGCCGACGGTGACGGTGACGGCCGGCAGGGGGGCCCGGTCCGCCTCCCCCGCGCCGTCCGCCGCCCTGACGGCCGGCGGGACCAGGTCGTGGGTGCGGCGCAGGGTGTCCGTCAGCCGTTCCCGTACGAGGGCGAGTTCGGCGGTGCCGCTCGCGGCGGCCGGGGGCGGGAGATGGCGGGCCGGGGCCAGGTCCACGTCGTCGTCCAGCAGCTCGATGACGGACACCGCGCCGCTGACGCCGGGCCGCTCCTCGACCGTGCCCTGCCGCTCGAAGGCTCCCCAGGCGTCCAGGACCGTGCCGTGGACGGCGGACCAGTCGAGGGTGTCGCGCCCGCCCCCGGGGGCGGCGAGCCCGGCGGTGTCGACGAGGAGCAGCTCGGGCGGGGGCCGGTCGCCGGCTGCGGGCCTGCGCAGGACCCAGAGGTGGAGCGGGATGCCGTACGGGGGCGCGGCGCCGGCCGGCAGGGCCACGACGGCCCGCAGGGCGCCGCGCCGCAGCAGGTCGGCGCGGATGCGGCGGCCGGAGCGGCGGGAGGCGGCGGCGGGCGGCATCAGGAGGACGGCGGTGCCGCCGGGGCGCAGGCGGGCCAGGGCGTGCTGGACCCAGGCCAGTTCGGACTCCGTACGGGCGGGGAAGCCGTACTCCCAGCGCGGGTCGTAGGCCAGCTCGTCGTGGCCCCAGTTGCGCTCGTTGAACGGCGGGTGGCAGAGGACGGCGTCGACCGCCAGGCGGGGGAACGCGTCGGCGCGCAGGGTGTCGCCCGCGTGTACGCGCACGTCGGCCTCCGTATGAAGGGCGACGCGCAGCGCGGTGAGCGCGGCGGGCTCGGGCACGGCCTCCTGGGCGTACAGGGCGGCCGGGTGCGGGACGGCGCGCAGCAGCGTGCCGGTGCCCGCGGCGGGGTCGAGCACACTCACACCCTCGGCGGTGGCGCCCGCCAGCGCGGTCATGAGGGCGGCGGCTTCGGGCGGGGTGAGCGTGTACTGGCGGGGGTTGGCGTCGAGGTAGCGGCCGAGCAGGAACTCGAACGCTTGGCGCGCGCCGAGGTCGGCGGCCAGTTCGGCGGCGGAGCGCAGCAGGGGCACACGCGAACGCATCTCTTTGGTGCCGGGGGTGTGAACCGGTCTGTCGCCCTGTTCGCCGAGGCGGGCGGTGAGGACGTCGTCCAGGGCGGCGGGCAGCAACTCGGCGAACCGCACGTCACTGGCGGCGGCCAGCTCCAGCCAGACCATGGGGCGCTCGTGGACGAGGAGGAGGGCGCAGCCGGTACGGATCAGGGCGGAGGCGGCGCCCGCAGGGTCGCCCGAGACTTCCTGCCAGACGCGTTCGCGCAGCGGGACCTCGGCGAGTTTTCCCTGGTCGCGCAGCCATTGTTCGACCTCGCCGAGGGCGAAGGACGGGCTGGTCTCGGTGCCTCCGACGGGCTGGGGGAAGTCGCTGTGGCGGCGGCGCCAGTTGCTGACGGCGGCCCTCCCGACGCCGGCGAGCCGGGCGATTCCGGCGGCCGTGACCTCCGCTGCGCTCTCCGGCACCTGGCTGCCTCCCTCACCCGCACGGCTGTCGTGTCGGACCGAGCATAGCGGCGCGCAGCCCTTCGTACGGATTCATGTGGTGGACGTTGCTGATTCCGAGAATCGTGGTTGACTCGGTTCACAGCATCTGTTGTCATTGACTCATCGCCACACAACTTTCCCGGAGACCACCATGCATGTCCTTCTCTCGACCCGCGCCCGCCGTGGCGCCCTCGCCGCCCTCTGCGCGGCCGCCGTCCTGACGCTCCCGGCCTGCGGAACGGGCTCGGGCGGCGACAACAGCCCGGCGAAGAAGTCCGCCAAGGCCGCGAAGGCCGAAAAGAAGCCCGCGCCCTTCGCGGACCAGTCCGGCCCCGAGGTCATGGACCAGGCCTTCGCGGCGACCCGCGCCGCCACCTCTCTGACCCTCAAGGCCGACATGCCCGACCCGGAGGGGCGCGTCGCCGTCGATGTGGCCCTCGACAAGAAGGGCGACTGCGCGGGCACGATGTCGATGAACGGGCAGGGCACGGTGACGCTCACCAAGACCGGCTCGACCGTGTACATGAAGTACGACGAGGAGCTGCTGCGGGCGCAGGGCAAGGGGCAGCCGAAGGCCGAGGTGGACGCGGCGGTCGAGATGCTCGCCGACCGGTGGATCAAGGCCGACGCCAAGGAGCCCGACGCCAAGGACCTGGTCGGCTTCTGTGACCTGGACGAGCTGCTGGCCGCGTTCGAGGGCGGCGACAACGTGGCCCGCAAGGGCCCGGTGAGCACGGTGGACGGCCGGCCGGCGCTCACGCTGACGGAGACGGACGGCTCGTCCGACTACACCGTGCACGTCGCGACGGAGGGGAAGCCGTACCTGCTCAAGGTCGCCTGGACCGGCAAGGAGGAGGGGACCATGGCGTTCTCGGAGTTCGACCGCCCGGTCGCGGCGGAGATCCCGGCCGACAAGGACGTGGTGGACCTGGCGAACCTGGACGGCTGACGACCGTCCGCGTCAGCCGCCGCACTGACGGAGCATCACCTTCTTGTCCGCCGCCGTCACGGGCAGTTCGTACTTGAGCGAGACCTGGGCGAACCGCACCACGTACGAACAGCGGATCCGCTTGTCCGGGGGCAGCCAGGACGCCGGGCCCGAGTCCGACTTGGATCCGTTGGTGGGGCCGTCCACCGGGATGAGGTTGAGCGGGTCGTTGGCGATCTGCTTGCGCTTGTCCTCGTCCCAACGGGCCGCGCCCATCTGCCAGTCGTACGACAGCGGCATCACATGGTCGATCTGCACCTTCGACGCGGACTGCTTGCGCCACTCGATCGTCTTGCCGGTGTACGGGTCCCGCAGCGTCATCGAGACGACGACGCAGTCGGACCCCGACCGGTACTTCAGCCGCTCGCCGTCCCGGGCGAGCAGGTCGTTCCTGGTGTCGCAGCCGTTGTGCGCGAAGGGCACCCCGTCGGCGGAGTCCAGCCAGGCGTAGCCGAACTTGTCGCGGTCGTAACCGGTCTTGGGGCCGCGCCCCTTCGTCTTCACCCGGTCGATGAGCTTGCGGCCCGCGCTCCTGTCCGCCTCCGACGTGAGGGGAGCGAGGCCGCGCTTCGTCCCGTCGGGGTTCTTCAGCGGGCCCGCGCCGGAACCGCCCGAGCCCGAGCCCGAGCCCGAGCCCGCGTCCGAGCCCGGGTCCTGTGCCCCGGCCGACGCGGCCGGCCCCGGGTCGATGCCGATCCCGCCCTCGCACCCGCCGAGGACGGCGACCGCCAGCACCACGGCCCCACCGCGCAGGCCTGCCCGCGCCACCCGTACCCCACGTCCGTTCACGCCCGCACCCTACGCTTCCCGCCGGCCGGCCCGGCAGGAGACGTATGCCCCCGATCCCCCTACTGAGGCCCGGCGTTCCGGGCCTCAGCGGGTGGAAAGGACGGCGGCGTCCTCAGGACCCCAGGATCGTCGCCAGGAACTCCCCGGTCCACGACAGCAGTTCGCGTCCCACCACCGGCTTCCCGCCGATCTTCCCCGCCGTCGGACGCGGCACCAGGATCTGGTGCGCCGCCGGCTTGATGACCGTACGGGGATGCAGCCGCTTGAGGCGCAGTTCCTGCGACTCCCTCAACTCCACCGGCGCGAAGCGGATGTTGGGGCCCTGGAGCACGATCTCCCCCACCCCGCACGCCCGCGCCAGCATGCGCAGGCCCGCCACCAGCAGCAGGTTCTCCACCGGCTCGGGCAGCTTGCCGTAGCGGTCGGTCAGCTCCTCGCGTACCGCCGTGATGTCCGCCTCGGTGGTGGCGGAGGCGATGGCGCGGTACGCCTGGAGGCGCAGCCGCTCGCCCGGCGCGTACTCGTGCGGGACGTGCGCGTCGACCGGCAGCTCGATCTTGACTTCCAGCGGCGCTGCCTCCTCCACCGTGCCGTCCACGGCGGCGCGGTAGTCCGCGACCGCCTCGCCGACCATGCGCACGTACAGGTCGAAGCCGACGCCCGCGATGTGGCCGGACTGTTCGCCGCCGAGCAGGTTGCCCGCGCCGCGGATCTCCAGGTCCTTCATGGCCACGTACATGCCGGCGCCCATCTCGGTGTGCTGGGCGATCGTCGCGAGCCGTTCGTGCGCGGTCTCGGTCAGAGGCTTCTCGGGCGGGTAGAGGAAGTAGGCGTACCCGCGGTCGCGCCCACGGCCCACCCGGCCGCGCAGCTGGTGGAGTTGGGACAGGCCGAAGTTGTCGCCACGCTCCACGATCAGGGTGTTGGCGTTCGAGATGTCGATGCCGGACTCGACGATCGTCGTGGAGACCAGCACGTCGAACTTCTTCTCCCAGAAGTCAACCACGACCTGTTCCAGCGCGCTCTCGCCCATCTGCCCGTGCGCCGTGGCGATCCGCGCCTCGGGGACGATCTCGCGCAGCCGGGCCGCGGCCCTGTCGATCGACTCCACCCGGTTGTGGATGTAGAACACCTGGCCCTCGCGCAGGAGTTCACGGCGGACCGCCGCGCCGATCTGCTTCTGCTCGTACGGGCCCACGAAGGTCAGCACCGGGTGGCGCTCCTCCGGCGGGGTGGTGATGGTCGACATCTCGCGGATGCCGGTGACGGCCATTTCGAGCGTACGGGGGATGGGCGTCGCGGACATCGTGAGGACGTCGACGTTGGCGCGGAGCTTCTTGAGCTGCTCCTTGTGCTCGACGCCGAAGCGCTGTTCCTCGTCCACGATGACCAGGCCGAGGTCCTTGAACTTCGTCTCGGACGAGAACAGCCGGTGCGTACCGATGACGATGTCGACCGCGCCTTCCCGCAGCCCCTGGAGCGTCGCCTTGGCCTCGGCGTCCGACTGGAAGCGGGAGAGGGCCTTCACCGAGACGGGGAACTGCGCGTACCGCTCGGAGAACGTACCGAAGTGCTGCTGCACCAGCAGCGTGGTCGGTACGAGCACCGCGACCTGCTTGCCGTCCTGGACGGCCTTGAAGGCGGCCCGTACGGCGATCTCCGTCTTGCCGTACCCGACGTCGCCGCAGACCAGCCGGTCCATCGGGACCGTCTTCTCCATGTCCTCCTTGACCTCGGCGATCGTGGAGAGCTGGTCGGGCGTCTCCACGTACGGGAAGGCGTCCTCCAGCTCGCGCTGCCAGGGGGTGTCGGGGCCGAAGGCGTGGCCGGGGGCCGCCATGCGCGCCGAGTAGAGCTTGATCAGGTCGGCGGCGATCTCCTTGACGGCCTTCTTCGCGCGCTGCTTGGTCTTCGTCCAGTCGGCGCCGCCGAGGCGGTGCAGCGTGGGGGCCTCGCCGCCGACGTACTTGGTCACCTGCTCCAGCTGGTCGGTCGGGATGTACAGCCGGTCGCCGGGCTGCCCGCGCTTGGCGGCGGCGTACTCGACCAGCAGGTACTCGCGGGTCGCGCCCTGGACCGTACGCTGCACCATTTCCACGTACCGTCCCACGCCGTGCTGTTCGTGGACGATGAAGTCGCCCGCCTCCAGCGTGAGGGGGTCGATGGTCTTGCGGCGCTTGGTGGGCAGGCGCTGGCCGTCCTTGCCGGCGGCCTTCTGGCCGGAGAGGTCGGTCTCGGTGAGGACGACGAGCTTGAGCGCGGGATCGACGAATCCCCAGTCGATGGAGCCGCGGGCGACGTGCACCACGTTCGGCGAGATGTCCACGAGGCCGCGGCCGTTCCCGGCCTCGGGGGTGTCGAGGCGGGCCGCGATGCCCTCCCCGCCCAGCACCTCGACCGTACGGGCAGCGGTGCCCTGGCCCTCCGTGACGTACACCGTGCGCCACCCGTCGGCCAGCCAGCCCTTGGTGTCGGCGAGGGCGCGGGAGGTGTCGCCGCGGTACGACTCCGGCGCGCGCATCCCGAGCCTGATCGTCTCCGCCGAGACGTCGTCGGCCTCGGAGTCTGCCGCGAACGGGGACACGGACCACCACATCATGCCCAGCTCACGGGCCCGGTCGCGGACGTCCGCGATGCCCCGGAGCGAGGCCGCGCCCACGTCGATGGGGGCCTTCCCGCCCTCGGCGCTGGCGGCCCAGGACGCCTGGAGGAATTCCTGGCTGGTGGCGACGAGGTCGGCGGCCCTGGTCCGTACCCGCTCCGGTTCGCACACCAACGCCATGGATCCCTCGGGCAGGACGTCGAGCAGCAGCTCCATGTCGTCCACCAGCACGGGGGCCAGGGACTCCATGCCCTCGACGGCGATCCCCTCGGCGATCTTGCCGAGCAGTTCGCCCAGCTCGGGGTGGACCTCGGCGAGCGCGGCGGCCCGCTCCCGTACCTGCGGGGTCAGCAGCAGCTCACGGCAGGGCGGCGCCCACAGCCCGTGCTCGGCGACCTCCAGCGAACGCTGGTCGGCGACCTTGAAGTAACGGATCTCCTCGACGTCGTCGCCCCAGAACTCCACCCGCAGGGGGTGCTCCTCGGTGGGCGGGAACACGTCGAGGATCCCCCCGCGTACGGCGAACTCACCGCGCTTCTCGACCAGCTCCACGCGGGCGTAGGCGGCTGCGGCGAGGGCCTCGGTGACCTCGTTCAGATCGGCGCTCTGCCCGCTCTTGAGCGCGACGGGCTCCAGCTCGCCCAACCCTTTGACCTGCGGCTGAAGGACGGACCGAATGGGCGACACCACCACACTGACCGGCCCGGCGGACGGATCGTCCTTGGCAGGGTGGGCGAGGCGGCGCAGGACGGCGATGCGCCGGCCGACGGTGTCGGACCGGGGCGAGAGCCGCTCGTGCGGCAGCGTCTCCCAGGACGGGTACTCCACGACGGTGTCCGGATCCAGCAGCGTCCGCAGCGCCGCCGCCAGATCCTCGGCCTCCCGCCCGGTCGCCGTCACGGCCAGCACCGGTCGCCCCGACTCCCGCGCCAGGGCGGCGACGGCGAAGGGCCGCGCGGCGGGCGGCCCGACCAGGTCGACGTGCATACGGTGACCGTCGGCGGCGGCCTTCACCGCTTCGGCGAGCGCCGGGTCCTTGATGACGGCGTCGAGCAGACCGTGCAGGCTCATGAAGGGTGGTTTCCGTCCAGATCCGTTGAGCGGGGCTGCCGCGGTGCGGCTGAGGGGACAACGCGAAGGGCCCGACACGTCGCACGGGCCGGGGTGCTCCCAGGGTACGTCGCCGGGAGAGACGGGGGGGACGGGGCGGTGGCCCCCGAGAGACCGCTCGGACGGCCGAGGAATAGCCACCACCGTCCGAAGGTTCCCGTTCCAACGAAGGAGGCGTCGACATGCCCGATGCGAAGACCCCCCAGGACCAGGCCGAAGCAACCCGCCACACCCGCTTCGGCACACTGCCGGAGCGCATCCGCCTGGAGGACACGGTCCAGGCCGTCCCGGCGACGCCCCCGGACCCGTCGAGGGACTCGTACAACCACGACGAGTGGTTGACGCGTAACGCCCTGTAGCGGGTGTGCTCAGGCTCTGCGAAGACGTTCCGCAGCGTCAGAGATCAGCTTCCGCGCAGACTCTCCTCGTACGGAGTGCCGTGCGAGGAGGTCGAACGCTCTGGCGTACAGATCGACCTGACTCGGCTGGGTCAAGGTCACGGCGGCGTCCAGTGTGTCGGCGTGCACGCGTTCGGCGTCGAACACGGTGAAGGTCGGCAAGGGCCACATGGTGCGTACGGCCGAGAACGGAATCACGCCCAGGTTGACATGGGGGCGGGCCGTGAACGACAAGAGGTGGTCGAGCTGGGCGGACATCGTCCTGTCGTCGCCGATGCGGTACCGGAGAACGGATTCCTCCATCACGAGGAAGAACTGACGCCGGTCTTCATGTACGACTCTGTTGCGCCTCAGCCTCGCCGCGACAGCTTCCTCCACGTCGTGCCGGGTGCCTCGGAAGGACGCAATGGAAGTGAGCAGCGCGGTCGCGTAATCCGGCGTCTGTAGAAAGCCAGGCACTACGTCGGAGCAGTACGCACGGAATCGCGCCGTACGTTCGTAGAGTGGCGCGCCCGCCTCCTGAAGGTTTCGTAGACCGGAGCGTTGAAGCCGCCGCCACTCCACATTCGCCTCGGTGGACTGCCTGTTGGCCGCGACCAGGTCCTCCGACCGGTCGGCGGCATGACAGGCCACGCACCAGCTTCGGATGTCCGCATCCGACGGCTGCGTACGGGCGTTCTCGATCCGCGATGTCTTCGACTCGGACCACGCGCACCTGACGGCCAGTTCACGCCCCGAGATCCCAACGTCGAGCCGCAGATCGCGCAGGCGTGCCGCGAGCGCCTCGCGGGCCTGGCGGGCGGTGGCGGAGGGGTGCTGGGGCATGGTGGCGAGCCGGCCGTTCGTTCAGATCACGAAGTCCTCGTGCGGGATGGCACGTTCCCACACCCTCTCGAAGGCCGCCACACAGAGCGCCATCATGGCGGGGGCGTCGGTGAGTTCATCCTCGACCACCTCCCCGTCGCCGGAGAAGTGGTGCACGCGGAGCATGGACTCGTCGAAGGCCCAGAAGTCGTTGGCAGGCAGCGGGATTCCGTTGGCCAGCCGACGTGGCAGCCAGCGCACTTCCTCCCCCGCCATGACATTGCCGCGCGTGACGTAGTGCTCCCAGCGGATGTATTCGCTCACCGGCTCGGAGATGATGCGCGCGCGACGGATCATTACGCCCCGAGCCACGCTGTTGGCGATCAACTGGTCGTACGGGTGCCACCACGACCCCTGATCGGCCCAGTTGATCCGCTCCCCTCGCCTCCACGCGTCGAATCGCTCCGTGGGTGCGTAGCTGTCCCGCATCTCCAGGTGCAATGCGGACATCCGGCACTGACCCAGCAGTTCACCGAAGCTCGGCGCGTTCGACGGCATCGCACGCCTCTCTGATCATGGGAACCATACGGGCGGGAATCCTGATAATCGCCTCGCTGTCCGGCACGGGTCCGTTCGCCGGGCTGGTCGCGTCACACTCCGCTGCTGTCGCGGGGTCGGGCTTCCAGCCCTGCAAAAGGATTTCACGTGCCTCGGGGTCCACCCACACCGTAGGACAGTGATCACGATCGGTGTCAGGATCGATTCCGATGAACTTCAGGGACATCCTCAGCCTTCGACTGTCTGTGCGCTTGGCTCCCCTCGCCTTTTGAAGTTAAGCCGAAGACGCGCCAATGCGAACGCTGAGCAGGCGATTTGGTGTGCAAGCTGATGCAAGGTGGTGGAAGAGGGGACGGCGGCGACGTCATCCTGAAACAGCGTCACAGGACGCTGACGAAGGAGGCGCACCATGGCCAAACACGAGAAGCCACCACCGCAGCCCGGGCAGGGCACACCGCCGCCGGGGAACTCGGACGGGCAGGTGCCGAAAGCACCTGAGCCCGACGGCAAGCACAAGAAGTAGGAACGCGTGGACTCATGGGATGAGTGGCGTCGCGGCCTGGCGGCGGAGATGGACCTGCGTGGCGACTGGCCCGACCGGTCTCCTTGGATCCGCTCGGCTGTCGACGCCGCGCCACGGCACCTCTTCGCACCGGACCGGCTGTGGCATTGGGACGATTGTGCGTACGTGCCGGTGGACCGGGACAGCGACCCCGAGGGGTGGGCGGCGGAGGTGTACGGGAATCCGGACGACGCCGCTGTCACCCAGGTCACCGACGGGCTCCCTTCCTCCAGCCTCTCGTGCGAGGCGGTGGTGGTCGACATGCTGGACTCGCTCCTGCTGGAACCGGGCCACCGGGTTCTGGAACTGGGCACCGGCACGGGCCGGAACGCCGCGTTGCTCGCGTGGCGGGCGGGGGACGAGTCGGTGACCAGCGTCGAGGTGGATCCAGACTTGGCGGTAGGGGCACGGGAGCGCCTTGGCGCGGCGGGACGCTCGGGTGACCGGGTGCGGGTCGTGGTGGGTGACGGCGGCACGGGGTGGCCGGCGGGGGCACCGTACGACCGGGTGATGGCCACGTACGCGGTCGACCGGATCCCGTGGGCGTGGGTGGCCCAGACCAGACCGGGCGGCAGGATCGTGACCCCGTGGGGCCGGCTGGGACACGTCGCGCTGACGGTGGCGGAGGATGGCAAGTCGGCGACGGGTTGGGTGCAGGGACTGGCCCAGTTCATGTCCGCGAGGGGAACCGCCGGTCCGGCGCGGACCTTCAGCCAGGTACGCGGAACCGCCCCCGCCGAGGCCGAACGCTCGATGACCAGAAACCTGGAACCGCTGCGGGACAACGCCCATCTACGGTTCGCGTTGAGGGTCGCCCTGCCGGACGTCCGAATCACCACAGCGGAGGACGAAGACGGCCTGAACGCGTGGCTGCACGACGAGGGTGGGGTCGGGTCCTGGGCAACACTGTCAGCCGTGGGCAGTGGCGGTGACGACGACAACAGCACGGTGGTACATCAGGCCGGACCGCGCCGGTTGGCCGACGAGTTGGAGGAGGCGTGGGACGCATGGATCGCCATGGCCAGCCCCAACCTGTACGACTACGGCATGACGGTGGAGCCCGACGGCCAGTATGTGTGGTGCGGAGACGCGGCAACGGGCCCGAGGTGGCAATCGGTTCAGACCGAGGAGTAGTCGGGGGCACCCGGGTTGTCTGGTTCGGGTGGGGCCGCCCCTGTTGTTGATTGTCGCGGGGCCGGGCCGGGCGTCAAGGGCGCTCCTTCGTCGCGTCGGCTTCGCCGATTCCACTTCGTTCCACCCTTGACACCCACCCCGGCCCCGCTAGGAAAGGCGGAGGGGGGCGGCCCGGGGGAAGGTCCCCCGGGGGGCAGTCTGTTGTCGGGGTTTCGTCGCGGACCGCGCCTCTCGGCGGGGATTTTCGCACCACTTGAATGGGGCAGTCGGTCTCGGCCCGGCGGCTGACGACCGCCTGTTGGCGGGCGCGCAAGCACCGTGTCTGAGCTGAGTGGATGGTGGGGCGGAGGTGGCGGGGAGAGGCGGCCGGTCCGGCCTGTTTCGGTGGGTGGTGTGCTCTGAGAGCCCGTTAACGCAACACACGACGCAAGATCGGGGATGAAGGGCTCTCAGGAGCCCTCAAGGATAGGGCAAATGAGGCATTTCACCTGCCGGGGCTGGGCCCACCACCCGGCCGCCAGCCACCGGCCCGCACACAGAGGTCAAACCGCAGCCGAGTGAGTGGGATGGGCGGCCGCCCGGCCCGTTTCGGTGGGGTGTGTGCCACCAGAGCCCCTTAACGAAACATAGGACGCACGACCGGCCACGAGAGGCCTCCAGCGGACCCCAAAGGCCAAGCAAATGCGGCATATCGGCCACCAGGGCGGATGGGAACCCTGCCCGACCCCGCAGCCGACCACGGATCTCAGACACGGTGCCTGCACACCCGCCAACAGGCGGTGGTTGGCCGCCGAGACGGCTCGCCACCGCCCCATTCAAGTGGTGCGAAAAACCCCGCCGAAAGCCGAGGCCCGCGACGAAACAGGAAGCACAAACTAGCCCCCGGGGAACCTTCCCCCGGGCCGCCCCCCTCTGCCTTCCCTTGCGGCTTCGGGGCGGGGGTCAAGGGTGACCGCAGGTCATCGCGCAGCGACGCGACGCAGGAGCGCCCTTGACGCCCGCCCCGAAACCGCGACACTCAACCGCAAGGGGCGGCCCCACCCGCCTCACTCGATGCCGGGCACCCCGACTACCCCTCGGCCCGAACCCGAGCACTGCAACTACCCGTCGCCTTCAACCTCGGCGAAGTGGTCAAACTCGCCTGCTTTGATACCCAGGATGAAGGCGCGGAGCTTCTCCGGGGTGGTGGTGACGATCATGTCCGGGTCGTCGCTCTCGTGGAGCTTGACCGTCCCATCGTCGGCCGCAGCGATGTGGAGACAGTTGGCTGCCTCGCCACTGAACGACGACTTCTGCCAGTCGAGGGCGGACACGATGGTTCCCCTTCCTTACATGTCTCCTGCGATCCTGCGAATCAGATCCCGGGACTTCGCTGGTTTGAGGCTACAGCCCTCCATGCGGTCCAGAACGGTCCGGTACTTCACCAACTGCGGTTGGGCGTCAAGAAACGCCGAGCCATGGTCCGTGTCGAGTTGGACCGTGTCCAGAGCCGGGACCTTTCCTGCGATGTAGTGAATTCCCTGTCCGGAGCTCGGGAAGGTGCCTCCACCGAAGGGGATCACCAAGATGGTGATGTGCTCGCGCTCGCTCATGTCGAGGAGAGCCTCCAACTGGGAGCGCGCAGTCTCCGGTCCGCCGAAACCCATGCGCAGTGCGGCCTCATGGATGATCGCGGTCAACGGCGTCGGGCTGTCCCCGTAGAGAACCACCTGCCGCTTGATTCGGTACGAGACCCGGTGTTCAACCTCATGCGGCGCCAGTGACGGCACCACGTCACCAATGATGGCGTGGGCATGGGCTCTTGTCTGGAGCAGACCAGGCAGATGAATCACCGAAGCCGTACGCATCGCGCTGGCGTGGTGTTCAAGTTCGGCCAGATCAATCGTGTCCGGCGGAAGCATGTCCCGGTACTCGTCCCACCAGCCGCGCGTCCGTCCACCGGTCATCGCCGCAAGAGCCTCGATCAGCGGTTCATCCGTGCAGGTGTAACTACGCGCCATGGCCCGGACCCGGTCCGCCCCCACCGAGTACCGTCCCGCTTCGATGCTGCTCATGCGAGGTTGAGATGTGCCGTGCAGTGCGCCGGCCTCAGTCGTGGACAGATCGGCCTGCTCGCGCAGTCTGCGCAGTTCAGTACCCAAGCGGCGCTGGCGTACCGTCGGCGGCACAACTTTTGACGGCATGAGTCTCCCCTCTCTTTCGAGTGCATCACGTTGACTCAACGGCATACATGCCATCACTCGGCTACATTGTGAACCACGTCACGGCAGTTGACCAACTCCCGTGCCTATCACCCCGCCCCGCCCTTCTCCCGACAGGGGAATCCCATGACCGTATCGCCGCAGAACCCCGCCCCGGACCCGTTCGACTTCGAGCGGGAGTTGTACGAACTCGTGCGCGACACCGCGCCCCGCCTGTTCGCCGTCGTTGTCGAGTCGGGGATCGGTACGGAGGACCGGGACGCCGTTGTCATCGCCTGGGGGCTCGCGTACGAGGACGGGAAAGCTGAGGTCACCCAGGTCGGCGGCGGGCGGCGCTGGCGGCTGGAGGCGGCGGATCACGTGATGCGGTTTGTCGGGCGGTCGGAGGGGTGTGCGCCCCGGCTGGTCTGGCTCGCCCCCGCAGGCGACAACGGCCAAGGACAAGAGCAGGAGCAGGCCGCCTGAACACCGCACAGAACGCACAAGTCCGGCCCCGGTGGGCGTTGGAGGACGCCCACCGGGACCGGAGGCCCGTACGTTATCGCGGCCGTGCCGACCCGCTGCCACCGCGCCGCTCGGCCCACCACCGCCACCGATCCGCTCAGGTGGGCAGTTGCCATCCCGGGCCGTCCGGAGCTTCGAGCCACACCGTCTGAACTTCGTCAGTGACCGTCATTCCGAAGGCGGTCTGAGCCGGTGATCCAGCGGCCTGCCACGTCGCCAGTGCCTCCTCCACCCGGTCCCACAGCCGAAGCGGCCCGCTCTGGTGGACGGTCCATCCCTTCCCCGCACCCTCGGGCTCGGTCCACGCCTGCGAGCCGGTCGCCACGTCCACCAGGACCACATCGTCGCCCTTGGTGACGAACTCAGCCGACGGTGCGGCTAGTTGAGCAACGAAGCGGCCGGTCCAGTCTTGGAAGAGGCCGGGATCGACACGGCAGGCACGGACGTCACCCACCCGCCGGATCAACATCGGCCGAGGCGGGCGTTCATGGGGTCGGGCGAGCATGAACGAGACCTCGTCTCCGGTGAATCGACCACTGGCGGCACCGTCGCCACCGAGGCTCAGACGGATGAGTCCTGAACCTGTCATCCAGCCCCCGAGCGCGCCGGTGATGGTGCCACCGTCCCGGACCTGCCACAGCCAGGACGGCGGGATGTGCCGTACGGCACAGGTGGCGACAACGGCGTCGTAGTCGCCTCCCTCGTAGTACCCCTGGAGCCCGTCCCCTGTGACCAGGGTCGGCGAAAAGCCAACCGTCGACAGATGCTCGGCCGCGCTCCGCCCCAGGCCCGGGTCGTACTCGATCGACGTGACGTTGGCCGCTCCCAGCCGGTGACAGAGGATGGCGGTCGAGTACCCGGTCCCCGTTCCGACTTCCAGTACCTTGTCCCCTTCCTTCACGCCGGCCACTTCGAGCATCCGCACGACCAGGGACGGGAGGGTCGAGGACGACGTGGGTCTCCCCGCCACGGGGTCGGAGGCATCGGCCGCGTCGGTCCCGTCAACCTGAGTCACCCAGGTGGTGTCGGCATGAGCGAGCCCGAGCCACTCCTTCTCGCCGACACCGTGGCGGCGGACCGGTTCCCACAGCGGGCCGGCCGGCCGGTACACATCCGTACCGAGAAAGACGTCACGAGGTACGGCTTCCACCGCCGCACGCCACGCGGGGTCGGTGAGCGAGCCGATGTCCGCCATGCGAGCGGCGAGGTCACGGCGGAGGCTCGCCGTGTCGTCAGTGGTCATGCCGACTCCCTGGTCAGAGAAGTCCCCTGATACTGGAGCTGATCGGCGAGCGCCACGGCGATCTGCCGGGTGAGCGGATCGGGGAACCACGCCCACTGACCGTTGGGGTTGCATTCGTACATCCACCAGAGCCCGGTGCGGTCGAGGCCGAAATCGAAGGCGGCGAAGACCAGTCCGAAGGCGTCCAGATAGCTCCGTACAGCCTTGGCCACACGCGGCGGTGTCTCGATCAGCGTGTACGACAGAGCATCGTAGTCCCGGCGCCAGTCCAGCCGAGGCGCGCCGTCGACGCGCACCGCGAAGGCCTTCTCGCCGACGACGGTGAGCCGGACGTCGGCCACCTTGTCCACGCGGTGCTGGAACAGATGAACTGTCCGCGCCACGCCCGGGGTGATGTCCGCCGGTTCCACCTCGTCGACCCAAACGGTGAGCGCTCGGCCGCCACCCCCGAGGTAGTCCGTGTTGCGCACAGGCTTGTACACGACGGGCCCGCACTGTGTGGCGAACTCCCTTGCGTGTTCTGCGTCGTTGGTCATCAGTGTCGGAGGTACGTCCAGCCCGCACCGCGCGGCGGTGACGAGCTGGGCCGGCTTGTACTCCGCGTCGCGATTCCGCCAGGGGTGATTCACGTAGTGCGCGCCCGGCAGCGCCCCGAGGATGCCACCGAGCCCGTACTGGGCCTGACCACGACACCAGTCACCGTCCTGTTCGCTCAGGCCTTCCGGAGCGGCGTAGACGCCGGGACGGCGCCAGTAGACGGAGCGGACCCCACCGAGTTCGACCGTGCGGGTCGAGGTACGCAGGCTGCCGTGCAGTCCTCGTCCGAGGAGCGCGTCGACCGTGACCGTGCCGGGGAAGTCGGCGGGGTTCAGACGTACGACCGGGACGGCCCTCTCGTTCAACTCCTCGATGACCAGGTCGGCAGTGACATCATCCGCCCGGCTGACGACGAGGACGGGCGCCTCCCCACTCTCGACGCCCATCAGTCGCTGTCCCCGCTCTGGTCGCTTCCTTCGTCCGGAGTGCCGTCCAGGCTGGTTCTCGGCTTGGTCTCCGACGAGGTTTCCGACCTCTTGTGCTTGCTCATCAGCGTCACGGGCACCATGCTCCCGTCGTCGTCGCACCACACCCCTGTCTGTGTCACCGGATCGAGTACGACAGTGGCAGGCGCGTCACGGGGGCCGGCCGGAAACGGCCGCATGCGGGTCAGACCCCAAGGTGCTGCGGACTCATCGATCATTGCTACCTCCTCGGTCGACAGAACCGTAGGGACGCGGCGGAATGCCGTGCCAGAAGGTTGCGGAAAGTTGCAGATTGACGACCCGCACACCTTCCGTAAGGATGCCGTTACTGCATGTTTCCGCAACCCTCTTCCTAGGAGGCGGAGTTGTTACTCACCCTTGTAGCCAAGGACCCGGATTCGGAACCCAGCGGCTCACCGACGCTTTATCGCACCGACCGCGAATCCTGGGTCGTGCAGGGCTGGGTGGTCACCGATCCCGACGCGCTGGCCGCCATGGACATCCCGGAAGGCGAGACGTGCGTCGAGATCCCCGACCGGATGATCCCGTTCTTCCGGCAGCGGCAGTGATGCGCCCCGCCGACCACGACGAACTGAATCGGCTGTGCAAAGGCGTCAAGAAGTCGTTCGTCCATCTGGAAACCCGGGATTCCTATGGAACCGAAGTCGAACTGCCGCACATGGCCACGTGGCGCCGCGGAGAGCCCGACGACTTCGCCTGGCTGGGCTGGTGGCTCGAGATGCTGCGGGGGCACCGGGCCGCCGGGCGGACGTGCCGCCGGGCCCGTGTGGTGTCCGAGCCCGTCAGCGATTACCAGCGGTGGACGATGAGCCACGTCGGCCTGTTCACCGACGCCGGTGAGGACATCCGCTACGTCGCCCGGCCGCGACTGGCGACGGTGCCGCTGCCGGGCAGTGGGGACTTCTACGTATTCGACGACGAACTCGTCCTGTTCCTCCACTACACCGGGAACGGAACCAATTTGTCGTTCGAGATCACCGAGGACGACCGGACCGTACGAACCTGTCGAGAGGCATTCGAATCCGTCTGGGCCTTGGCGGCGCCGCTCCATGCCTACCGATCCGAGTAGCCCCGTGGCCGAGGCACGCAAAGACCTTGGCGCCCGGCTGCGAGACATCCGGAAGTCGGCCGGTCTCACCGGCCAGGCCGTCGCGGATGCCACAGGACAACACGTCACACGAATCAGCCGGGTGGAGAACGGTGGCCAGACGCCCACCGAACGCAACATCCGGGACTGGTGCGCCGCATGCGGCGCCGAGGATCAGATTCCCGAACTGGTCGCGACGGCACGCTCCGTGGAGTCCGCCTATGTGGAATGGGCACGGCAATCCCGGGCAGGGCTGCGGCGTCTCGGTGATCTGCACACTGTGGCCACCTACCGGAAGACGTCGGTCTTCCGCATTCACGAACCCGTCGTCATGCCCGGCATCTTCCAGACGGAGACGTACATCAGGCACATGCTCGCCTTCTGGTACGAGTTCCTCGACTCCCCGGACGACGCCGATGCCACCGTGGCCATGAAAGCCGAACGTACCGCCGCCGCCATGACGCCGGGCAAACGCATCCTCGTGGTCCTCGGCGAACAGGCGCTGCGCACACGCCGCGGTACGCCGTCCGACCAGGCTGACCAATTGGCCCACCTGTTGTCGCTCATGCGCCTGCCGTTCGTGTCCGTCGGCATCATCCCGGCCGACGCCCGGCGACGAGCCGTCGGGACCACCGGTTTCTGGATCTTCGACGAGAACGCCGTGGCACTCGAGACACCCACAGCGGCGATCAAGGTCACCAGACCGAAGGAAATCGCCCTCTACGCCGCGATGTTCGAACGACTGCAACGTGAATCCGTCTACGGGCACGAGGCACGGCAGCTGGTTGCCAAGACTCTGGCGAGTATGTGAGACGCCCTCCGCCTCCGCCCGCCGGGAGACACCCGCTGAATGGCCCGGCCGCTGTCGTCGCCCCACGTACCGGGCCCTGGTAGGCATCCGTGATGCCTACCAGGGCCCGTCTGTCGTCGAGAAGGGTCAGTCGCTCGCGATCGCGTTCAGTACGTTCATCCGGCCCGCCCTGAACGCCGGGACCAGGGCTGCGAACAGGCCCACGAAAGCCGAGGCCACGAAGACGCCCGCTATCGTCGGCCAGGGGATTTCCAGGACCCCCAGGCCCTCCAGCGCCAGCAGCTTCTGGGCCGCCGTGCCCCAGCCGAGGCCGAGGCCCAGGCCCAGCAGCGCGCCGAAGACCGCGATCACCACCGACTCCAGGCGGATCATGCGCCGCAGTTGGCGCCGCGAGAGGCCGATCGCGCGCAGGAGGCCGATCTCGCGGGTGCGTTCCACCACCGACAGGGCCAGGGTGTTCACCACGCCCAGCACCGCGACCACGATCGCCAGGCCCAGCAGGCCGTACACGATGTTGAGCAGCTGGCTGATCTGGTCCTTGAGGTCCTGCTTGAAGTCGGTCTGGTTCTGCACCTTGTACTGCGGGTACTCCGCGAGCGACTTCTTGAGGGCCTCGTACGCCTCCTTCTCCTTGCCGTCCTGCGCCGCCGCGAACATGATCATGTTCTTGGGCATCTTGTCGGCCGGCACGTACTTCTCCGCCGTCGCGAGGTTGGTGTACATCGCGCCCTTGTCGATGTTCGTGTCGTCCGACGTGATCGCCGCGACCTTGAGCCGAGCCGTCTCACCGGCCTTGAACGCGACCTTGATCGTGTCGCCGACCTTGACGCCGTGCCGCTCGGCGAAGGCGTCCCCGACCGACATGGCGTCCTTGCCGTACGCCCCCGCCAGCTCCCCCGACACCGTCTCCCGGCGCAGGTCCTGCGCGTACGTCGGGTCGGCGGCGACCACTCCTTCGTCCTCCGCCTTGCCGTCCGGCGTGGTCAGCTTGGCGTCGACCATCCGGTACTGGGTGACGTGTTCGATGCCGGGCGTACGCTCCAGCGCGGCCTGCGCCTTCGGCACGATCGGTGTGTTCGGTACGGAGGGCTGGATGATGAAGTCCGCGCCCACCGACTTGTCCAGCTCGTCGGTGGCCGAGGCGACCATCGAGGAGCCGACCACCGAGAGGCACGCCACCAGCGCGAGGCCGATCATCAGCGCGGCGCCCGTGGCTCCCGTACGGCGGGGATTACGCAGCGCGTTGCGCTCCGCCAGCCGCCCGACCGGGCCGAACACCCGGAGCAGCACCGCGCTGAGCACCCGTACCAGACCACCTGCGAGCAGCGGGCCGATCACCACAAAACCGATCAGCGTGAAGACCACGCCCACCCCGAGGAACAGCGAACCCTCCGCCGCCTCGTCGGCGCGGGTCGCCACGACGAGCGACAGAGCGCCCGCCGCTGTGAGCAGCAGCCCGAGGACGGCCCTGAGCAGGCCGGCCCGTCCGTCCGCGGGGGTCCCGGCGTCGCGCAGCGCGGCCATCGGGGAGATCCGCGCGGCCCGCCGGGCCGGGATGTACGCGGCCACGACCGTGACCACCACACCCAGCACGAGCCCGATCGCCGGAGTCGTCCACTTCACGGTCAGGTCGCCGGTGGACAGTTCCAGGCCGGTGGCCGACATCAGCTTCATCAGCCCGACGGCCAGGCCCACCCCGGCCGCCACCCCGGCGACCGACCCGAACACCCCGAGCAGTACGGCCTCGAAGAGCACCGAGCGGTTGATCTGCTTGCGGCTGGAGCCGAGCGCCCGCATCAGGCCGATTTCCCGGGTGCGCTGGGCGACCAGCATCGAGAAGGTGTTGACGATGAGGAAGATGCCGACGAGGAAGGCGATCCCGGCGAAGCCGAGCATCGCGTACTTCATCACGTCCAGGAAGGACCCGACGTCCGAACGGTTCGCGTCGGCGGCCTCCTTCTGCGTCTGGAGCTTGTACGGCCCCGCTGTCCCGGCCGTCCCCGCCGTCCCCGCTCCCAGCGCCGCCGCCACGTCCTGCTTGAGCTCCGTGTCGCTGACGCCCGCGTCGGCGGTGACGTACAACTGGGTGAACAGTCCCGGGGCGCCGAGCAGTTCACGCTGGGCGGTCGCGGTGTCCAGGTAGAGGACCGTCGCGCCCGGGTTGGTCACCTTGAAGGCGGCGATGCCGGTGATCTTCTTGGGGAAGGTGCCCGTGACGGCGATCGCGCGCAGCTCGTCACCGATCTTGATGTGGTGCTTGTCGGCGGTGTCGGCGTCGATCATCGCCTCCGTGGGACCACGCGGCGCGTGGCCGGAGGTGATCTCCATCGAACGCAGGTCGTTGCGGGTCCAGTTGCCGACGAACGTCGGCGCGCCGGTCGTGGCACCCACGTTCTTGTTCTCCGCGTTGACGACGGTCACGCTCTGGCTGCTGACCGCGCCCTCGACGGACTTCACCCCGGCCACCGCGCCCACCCGCGCGACGGTGGAAGCGGGCAGGGTCTCGGGCTTGCCCGTGCCGGGCTGGCCGCCTTCGCCACCGGAGGACTTGGGGCTCACCGTCACGTCGGGCGAGCTGACGGCGAAGAGCTTGTCGAACGTCGTGTTCATCGTGTCCGTGAAGACGAGCGTGCCGGAGACGAACGCCACCGACAGCAGGACCGCGACGGCCGACAGCGCCATCCGCCCCTTGTGCGCGAAGAAGTTGCGCATCGAGGTCTTGACCACGGTCACGACGTCCGCCCCCGCGCGTCGAAGTCCTTCATGCGGTCCAGTACGGCCTCGGCGGTCGGGCGGAACATCTCGTCCACGATCCGGCCGTCCGCGAGGTACAGCACGCGGTCCGCGTAGGACGCGGCGACCGGGTCGTGCGTGACCATCACGATCGTCTGGCCCAGGTCGTCCACCGACCGGCGCAGGAAGCCCAGCACCTCGGCGCCGGCCCGCGAGTCCAGGTTCCCGGTCGGCTCGTCGCCGAAGATGATCTCGGGGCGGGCGGCGAGTGCCCTGGCCACCGCGACCCGCTGCTGCTGACCGCCGGACAGCTGCGTCGGCCGGTGCTTGAGCCGGTCGGCGAGGCCCACCGTCTCCACCACCTTCCGGAGCCACTCGGCGTCCGGCTTGCGGCCGGCGATGTCCATCGGCAGCGTGATGTTCTCCAGCGCGTTGAGCGTCGGCAGGAGGTTGAACGCCTGGAAGATGAAGCCGATCCGGTCCCGGCGCAGCTGCGTCAGGCGCTTGTCCTTGAGCTTCGTTATCTCGGTCTCGTCGAGGTAGATCTCCCCCGAGGTCACCGTGTCGAGCCCGGCGAGGCAGTGCATCAGCGTCGACTTGCCCGAGCCCGAAGGGCCCATGATCGCCGTGAACTCCCCCCGGGCGACGTCCACATCGACGTGGTCGAGCGCCACGACGCGGGTCTCGCCCGCCCCGTACGCCTTGACGACCTGCCGCGCTCGCGCCGCGACGGCCGTACGCTCTCCAGTGCCCCCGTGCCTGGGGATGGTTGCAGCCGTTGTCACGGTCATTCTCCTAAGTCAGTCGTTCCCCTCGTCGCGGTCGGCGCGACGGGGTCCCGGGATGTGCTCTGAGTCTGTCGGCCGACGCCCGCGCGCACCCTGGTGCGCGGCGGTGTCTTGGCCAGGGGGTTTTCCCCACCCCCCGGGTGCGGTCGCCCCCCGTACCGGCGGCCGCGGTTGCCGTACGTACAAGCTAAGGACCACGGCGCTCTCCACGCGTCCTCCACCGGAAGGACAGGCCCCTGGCCGGAAGTAAGGAGGAGCCCCTAGGGGACTCGCTCCGTGGCCGGTGGCGGGGCCGCGCCCTGCCACCGGGGGGCCGGTGGGTGAGAGGGTGTCCCCGACGCACATACGTGCATAGGGAAGGGATCTTGTGAGCAGCGGCGGCACCGAGGACACGGAAGACACCAAGGACGCCGGGGACGCCCACGACACCGAGGCGATAACCGAAGCCGCTCCCGCCACTCCCCGCGGGCGCGGCCCCGTCGTCGCGGCGCTGATGCTCGGCATGGCGCTGGCGGCGCTGGACGGCACGATCGTCGCGACCGCCGTCCCGCAGATCGTCGGCGACCTCGGCGGATTCTCCGTCTTCTCCTGGCTGTTCTCCGGCTATCTGCTCGCCGTGACGGTCACCCTGCCCGTGTACGGGAAACTCTCCGACACGCTCGGCCGCAAGCCCGTCCTGATCGCCGGCATCATCATCTTCCTCATCGGCTCACTGCTCTGCGCGAGCGCCTGGAACATGGCCGCCCTCATCGCGTTCCGCGTCGTCCAGGGCCTCGGCGGCGGCGCGCTCCAGGGCACGGTGCAGACCATCGCGGCCGACCTCTACCCCCTCAAGGAACGCCCCAAGATCCAGGCCAGGCTGTCCACCGTCTGGGCGACGTCGTCGGTCGCGGGACCGCTGGTCGGCGGGTTGTTCGCGGGGTACGTGGACTGGCGGTGGATCTTCATCGTCAACCTGCCCGTGGGGGCGGTGGCGCTCTGGCTGATCGTCCGCCACCTGCACGAACCGGCCAGGCCCGCCGCCGGGCCGCGCCCCCGCGTCGACTGGGCGGGCGCGCTCGCGGTCTTCGCCACCGCGACGCTGCTGCTCACCGCGCTGGTCCAGGGCGGGGTGGCGTGGCCGTGGGTCTCCGTACCCTCCCTGGGGCTGCTCGCGGGCTCCGTGGCACTGGCCTGCCTGACCGTCGTGATCGAGCGCAGGGCGGCGGACCCGATCATTCCGGGGTGGGTGTGGAAGCGCCGTACGATCGCGGCGGTCAATCTGGCGCTCGGCGCGCTGGGGCTGCTGATCGTCGCGCCGACGCTCTTCGTACCCACGTACGCGCAGTCCGTCCTCGGGCTCGGGCCGATCGCGGCGGGCTTCGTCCTGTCCGCGATGACGCTGAGCTGGCCGGTGAGCGCGGCACTCTCGAACCGTGTGTACAACCGGATCGGATTCCGCAGGACCGCGCTCGTCGGGATGTCGGTCGCGCTCGCGGTCCTGCTGGCGTTCCCGCTGCTCCCCTTTCCCGGGGAGGCGTGGCAGCCGGCGCTGATCATGCTGGTCCTCGGGGCGGGGTTGGGGCTCTTCCAACTCCCCCTGATCATCGGGGTCCAGTCCTCGGTGGGCTGGGCGGAGCGGGGTACGGCGACCGCGTCGATCCTCTTCAACCGCCAGATCGGTCAGAGCGTGGGGGCGGCGGTGTTCGGGGCGGTGGCGAACGGCGTCCTGGCGTCGCGGCTGGCGGCGGGGGCGGGCGCGGGTTCGGGTTCGGGGGCGGGTTCCGGGGCGGGGCCGGGGTTGCCCGGAGACCTGGACGCGGTCTCCACCGCGCTGAGCCACCCCGGGTCGCTGAGCGCGTCGTCGGAGGAGTACCTGCGGCGGGCGGTGGACGCGGCGGTGGACCACGTGTTCGTGGGGGCGGCGGGGGCGGCGGTGCTGTGTGTTCTGGTGCTGCTGTTCGTGGCGCCGCGCGTGTTCCCGGTGCTGCCGGACGAGTAGGCGGTGTCCCGCAGTGTCTCGCGGTGTCCCGCGGTGTCCCGCGGTGTCTCGCGGCGATACGGCCAACTCGTCCTGAGCCGGGTCTGTACGCGGCATGTCGGGCCGGCGCCGGGCGCCGGTGGGGTGGCTCAGTCGAAGTCCACCGAACGGCCCAGCTCCGCCCACCGCTGGTCGCCGGCCACCAGCGCGGCCATGTTGGCCGCGTTCATGTCCACGGCGGCTTTGCCGAGCACGAGGTGCAGCGGGGGCTCGTCCATCTCCGCCACCTGGAGGAACACCCGCCCGATCTTGGCGGGGTCGACCGGTTCCTTGCCCCGCAGGCCACGGAGGTGGTCGGCTATCGCGCCGACTGTGGGCGCGTACGCCTCTCCGTACGGGGCGATCTTCATGGACGGGCCCGACCAGTTGGTACGCATGAGGCCGGGCTCGGCGAGGGTGACCTTGATGCCCAGGGGGCCCAGCTCGTCGTTGAGCACACCGGAGAAGCCCTCCATCGCGAACTTGGCGCTCTGGTACGCGGACACACCGGGGGCGGTGCCGCGCCCGCCGATCGAGGCGACCTGGATGAAGTGACCGGAGCCCTGCTTCCGGAAGACGGGGACGGCGGCCTTGGACACGTGGACGGTGCCGAAGAAGACCGTCTCCACCTGGGCCCGGAAGTTGTCCAGGGTGATGTCCTCGAAGGGGATCATGTCGGCGTACCCCGCGTTGTTCACGACCACGTCGAGGCGGCCGAACGTGTCCACCGCCGCGCGCACGGCCTCCTCGGCCTGGCCGAAGTCGGTCACGTCGAGCCGCTGGAGCAGGACCTGGTCGCCGTACTTGTCGGCCAGGTCACGCAGGACGTCGGGGTTCCGCGCGGTGGCCACGACGTTCTGGCCGGCGGCGAGGACTTCCTCGGCGACCGCCCTGCCGAGGCCTTGAGAGCTGCCGGTGATGAGCCAGGTCTTTGTGTTCACGCCTCCGAAGTTAACGCAACGGCGTTCCGATAACAAGAGAACGCTGTTGTGTTAACTTTGGGGTATGAATGGCCAGCTCCCTGCCTTCCAGCGCGCCCGCAGCCCCGAGAACAAGGAACTGCGAGCGGCATCGATCATGGAAGCGGCCCGGGTCCTGGGGCTGCGCAAGGGCGTACGGGAGGTCACGCTCACGGACATCGCGGCCGAGGCGGGCATCAACAAATCGGCGGTCCTGCGCTACTTCGAAACGCGCGAGGAGATCTACCTCCGGCTGACGGCGGAGGGCTGGACGCGGTGGGCGGGAGCGGTGGGGGAGCGGTTGGCGGGGGCGGGGGTGGGGGTGGGGGTGGATGCGGGCGCGGGCGCGGCGGTGGGTACGGGCGCGGCGGTGGGTACGGTGGCCGGCCTGGCGGACGTGCTGTCCAGGACCCTGGTCGATCAGCCCCTGTTCTGCGACCTTCTCGCCCATGCCGCGCTGAACCTGGAACGCAACGTCTCCCGCGAGGCGGTCCTGTCGTTCAAGCTGACCGCTTTGGCCGCCCTCGACGAACTCGCCGCGATGGCGACGCGCTTCCTGCCGTCACTGGGACCTGTGGCGGCAAAGAGACTGATCGGCGGCGCAAGCGTCCACGCGGCGGCGCTGTGGCAGTTCTCCCACCCCCCGCAAACCCTCGCGGACCTTTACGCGGAACACCCGGAACTGGGCCACGTGGTGGTCGACTTCGCCCCGAGACTCACCGCGATCACGCTGGCGCTCGCGGTGGGCTTGATGGAGGTGCGGGGGGTGGATGGGTTGTAGGCGGTGGCGGTGGTTGTGTAGTTGCGGTGCTGCCCAGTGCCCGGGTTCGGGCCGAGGGGTAGTCGGGGGTGGCCAGCACCCAACAAGGCGGGTGGGGCCGCCCCTTGCGGTTGAGTGTCGCGGTTTCGGGCCGGGCGTCAAGGGCGCTCCTGCGTCGCGTCGGCTTCGCCGATTACGCTGCGCTCCACCCTTGACCCCCGCCCCGAAACCGCAAGGGAAGGCTGGGGGGGCGGCCCGGGGGAAGGGTCCCCGGGGGCCAGTCTGTTCTCGGCGTCTCGTCGCGGGCTGCGGCTTTCGGCGGGGCTTTGCGCACCACTTGAATGGGGCAGCCGGTCTCGTCTCGGCGGCTGACGACCGCCCGTTGGCCAGCGCACAAGCACCGTGTCTGAGATCCGTGGTCAGCTGCGGGGTCGGGCAGGGCCCCGGCCCGCCCTGGTGGTCAATATGCCCCATTTGCCCAGGCTTTGAGGCTCATAGGGGCCTCTTCCCCCTGGCCTTGTGTCCTGTGTTTCGTTAAGGGGCTCTGACAGCACACAACCCACCGAAACGGGCCCGGCGACCGCCCCACCCACCACACATGCCCCCACCACCCACTCAACTCCGGCTTGACGCCCGCGTACGGGCCGGTGGGTGACAGTCGGCCGCCAAGACTGCCCACCACCACACCCCGGCAGGCCAAATGCCCCATTTGACCTGGATTTTAGGGCTCCTGAGGGCCTCTCCCACCCGGCCTTGTGTCCTGTGTTGCGTTAAAGGGCTCTCACAGCAAACAACCCACCGAAACAGGCCAGACCAGCCGCCTCCCCCTACCACCACCGCCCCACCACCCACCCACCACAGACACGGTGCTTGCACACCCGCCAACAGACGGCGTGGCAGCCGCCGAGACGACTCGCCACCGCCCCATTCAAGTGGTGCGCAACACCCCGCCGAAAGGCGCGGACCGCGACGAAACACCAGGGACAAACAAGCCCCCCGGGGACCCCTCCCCCCGGGCCGCCCCCCTCCGCCTTCCCTAGCGGGGCCGGGGTGGGGGTCAAGGGTGACCGCAGGTCATCGCGCAGCGACGCGACGCAGGAGCGCCCTTGACGCCCACCCCGGCCCCGCGACAATCAACAACAGGGGCGGCCCCACCCGAACCACACAACCCGGGCACCCACGACTACCCCTCGGCCCGAACCCGCACCCAATCACTCACCCAAACCCAAACCCCCGTCACCACGACAAACCCAGCCCGTCCGGCGATTGAGGACAAGCAGTAAGCGCAACCGAACACCAACCCGCACCGAAGGAACCGAAGAAAACGCGTCACCCCTCCGCCGGCGCCCTCCCCGTCAGCGCGGCCAGCGCGTTGCGCACCAGCGTCATGTGCGCCTGCATCTCCTCGCGCGAGGCGTCGTGTTCCCGCACCACCCGCTGCGCCTCCCGCAGCGCCCGCTCCGCCGAAGCTCCCGCCGACGACAGCAGCTCCGCCGCTTTCGCCTGCGCGTTCTCCTGGCCGTGGCGGGCCCGCTCCCCCGCCTCGGAGAACGCGCGCTGCGCCTCCGTCAGCTCCGCCTGCGCGTACGCGGAGAGTTCCGCCGTACGGACCTCCCACTCCGCCGCCCGCCCGGCGATCTCCCGGTCCGTCGCCGCCAGCCGCTCCGCGTGGCCCTTCTCCAGGCCCTCCACCACCGCCTGCGTCCGGCGGCGCATCTCCCGCAGCTCCTCCAGCGCCTCCCCGCGCCACGCCTTCGCCTCGCGCCGCGCCTCGACGCGTTCGGTGTCGGCCAGCGCCTTCGCCGCGCCGAGCACGTCACGCGCGTACGCCTCCGCTTCCGCCCGCACCGCCTCCGACGCCTCCCGCGCCGCCTCCTTGGTCTCCCGGCCCTCCGCCCTGGCCGTGTCGAGCACCGCCCTGGCCTCCTCGCGGGCCTCCGCCCGCACCCGGTCGCCCTCGTCGGCGGTCAGCGTCATGATCTGCGGGGCCCGGCCGCCGAGCGACTCGTACGTCTGCGGTCCGCGCGCCCGCACCTCCTCGGCCCGCTCCCGCAGCAGCGCCGCCTCGCCCTCCATGCGCTTGGCGAGGACGGTGAGGCGGGCCGCGCGTTCCCACGCGTCGTCACGGACCCGCGACAGGGTGGTGACCTCGTGGTCCACCTGTTCCGGGTGGTAGCCACGCCCGCGCGTGGGCACGAAACCGTGAACAGACGGCTGAGCAGCACTCATCGGGAAGCCCCTTCCGGCACACAACGCGATCCGGCGCACATCCTGCTGGATCGAAGCGAAATGCGCATAATGCGACACTCCGCCCATCTGTCCTGCCCAAGGATGCGGCATGGCACGCGGAATGCCGGAATCCGCTGCTCAAGAGGGAGACGAGCCGGAAACGGCCCGGGCGCCCGCCGCGTCACGCGGAGGGCGCCCAGGTCATCCGTACAGCACGTTGTGAGGCTCGGAACGGATCTGTCAGAGCAGGCCGTCCCACATCTGCTCCAGCAGCACCGACCACCAGCTCTCCGGCGACGACAGCGCCGCCGGGTCCAGCGCCGCCAGCTGCGCCTGGAAGTCGACGGTCCAGCGGCCCGCCTGTTCCGGCGTCAGCCCGTAGCGCAGACGCCACATCCGGCCGAGGAGCGCCAGCGAGCGGGTGAACTCCGGCAGCCCCGTGTTGACGAACTGCGGCGGCACCGACTGCCCGCCAGGACCCGGCTCGACGGGGACGGCCATGATGTGCGCCGTACCGTACTGGACACAGATCGCCCGGCCGAAGTCACTGCCCATGACGAGGTACGAGCCCGCGTCGGCGGCCGGCTGGATCTGCCGCTGCGCGGCCAGTTCGGCCAGGGTCGGGACGACCGGGTGGGCCGGCTGCGCCCAGAAGAACGGCCCGAAGTCGGCCGGCAGCCCCGCCCACACGAGCGTGCGCGCGACGAGGTCCGGCACGCCCTGCCGGGACACCGCCCGCTGGTCGAACCGGCAGATGCCCTGCGGGCCGAAAGCCCCCAGCAGCTCCTGCGCGACGCCCTCGGGCGGGATCGGCGGCGCGGGCGGGATCTGCGGCAGCGGTGCCCGTACCGGCGCGGGGCGCGCCGGGCCGTCCGCGACCTGGTGCAACTCGCCCTGGTGGGTGAGCAGATGCTGCATGCCCTGCTGGCGGCTGGCGTGGTCCTGGCCGTACGGGGCGACGCTGGTGATCCGCACCTGCGGCCAGCTCTCGCGGATCATCCGCGCGCAGTACGCGCCGGGCAGCTCGCAGGACTCCAGCTCCGTGTGGAGTTCGAGGACCTGCTGCGGCGGCACGTTCAGGGCGCGCAGCTCGTGCAGGATCTGCCACTCGGGGTGCGGGGTCCCGGGCGCCGAGCGGCGGATGATCTGCGCCTCCGAGCCGTCGGGCGCGCGGTAGCGCAGGACGGCCTGGTAGCCGGGGCCGACGGTCGGCAGGCCGTAGGGCTGCGGGTAGCCGTACGGCGGGGGGCCGGACGCGGGTGCCTGGGGCACGGGGCCCGGTCCGTGGGGTGCCATGCCGTGCGGTACGGGACCGGCGCCGGGACCGGAACCGGGTGCGTACGGTACGGGGCCCGGCGGTACGGGGCCGTGCCCGGCCCCGGGCACGCCGGGCGGACCCGGCGGCTGCGGGGGGCCGGCCGGGGGGCCGACCGGGTTGGGGCCCGCGAGCATGGTCGCGGCGTGGTGCACACCGCCCGGCGGCGGCCCGGGAGGGCCGGGGGGCTGGGGAGCGCCGGGACCCGCGCCGGGAGGACCGGGCGGGCCGGGCGGCTGCGGGGCGCCCGCACCAGGGGCGCCGGGCGGGCCCGGCGGCTGGGGGAAGCCGGGCGGGGGACCGAGCGGGTTGGGGCCCGCGAGCATGGTGGCGGCGTGGTGCACCCCGCCGTCCGAAGGCGCACCGGGCACACCGGGACCCGCGCCGGGAGCGCCCGGCGGACCGGGCGGCTGCGGGGCGTCGGAGCCTTGCTGCGGGACCAGTTGAGTCGGCAGATAGCCGCTCGCCGGCACACCGGGCGCACCCGGGCCGGACGTCGGAGGCGTCCCGCCGGCCGCACCGGCCCCACCGGGAACACCCGGCGGGCTCGGCGGCGGAGGCGTGGTGGAACCACCCCCACGCCCGCCGCGCGGAGGCGCGTACGCCTTGCTGGTCGCGGCATCGGCGATGTCCCGGGCTCCGGGGGCGGGACCACTGCCGGGGCCAGCGCCGGGTCCGGCACTGCGATCCGGGCCGGGGGCGGCAGGGCCCGTACCAGCACCCGCGTGCCCGGCGGCCGGACCTGCCTGGCCTGCGCCGGGCCCTACGCCCGGACGCGCCTGACCTGTGTTGAGCTCCTCGCCGGGGCCCTGCCCCGCGCCGGGGCCCGCGTGGCCCATGCCGGGGCCCATGCCCGGCCCTGCGGGACCCACGCCGGGAGCCGAAGGGCCCGATCCGGGCCCCCCAGGGCCGGCGCCCGGACCCGTGCCCGGACCCGCGCCGTGTCCCATGCCGTGTCCCACGCCGGGAGCGTTACCGGGAGCCCCACCATGGCCCGCGGGGCCCGCGCCTGAACCCGCGTGAGCTATGCCCTGCCCTGCGGGACCCGCAAGACCCGCCCCCGGACCTGCGTGGCCCGCGCCGGGACCGCCACCAAGCCCCGCAGGGCCCGCGCCCTCGCCGGAACGCGCGGAATCCGTGCCGGGTTGTCCGGCAAAGCCGCCCCCCGGCCCCTCCACCGCCGGTGCGATCGTCGTCCTCGGCAGTCCGCTGCCGCTCGACATCAGGGCCGTCGGGGCGTCCGCCGCCAGGCCCGGGGGTGGGGTGTCCTCGTCGTCCGCGCCCGAGAGCGGCGGGGCGAAGACGGTGGGGGGCAGCGGTACGGAACCGTCGTTCGCCGCGTTTGTGTCCGTGCCCGTCCAGGGCGTCGCCCCGGGCGGTACGGGCGGCTGCGGGCCCGGTCGTACGGGACCGCCGGGCGCCGGCGCGTTCGTGTCCGTCCCGGCCCACGGTGTCGGCCCGGGCGACCCGGAGGGGACGGAGGGGACGATGTCGGTGGGGGCGTAACCCCCGCTCGCCGCCAGCGGCGCCGCGCCGCCCAGTGAACCGCCGCCCAACGACTCGTTGCCGCCCAGCGATCCGTTGCCGGGGGCGCCGGCCCCGTACCCGCGTACGAGATCGGTCGGCGCGTCCTCCGGAGAAGGCGACGGAGACGGAGCCTCGCGCCTGTCCGGGATGCCCAGTCTGTCCGCCGCCTCCTGGAGCCACTCCGGCGGCGTCAGCAGGAACGACGTCTGGTTCAGGTCGATCCGCTGCGGCGCCTCCGGCGCGGGTACGGCGTCCGTGGGCGCCCCGTACTCCTCCTCGTACCGCCGGATCACCTCACCGACCGGCAGCGCCGGCCACAGCGACGCGTCGCCGCTGTCCCTGGCGATCACCAGCCGCTGCCGCCCGCCGTCCGAGACCGGACCGCCCTCGCGGTCCTCCGCCCAGACGACGAAGCCCAGCTCGAACTCCCGTACCCGCACCTCACGCTGCTGGTAGCCGGGCACCTCACCGTTGATCCACTCTTCCGCGCGCTCCTGCGCCTGCGCGAAGGTCACCATCGTGGTCATCCCTCCACCGGGACGGCGCGGGCGAAGCCACCGTCCACCATCAGGTTCGCCACCGTCTCCAGCTCCGGCGGGTTGCCCGCCAGGCGGAGCAGGAAGGCGTCGAAGTCGTCGCCGCACGGCAGCAACAGCCGTTCCACCCGCTCCTGGACGCTCCAGCCGTCCTGGTCGCGGGCGTCGTCGTACGCGCAGAACCAGACCGAACCGAGCCGCTCACCCCTGACCTTGACGGCCAGGATGCCGCCCTGGACGAAGCCCACCGCCAGGTAGTCCTTCGTCAGATGGTCCCGCAGGCACTTGTTGACGTACACCAGGTCGTTGAACGCCGCCTCCTCACGCACCGTGAAGAACGGCTGGTCCACCAGCAGCCCCAGCTCCGCGTCGAGCGCCGCGCCGGCCGGCGCGCAGCCGCCCGCCGCCTTGAGGAACGAGCGGTACGCGCCCGGCAGCCGGTAGCCGAGATCCTCCTCGACGCCGAGCACCTGCTGCTCGGTGACCGACATCGCTCCCTTGGGCAGCCCGAAGTGGCCGGGCCTCGTCTCCTGGAGCGGGCGCGTCCCGCGCTTGGCGTGGTCCACGCGCGCCGTCGCGAGACCCCCGTGGTGCCGCAACAGGGCCTTCACCTCGACCGGTACGAGCACCAGCCGGCGCGAGCCCGGCGTGTGGTGCCAGGTCCAGCCGTGCGGAGTGGCCACCGCGGGGACCGTGTCCCACAGCTCATGGCCCGCGGCGGCCAGCGCGGCGTTCGCCGACACGTAGTCCGTGAGCCGCAGTTCGTCCACGCCGAACCCCTCCGGGGGGTCCGCTATCTCCGCCGCGGCACGCGCGTACGGCACAAAATCCGGACGGCCGTCCTCGTCCACCCGCACACCCCCGGGGTGGCGGGACGCCCGGACCGGGTCCGGGAAATGCACGACCTGCCCGGCGTAGGCCGCGTTCGGTGGCGCGGCTTGCTGCCCGAGCCGACCTGTCGTCATGGCGGTTGCCCCCTGCTGCTTCCGGCTGGTTCAGCACAGCCCTGGTCCGGACAGCCTATGCGGTGGGGCAAGAGGGGACCGAGACGCTCCGGGGCCGCGATCGCACCCCCGGCCCCGGGTCCCGGCACACCCCGGCCGGACCCTCCCCGTCCCCGTGACCAACGGTCACGCCCGGGTGACCCAGCGCCGACAGAACGCCCCTATTCATGCCCCAGCTTTCCCACGGCCCGTCACATTTGGCAGGCTGTCCCCTCGACACGGGGGCGTGATACCAGCGGCTTCCCGCCGCGGGCACGGGAGGGACAGCACTTTGCACACAGCACCGACCGACACGTCCGGCGACCCACGCCTCAGCTGGAGCAGTACGGAACCGCACCGGGCGCCCGCGCTCCGGCAGCGCCGCGACGGCATCCTGCCCGCCGTCGCGGCGGCCCTCACCGTGCGCGGCGAGAACCTCACCTGCACCGCCGGCAAGGCCGACAAGCCGCCGACGCTGCACCCGCTCGTACAGGACTTCCTCGACACGCTCACCAGCGGACAGCGGGAACGGTTCACCGGCCGCTGCCCCGAGGCGATCCTGCTCTCCCGCCACCTCACGGCCACCGAGGAGGGCCGCTCCAAGCGGGCCAGGCGCAAACCCCTCACCCACGGCGAGGCGCGCCGCTCCCTCAAGCAGGCCAAGCTGACCGCCCGTCGCATCCGGGAGGACGGCGACCCGCTGCACGGCAGTTACGCACCGCCGTGCCGGTCCTGTACGGCCATGCTCGCCCACTTCGGCGTGCAGCCGGTCGACCCCACCGAGAAGAACTGAGCCGCGCCATGCCCGACCTCTCCACCACCCGCTTCCCCGTGCCCATCGACGCCGCCCTCCGCGACGCCGGCTGGCAGCCGGGGCGGTGGGACATAAAGCAGGCCGAGGAGTGGGCGGACACGCTCCGCGCCCACATCACGCCCGCCGGGCACACACACGCGGTGTTCCCGGCCGCCGTGGAGGCCTGGGCGGAGTTCGGCGGCCTGCGGGTCGCCGCGCCGGGCCCGGGCCGTCAGATAGCCCCCGTGGCGTTCCGTATCGACCCCATGGCGGGCATCCACCTGGCCCGTACCCTCTCGGACCTGGGGCGCTCACTGGAGACCGGGATGAGCCCGCTGGGCGAGGACGACGGGCAGGGGGTGCTGGCGATCGACGACACCGGGGCGGTCTACAGCATCGACCACACGGGCGACTGGTTCCTGGGCCCGGACATCGACCAGGCGCTGGCCACCTTGATCGCCGGCAAACTCCCCACGCGCCTGACGGAGAACTGACCCCGGACCACCTCGTCCCAGGACACGAGTGCCACCACCCACCCCACCCCCCTAAGCCGCAGCCCGGTACGGCAGCACCGCCGACACCCGGAAACCCCCCGCGTCCGTCTCCCCCGAGACGAAGACGCCGCCCAGCGCCGTCACCCGCTCCCGCATCCCCAGCAGGCCGTTGCCGCCGCTCGGCAGGCCCGCGTCCTGCGCGCCGCTGTCCGACGGGCCGTTCTCCACCTGCATCGCGACCTCCGCCTCGCGGTGCGCCAGCCGTACCACCACCTTCGCGCCCGCCGCGTGCTTCAGGACGTTGGTCAGCGCCTCCTGCACCACCCGGTACGCGGTCTGTTCCACCTCGGCGGCGTACGGTCGCGACTCCCCGTGCACCGTCAGCTCCACCACCATCCCCGTCTCCCGGGACTGGCCCACCAGCGCCTCGATGTCCCCCATGCCGGGCCCGTCCTCGGCCGCCGCGGCGGCGGCAGCGGCGGCCGCCAGCCCCACCGCCGCCAGCGGCACGGTCAGCGCGGGACCCGTGTCCGAGGCCTTGCGCGCCGCGACCTGCTCACCGGCCCGCAGCACCCCGAGCATCTCGCGCAGCTCGGTCAGCGCCTGGCGCCCCATGTCGCCCACCAGCGCCGCGTTCTTCACCGCCTTCGGCGGGTCCTTGAGCGCCACCGCCTGCAACGCCGCCGCGTGCACCACCATCAGGCTCACCCGGTGCGCCACCACGTCGTGCATCTCCCGGGCGATCCGGGTCCGCTCCTCCGTACGCGCCCACTCCGCGCGCTGCTCCGCCCGGTCCGCCAGCAGCGACAGTTCCTGCTCCAGGCTGTCGGCGCGCTCCCGCAGGCTCTCCATCAGCCGCCGCCGGGCCCCGACGTAGAGGCCGAAGAGCACGGGCGGGGCGGTCAGTCCGACGGACATCATGATCGCGATGAGCGGTACGTACCACCGGGCGGCGTCGAAGTCCCCCTCGGAGACGCTCTGCCGGGTCCGTATGAACGTGACGATCAGCGTGCCCGCCAGCTGCATCCCGGCCAGGGAGGCGATGACGCGGCGCGGTATCTCGGAGGCGGCGAGGGTGTAGAGCCCGACGACCGCCATCAGGAAGCCCATCTCCGCCGGGGTCACGGCGATCGAGACGAGCACCACGCTGGCCGGCCACCGCCGCCGCAGGAGCAGCGCGGAACCGGCCAGGAGGCCGAAGACCACCCCCACCGGTACGGGCAGCGCGGCGGTGTCCGCGAACCGGACCCCCTCCAGCCCGCACTCCAGGGCCGACACACCGGCCAGCCCCACATCCAGAACAACACTCCGCCGACGCTCCCACCACCAGTAGCCGCGGGCGGTCGGGCCCGCGGCGTCCTGATGAGCCCCCGTTGTGGTCATGTCTCCCAGCCTACGGGCGGGCGCGACTCATTTTCTTGTGTCCTGGATTGCGCTGGACGGGACGAGGGACACAACAGATGGGGAGCGATCACTCGAACTGGTGAATCGACCATGCATTCGAGCCGGAAGTCATGATTCCGTACGACGATTTCCCGCATGACATCTCTGAACGGCAAATATGCCGACTTCGAAGGACTCCGGGAGCGGGCGGTGGCGCTGCGGCGGGAGGGGTTGAGCCTGCGGCAGATCCGCGACCGCCTCAAGATCCACAACAACGACCTCCTCGGCCGCCTGGTCAGGGGCGAGCCCGCACCGGAGTGGACCAAACGCCCGAGAGCCAAGGACGACCTGCGGGAGAAGGCGCGGGAGCTGCGCTTACAGGGGCTCACGTACGACCAGATCCAGGTGGAGCTGGGGTGCTCGAAGAGTTCGATCTCGCTGTGGGTACGGGACCTGCCGAAGCCGCCGAAGCGCACGCGCGAGGAGGCGTCGGCGATCGGGCGGCGAGGCTGGGAGGCAACGCTCGCTCGGCGGGATGTGGAACGGCAGCGGACCAAGAGCGAAGCGACGGCCGAGATAGGCACCCTGTCCGAGCGCGAACTCTTCCTGATCGGAGTCGCGCTCTACTGGGCGGAGGGGGCCAAGCGCAAGACCCACCGACCGCAGGAACGGGTCTCGTTCATCAACAGTGATCCGAACATGATCAGAGTGTTCCTGGCATGGCTCGATCTGCTCGGCGTCAGCAAGGATCGCTTGCGCTACCAGGTGCAGATCCACGAGTCCGCCGACGTGGGCGCCGCCGAGCAGTTCTGGGCAGAGGTCGCGGGCGTCGAGGTCCAGGCGTTCGGCAAGACCACACTGAAGAAGCACAACCCCACGACCAACCGGAAGAACGTCGGAGACAGATATCGCGGGTGTTTCTGCGTGCGAGTCCTACAGTGCGCCGACTTGTACCGTCGCATCGAGGGCTGGTGGTACGGCATAGTGTTAGCTGCGACGCCACCAGCCTAGCCAAATGTCTGGTTTGGTTGCACATGATCCCCCATGGTGTAATCAGGCAGCACTGCGAGTTTTGGTCTCGTATGTTCAGGTTCAAATCCTGATGGGGGAGCTTCACGGAACGGGTCCTGACCTTCACGGTCAGGACCCGCACTCGTTTCCGGCGCGAAACCCCCCGGTATCCTGCGGTGGTCCACCACCCGAAGCCGAAGGGCATTCCCGTGAGCGCCAACCGCCCGGCAGCCGTCGTCGTTCTCGCAGCGGGTGAAGGCACCCGCATGAAGTCGAGCACTCCCAAGGTCCTGCATGAGATCTGCGGGCGTTCGCTCGTCGGACATGTGGTGGCCGCGGCCCGTGACCTCGGGCCCGAGCATCTCGTCGTGGTCGTCGGACACGCCCGTGAGCAGGTGGAGACCCATCTGACCGAGGAGTACGACGGGGTACGCACCGCCTTCCAGGCCGAGCAGAACGGCACGGGACACGCCGTCCGTACCGCCCTCCAGGAGCTGGGCAGTGTCCCGGACGGGACCGTGGTCGTCGTCTGCGGCGACACCCCGCTCCTCTCCGGCGACACGCTGAACGCGCTCGCCGCCACCCACGCGGCCGACGGCAACGCCGTCACCGTCCTGACCGCCGAGGTCCCCGACTCCACCGGGTACGGACGGATCGTGCGGGACGGCGCCAGCGGCGCGGTCACCGCGATCGTGGAGCACAAGGACGCCACCGACGCGCAGCGCGCGATCCGGGAGATCAACTCCGGGGTGTTCGCGTTCGACGGGCAGCTCCTCGCGGACGCGCTCGGCAAGGTCCGTACGGACAACAGCCAGGGCGAGGAGTACCTGACGGACGTCCTCGGCATCCTGCGCGAGGCCGGCCACCGCGTCGGCGCGGCGGTCGCCGCCGACCACCGCGAGATCCTGGGCATCAACAACCGGGTCCAGCTGGCGGAGGCGCGCCGGCTGCTGAACGCGCGCCTGCTGGAGCGGGCGATGACGGCCGGGGTGACGGTCGTGGACCCGGCGTCGGTGTTCGTGGACGTGGACGTGACGTTCGAGCAGGACGCGGTGATCCACCCGGGCACCCAGCTGCTGGGCACGACGCACCTCGGTGAGGGGTCGGAGGTCGGGCCCAACTCCCGGCTCAAGGACACGCACGTGGGCGCGGGCGCGCGCGTGGACAACACGGTCGCGGACGGCGCGGAGATCGGCGCGTCGGCGACGGTCGGCCCGTACGCGTATCTGCGGCCGGGGACCCGGTTGGGTGTGAAGGCCAAGGCCGGTACGTACGTGGAGATGAAGAACGCGACGATCGGCGAGGGCACGAAGGTGCCGCACCTGTCGTACGTGGGTGACGCGACGATCGGCGAGTACACGAACATCGGCGCGGCCAGCGTCTTCGTCAACTACGACGGCGAAGTGAAGCACCACACCACGGTCGGCTCACATTGCAAGACGGGCTCGGACAACATGTTTGTGGCGCCCGTCACCATCGGCGACGGCGCGTACACGGCGGCCGGGTCGGTCATCACGAAGGACGTACCGGCGGGTTCGCTGGCCGTGGCCCGTGGCCAGCAAAGGAATATCGACGGCTGGGTGGCGCGGAAGCGGCCGGGCAGCGCGGCAGCGCGGGCGGCCGAGGCGGCGGGTCCGGCAGCCGCTCCGGCGGGTGGAGGGGCCGGCGGCGAAAGCTGACCGGAAACAGCCGCGCTCATCTCGGCGTACCGTGATATCGACCCATCCGTTTATCGCACATCGCGTAACTGCACGATTCGGCTGGCTCGCAGCGACACGCGGGTGCAGCGGCAGTCAACACGTCTGAGGAGACAGTGCTGTGACCGGGATCAAGACGACCGGCGAGAAGAAGCTGATGCTCTTCTCCGGCCGCGCCCACCCCGAGCTGGCCGAAGAGGTCGCCGACCAACTGGGTGTCGGGATCGTTCCGACCAAGGCGTTCGATTTCGCCAACGGTGAGATCTACGTCCGCTACCAGGAGTCGGCCCGTGGCGCGGACTGCTTCCTGATCCAGAGCCACACCGCTCCGATCAACAAGTGGATCATGGAGCAGCTGATCATGATCGATGCTCTCAAGCGGGCCTCGGCCCGGAGCATCACCGTGATCGTGCCCTTCTACGGATACGCCAGGCAGGACAAGAAGCACCGCGGGCGGGAGCCGATCTCGGCCCGTCTGGTGGCGGACCTGATGAAGACGGCGGGCGCCGACCGAATTCTGACGGTCGATCTGCACACGGACCAGATCCAGGGGTTCTTCGACGGCCCGGTGGACCACCTCTTCGCGCTGCCGGTCCTCGCGGACTACGTGGCCGGGAAGGTGGACCGTACGAAGCTGACGGTCGTCTCGCCGGACGCGGGCCGGGTGCGGGTCGCGGACCGCTGGTGCGACCGTCTCGGCGCGCCGCTGGCGATCGTGCACAAGCGGCGTGACAAGGACGTGGCGAACCAGGTGACGGTCCACGAGGTCGTGGGCAATGTCGCGGGCCGGGTGTGTGTGCTGGTGGACGACATGATCGACACGGGTGGCACGATCTGCGCCGCGGCGGACGCGCTGTTCGCGCACGGCGCGGAGGACGTCATCGTGACGGCGACGCACGGGGTGCTGTCGGGTCCCGCCGCGGACCGGTTGAAGAACTCGAAGGTCAGCGAGTTCATCTTCACCAACAGCCTGCCGGACCCGGGTGACCTGGAGGTCGACAAGATCACGGTGTTGTCGATCGCGCCGACGATCGCCCGCGCGGTGCGCGAGGTGTTCGAGGACGGGTCGGTGACCAGCCTCTTCGAGGAGCAGGCGTGACGACCTTCGCCTGAGAGGCTTGAGAGGCCCGGGAGCCTGGGCCAAGATCGCCCGGGAGCCCGGGCGAAGATCGATTTCTGGGGCGGCCTCCCCGCCGGGTAGACTCACCGAGTTGCTCGGCGAGGGAGGCCGCACCTGTGTGCGGTTGGTCCGTTATCGACGCGCTCTTCGTAGCAGGCCTGTCGTGGCCGGGTGACGGCATTTTCCGTCATCTTCTGTCAGAATCTACGAGGAGTGCAGTCATGTCCGAACTGAAGATCAGCGCCGAGATCCGCAACGAGTTCGGCAAGGGCGCCGCCCGCCGTGCCCGCCGCGACCAGAAGGTCCCCGCGGTCATCTACGGCCACGGCGCCGACACGGTGCACGTGACGCTGCCGGCCCACCAGCTCCAGATGGCGCTCCGTACCGCGAACGCCCTGCTCGACCTGGACATCGACGGCCGCAGCGAGCTGGTCATCCCCAAGGCGATCCAGCGCAACGCCATCAAGGGCGACATCGAGCACGTCGACCTCCTCGCGGTGAAGCGCGGCGAGAAGGTCATCGTCGAGGTGGCCGTGCACGTCGAGGGTGAGCTGGCCCCGGGCGGGAACCTGCTGGAGTACGTCCTCAACACGATCACCGTCGAGGCCGAGGCCACGAACATCCCGACCTCGGTGACGGTCTCCATCGAGGGCCTGGACTCCGGCGCGACCGTGCTCGCGCAGGACATCCCGCTGCCGACCGGCACGACGCTGTCGATCGACGGCGAGGCGGCCGTCCTCCAGGTCGTGTCCGCGCAGGCCGAGGAGCCGGCCGCGGAGACCGCCGAGGGCGAGACCGCGGGCGCCGAGGCCTGATCCAGGCGCATCCACGCCTGACTCGACGGGGTGGCGGGCCTGCGGGCCCGCCACCCCTTTCGGCTGTGACGACAGACGGCTGTACGACCATGAGGAGACGCGGCGCCGATGACAACAGATGCCAACGCCCCCTGGCTGATCGTGGGCCTGGGCAACCCCGGGCCGGGGTACGCGGCCAACCGGCACAACGTCGGCTTCATGGTGGCGGATCTGCTGGCGGAACGCATCGGCGGCTCGTACAAGCGCGCCCAGAAGGCTCAGGCGCTGGTCATCGAGGGCCGGCTCGGCGCCCCGGGCCCCACCGGCCGCCGCGTGGTGCTGGCCAAGCCGACCTCGTACATGAACCTCTCCGGCGGACCGGTCGCGGGCCTGCGTGACTTCTACAAGGTGGAGACGGCGAACATCGTCGCGATCCACGACGAGCTGGACCTCGACTTCGGCGCGCTGCGGCTCAAGCTGGGCGGCGGGGACAACGGGCACAACGGCCTCAAGTCGATGACCAAGTCCATGGGTCCCGAGTACCACCGGGCGCGGTTCGGCATCGGCCGCCCGCCGGGGCGGATGCAGGTCGCGGACTTCGTGCTCAAGGACTTCTCGTCGGTGGAGCGCAAGGAGCTGGACTACCTGGTCGACCGTACGGCCGACGCGGTGGAGGCGCTGGTGACGCAGGGCCTGGAGCGGGCGCAGAGCGCGTACAACTCCTGAGCCCACCGGCCCGACTTGACCTTGTGCCATCCCATGGCCAAGGATCGCGGCCCATGAAGGCCAGCTCCTCCGACCGCCTGTTCCTCCTCGGCCGCCGCACGGCGATGGGCGGGGTGGCCGTCCTGCTCCTCGCCGCCGGTTTCTGGTCGTCGTGGGGGACGGCGCAGCACGTGGTGCTCGCCAAGGGCCGGGAGCACGGCACCCTCACGGTCACCAGCTGCTCCGCCTCGTCCTGCACGGGCCCGTACGACCCGGACGGTCCGGCGGGTCCCCGGACGGGGATGAGCGCCGAGCGGTCGGTCGCCGTGAAGGAGGGGGAGCGCATCCCCGTGGTGGTGAAGCCCGACACCGACGAGCTGGTACGGACGGGCCTGGGCGGTCAGTTGCACGCCTGGCTGCCGTTCGGCGGCGCGCTGCTGCTGGCCTCTCCGCTGATCGGGGCGGGGCTGCGGATGACCCGTACGGCGTGGGTGACGGGTCTGGCGGGTCTTGCGCTGCTCCTGGCGACGTTCCTGGCGCTGTGACGTCCTCAAGGACAGTCCCGTACCACCCGAAAGGGGTACGTCCGCGTCACGTCGACGCGGACGTACCCCTTCGCACACACGTAGGACGTCAGCCGGTGTTGCGCAGCCCGGCCGCGACCCCGTTCACCGTCAGCAGCAGGGCCCGTGAGAGCAGCGGGTCCGGTGTCTCGTGGCGCTCCGCCGCCGCGCGCTGGCGGGCCAGCAGCGAGACCTGGAGGTACGAGATCGGGTCGAGGTAGGCGTCGCGGATCGAGAACGTCTGCTGGAGCACCGGGTCGGAGTCGAGCAGCTTCTCGCCGCCGGTGATGCGCAGGACTTCCCGCACGGTGAGCGCGTGCTCGGCCTCGATGTCCGCGAAGACGTGCTTGAGGTTGTCGGGGACGAGCGTGTCGACGTAGTGGCGGGCGATCCGCAGATCGGTCTTGGCCAGGGTCATCTCGACGTTCGAGAGGAAGTTCTGGAAGAAGTGCCACTGGCCGTACATCTCGTCGAGGACCGTGTCGAGACCGGCCTCGCGCAGCGCCTTGAGGCCGGATCCGACCCCGTACCAGCCGGGCACGATCTGCCGTGACTGGGTCCAGCCGAAGACCCACGGGATGGCCCGCAGGCCGTCGAGGCCCGCGCCCGAGTCGGGGCGGCGGGAGGGGCGGGAGCCCAGGTGCAGGTCGGCCAGCTGGTCGACGGGGGTGGAGGCGAAGAAGTACGCGGGCAGGTCCGGGTCCTCGACCAGGCCGCGGTACGCGGCGTGCGCGGCGTCCGAGACGGTGTCCATGGCCGCGTCCCAGCGGGCCAGGGCCTCGTCGGACTGGCGCGGCGCGGTGTGCAGCGCGGAGGCCTGGAGGGTGGCGGCGACGGTCAGTTCCAGGTTCTCCCTGGCCAGGGAGGGGATCAGGTACTTGTCGGAGATGACCTCGCCCTGCTCGGTCACCTTGATCTCGCCCTCCAGCGTGCCCCAGGGCTGCGCGAGGATCGCGGTGTGCGAGGGGCCGCCGCCGCGGCCGACGGTGCCGCCGCGGCCGTGGAAGAGCCGCAGCCGTACGCCGTACCGGTGCGCGACGTCACGCAGCCGCCGCTGGGCGCGGTGGATCTCCCACTGGGAGGTGGTGATGCCGCCGAACTTGGACGAGTCCGAGTAGCCGAGCATGACCTCCTGGACGTCGCCGCGCAGCGAGACGAGCCGGCGGTACGAGGGGTCGGCGAGCATCTCGTCGAGGATGACGTCGGCCGCGCGCAGCTCGTCGGTGGTCTCCAGCAGCGGCACGATGCCGATCTTCGCCCAGCCGCCGTGCAGGTCGAGGAGGCCCGCCTCGCGGGCGAGGACGGCCGCCGCGAAGACGTCGTCGGCGCCCTGGCACATCGAGATGATGTACGACTCGATGACCTCGGGGCCGAAGCGCTCGAAGGCCTGGCGGACGGTGTGGAACACGCCGAGGGTCTTCTCGCCGGCCGCGTCGAGCGGGGCCGGGGTGGGTGCGAGCGGGCGGCGGGAGCGCAGCTCCTTGGCGAGGAGCTTCTGCCGGTAGTCGCGCGGCATGTCGCTGTAGCGCCAGGATTCCTCGCCGAGCCGGTCGAAGAGCTGTCCGAGCGCGTGGTGGTGGGCGTCGGCGTGTTCCCGTACGTCCATGGTGGCGAGCTGGAGGCCGAAGGCGGCGAGCGTACGGATCGTCCGGTCCATGCGGCCGTCGGCGAAGAGGCCCCCGCGGTGTTCGCGCAGGGAGGTCTGGATGAGTGTGAGGTCGGCGAGCAGCTCGGAGGTGCCGAGGTAGTCGCGGCCTTCTTCGTGCGGGGTGTTCCTGGCCAGGCGCTCGCGGGTGTTGACGAGCTTCTGGCGGATGCAGGTGGCCTTGAGGCGGTACGGCTCCTCGGCGTTGAGGCGCTTGTAGCGGGGGCTGATCTCGGGGAGCCGGGCGAGGTCGTTCTGGAGCGAGTCGAGCAGTTCGTCCGTGGCGCCGGTGTAGCGGATGGAGTTGGAGAGCAGTCCGCGCAGGTAGTCGATCTGTTCGAGGGCGTCGGTGATGCCGTGTTCGTGCTGGAGGATCAGTACTTCGCGGGTGACCTCGGGGGTCACGTTCGGGTTGCCGTCGCGGTCGCCGCCGATCCAGGTGCCGAAGGTGAGGGGCCGGGTGCCGGCGGGCAGCTCGACGCCGACGCGCTCCAGCTCGGCGACGAGGTCCTCCAGGACGTCCCCGACGGCTCCGGCGTGCAGTTCGTCCAGGTAGTAGATGGCGTTGCGGGCCTCGTCGGCGGGCTCGGGCCGTACGACGCGCAGTTCGTCGGTCTGCCAGATCAGGTCGATCGACTCGGCGAGCCGCAGGTCGTGGCGGCGGCGGTCGGAGGCGATGACGGGGACTTCGAGCAGCTCGGCGATCCGGCGCAGCTTGTTCAGCACGGAGCGGCGGGCGGCCTCGGTGGGGTGCGCGGTGAACACCGGGCGGACGTTGAGGTTCTTGACGGTCTCGCGCAGGTGCTCGGGGTCGGCGTCCTTGAGCCGGTCCGCGGTGCGCGCGAGGAGCCCGCCCTCGGCGGCGCGCCGCTCGCGCATCTCCCGGCCGCGGTGGACCTGTTCGGTGACGTTCGCCAGATGGAAGTAGGTGGAGAACGCGCGTACGAGCTTGGCGGCGGTCTCCAGGTCGGTGTCGCCGAGCAGCTCGGCGGCTGCCTCGCCGTCCTCGCGGGTCAGCGCGCGGACACGCTCGACGAGTTCGAGGAGTTCGGGGCCTTCCTGGCGGACGAGGGTCTCGCCCAGCAGGTCACCGAGACGGCGGATGTCGGAGCGCAGCTCCGCGCTGGCGGATGGGGTCTGGTCGGCACTGCTCACAGGTGCGGCTCCTTGCAGTGTTCAAGCACGTCTGGAGGGTCTGGGGGCATTCGGACCGGCCGGGTGTTCGAGCGGCGGGTCCGGCGGACCGCGCTGTCCGACCACACCAAGGATAGGTGTCGTTCGTTCGACGTTATCCACAGGCCTCTTGTCGCGGCGTTGGGCGCTGCCATACTTACGATGCCGTAGGTTACGCACCCGTATCCGGGCATCTGCCGCATTCCTCACCCCAGGGGCTCCCCAATGACCACAACCCCCGATGTGATCGAAGAATCCACTCCTCCTCCCACCGTCCCCGCGCCGTCCGACGGCGGCGCCCCACTCCCCTCCGCCACCCTCGGCGCGGACAGCAAGGGGACGATCGAGCAGGTCGCTCTCCTGCTCTTCATCGCCGTCCCGTTCGTCGCCCTCGTCGCGGCCGTGCCGCTCGCCTTCGCGTGGGGCGGCGTCAGCTGGCTCGACCTGGGCCTGATGGTGTTCATGTACTACCTCGGGTGCCACGGCATCACGATCGGCTTCCACCGCTACTTCACGCACGGCTCGTTCAAGGCGAAGCGGCCGTTGCGGATCGCTCTCGCGGTGGCCGGGTCGATGGCCGTGGAAGGCCCGCTGGTGCGCTGGGTGGCCGACCACCGCAAGCACCACAAGTTCTCCGACGCGGAGGGTGACCCGCACTCGCCGTGGCGCTTCGGCGAGACGCTGCCGGCCCTGATGAAGGGCCTGTGGTGGGCGCACATCGGCTGGCTCTTCGACGAGGAGCAGACACCGCAGCAGAAGTACGCGCCCGACCTGATCAAGGACCCGGCCCTGCGCGCGGTGTCCCGGCAGTTCGCCCTGTGGACGGTCGTCTCGCTGGCGATCCCCCCGTTGGTCGGCGGTCTGGTAACGATGTCCTGGTGGGGCGCCTTCACGGCGTTCTTCTGGGGTTCACTGGTCCGGGTGGCTCTCCTGCACCACGTCACCTGGTCGATCAACTCGATCTGCCACGCGGTCGGCAAGCGTCCGTTCAAGTCCCGCGACCGCTCGGGCAACGTGTGGTGGCTGGCCGTGCTCTCGTGCGGCGAGTCGTGGCACAACCTGCACCACGCGGACCCGACCAGCGCGCGGCACGGCGTGCTGCGGGGCCAGGTCGATTCCAGCGCCCGCATCATCCGCTGGTTCGAGCAGCTCGGCTGGGCCTCGGACGTCCGCTGGCCGAGCGCCGACCGCGTGGACTCCCGGCGCCAGGGCGCATCCTCCAACGCGGCATGATGGGCAACGTGGCGATCGACGGCGGTACGGACAGCACGGGCAGCACGGAGAAGAGCCGGCCCCCCGCGGGAGGCCGGCGTGCACGCCGAGTCCGTATGACCGGTGCGGAGCGCCGCGAACAACTGCTCGACATCGGCAGGACGGTGTTCGCCGAGAAGGGTTTCGAAGCGACGTCGGTGGAGGAGATCGCGGCGAAGGCCGGGGTCTCCAAGCCCGTCGTGTACGAGCACTTCGGCGGCAAGGAAGGGCTGTACGCGGTGGTCGTGGACCGCGAGATGCGCCAGCTGATGGACATGGTGACCAGCGCACTGACCGCCGGTCACCCGCGTGAGCTGCTGGAACAGGCCGCGTTCGCGCTGCTCGACTACATCGAGCGGTACACGGACGGTTTCCGGATCCTGGTCCGCGACTCGCCGGTGGCCCAGTCCACGGGCACGTTCGCGTCCCTGATCAGCGACATCGCGGTCCAGGTCGAGGACATCCTCGGCACGGAGTTCAAGAACCGCGGCTTCGACCCCAAGCTGGCGCCGCTGTACGCCCAGGCGCTGGTGGGCATGGTGGCGCTGACGGGCCAGTGGTGGGTGGACGCCCGCCGCCCGAAGAAGTCCGAGGTGGCGGCCCACCTGGTCAACCTGGCGTGGCACGGCCTGGAGGGCCTGGAGCCGAAGCCCCGGCTGATCGGGCACCGGAGGTCGTGATCCGTGCCGATGTCCTCCGGGCGGTCAGCCCGGAGGGCGCGCGGTCACTCGTTGTGATGACGACATCCGATTCCAGCCGCTACCGTGAAGCTGTAGCGCCAGTATCCCGTTCATGGGAGGAATCATGACCGCCGAGCCAGTCAAGGTCGCGCACCAGTGGCCTTTGCCCCCGCAGGACGGATACACCGTGGACGATCTGTTCACGCTGCCGGAACTCCCGCCTCACACAGAGTTGATCGACGGGAGTCTTGTTTTCGTGAGTCCGCAACGCCGCTTCCACGCCAAGATGATCAATCTGCTGCTGAACGGGCTGGAGCGCACCGTACCCGCGGAGATGACGATCGAGCGGGAGATCACCGTGGTGCTTGATCGCCGCAACGGACCCGAGCCGGACATTTCCGTGGCCCGTAGCAGTGGCATCGTCGACATGGACCAAACGCATTTCCTGGCGGCGGACATCCTCCTGGCCATCGAGGTCATCTCACCGGAGTCCGAGGCACGTGACCGCAGCGCCAAGCCCGCGAAGTACGCCGCCGCGGGCATTCCGAACTTCTGGTTGGTCGAGAGGGCCGGGGCCGACAAGCACCCCGTCGTCCATGTCTACGAACTGGACCGTCTGACCAAGGCTTATGCCCTGACAGGGATTCACCACGACCGCCTCAAGACCGGTGTCCCGTTCACCATCGACATCGACATCAGTCGTGGTGCGCTGGGTCGCTGAGCGGCTTGCGGGCCACCGCGAAAATGCGGCGGAACGGGAAGACCGTGCCGTGGGGGCCCGGGGGGTAGGCCTCGCGCAGGGCGTCTCGGTATTGGGTGGTGAACCGGTCGATCGCCTGGTGGTCGTCCCCCAGTGCCGTGAGGACCGGGCGCAGCGCCGTGCCCTTCACCCAGTCCAGGACCGGGTCCTCACCGGGGAGGAGTTGCAGGTACGTGGTGTCCCAGACGTCCGCCTCGCAGCCCAGGTTCTCCAGGAGGGTCAGGTAGTCGGCGGGCTCCAGGACGCGGGCGTCGCGGCGGGCGCGGCCTGCCAGGCGGTCGCGCCAGGCGGGGCTGTCGCACAGGGCCGCGAGCAGGACGTGGCTGGGGGCGTCGAAGTTCTTCGGGACCTGGAAGGCGAAGGTGCCGCCGGGGGCGAGGCCGTCGAGCCAGGCGGGGAAGAGGCCGGGATGGCCAGGGACCCACTGGAGCGCCGCGTTCGAGACGATCAGGTCGTACGGGCGGGCCGGGTCCGGTGTCCACGTGGTGGCGTCCCCGGCGACGAAGTCCATCCGGCCGCCGCCCGGCGTGGGGCCCGCGTACCGCTCCGTGGCCAGGTCCAGCATCTCGGCGGAGTTGTCGAAACCGGTGATCAGCGCGTTCGGCCAGCGGTCGGCGAGCAGGGCCGTGACGTTGCCGGGGCCGCAGCCGATGTCCGCGACGGTGAGGGGGGCGGCGCCGGCCGGCGGGTCGGGGATCCGGGCCAGCAGGTCCAGGAAGGGGCGAGTGCGGTGGCCCGCGTGGCGCAGGTACTGGCGAGGGTCCCAGGTCGCGGCGGGGGGTGGGGCGGAGGCGGAGGGTGTTGCGGAGGCGAGGTGCGCGTCGGGGTGCATCGTCGGGTCCCTTGGGGGTCGGGGAACGGGTCCGGGCAGGGCGGGGCCCGGCGCCAGGCATCCGCGACCGCCTACGGCACCCAGCCTGCACCGGATGTATCTTGACGTCAAGAGACTTCATGTCGAGGGACCCTCTACACTGATCGCCATGGAGGATGAGGTCGACCGACTGGTGGCGGCATGGCGGCGGGAGCGTCCTGACCTGGACGTGGAACCGCTGGAGGTGCTCAGCCGCGTCTCCCGGCTGGCCCGTCACCTCGACCGCGCGCGCCGGCTCGCCTTCGCCGAGCACCAGCTGGAGCCGTGGGAGTTCGACGTACTGACGTCACTGCGGCGCGCGGGAGACCCGTACCAGCTCTCACCGGGGCAGCTGCTGACCCAGACACTCGTCACGTCGGGCACGATGACCAACCGTATCGACAGGCTGGCCAAGAAAGGCCTGGTCGAGCGGCTGCCGGACCCGACCGACCGGCGGGGCGTCCTGGTCCGGCTCACCGTCGAGGGCCAGGACCGCGCGGATCAGGCGCTCGCCGGGCTGCTGGCCCAGGAGCGCGCGATCCTCGCGGAGCTCTCCCGCGCGCAGCGCGGGGAGCTGGCCGGGCTGCTACGCCAGCTGACCGCCCCTTTCGACAACATCCCCGGCTAGATCCGCCGGACCGACCCCGGCCCGGCGGGCCAGGGCGACGGCGGCCAGCGTGGAGTGCACACCCAGCTTGCCCAGCACGTTCTGCATGTGCGTGCGCACGGTGTGCGGGGAAAGGAAGAGACGCTCGGCGACCGCCTTGCGTCCCAGCCCCGCGACCATGCACCGCAGCACCTCGCGCTCGCGCGGAGTGAGCGACTCGACGAGCCGCTCGCTCTCCGTGCGGTGTTTGCGCGCGGCCGTCAACTCCCGCAGAACGCCGGTGAGCAGCGCCGGCGGCAGATGCGTCTCGTCGCGCAGGACGCCTCGTATCACCGCCAGCAGCCGTTGCAGTGAACAGTCCTTCGCGACCCAGCCGGACGCGCCCGCCTGGAGCGCCAGCGCCGCGCGGCGCTGGTCGTCCTTCTCGGCGAGCACGACCGCCCGGACGGACGGCTGGCCGGAGCGGACCCCGGCGACGAGCGAGAGCCCGTCGACCAGTACCGCCCCGCCGTTGTCGGGCACGGCCCGCGCGACCGGCACCTGAACCGGTCCCGCGATCGTGCCCAGGTCGGCATCGACGAGCATCACATCGAACCGGCGTCCCTCGGCCGCCGCGCGGTCGAGACAGCGCAGCGCCGCGGGGGCGCTGCCGGCCGCCGCGACGTCCACGTCCGGCTCGGCCGCGAGCGCGGCGGCGAGTGACTCGGCGAAGATGCGGTGATCGTCCACCACCAGAACCCTGATACGTACCAATGGACACCCCCAGAAGGCGGGGAGCGGACGTCGCGGGTACGGCGCCCGGCGAACGGGGTCGCGTCGACGGCACGGCCGCCGCCGTGCTGCTGACTGTGCACCCCACCCCGGGCGTCGTACCCGACTTGCTCCACCCCTGCATCAGCACCGGCCCCCACCGGTGCTGTGCATCAGCGTACGGCCGTGGGCCGTGAGCGGAAGGAAATTCGCAGAACTGGTTGACGGGGTTGTTTAAGGTGGGCTTCATGTTTCGTATTGAGACAGAAGTCGACAAAGAACGACGTACTGAGCTCGGCGAACGACTGCGGGAGACCAACGTGGAGCGCTCCCCCGTGATGCGCACACTGCGGGACAGCCCGCTGGGCCGGGAGGAACCGCTCCACGTGTGGCTGCTGGAGGAGGCGACGGGCGCACTGGCCGGCGGGCTCGTCGGCCGCACCTGGGCCCGCTGGCTGCATGTGGACCTCCTCTGGGTGGACCCGAACCACCGGGGCGCCGCCCTCGGCAGCCGCCTCCTGGGGGAGGCGGAACGGGTGGCGAGGGACGAACGCGACTGCGCGCGGGCGCGGTTGGAGACGTGGGACTTCCAAGCGCCCGGCTTCTACCGGAAGCAGGGGTACGAGGTGGCCGGCGAGGTGACGGACTATCCGCCGGGGGTGACGGAGTACATCCTGGTCAAGTCGCTGAGCGGGAGCAGCACTTCGGAGGACGGGCAGGACGGTCAGGACGGTCAGGAGGGGCGGGACGGTCAGGAAGGCCGGGGAGGCCGGGGGCGCCTTCTGCGCCGCTTCGGGCGGTGACGCCCCGGCCCCGCCCGTCGGCTCAGCCGGTCAGACCAGCCGTCGCGCGCCCCCCGACGGGACCGCCGTGAAGACGCGCGGCGCGGTGAAGCCCGCCGCCGCGAACGCCTTCTCCACCGCCGCCGTGACCCCGTCCGCGTCCGCCTCCTCCACCAGTACGATCGCCGAGCCGCCGAAGCCGCCGCCGGTCATCCGGGCCCCCAGCGCGCCCGCTCCCACCGCGCCGCTCACGACCAGGTCCAGCTCCGGGCAGGAGACCCGCAGGTCGTCGCGGAGGGAGGCGTGGCCCTCCACCAGGACCGGGCCGACCGCGCGTACGTCCCCCGCGTCCAGGAGCGCGATGACCCGCTCGACGCGGTGGTCCTCGCTCACGACATGGCGTACGTAACGGCGGACGTTCTCGCCCTCGTCCGCCAACCGGTTCAGGGCGGCGGAGAGTTCGCCGTACGGGACGTCCCGCAGGGCCGGTACGCCGAGCGCCCGCGCGCCCGCCTCGCAGCCCGCGCGCCGTTCCGCGTACGCGCCGTCGCCCAGCGCGTGCTTGACCCGGGTGTCCACGACCAGCAGCCGGAGCCCCTGCGCCGCGAGGTCGAACGGCACTTGACGCCGCGTCAGGTCGCGGGTGTCCAGGTAGAGGGCATGGCCCTCGGTGCAGCACGCCGACGCCGTCTGGTCCATGATCCCGCACGGAACGCCCACGAAGTCGTTCTCGGCGCGCTGGGCCAGCACCGCCAACTCCCCGCCGTCCAGGCCCAGTTCGAACAGGTCGTTGAGGGCGAGCGCGGTGACGACCTCCAGGGCGGCCGAGGAGGAGAGCCCCGCGCCGGTCGGCACGGTCGACGTGAGATGGATGTCCGCGCCGGTGACGGGGTGCCCGGCGGCGCGCAGCGCCCAGACGACCCCGGCCGGGTACGCGGCCCAGCCGGTGTCCGAGCGGGGTTCGAGGGCGTCGACGGCGAGTTGCACGACGCCTTGGGCGACGTCGGCGGAGTGGAGCCGCAGCACTCCGTCCGTACGGCGGGAGACCGCCGCGACCGTGGTGTGCGGCAGCGCGAGCGGCATGACGAAGCCGTCGTTGAAGTCGGTGTACTCACCGATCAGGTTGACCCGTCCGGGCGCCGCCCAGACCCCGTCGGGCCGGGCCCCGTACAGGGCGAGGAACTGCTCGGCCACGCCCCGGTCACCCGTACCACCACCGCCGTGGCTCGCGCTCCCGCCGCCCGTACCCCCGCCGCCCGCACCGCTCTCCGTCACGCTCACTCCCGCGTCTCCTCACGCCGTGCGAACGCCCACGCGTCCGCCACAATGTCACCCAGGTCCGAGCGGGTCGGGGTCCAGCCGAGCCGCGTGCGCGCGGTCTCGGCGGACGCGACGAGCACCGCCGGGTCGCCGTCGCGGCGCCCGGCCACCACTTCCGGGACCGGGTGGCCCGTGACCTTCCGTACCGTCTCGATGACCTCACGCACCGAGAACCCGCTCCCGTTGCCGAGGTTGCACACCAGGTGCTCGCCCTTCACCGCCGCCTCCAGCGCGCTCAGGTGCGCGTCGGCGAGGTCCGCGACATGGATGTAGTCGCGCACGCACGTGCCGTCCGGCGTCGGGTAGTCCTCGCCGTAGACGGAGATGAACTCCCGCTTTCCTGCTGCCACTTGGAGCACCAGCGGGATGAGGTGCGATTCGGGGTCGTGCCGCTCCCCCGCGCTCCCGTACGCCCCCGCCACGTTGAAGTACCGCAGCGACACCGCCGCGAGCCCGTGCGCCGCGCACTCCCCCGCGATCATGTGGTCGACGGCGAGCTTCGAGGCGCCGTACGGATTGGCCGGCGCGGTCGGGTCGGTCTCCGTGATGGGCGTGGAGACCGGTTCGCCGTACGTCGCCGCTGTGGACGAGAACACCAGCGTGCGCACCCCGGCGGCGCGCATCGCGCCGAGCAGCGCCAGGGAGCCGCCGACGTTGTTCTCCCAGTACTTCTCGGGTTTCGCCACCGACTCGGCGACCTGTGAGGACGCCGCGAAGTGCAGGACGCCGTCGTACGAGGAGTCCAGCCATTCGGCGGCGTCCTGGACGCGGCCCTCGATGAACTCCGCGCCCGCCGGGACCGCTTCACGGAATCCGGTGGAGAGGTCGTCGAGGACGGTCACCTCGTGGCCGACCTCCAGCAGATGGGTCGCCACCACCCCGCCGATATATCCCGCGCCACCTGTGACCAGGTACTTCTTGCTCACTTGCTCGCTACCTCTCGCAATCGCCCGGCCGCGGTCTCCGGCGGCACGTCGTTGATGAACACGCTCATGCCGGACTCGGAGCCCGCGAGGAACTTCAGCTTGCCGGACGTACGCCGTACGGTGAAAAGCTCCAAGTGCAGGGCGAAGTCGTCCCGCCCCGCGGCCCGGAAGGGCGCCTGGTGCCAGGCCGCGATGTACGGGGTCGGCGGTTCGGCCTCCCCGAAGATCCGGTCGAAGCGCTTCAAGAGTTCCAGATAGATCTGTGGGAACTCTGTGCGGGCCGCGTCGTCCAGGGCCCGCAGGTCGGGGACGCGGTGCTTCGGGTAGAGGTGGATCTCGTACGGCCAGTGCGCGGCGTACGGCACGAACGCCACCCAGTGCTCGCCCTCCAGCACCACCCGGGTGCCCTCGGCGCGTTCGCGCGCGACGACGTCGTCGAAGAGGTTGCGGCCGGTCTCCGCCCGGTGCGTACGGGCCGAGCGCAGCATCAGCTCGGTGCGCGGGGTGACGAAGGGGTACGCGTAGATCTGCCCGTGCGGGTGGCCGAGCGTCACCCCGATCTCCTCGCCGCGGTTCTCGAAGGCGAAGACCTGTTCCGCCTGGGGCAGCCGGGCCAGGTCGGCGGTGCGGTCGGTCCAGGCCGCCAGGACCAGCGCGGCCTGTTCCTCGCCGATGTCCGCGAACGACGCGTCGTGGTCAGAGGTGAAGCAGACCACTTCGCAGCGGCCCGAGTCCCCGGCGAGGGAGGGGAAGCGGTTCTCGAAGACGACGACCTCGTACGACGAGTCCGGGATCTCGCTGAGCCTGCCGTCCCTGGAGGGGCAGAGCGGGCACTCGTCGGCGGGCGGGTGGTACGTACGGCTCTGGCGGTGCGAGGCGATGGCGACGGAGTCGCCGAGCAGCGGGTCGCGGCGGATCTCGGAGGAGGTCGCGACCGGGCCGAGGGGCCGGCGGTCCACCGCCTGGCGCACCACGCTGCCCCCGTCCCCGGAGTCGTAGTAGATCAACTCCCGGCCGTCGGCGAGCCGCGTCACCGTCTTCTTCATTCCGTCGCCTCCAGGCCCGGCCCACACGTGTAGAGCGTCACCACTCAAACAGAATCGCACACAAGAAACCACAAGCAAACAGATGCGTCAACGCTTGCCTGTGGGGCACATGCAACGACGGCACCGATCAGTTTCCGATTCCCCACCGACAACCCCGCATCACCAAAGCCGTACATATCAACCAAGATCGATCACGATCGAACTTGCGACGAAGCGAGTACCCATGCCATATCTGGCCGAAGGGCTCCGTCTCCCGACGAACGGGCTCGACTACACCATCCTGGCGATCTACTTCATAGTGGTCCTCGGCATCGGGTTCGCCGCCCGGGCCAGCGTGAAGACCAGCCTCGACTTCTTCCTCTCCGGCCGTTCGCTGCCGGCCTGGGTGACGGGACTCGCCTTCGTCTCCGCCAACCTCGGCGCCACCGAGATCCTCGGCATGGCGGCCAACGGCGCGCAGTACGGCGTCTACACCGTGCACTGGTACTGGATCGGCGCCATCCCCGCCATGGTCTTCCTCGGCCTGGTGATGATGCCCTTCTACTACGGCTCGAAGGTCCGCTCCGTACCGGAGTTCCTGCTCCACCGCTTCGGACCCTCCTCCCACCTGCTCTCCTCGATCATCTTCGCGGTGTCCGCCGTCCTGATCGCGGGCGTCAACCTCTACGCGATGGCGATCGTGCTGGAGGCGCTGCTGGGCTGGCCTCAGTGGGTCGCGATCGTCGTCGCGGGCCTCTTCGTCCTCGTGTACATCACCATCGGGGGCCTCTCCTCGGCGATCTACAACGAGGTGCTCCAGTTCTTCGTCATCCTCGCCGCGCTGATCCCGCTGACCGTCGTCGGCCTCAAGCGGGTCGGCGGCTGGGGCGGCCTGACCGACTCCCTGACGGACTCGAAGGGCGGCGCGTTCCTCACCGCCTGGCAGGGCACGGGCGTCGGCTCGCCCAACCCGCTCGGCGCGAACTGGCTCACCATCGTCCTCGGCCTCGGCTTTGTCATGAGCTTCGGCTACTGGACCACCAACTTCGCAGAGGTGCAGCGCGCGCTGTCCGCGAAGAACCTCTCCGCCGCCAAGCGGACCCCGCTCATCGCCGCGTTCCCGAAGATCTTCATCCCGCTGGTCGTGATCGTCCCCGGTCTGATCGCGCTGGTCATGGAGCCGACGCTCGGCAAGGCCGGCAGCGGCCTCCAGTACAACGACGCGATCCCGGTCCTCATGCGCGACCTGCTCCCCAACGGTGTGCTGGGCATCGCCGTGACCGGCCTGCTGGCCGCCTTCATGGCGGGTATGGCGGCGAACGTGTCGTCGTTCAACACGGTGTTCACGAACGACATCTGGGGCGCGTACCTCAAGAAGGACCGTGAGGACGCCTACTACTTGAAGACCGGGCGGATCGTCACGGCGGTCGGTGTGCTGATCGGCATGGGTACGGCGTTCATCGCCTCCAGCTTCAGCAACATCATGAACTACCTCCAGACGCTGTTCTCCTTCTTCAACGTCCCGCTGTTCGTGGTCTTCATCATCGGGATGTTCTGGAAGCGGACCACCCCGGCCGCCGGTTTCTGGGGCCTGCTCTCCGGCACGGTCGCCGCGATGGTCAACTACTTCTGGCTGTACAAGGGCGGGGTCATCTCCATCCCCAGCGACCAGGGCGCGAACTTCGTGTCGTCCATCGTCGCGTTTGTCGTCGGCGCCGTGGTGATGGTCGTCGTCTCGTACGTCACCAAGCCGAAGCCCGCCGAGAAGCTCGACGGCCTGGTGTACGGGACCCGCTCGCCCGGCATGGACGAGGCCGCCGCCGAGGGCGACGACGCGTGGTACCGCAGGCCGGCCCTGCTGGGCTGGGGCGCGCTCATTCTCGCCGCCGTCTGCTACGTCCCGTTCTCTCTCTGATCCCGACTCTCTCTGATCCCGACCGGTCGACAAGGAACACAACGACATGAGCGACTACCGGAACGACGTCGAGGAACTGGAGACCAAGTCCGCCACCGCGGCACGGCTCTTCGACGTACGACGCATCATCGGCGGACTCTTCGTGGTCTACGGGATCATCGTGACGATCGCCGGGATCACCGCGTCCGACGCCGACCTCAAGAAGGCACAGGACATCAACATCAACCTGTGGACGGGCATAGGCATGCTGGCGCTCGGACTCTTCTTCCTGATCTGGCTCAAACTGCGCCCGACCGCGCCGGCCGAGGAGTCAGGACCGCCGCCGGCCGAGTGAAGCCCCCATGGCCGGGCCCGACCTCATTCGCGATCGCCGAAGCGTTCGTCGCCGAAGCGTTCGTCGTCGAGGTCCGGCCCGGTGCCGGGCCCTCCGGTGGCAGACCCTCCGGCGGCAGACCGCCCGGTGACGGGCCCGTTCACCACCGCCCGGTCCAGCAGTCCCGTACGGGCGGCCAGCGCCGCCGCCTCCAGCCGTGAGCCCACCCCGAGCTTCATCAGCACCCGCTGCACATGGGTCCTGGCCGTGCTGGGCGCGATGTTCATGCCCGCCGCGATCAGCCGGGTGTCCTCGCCCTCGGCGACCCGTACCAGCACCTCGACCTCGCGCGGGGTGAGCATCCGCAGCAGCCGCTGGCCCTCGTCGTCGGGCTGCGCCGCCGGGTTCAGCAGCTCGGTGAACGCGCCCTGGAGCAGCATCGGCGCCACCGCCGCCTCGCCCGCGCGTGCCTTGACCATGGCGCGCTCGACGCCTTCGATCCGCTCGTCGTGGCGTACGTAACCGGATGCCCCGGCGGCGAACGCGGCGGCGATGCCGCGGGGGCTGGGGACCGGCCCCAGCACCACCACGGCCACCTGCGGGCGCTCGCGCTTGATCCGTACGATCGGGTCGAAGACCCCGGGCTCCGCCGGTGTCGCCGTACCCATCAGGCACACTTCGGGCGCCCTGCTCACCACCAGCTCGGCGACCCCCGAGGTGGGGGCGGCCGCCGCGAGCACCCGGTGCCCGCGCAGTTTCAGGGCCGAGGCGAGCGCCTCGGCGAGCAGTCGGTGATCATCGACCACCATGAGCCGCACGCCCATCGAGCCAACCCCCATCGCGCTGGAGCCTGGTCCCCCCGGGCTCCTGACCCGGCAAGCTACACGCTTGTTCGAGATCGCGCGCCCCCTACCGGCCAGAAGCCCCCCGGATTGCGGAATTTCCTGCCATTCAGGACGAGTGGGGGCAGGTCATGTCCGCGAAGTGGCGTTACCCGGTCGTGCTACCCGGTCGTGAACGACACCGCGAGGTACGACGTCAGGTTCAGCGTCGACGGCTTGCTCAGCATCGCGTCCGCGATGAAGAGCCGGCCCCCGGCGAAACGCATCTCCGAGTATCCCTTGGTGAAGCTGGTCTCGGCTTCCCGTACCGCCTTGTCGGACGGATTCTCCATCAGGACGGTCTGCTTGAAGGTGGACCCGTCGATGGAGACGATCTGGCCGCCCTTGTCGTACGGGGGCCACTTGTACGCGATCAGGTTGCCGCCGTCCATCCGCAGCGGCGTGATCGTGTAGCGGTCGCCCGCGTCCGCGCGGTCGCTGGTCGTCTTTCCCGTGGCGAGGTCGAAGGAGACGATCTCGTTGGTCTGCCCGTAGTCCCCGGAGCCGTCGTGCTCCTCGGTGGGCAGGTACAGGCGGTCGTTGCCGACCACGACGTCCCGGCAGGACTCGACCTCGGTGGTCGCGCAGTCCGCCGCGTACGTGTCGGCGTCGGCCGGGATCTTGGCCCGCAGCGCACCCGTCTTCTCGTCGATGGAGAAGAAGTCCGAGATGCCGCTGCCGTCGCCCGCGGTGTCACCGACGTCGGCGGCGACGACGAGCGGCTGGGTCGAGATGACGCTCGCGTACGCGACACCGGGCGGCATCTTGTACGAGGAGAGCGGGGCGCCCGTCACCGGGTTCAGGGTGTCGATGCTGACCTGGGGGTCCTCGTACGTACCGCACTTGCGCGCCACGACGAGCCCGGCGCCGCCGCCGTACCCCATGTCGGCGCAGTTCTCGGCGCTCGCCTGGGGCTTCCAGCGGAGGGCGCCGGTGGCGAGGTCGAGGGCGGCGCCGCCGTCCGTACCGCCGAGCGCCACCGTGCCGGCGCCGATGGTGATCTCGTCGAACTTGAGCTTGGCGTCACCGGTGTTGGGGCCTGTGACGCTCTTGCGCCACACCAGCCTGCCCGCCGTGAGGTCGATCGCGCCGATCTCCGTGCACGGCTGGTAGTCCGTCTTGCCGGTGCGCTTGGCGGCCTCGAAGGCGATGGCGGTGAGGTTGTCCTTGACGTGGTCCGTGGCGGCGCAGAGCTGGCCGGGGAGGGGGATGCTCCACAGCTGGGTGCCCTTGGCGGGGTCGTACCCGACGATCTCGTTGACGCCGGTCTTCACGAAGGCGGTGTCGGTGAGCCAGGAGCCGGAGACGTTCGTGATGTCGGTGACCTTGGGGGTCGCCAGCTTGAAGGCCATCGTGGACTTGACGTCGGCGGGGGCCTTCTCCTTGCCGCCGCCTCCGATGCCGTTGTCGGTGTCCTTGCCGTCCTTCTGGCCGTCCTTGCCGTCCTTGCCGCCGTCGGCGCCGGCGGTGGTGTTCTTGCCGTCGTCCTTCGTGCCGTCGCCACCGGAGTTGGCGACGTAGATCCCGCCGACGACGATCAGGGCGACGGCGACGGTCGCGGCGAGGATGATCTGGGCCTGGGTGGAGAGCTTCTTGCGGCCGCCGTTGTCGCCGGCCGGTGCGGGTGGCGGCGGGTACGGGGACTGCGGCTGGGCCGGGTAGCCGTACGGGGGCTGCTGGCCGGGGTAGCCGTATCCCGGCGGGGGAGGCGGCTGTTGGCCGGGGTAGCCGTATCCGGGCTGCTGGCCCTGCGGCGGGTGGCCGTACTGCGGATTCTGTGGCGGGTAGCCGTACTGCGGGGGTGGCGTCGGGGCTCCGAAGCCGGCGGGCGGCGGGTCCTGCGGGGCGCCGAACCCTCCCTGAGGGGGCTCGTTGGGCGGCGGGGGCGGCGGCTGTGTCATGGCGTACGTACCTCGGAGGAAGGCTCGGAAGGCGGGGAGGAAAGGGGAGCGCGGGGAGCGGCGGGCGCGGGGCTCAAGACGTCAACAGCCACGGTCAGTTGCCGAACGCCATCATCGTCTTCTCCTTCAGCTCCGCCGCGTCGTTGCTCGCGCTGACGCGGCCGCCCACGACGTAGAAACGCCCGTCCGCCCAGGCCAGGGTCGGCTGGTAGAACGAGTCCTCGATCTCGGCCGTGGACGCGGGGTGCTGCTGAACGATCGTCGGCACACCGCCGGTCGGGGCGATGGTCGCGACCGCGCCCGCCTTGTCGTACGTCGGCTCCACGTACACCACCACCTTGCCGCCCTCCATCCGCAGCGGCGTGATCATGCGGTCGCCGGGTGCCTTCGAACGCCACGTGGGCTTACCGGTGTTGAGGTCGAAGGCGACGACCTCGTTCGTACGGGACGTGCTGCCCTTGGCGGGCGCCGTCGCCATGTAGAAGGTCTTCGCATCGGCGGCGAGGCCGGTGCAGCCCTCCAGGTTCCGCCCGAAGATGACAAACCCGCCGCCGCAGTTGGGCGCGAACGAGTCCTTGCCGCCGGCGAGCGAGGAGCGGAGCGTGCCGTTGGCGTTGAGCGCCAGGACGTTCCAGGACGAGTCCTTGTCCTTCTCGCGCGTGGAGATCACCAGCGGGTCGACCGAGTAGACCTTGTCGACCTCCCAGTTCTTGGCCAGCTTGTACGTCCACCTGGCCTTGCCGGTGACGGGGTCCAGCTCCTCCAGCTGGTGGTGCGAGGTCTCGAAGTCGCCCGTGGGGCAGCTCTCGGCCGCGATCAGCTTGGGGCCGCCGGCGAAGGCGAACGGCTTGCAGGTGCCCGTCGACTTCTCGAACAGCTGCTTGCCGTCGGTCATCCGGTAGGCCTGGGCGCCCGCGGTCCTGGCGGCGGTGACGGTGCTGCCGCTGATCGTCAGGTTCACGTCGCTCAGGATGTCGAAGAGACCGATCTCCTTGATCTCCTGCTTCCAGCCGCCCTTGCCGGTGGCGAGGTCGACGAGCTGGAGCTGGTTGCAGTCGCTCTTGTCGCTGGTGCCGTTCATGTACCCGATGACGATCTTGCCGTCGGCGGAGGGCGCGGTCGGTGCGGCGCACAGCTCGGCGGGCAGGTCGAGCGTCCACTTCTTCTTGCCGTCGGTGGCCGAATACCCCACGACCTGCTTGTACATGGCCTTGACGACGGTGTCGCCGGCGAACCACGGGCCGTAGACGTCGGCGCCGTCGCGCGGCAGGTCCACGTCGTTGGTCTGGAGGAAGAGCACCTTGGACTCCCCGTCCTCGCGCCCGGCGTTGAGGTCGTCGTCGGCCTCGCGCCCGCCGCCGGTGCCGTCGCCCTGGTCGACGTCCGCCGACGAACTGCCCGTCGGCTTCGGGTCCTGGCTCGTGTCGGCGACGGGCTTCTTGCCGTCGTCGTCACCGCCGCTGAGGACGGCGTACGTACCGCCGCCGACGACCAGGAGCGCGGCGGCCGCCGCGACGACGAGGCCGGGCTTGCCCTTGAACGGGTTCCGGCCGCCGCCGCCCGGGGGCGGGGTGGGGGCGCCGGGGAACTGCTGGGGAGGGTAGCCGTAGGGGCCCGGCTGCTGACCGTACGGACCGGGCTGCTGGCCGTACGGGCCGTAGGGACCGGGCTGTTGACCGTAGGGCCCGGGCTGCTGGCCGTACGGGCCGGGCTGTTGCGCGTACGGGCCGGGCTGACCGTAACCGGGCTGACCGTAGCCGGGCGGGCCGGCGGGCGGCGTGGGCGGCGCGGCCGGTACGTGCGGTGTCTGCGACGGCTCCTGCGGTGGCGGCTGCTGCCCGGGTGGCTGAGTCATCAGCGCGTTCCCCCTGTGTCCCCTGTATACGGCCCACTGCCCGACCGGTCTCCCCCGCTGCTCCGATGGCTGGTCCCTCGGAACGGAGCGGTTCGGGTATGGATTCCGCATCGTCACTTCAGTCGAGCGGGGCTTCTTTGTATCACTCGGACGCGTGTACGGAACGGGCCGGTCCTCCCCTGTTCCCAAGGGAGAACCGGCCCGTGACGCGCCCGTTATGCCTCGGCGCGCGCCCTCTTCACGCGTCCTCTTTCACGCGTCCTCGGCCAGCTCCAGCCACCGCATCTCCAACTCGTCGCGCTCACCGATCAGTTGGCGAAGCTCGGCGTCCAGCTTCGCCACCTTCTCGAAGTCGGTGGAGTGGTCGGCGATCTGCTGGTGCAGCAGCGTCTCCCGGTCCGACATCTTGGTGAGTTGGCGCTCGATCTTCTGGAGTTCCTTCTTCGCCGCGCGGTCGTCCTTGGCCGACGCGGGGGCGGCGGCGGCCGGCGCGCCTCCGGAGGCGGGCAGGGTGGCGGCGGGAGCGGCCGGGGCGCCCGACTCGGCGAGCTTCTTGCGTCGCTCCAGGTACTCGTCGATCCCGCGCGGCAGCATCCGCAGCGTGCGGTCGCCGAGCAGTGCCATCACCTTGTCGGTGACGCGCTCGATGAAGAACCGGTCGTGGGAGATGACCACCATCGAGCCCGGCCAGCTGTCGAGCACGTCCTCCAACTGGTTGAGCGTCTCGATGTCGAGGTCGTTGGTGGGCTCGTCGAGGAAGAGGACGTTCGGCTCGTCCATCAGCAGCCGCAGCAGCTGGAGCCGGCGCCGCTCGCCACCGGACAGGTCCCCCACCGGGGTCCACTGCTTCTCCTTGGTGAACCCGAACTGCTCGCACAGCTGACCGGCCGTCATTTCCCGTCCACCCCCTAGGTCCACCCGGTCCCGCACCTGCTGCACGGCCTCCAACACCCTCAGCGTGGGCTTGAGTTCGGCGACCTCCTGGGAGAGGTAGGCGAGCTTGACGGTCCTGCCGACGGTCACCTTCCCCGCCGCGGGCTGGACGTCGCCGCGGGTACGGGACGCCTCGGCGAGCGCGCGCAGCAGCGAGGTCTTGCCGGCGCCGTTGACCCCGACGAGCCCGATCCGGTCACCGGGTCCGAGCTGCCAGGTCAGATGGCTGAGCAGCACCTTCGGCCCGGCCTGGACGGTCACGTCCTCCAGGTCGAAGACGGTCTTGCCGAGCCGGGCGTTGGCGAACTTCATCAGCGACGACGTGTCGCGCGGCGGCGGCACGTCGGCGATCAGCTCGTTGGCGGCCTCGATCCGGAAGCGCGGCTTGGACGTACGGGCGGGGGCGCCGCGCCGCAGCCAGGCCAGCTCCTTGCGGACCAGGTTCTTCCGCTTGACCTCTTCGGTGGCCGCGATGCGCTCGCGCTCGGCGCGGGCGAAGACGTAGTCCGAGTAACCGCCCTCGTACTCGTGCACGGCCCCGCGCTGCACGTCCCACATCTTCGTGCAGACCTGGTCGAGGAACCACCGGTCGTGCGTGACGCAGACGAGCGCGGACCGCCGCGCCTGGAGGTGCTTCGCCAGCCAGGCGATGCCCTCGACGTCGAGGTGGTTGGTGGGCTCGTCGAGCACGATCAGGTCCGGCTCGCCGATGAGCAGCTTGGCGAGCGCGATCCGCCGCCGCTCCCCACCGGAGAGCGGCGCGATGACGGTGTCGAGCCCCTGCGGGAACCCGGGCAGGTCCAGCCCGCCGAAGAGCCCGGTCAGCACATCCCGGATCTTGGCGTTCCCGGCCCACTCGTGATCGGCGAGATCCCCGATGACCTCGTGCCGGACGGTGGCGGCCGGGTCGAGCGAGTCATGCTGCGTGAGCACCCCGAGCCGCAGCCCGCCACTGTGCGTGACGCGCCCGGAGTCGGTCTCCTCCAACTTGGACAGCAACCGGATCAGGGTGGTCTTCCCGTCCCCGTTACGCCCCACAACCCCGACCCGGTCCCCCTCGGAGACGCCGAGCGAGACACCGTCGAGCAGCGCACGGGTGCCGTACACCTTGGTGACTGCTTCGACATTGACCAGATTGACGGCCATTTCACTCCTGTACGGGGGGACGGATCGACGTCCCAGCGTAGTCGCCGTACCAACCCGCCTGACATTCCGGGCGGCCGGCTCACTCCGGCAGCGACTCCACCACCCACAGCGGGCCGTCCGCGCACCGGACCGCCACCGCACCGCCGACAGGATCGACGGAGGTGCGCAGCACCCTCACCCGCTCCCCCGCCACGTCCGCGATCGGTCCTGACCTGCCGGAACTGCCGAAACGCAGGGCACGTACCTGGTTGTGGATCCGCGACCGGGTGTGATTCCAGTCGACGTACGAGAAGCCGGGCTCCATCCACCCCGCGTAGGACGCCTGGTCCTCGCGTTGGGCGGTCCCGGGGAATCCGTCGGCGACATGGTCGAGTGCCGCCGGCAGGAGTCTTTCGATACACGTATCGACCACTGACCAGAGTTGATCGGGAATGACATCGTCCGCCAGGGCGATCCCGGATTCCTGGACCAGGATTCCGCCGGAGTCGAACTCCTCGTCCATCCGGTGAATACTGACACCGATGTCGGGGTCACCGTTCCGGATCGCCCAATGCACGGGGAGGGGACCCCGGTATTTCGGCAGCGTCGACGTGTGGACGTTGACGGCTCCGTACCGGGTGGCCGCGAGAGCCGAGGCCGGGAACTTCCACGGGAATCCGTAGCAGACGACGAGATCCGCGCCGTACAAACACAAGGTTTCCGCCAGCGCCTTCTTGTTGCCGGGGAGAATCAGGTCGATCCCGGGCGGAATTCCGTCGACGATCTCACCGGCCACCTGGCCGGCTCCGGACCGGGTGGGACCGGCGGGGCGCAGGGATCGCGCGTGGACGTAGGCGACGGGCGTACGGCCGGTCCGCTCGCAGACCCGGTGGAGCAGGGCGAACCCCTGCGCCGAGTAGGACACCAGGATGACGCGCACGAGTCTCCTCACACCTCGGGGGGAGGCAGGGGGCTGACGCGGCGCTCGAAGAAACTGTGGAGCCGTTCTCCGGAGCGGTGCAGGTCCTGGATCACCTTCTTGCACTCGGCGATCTTCGCTGCGTCGGTGAACCGGCGGCTGCCGGCGAGCACCCCCTGCTCGTCGTAGACGATCTCGTACATCACCGATGTCCCGAGAATCGCGATTTCCGGCAGCACCTCGTCCGATTCCCAAGCGCGGACGTCGTCCGGGCCCACGACCCGGGTGTCCTCACCGTGTTTCTCCTTCAGCCGCAACAGGTGGAGTTCCCATTGCAGATAAGGCACGAGGGGTTCCTCGACCACACGCACCCGGTGCAGAGCGAATCCGTGGTCCTTGATTTCGTGGAAATACCGCTCGAAGTGGTCTTCCTGCTCCGCGATCAGCGTCAGCGCGGTGGGCCATTCGCCCCGGGAGAACGCTTCCCAGCTCGCCACCCCGGGCTCCCGGAAGTGCTGCTGCCTTTCGAGCTTCCAGAAACCGGCTTCGCCGCAGTTCCAGAAGTACGTGGCGAATTCTTCCTGGTACGCGTCCAGGTCGAGCCGCTCGCTCGGCACGCCCGCCAGAAGGTTATGCATCCGGTGTGTCCGCCTTCGCCGCGACCGCCGTCCTGCGGGGGATGACGACCAGTCGCTCGTCCGGAGCGATCGTCACCCCCTCCGGCAGCCGGCCCCGGTAGGAGTCCGTGAGATCCCTGCCGATCACCGCGACATCACCGTTCTCCAACTCCCAGATGTCCGGGCAGCCCTGCTCGCCGCCGGTGGTCCCCAACTCCTCCGGGGACTTCCCCAGCCGACGGCGCAGCGGCGAGGAAGCGTCGGCTTCCCATCCACGCGTCATGCGTACCTCCCAGTAGGCCATCACGATGTCATGCCGTTGTGACGCTCGGCACACGCTTGTCGTTGACCGGCCAGCCTCTCGCGGGCCACCACGGTCCACGGATGCGTGGGCCCGAGCACCCGCTCCCGCGCCTCCACCACGATCCCGGTCTGCTCGATCGCCTCCGCGTTCTCGCCCAGCGCCGCGAGCACACTGCCGAGCAGGCTCCGGGACGCCAGTGTGATCGGGTACTCGGCCCCGTACCGAAGCTCGTGGGCCGCCAGAGCGCCACGGGCCAGTGGCAGCGCCTCGGCGGGTCTGCCCGTGTTGAACAGGGCTCCGGCGCAGTTGAGTTCGGCGGACAGTGTGATCGGGTGCCCCGGTCCCAGCTCGCGCACGCAGTCGGCGACCAGAGCGGGTCCGCCCTCCACTTCACGCTCCAACTCGGGCCCTGGCGGCAGCTCCAGCAGACACGCGCGCGCCTCCAGCGTCAGCGGGTGCCCACTGCCCAGCACCGAAGCCCTGCCGGTCACGGTCCGGTGCATCAGCGCCACCGCCTCCGCCGTACGGCCGAGCCAGGTGAGCGGACGTGACAGATGCAGGCAACTCGTCAGCGTGTCAGGGGCGTCGGCGCCCTGGGTACGGACCAGGTCGGCGAGCACCTCCCGGTGGAGCGTCACCGACTCCTCCAGGCGCCCCAGCCGGTCGACGGACTTGCCGATGCGCTGGCGGAGCCGTAACAGAAGGATGTGGTCGCTCTCCAGCCGGGCCCCGGCGAGTCGCACGGACTCCCGCGCCACGGTGAGCGCCGAGGCGTAGTCACCGGCCCGGTGCTGGGCGGTCACCAGGCGCAGCGCGCAGGTGACCGCCGCCTCCACCGTCGTCCGCCGCACCGCGGACCAGTCGCGGACGCGCCGCAGGAGGGCGAGGGTGTGCGTGGCGAGCAGACCGGTCCCCGCGTCCCGTGATCCGCGCTCGGGCAGTTCGGGGAGCGCCCGGGCGAGCAGATCCGCGGCGGTCGCCGCGACCGGGTCCCGTCGCTCCTCGGGGACTCCACGCGCGACGCTGTCGAGCAGCACACCGTGGGTACGGAGGCAGCGCGGCCCGTCCCCGGGAATGAGTTCGGTGAGTGAGTGGTCGAGCAGCCCCCGCAGGGCGGACTCGACACGGTCCGCCCGTAGGTCCGGGAGGAGTTCGGCCCCGCTCAGGACGGTGAGCGGCAGCGGGTCGTCCGACCAGCAGGCCAGCAGGCGCAGCAGCGGGACGGCGTCCGGCATGCCTTGGCCGACCAGGGTGTTCAGCGAGAGCTGCCAGGTGCCGCTGACCAGGTGGCGAGAGTCGTGACCCGTGGCTGTCGCCCCCTTGTCGATCAGTTCGATGGGGTCCTGACGATCTTCGAGGCGCCGACTGTACTCGGCCATGGTCCAGGGCTCGATCATCTGGTGGGCCAGGAATCCGCCGGCGAGCGTCAGGGCCAGCGGAAGGCGGCCGAGCCGGTCCGCGATGGCGCCGGCGTCCTCGACGGTGCCGGTGCCGGGAGCGAGGTCGCACAGCACCTGGGCGGCCTCGTGGCGGGGCAGGACACCGACGTGGAGCAGTTCGGCCGCCGGCCACCAGCGGGTCGCCGACTGACGTGTGGTCACCAGCAGGGTGCCCCGGGGGCTCGTACGCGACCAGCCGCCGTCGCGCAGTACCGCCGGGTCGTCGGCGTTGTCGAGCACCAGCAGCCAGGGCTCGTCGGAACGGTCGAGGCGGTCCCAGACCAGGTCGGCCGCCGCGCGGAGACCGTTGCGTGCGGCCATGAGCGCGCCGTCGCCCGCACCCCGGTCCGCGGCGACGGCGAGCATGCCGGCGCGCAGGGAGGCGTGGTCGGAGGCGTTGACCCAGAACCCCAGGCGGCCGGCCTCGGTCACCGCGTGACGGAACAGGGTGTACGCGACGGCCGTCTTGCCGCAGCCGCCGAGACCATGAAGGACGAAGACCTCGTTCCCCGCTCCCTCGGTGAGGGCGGTGCGCAGCCGCCGCATGAGCTCCTCGCGGTCGCGGAGGATCGCGGGTGCCCGGCCCACCGCGGGATGCCGTACGGAGTCGGGGCCCTGCCACGAGGGACCGTGGTGATGATGTTCGGTGATGTGCTGGTCGCCCGAGGCCTGGTAGACGCGCCCCCGGTCCTCGGCCCGCCCCTCCTGCCCGCCCCCGCCGCCCTGGCGACCGGTCACCCCTGGTCCAGCCGCAGATCTCGGCCGGCCTGGTAGATCCGGGCCTGCCCGGACGCGGTGGCCTGCTGCGTCGGAGCCGGTCGAGCCGCTTCGTCCGGAGTCACATCGGCGAGCAACGCCCGTAGATCCTCGGCCACTTCGGGATGAGCGATCAGCAGCCGCCGGATGCGGCCCTGCCACTCCGCCCGTACCTCCGCCTCGGTCTCCGGGTCGTCCATGGCCCGGGCACTGAGCAACTCCTCGCGGGAGGAGTCGAGTTCGGCGGCGACGGACTGTTCCCTGTCGGGGCGGGCCCGTCGCCAGAGGAGCGGTAACCGCTCACTCACGCCGTGCCAGGCGTCCGTCGCCAACAGGCTGACCAGGGTCGTACCGGCGGTACCCGCCAAAGCGGCCAACTCCGGATCCATGCGCGCGGCCCTCCGTCGAAATGTCACCGGGCGCATCACATTAGGTGGTGGGTGGGTTCACGTACAGTGAGCCGCTCTTCCGCTGCGGGGGCGCGGGATCGGCCGGGTACGTGGGTGGTCGGAGCGCAAAGGGTGGGAGCGCAGGTGGCCCGGAGCGCGGGCGGTCAGGACGGGTCGTGCCTGATGACCGTCGCGCCCTGGGACGGGGACGGGGCCGGGCGGGCTGTGTGGCAGGTGGTTGAGGTGTGGAGGGCGGTGGCTACCTGGGTGGCTGATTCCTCGTCCTTGGTCAGGAACGCCGTCGTGGGGCCCGAGCCGGAGACCAGGGCCGCCAGGGCGCCCGCCGTCATGCCTGCCGTGAGGGTGGCCGCCAGGGACGGGCGCAGGGAGAGGGCCGCGGGCTGGAGGTCGTTGGAGAGGGTGCCGGCCAGGGCTACCGCGTCGCCCGTGCGGAGTGCTTCCAGGAGTGCCGGGTCGGGGGCCGGGGCCGGGATGTCCTTGCCGGCCGTGAGGCGGTCGAACTCCCGGAACACCGTCGGCGTCGAGAGCCCGCCGTCCGCCACCGCGAACACCCAGTGGAAGGCCCCGCCCACCGGGAGCGGGGTGAGCTGTTCGCCCCTGCCCACACCCAAGGCCGCGCCGCCCAGCAGGCTGAACGGTACGTCGCTGCCCAACTCCGCGCAGATGGAGAGGAGTTCGGATTGCGGGGAGTTGAGGGACCAGAGCGTGTCGCAGGCCAGTAGCGCGCCTGCGCCGTCCGCGCTGCCGCCCGCCATGCCGCCCGCCACCGGGATGTCCTTGGCGATGTGGATGTGCACCCGGGGGTCGATGCCGTGGCGGGCCGCCAGGGCCATCGCGGCCCGCGCCGCCAGGTTGGTGGTGTCCAGGGGGACCCGGGCCGCGTCGGGGCCCGTGCAGGTGATGCGCAGTTCGTCGGCCGGCGTGACCGTGATCTCGTCGTAGAGGCCCACGGCGAGGAAGACGTTCGCCAGGTCGTGGAAGCCGTCGGGGCGTGCGGCGCCCACGGCCAGCTGGACGTTGACCTTGGCCGGTACTCGTACGGTGACGCTCACGCGTCGGTCTCCTTCGGGGGTGGGGACGGAGGCGGGGTGGTCGGTTGGGGGTCCGTCGGCGGCTTGGGAAGTGTGGTGGGTTTTGACTCCGCGATCCTCGCGAACTCCTCCACCGTCAGCCCCTCCCCCCGCGCCTGCGGCGAGACCCCCGCCGCCACCAGGGCCGCCTCCGCCGCCGGTGCCGAGCCCGCCCAGCCCGCCAGGGCCGCGCGCAGGGTCTTGCGGCGCTGTGCGAACGCCGCGTCCACGACCGCGAAGACCTCTGTCCTGGAGGCCGAGGTCGCCACCGGTTCCGCCCTGCGGACCAGCGAGACGAGGCCGGAGTCCACGTTGGGCGCCGGCCAGAAGACCGTACGGCCGATGGATCCGGCCCGTTTCACGTCCGCGTACCAGTTGGCCTTCACCGACGGCACTCCGTACACCTTGTTGCCGGGTCCGGCCGCCAGCCGGTCCGCGACCTCCGCCTGGACCATCACCAGCGTCCGCTCGATGGTCGGGAAGTGCTCCAGCATGTGCAGCAGGACGGGCACGGCCACGTTGTACGGAAGGTTCGCCACCAGCGCGGTCGGTGGCGGGCCCGGCAGTTCCGCGACCCTCATCGCGTCGGAGTGCACGAGCGAGAAGCGGTCGGCGCGGGCCGGCATCCGTGCCTCGACCGTCGCGGGCAGCGCGGCGGCCAGTACGTCGTCGATCTCGACGGCGATCACCCGGTCCGCCGCCTCCAGGAGCGCCAGAGTCAGCGAGCCGAGCCCGGGGCCGACCTCCACGACGACGTCGTCCGGGCGCACCCCGGCGGTGCGGACGATCCTGCGGACGGTGTTGGCGTCGATCACGAAGTTCTGCCCGCGCTGCTTCGTCGGGCGTACGCCCAGCGCCGCGGCCAGTTCACGGATGTCCGCGGGGCCCAGCAGGGCGTAGGTGTCGGGCGGTGGCTCAGTGGTGCTCACCGGGTAAGCCTACGGTCAACCGGGGCCAGCCCTGTCGCCCCTGTCGTCCCCGTCGGCCCCTCCGCCCGTCAGCCCGCCGCCCCGCCGCCCCGTCACCGCCGTCACCCCGTCACCGCCGTCACCCCGTGAGCCTCCGGCCGCAGTGCGGCCACGGGCTCGCGCCCCGCTGCACGTACAGCTTCTTCGCGCGGAACGTCTGCTCCGCCGCCGGGGCGTCCTGCGGGCGCCCGCTGCCGCCCAGCGCCTGCCAGGTCCCCGTGTCGAACTGGTAGAGCCCGCCGTAGTTCCCCGACGCGTCGACCGCCCCCGGGCGTCCGCCCGACTCGCAGGCGGCCAGCCCGCTCCAGTTCAGGCCGTCCGCGCCCGCGACGGACGTCGGCATCTCCTTCGTACCGACCCTGACCCGCTGGGTGACCGGCTCGCGGACGATCTCGTCGTGGAGCCTGCGGGGCTTCTGCCGTACGCCGTTGACGGTCCGCAGCGCGTACGTGACCCGGCGCGCCCCCTGCCGTCCCTGCCGGTCCACGACCTCCGTGCCCTTGAAGAGCGAGGCGTCCCGGGTCGTCACGGTGTCGTACGGGATCGCCTCCTCGCGTACCTCCTCGCGGCCGGTGATGCGCAGCACCGTGACCGTCTGGCCGTCGCGCGGGAAGCTGTCGCGCGCGACGGAGGTGGTGTCCTGGCCGCGCAGGGTGATGCCGGCCTGGGCGAGGGCCTCGCCGACGGTCGCCGCGTTGGTACGGATCGTGCGCTCGCGGCCGTCTGCCATGAAGGTCACGGCGCGTTCGGTCCGTACGTCGAGGGCCAGGCCGTGCCGGGCGATCGAGGACGAGCGCGAGACGGACAGGAACGCGCCTTCCGCCCGTACGCCCAGCTGGCGCAGGGCTCCGTCGACCGTGCGGGCCGTCGTCCACACCTGGCGGCGGTGGCCGTCGAGGGTGAGCAGGACGGGGCGGCCGTAGCGGACGACGACCTCGTCGCCGCTGGCCAGCTCGGCGCCGGGCGCGGGGGCGATGATGTCGTGCGCGCCGACGGTGACGCCCTCGTCGGCCAGCAGCTCCGCGACGTTGTCGGCGAAGGTGTGCATGGTGCGCGGGACGCCGTCGACGCTGAGTTCGACGGCCTTGTCGTTGGCGACGAAGGCGGAGGTGCCGCCGGCGAGGAAGGCGACGACGAGGGCCTGGGGGACGAGGCGGCGGAGATTCCCGGCGGGGAGGTGGTTCCCGCCGGTGAGACGGTTCCCGGCCGGGAGACGGTCGGGGGCCGCTTGGGGGTGTTCGTCCTGCGGGAGGCGCGGGGGCGGCGGTGCGGGGCGTCTGCGGCGGTGGGAGGAGTGGCGGCCGGGGGTGGGGGCGGGCACGGGGGCGTACACGTCGGGGCCGGCGGAGGGGGCGCTGTAGGGGTCATGCGTGCTGTACGGGGCGTTCGGGGCGTACGCGTCATGGGTGCCGTCAGGGGTGCCGTACCCGTCAGGGGTGCCGTACCCGTCAAGGGTGTCGTACGCCTCGGGCGCCTCGTACCGCGTCTCGCACGGGGCCTGCGCCTCGTACCCGCCGCCGTACGGCGCCTCTCCCCCGTACGGCAGCACCGGCGCGACCCGTCTCAGGTCCAGGATCTCCACCACCTCGGCCGGCTCGGCCGTTTCCACGGCCCTGGCACCGCGGTGCCCGCCGCGTGCGGCCCGGTGACTGCCTTGCGCATTGCTCACGACGCTCCAGAGGATCCGGTCGGCCCCGCCGCGATCGACGGTGCGGCCGGGACACTAGCGGAGCTTCGGTCACTCTCCAAAGCGACTCGACCACTCAGCGTCGTGACGCTACCCTGCGCGCGGCGGCCTCCCGGGAGCCGGGAAGCACTGCGGACCCCTCAGGACAACCCGTAACCGAACGCCTGCGCCGTATTGCGCGCGATCGCCTCCGCCAACATGTCCTCTCCGATCCCACGCACCTCAGCCATCGCGCGCAAAGTGACCGGAATCAGATACGGCGCATTCGGCCGGCCCCGGTAGGGCGCCGGTGTGAGAAAAGGCGCATCTGTCTCGACAAGGACACGTTCCAATGGCGCTACTGTGAGCGCGTCACGCAACGGCTGAGCGTTTTTGAATGTCACATTGCCTGCGAAAGACAGGAAGTAACCGGCGGCCGAACAAATTTCGGCCATTTCCGCGTCACCCGAATAACAATGGAAGACCGTACGCTCCGGCGCACCTTCTTCGGCCAGGATGCGCAGCACATCCGCGTGCGCCTCGCGGTCGTGGATGACCAGCGCCTTGCCGTGCCGTTTGGCCATCTCGATGTGGGCGCGGAACGACCGCTCCTGCGCGGCGACGCCGTCCGGGCCTGTCCGGAAATAGTCGAGACCGGTCTCGCCGACGGCCCGTACGTGGGGCAGCGCGGCCAGCCGGTCGATCTCCGCCAGCGCGTCGTCCAGCGCCGCGTCGCCGCCTCCGGGGCGCGCGCCCTGGCGCGACCACCCGTCGGGGTCGCCGAGCACGATCCGGGGGGCTTCGTTGGGGTGCAGGGCCACCGCCGCGTGGACGTTCTCGTACGCGGCTGCCGTCTCGGCGGCCCACCGGGACCCCTTGAGGTCGCACCCCACCTGGACCACAGTCGCCACACCGACCGAGGCGGCCTTCTTCAGGGCGTCCTCGACCGTGCTGTCCTGCATGTCCAGGTGGGTGTGCGAATCCGCGACCGGCACCCGGAGGGGCTCGGGCAACGGTGGCGCGGCCTGTTTCGAACTCATGGGCGCGATCCTACGAGAGGACCGCGCCCACGGGTTCACGTGCGGTGATCACCCGGGTTCGGGGTCACTCGGCCACGTCGGTTCACCTGCGGTGATGGAACGGGTGCAGCAGGTCCGACAGGTGCCAGTGGTGGACGGGCCTCCCCGTGCCCCCGTCCCCCGGCTCCGACCCGTCGTCCCGCACGGGTATCTTCCCGTTCTTGTCCGCCTTCGACGCCTTCCCGGCCCTGCCGTTCCTGGCCGCCCTGGTCGTCCTCGCGGGCTCGTAGTGCTGCATCGCCAGTGCCCTCACCGACGACACCTGCCCGGACCTCATGATCCGTACGACGTGTCCCCCGCAGTTGCTGCACGACGGGCTGGAGAGCGGGGAAGGGACCCGCACTCCGCCGGCCTTGTATACGACGAAATTGTGGCCCGTGCCGTCGACGTGGTGCTCTATGTCATAGGCCTGTTCCCACCCATGACCACAGCGCATGCAACAGAACGCATATGCCTCGTGCGCGACAGCGGCGCCCGTAATCTCAGTCATGCCAGCTCCTCTCCACTTCTCCAGTGGACGCCTATTACGGCGGGAGCGCACCAGGCCCTGTCGATTAATGGAGCGGTCTTGGCCTACTCATGCCCAAATGGCCCGGCACCCGGTCCGCGCTTTGCAATTCACGATCGTCCTTTACCTTCCCGAGCGGCGTTCTTCGCCGCGACCACGGCGTCGAACACCTCGCGCTTGGGCAGCCCCGCCTCGGTGGCCACGGCGGCGATCGCCTCCTTGCGCCGCTCGCCCGCCTCCTCCCTCACCAGCACCCTGCGCACCAGCTCCTCCGGGGCCAGGTCCCCGGCCCCCGGCGCCGACGCGCCCTCGACGACGACGGTGATCTCGCCCCGTACCCCCTCCGCCGCCCAGGCGGCCAGTTCGCCGAGACCGCCGCGCCTGATCTCCTCGTACGTCTTGGTCAGCTCGCGGCACACGGCGGCCCTGCGGTCGGCGCCGAAGACCTCCGCCATCGCGGCGAGGCTGTCGTCCAGCCGGTGCGGGGCCTCGAAGTAGACGAGGGTGCGGCGCTCGCCGGCGGCTTCCCGGAGCCGGGTGAGGCGTTCGCCCGCCTTACGGGGCAGGAACCCCTCGAAGCAGAAGCGGTCGACGGGCAGGCCGGAGAGGGCGAGCGCGGTCAGGACGGCGGATGGTCCTGGTACGGCGGTGACCCGGATGTCGCGCTCGACCGCGGCGGCCACCAGCCGGTAGCCGGGGTCGGAGACGGACGGCATGCCCGCGTCCGTGACGAGCAGCACCCGCGCGCCACCGGACAGGGCGTCGACCAGATCCGGGGTCCTGGCCGACTCGTTGGCCTCGAAGTAGGACACGATCCGGCCACGGGGCTGCACGCCGAGCGCCTGGGTGAGGCGGCGCAGCCGGCGGGTGTCCTCGGCGGCGATGACATCGGCGGTCTCCAGCTCGGCGGTGAGCCGGGGCGGGGCGTCGCCGAAATCGCCGATCGGGGTGCCGGCGAGGACGAGGACGCCGCCGGTGGGGCGGGTGGCGTAGGCGCCGGGTTCCAGGGGGAGGTCGTCGTCGCTCTCGCCCGGCCCGTCTCCCAATCCCTCTCCCACCCCGTCGTCATCTTCGTGATCTTCGTGCGACGCACTCAATGGATGAGATTCGTACGCTTCATGCGGCTCGTTCGGTCCCGGCGTTGCCTGCGTTCCGTTCACATCCGTCATCCTCGCAGGGCGCGACGCGCACCACTCACAGCGGCGTTCCCTACGATGGCGCGGTGACCAGTACTGCGCCAGAAGCCCTCCACGGGCCCGACGCCGGCGACAAGCCGCCCTCATGGCCCCAGCGGCTGCGCCGATTCGGCCATGTTCCCCGGCCGGTGATCGGGCTGCGCGAGCGGCTGGTGCCGCCGTACACCGAGCCCTCCGAGCGGCTGTGGGCCGTGCTCGCGTGCCCGCCCGTCCTGGCGGCGCGGCTGACGCGCTGGTCGGCGTGGGGCGGGCCGCTGCTGATCACGCTGGTGGCGGGGCTGCTGCGGTTCTGGCACCTGGGGTCACCCAAGGCGGTGATATTCGACGAGACGTACTACGCCAAGGACGCCTGGGCCCTCATGCACCAGGGGTACGAGGGCAACTGGAAGGTCAAGGACGTCGACAAGCTGATCCTGGCCGACCCGTCCTCCGTGACGGTGCCGTCGGATCCCGGCTATGTCGTGCATCCGCCGGTGGGCAAGTGGGTCATCGGGCTCGGGGAGGAGATGTTCGGCCTCAACCCGTTCGGCTGGCGTTTCATGGTGGCGGTGCTCGGCACGCTGTCGGTGCTGCTGCTCTGCCGGATCGGGCGGCGGCTGTTCCGTTCGACGTTCCTGGGGTGCCTGGCGGGGGCGCTGCTGACCGTCGACGGCCTGCACTTCGTCATGAGCCGTACGGCACTGCTCGACCTGATCCTGATGTTCTTCGTACTGGCCGCGTTCGGATGCCTGCTGATCGACCGCGACTGGGCCCGGCGCAAGCTGGCCGCCGCGCTGCCCGAGGACGCGGAGGGTGTCCTGCGCCCGGACGTCAGGATCGCGGAGAACCTCCGGCTGGGCTGGCGGCCCTGGCGGCTCGCGGCCGGGGTGATGATCGGGCTGGCGATCGGGACGAAGTGGAGCGGTCTGTACGTCCTGGTCGCCTTCGCGATCATGACGGTCCTGTGGGACGTGGGCGCGCGCCGCACGGCCGGTGCCGTACGTCCGTACCGGGCTGTGATCCTGCGGGACATCCTGCCCGCCTTCGTGTCGACGGTGCCGGTGGCGGTGGCGACGTATCTGGCGTCGTGGACGGGCTGGTTCGTCACGGACGACGGCTACTTCCGGGACTGGGCGACCAAGGGCGAGGGCAAGGGCGGGCACTTCACGTGGCTGCCGGACCCGCTCCGGAGCCTGTGGCACTACGAGTACGAGGTCTTCCAGTTCCACACGAACCTGACCTCGGGCCACACGTACCAGTCGAACCCGTGGAGCTGGATCGTCCTGGGCCGGCCCGTCTCGTACTTCTACGAGTCCCCGACGGCCGGCACGGACGGCTGCCCGGCGACGACGACGGGCAAGTGCGCCCGCGAGGTCCTGGCGCTGGGGACGCCGCTGCTGTGGTGGACGGCGGCGTTCGCCCTGCTCTTCCTGCTGTGGCGGTGGATCTTCCGCCGCGACTGGCGGGCGGGCGCGATCGCGTGCGCGGTGGCGGCGGGCTGGCTGCCGTGGTTCCACTACCAGGAACGCACGATCTTCCTCTTCTACGCGGTCATCTTCGTCCCGTTCCTGTGCCTGGCGGTCGCGATGATGATCGGCGCGATGGCGGGCCCACCGGGCTCGGACGAACGCCGCCGCACGATCGGCGCGGTGGGCGCGGGCGTGCTGGTCCTGCTGATCGTCTGGAACTTCATCTACTTCTGGCCGCTGTACACGGGGACGTCGATCCCGGTGGACTCGTGGCGGAACCGGATGTGGTTCGACACGTGGGTGTAGCTGTCCCCGCGCACGTCCCCGCACACCGCGCGCCGGGGGCGAACGTGATTCCGGCCGGCCGCTGCCGGAGCCGTGCGGTTCGGGCTCAGGTGTCGAGGTGGGGGCGGAGCGAGTGGGCAAGGTGGTCTGCCCGGTCGGGCGTCACCTGTTGCTCCTTCGGGAGTTGGAGCATTCCGAAAACGCCTGGTCCACGGTGCTCAGGGGGCAGGTCCGCCGGGCGCGGCACGATGTGGAAGTGCACGTGGGCGAAGCCTTCGGCTTCGGCGAACTGGACGACGTAGGTCTTGGCGCATCCGGTCGCGGCGCGCAGGGCCCGGGAGAGCTTGACCTGCCAGGTGCCCAGTGACGCGGCCTCGGTGTCGGTGAGGTCGTGGACAGCGGTGACATGGCGGCGGGGCAGCAGCACCAGCCAGCCGGGCAACGCGGTGTTGAACGCGTGGGCCACCCGCCAGTGCTGGTCGAAGGCGACGCGCTCCCGTGCGGGGAGTTCGTCGAACCGCGATTCCTGGGCGCACGCGTAGCAGGCGGGAGTCGTCATGATCAGGATCGTAGGACCGTCTCGCCCCGGACACGGGCCACGGCGGGCGCGGGGAGTGTGACAGGCCTGTTGCCGGAATTGTGTGGTCCGTCACATTCCGCGTGGGGGTGGGCTGGTGCACTCTGCGGATGGTGCTTCTGCTGCTCATCCGGCCGGTCTGGTCACCGCCTTCGGGTTTGCCGGGTACGGCTTCGGCGGGCTCGGGCGGGCGCGGAGGACGAGGGCGCCGGCTCCTCGCCGCTCTTGCCCTGCCGGACGCCGGGGCAGTGGGAGCGCGCGTCGCGAGTCATCGACTACGTACCCTCCGCTTCACCTGCGAGACGACGGACGGCGGAAGCTTCGCCGCCGACGCCATTCCCGGTTACGTCAACCCGGTCGTCGTGGGTTTCGCCCTGGGCGCCGTCGTCTGCGCCGGAACGTCCGCCGTCATGGCGGAGATGTCCGAGCGCCGGGCGGCGAAGGGGCCGGTGCGTGAGCGGCCGGTGCGTGAGCGGCCGCCCCTCTTGTCTTGTGGGGCGTCAATCCGTCAAGGGGTGCCAGTCGTCCTCCTCCCCGCCCCACACCAGCGCCCCGTCCCTCAGGCCCGGCCTGTCCCTCGTCGCCAGGGCCGGGGCCTGGAGCATGTCGGCCGCCTCTTCCAAGTACGTGACCAGGGTGTCGAGTTCGTCGGCCGGGGGTTCGTCGTAGCGGGACCAGCCGCCCAGGAAGCCGGTCTCGGTGTCCAGGTACAGGCCCGACGTGCTGTCGGCCGGGGACAGGGAGACCACCGGAATCCAGGTGGCCCTCCACGCGGTGAACCGGTCGTATTCCGGGCGATGGGCCCGGGTGGTGTCCATGCGGTGCCGGTACGACTCGGCCACGGCGTCCAAGGTCATCAGGGCCCGGTTGCCCGGCAGGCATCCCCGGCCGCCTACCCCGTCGTCGCCCGCCGTCAGGGACCACAGGGCACGCAGCGCGGGGGGTATCGGGGTGCCGAGGTGGTGTTCCAGGGCGGTGAGGGTCGTAGGGTCGGCGCCGGGGCGGAGGGCCGCGTGGGAGGCGGGGGCGTGGCGCCGGAGCCAGTGGGTCACGCGCTGCCAGGCGTCCTTGACCTCTCGTACGGTGAGCGCTTCCGCCGCCGGGTCCTCCGGCTGGTCCCGGGGCCGGGCGCGTGCGGCCGGACCGGCGCCGTGGGTCGCGGTCGCGTGGCGTATCTCGATCCTGTCCGGCCCCCGGAGGTAGTCGACCGCCAAGGTAGGGCATTCCTCGAACAGGTCACCGTCCACCATCACGGTGAGGACGCCCGGCGGACCCATGGGCCGGCCCAGCTCCGGCTCCTCTGCCAGCCGGCCGGCCAGGACCTTCAGGGCGTAGGGGACCCCCGCCCCCAGTTCGGTGGCTGCCTCGCGTAAGCGCGGGGAGATCTCGACGTTCATCACGGCCTGGTGCTCCTTGTCGGTGGTCCGGGGGTGGTACGGGCGTGGTACGGGGGGCCGGGGGGCCGAGGGGGTGGTGCCCGGCCTGGGGGCGGGAGAGACTTCGGAAAGTCTGTAGCAGTGTTACGAACAGCAAGGACGGATCAGCGGATGCGCCATTACGACCTCGTCATCATCGGTTCCGGTTCCGGTAACTCGATCGTGGACGAGCGGTTCGCCGAGTGGGACGTGGCGATCGTGGAGAAGGGCATCGGGCCCGACTCCGTGTACGGAGGGACGTGTCTGAACGTCGGGTGCATTCCGACGAAGATGTTCGTGCACGCCGCCGACACCGCCCGTACGCCCGCCGGTTCGGCACGGCTCGGGGTGGATCTGGAGCTGCGCGGCGTGCGGTGGGGCGAGATCCGGGACCGGATCTTCGGCCGGATCGACCCCATCGCGGCCGGTGGTGAGCGCTATCGCGCCGAGGGCAGCCCCAACGTCACGCTCCTCAAGGGGACCGCCCGCTTCACCGGCGTACGGGAGTTGGTGGTCGAGACCGCCGCCGGTCCCGAGGCCGTCACCGCCGACCGGGTCGTCGTCGCCGCCGGGAGCCGGCCCGCCGTCCCCGCGCTGCCGGGGATCGACACCTCCGGTTACCTCACCAGCGACACCGTGATGCGCCTGGACGAACTGCCCCCGCGCATGATCATCATGGGCACGGGGTTCGTGGGCGTCGAGCTGGCGCACGTCTTCTCCGCCCTCGGCGTCGAGATCACCGTCATCGGGCGCTCGGACCTGCTGCTGCGCCACGAGGACACCGACATCGCCCGCCGCTTCACCGACCTTGCCGGGCAGCGCTGGGATCTGCGCATGGACCGGACCGCGTCGCGTGTGGAGCGGGAGGGGAGTCTTGTACGGGTGTACGTGGACGGGCCCGAGGGGCCCGAGACCATCGAGGCCGAGGAACTCCTCGTCGCCACCGGCCGCGTCCCCAACACCGACCTGATCGACGCCGCCGCGGGCGGGCTCAAGCTCACCGACGACGGGCGGGTGTACGCCGACAGCACCCAGGCCACGTCCGTGGAGGGCGTCTGGGCGCTGGGCGACATCAGCTCCCCGTACCAGCTCAAGCACGTCGCCAACCACGAGGCGCGGGTCGTGCAGCACAACCTGCTGAACCCGGGCGCCCCCATCGAGTCCGACCACCGGTACGTGCCGCACGCCGTGTTCTCCGCGCCGAAGATCGCCTCGGTCGGCCTGACCGAGGACCAGGCGCGCGCGGCCGGGATCGAGTACGTCAGCGCGACACACGCGTACGCGGACATCGCGTACGGCTGGGCGATGGAGGACACCACCGGCTTCGTCAAACTCCTCGCCGACCCGATCACCGGCCTGCTCCTCGGCGCCCACCTCATCGGCCCCGAGGCGCCCACCCTGATCCAGCCGGTCATCCAGGCCATGCACTTCGGCCTCGACGCGCGCACGATGGCGCGCGGTCAGTACTGGATCCATCCGGCGATGCCGGAGCTGGTCGAGAACGCCCTGCTCAAACTGGATCTGCGGATGGCGCCCGCGTAGGTGGGACCGTCGACGCCGGGGGTACGGGGCACCCGTACGTCATCCGTACACCGCCCGAATGTCGACCGTACGCCGCCCGAATGTCATCGTCGCAGTCCGATAACACCCGGCCGATCTGTCACACCTGTCCCGTAGAGTTCCCCCGACTGCCTCCTTGAACATGTTCAAAGGAGGCCCGGGGGAGGGGACAGCAGGATGCGCAGCGGAGCGAAAGTGGCCATCGTCGGCGGGGTGTTCGCCGTGGTTGTCGGTGGGGTGGGGTACGGGGCGGTCAACGTCTACAACGGGCTCGGCGACAGCGGGACGGACGGCACGACCACCACCTCGCAGTCCGAGGAGGTCAAGACCGGACCGCTGAGCGCCGAGGAGATCGACACGGCGGCCAAGGGCTTCCTCGCCGCGTGGGCGAGCGGCAAGGACCCGGCCGCCGCCGCGCAGTTGACCAACAACGCCGCCGAGGCCCAGTCGGTGCTCACCGACTACCGGGACACGGCGCACGTCGCCTCCGCCGTCATCACCCCCGGGACCCCGGTCGGCGCGAAGGTGCCGTACACCGTCAAGGCCACGGTCACGTTCGACGGCAAGAGCAAGCCCTGGTCGTACAGCTCCGAGCTGACGGTGGTGCGCGGCCTGACCACCGGCAAGCCGCTCGTCGACTGGGCGCCGAGCGTGATCCACCCCCAGCTGACCGCGACCACGTCGCTGGTCACGGGTGAGGCGTCCGTCCCGCCGATCGAGGCGGTCGACCGCAACGGGACGGCGCTGACGGCGGAGAAGTACCCGTCGCTCGCGAGCATCCTGGACGAGCTGCGCAAGAAGTACGGCGAGGACGCGGGCGGCACGCCCGGCATCGAGCTGTCGCTGAGCAGCGACGACGCCACCACGCCCAACCGGACGCTGCTCACGCTGGCGAAGGGCAGGACGGGCAAGCTGCGGACGACGCTGGACGCGACCGTCCAGGCGGCGGCGGAGACGGCGGTGAAGAAGTTCAGCGAGGCGTCGGTCGCGGCCGTGAAGCCGAGTACGGGCGAGATCATCGCGGTCGCCAACAACCGGAGCGACGGCTGGAACGCGGCGATGCTCGGCAAGCAGGCGCCCGGCTCCACGCTCAAGATCCTGACGGCCGCGATGCTGATGGAGAAGGGCCTCGTCTCCCCGGACGGAGCGGCGGACTGCTCCCCCGATGTGCTGTACCAGGGGCGTACGTTCACCAATCTTGAGGGGTTCTCGATCCCGGGCGGCACCTTCGCGCAGAGCTTCGCCCGCTCGTGCAACACCGGCTTCATCCACTTCATCGACGACACCCACGACGACGCGGCGCTGAGCAAGGAGGCCCAGGAGGTCTTCGGGATCGGGCTCAACTGGCAGACGGGCGTGACGTCGTTCGACGGCAGCGTGCCGGCCGCGGCGGGCGGCGAGGCGGCGGCGCAGTACATCGGGCAGGGCACGGTGCAGATGAATGTGCTCAACCTGGCGTCGATCACGGCCACCGCGAAGAACGGCACCTTCCGGCAGCCGGTCATCGTGTCCAAGACGCTGGACGACCGGCAGATCGCCTACGCGCGGCGCTCGCTGCCGTCCGCCGTGTCGCAGAACCTGCGGTACCTGATGCGGCTGACCGCGACGAGTTCGTACGGCACGGCGACGCAGGCGATGTCGGGGCTCGGCGGTGACAAGGGCGCGAAGACCGGCTCCGCCGAGGTCGACAACCAGGCCGACTCCAACAGCTGGTTCACCGGCTACCAGGACGACCTGTCGGCCGCGGCGGTGGTCCAGTCCGGCGGACACGGGGCGGACGCGGCGGGGCCGGTGGTGGCGGCGGTGCTGGGGGCAGGGTGAGCCGGCAGCACGCCGGTCGCGGGCGCGAAAGCGGTTCGCGGAGCCCGTACCCCGCCGACTAGCGTGCCAGCCATGAACGAACCCGACACCACGGCACCCGGCGCCATGGCACCTCACACCGCGGCACCCACCACCGCGGCACCCGCCTCCGCCGCTCACCCCCGCTTCGCCGAGGCCCTGCGCGAGCTGGGCCTCGGCCACCTGGCCGGGGAGATCCGCCGCTTCCCCGACGCCACCCGCACCGCCGCCGAAGCCGCGGCGGCGGTCGGCTGCGCGCTGGACGAGATCGTGAAGTCCCTGGTCTTCGAGGCCGACGGGGTCCCGGTCCTGGTGCTGATGGACGGCGCCTCCCGGGTCGATCTGGAGCGGGTACGGCAGGAGTTGGGCGCCGTGGCCGTCACCCGGGCGAACGCCGATCGGGTACGGGAGACCACCGGGTACGCCATCGGCGGCATCCCGCCCTTCGGCCACCGTACGAAGACAACCGTCCTCGCCGACCGGGGCCTGCTCGACCACGCCCTGGTGTGGGCGGCGGCGGGCACCCCGCACACCGTCTTCCCGATGGACCCCGCGTCCCTGGTGGCCCACGCCGGCGGCACCCTGGTGGACGTCCGCGAGCGCAAGGCGTGACTCCGCTCGTCGCCCTGGCGGTCCTGGTGGCCGCGCTCACCCACGCGACCTGGAACGCCATCGCGCACACCATCCGCGACCAGCTCCTCGCCTTCACCCTGATCGCCGGGGGCGGCGCGGCGCTCGGCGCGGTGGCCGCCTGCTTCGCCCCGCTGCCGCACGCGGCGGCCTGGCCGTACCTCCTCGTCTCGGCGGCGCTGCACATCGCCTACCAGGCGCTGCTGATGCGGTCGTTCAGCCTCGGGGACTTCGGCCAGATGTACCCGATCGCGCGCGGTACGGCGCCGCTGGTGGTCACCGTGCTGGCCGCGCTCTTCGTGGGCGAGAAGCTCGACGCCTGGCAGGCGGCGGGGGTGGCGGTGGCGTCGGCGGGACTCGTGGGGGTGGCCCTGTGGGGCATCAAGGGCTCGCGCACCAAGCCCCACTGGCCCGCGCTGGTGGCGGCGCTGGCGACGGGCCTGTCGATCGCCGCGTACACCGTCGTGGACGGGGTGGGGGTACGGAACTCGGGTTCGGCGGTCAGCTACCTCGCGTGGCTGATGATCCTGGAGGGCGTCCTGATCCCGGCGTACGCGCTCCACGTGCGCGGCGCCCGCGTCCTTCTCCCCCAACTCCGCCCGCACGCCGCGCTGGGCCTGCTGGGCGGCTTCCTGTCGGTCATGGCGTACGGGCTGGTCCTCTGGGCCCAGACCCGGGCGGCGCTGGCCCCGATCGCGGCGCTGCGGGAGTCGTCGATCATCGTGGGGGCGGCGATAGGGGCGGTGTTCTTCAAGGAGCGCTTCGGCACGCCGAGGATCGCGGCGGCGGGGCTGATGGTGGTGGGGATCGGTCTGATGCTGCATACGTGAGAGCCCCGGACCGCATTTGTCCGGCTCACGTACGGGGCGCGCGCACCAGCTCCCGTACGTACGTGATCCCCGGCCTCCCGCCCAGGACGCTCTCGCCCGTAGGGGTGAACCCGGTGCGGGTCAGGACGGCCCGCGACGCGAGGTTGTCGCGCGCCGCGCCCGCGCGCAGGGAGGTCAATCCGTACTCCGTGGCGGCGAGGGTGAAGATCCGGCGGACGGCGACGGTCGCCAGCCCTCTCCCCGCGGCCTTCTCGGCGATCCGGAACCCCAGTTCGGCGGAACCGTCCGCCACGTCCACCAGGTTGACGCGCCCCACCACCTCTCCCCCGCGCTCCACCAGCAGGTGGAAGTGGCAGAGCCCGGCGGCCTGTTCCGCGAGCAGCGCGTCGTGGCGGGCGTCGAAGTGCGCGAAGTACGCGTCGCCGCGATCCGTCACCGACGCGGCGAAGTAGGCCCGGTTCCCGCGCTCGAACGCGAGGAGGGCCGGGGCGTGGTCGGGGCGCAGGCGCTGGAGTTCGGGCATGGGGAAACGGTACGGGGACGCGTGAGGGCGGCGCGGCGGCAGGTGGCCGTCGCGGCCGCCGCGTACCGGACGACCCGGCTCAGTCCTCGCCCCCGAGGGCACGTCGCAGGCCCAGGTTGCTCGTCAGGATGCCGCCGTCCACCGGGAGCGTCACGCCGGTGATCCACGCCGCGTCCGCGGACGCGAGGAACGCCACCGCCGACGCGATGTCCCCCGGGGTGCCCACCCGGCCCGCCGGGTAGTGCGCGGCCGCGCGGTCCAGCGCGTCCTCGCGGCCCGCCCAGCCCTCCGTGCGGATGGTGCCGGGGGCGACGAGGTTCACCCGTACCCCTCGGGGGGCGGCGTGTCCCGCGAGGGTACGGGTGAGGCTCGCGAGGCCCGCCTTGGCCGCGCTGTAGGCGTGGTTGCCGAAGTCCTGCTCGCCGTTGACGGAGCCGATGGAGACGATCGCGCCGCGCCCCGAGGCCGCCAGGTGCGGCAGCGCGGCCCGCGCGCAGCGGAACGCCCCGGTCAGGGTGATGTCGAGGTCCCTGGCCCAGACGTCGTCCGGCTCGTCCTCGAAGAGCGGGGCGTCGGGTGCGCAGGCGTACGCGTTGTTGACCAGGACGTCGAGGGAGCCGAAGTGCTCCACGGCGTACGCGACCGCCGCCTCGATCTCGGTACGGTCGGCGACGTCGCAGCGGTACGCGAGGGCGCCGGGGAGGGACTCGGCCGTGGCCCGCGCCCGCTGCTCGTCCAGGTCGGTGACGAGGACGCGGGCGCCCTCGGCGGTCAGCCGGCGTGCGGTGGCCGCGCCGATGCCCCGGCCGGCGCCGGTGATCAGCACGCCGTACCCGTCGAACCGCCGGACACCGGGCGGCACCTCCCCAGCCGTTGAAGGGCCCGCCCCGGTCCGTCCCGCCTCCGGCTGATCCACCTGTCGCATGCCACTCACTCCGTCCGGCCACCCGGCCCGTCCGGCCGGTGGTCCGGTGATCATGCCGCCGAACGCACCTCCCGCACCAGAGCCGGGCGCCGGTCGGTCGCTTCCAGGCGTGGCCACACTGATCCATCCGCGCCACGACCTCCCACGCGCTTCTCCTCGTCCCCGGTCGGCATTGACAACCGCCCTCGCACCCCTCCATCATCATTCCACTAATCAAGTAGTGGAATGGTGGTGAGCGTGGAGTACCGCATCGACAGGCGGAGCGGGGTCCCCGCCTTCCAGCAGATCGTGCAGCAGACCAAGCAGGCCCTGCGGCTGGGCGTACTCGTGCCGGGTGACCGGCTGCCCACCGCCAAGGAGGTCGCCGCGACCAGCACGGTCAACCCGAACACCACCCTCAAGGCGTACCGCGAGCTGGAGCGCGAGGGCCTGGTCGAACCGCGACCGGGCCAGGGCACGTTCGTACGCCGCACGCTGGGCCGCCCCGAGACGGGCACCGACTCGGCGCTGTACGCGGAGCTGGTGGCGTGGATGTCGAGGGCGGCCGGGGACGGTCTGGAGCAGGAGGACGTGGCCGCGCTGGTCGCGTCGGCGATGGAGAAGCAGTACGCCGCCGGGAACGTGGCGGCGACGAGGTCCACGACAACGGGGTCCACGGGGGCCACGACAACCAGGAGCACAGGTGAGTGACGGTATGTACGCGGGGGAACCGGCGATCGAGGCGTACGGGCTGGGGATGCGCTACCGGCGGGGCTGGGCGTTGCGGGACTGCTCCTTCCGGCTTCCGGCGGGACGGATCTGCGGCCTGGTGGGACCCAACGGGGCGGGCAAGACCACGCTGCTGAGCATCGCGGCCCATGTCCTCCAGCCGACGAACGGCTCGATCAGCCTGTTCGGTGACGCTCCGGGCTCGGTGGAGTCCGGCCGGCGCACAGCGTTCCTCGCCCAGGAGAAGCCCCTGTTCCGCCGCTTCACCGTGGCGGAGACCCTGCGTCTGGGCCGGGAGCTGAACCCCGGTTGGGACCAGCGCGCCGCCGAGGACATCATCCGCGCGGGCGGCGTGCCCTTCGACGCGAAGATCAGCACCCTCTCCGGAGGCCAGCGCACCCGCGTCGCCATCGCCCTCGCCTTCGGAAAGCGCCCTGACCTGCTGATGCTCGACGAACCGATGTCGGACCTCGACCCGGTCGTGCGCCACGAGATCATGGGCACCCTCCTCGCCGAGGCCGCCGAGCGCGGAACCACCGTGCTGATGTCCACCCACGTCCTCGCCGAACTGGAGAACGTGTGCGACTACCTCGTCGTCGTCTCCGGCGGCGGAGTGCGCCTCGCCGGTGACGTGGACGAGCTGATGTCCGTGCACACCCTGGTCACGGGCGCCAAGGACGGTGACGGCATGCCTCCCGCCCTCGGGCACCACACCCTCGTCGAGTCCCGGACCAGCGGACGGCAGTTCACCGCGCTCATCCGCCCCGTGGGCCCGGTCACCGGCCCCTGGGACATCAACGCCCCGAACATGGAGGAACTCCTGCTCGCCTATCTCCGCTCACCCGACGCACCACCGCTGATCACCCCCACCGCCCAGGTCCACGGCCAGGGGTTCGGCACCGGGGCGGTGGCGGCATGAGCACCTCCACCCGCGGCTCGACCAGCACCTCGACCAGCACCTCGACCGGCTCCACGAGCGACGGCAAGAACGGGACCATGAACGGGACCACCGGCGGGACCTTGGACACGATCACCACGAAGGTCGGCCGGCGCCCCCGGCTCAGCGGTATGACCTGGCTGATCTGGCGCCAGCACCGGGCCGCGTTCTGGACGATCCTCGCCGGCACCGCCCTCGCCGCGGCCTGGATCGTCTACCAGCGCGGCCAACTGGTCGACTTCCTCGACGGCTACGGCTATCCCGGCAAGAGCCTCGCCGAGGCGGGCGGCACGTTCCAGCAGTACGTCGACGCGTTCTCCGTCGTCTCCATGGGTCTCCAGGCGATACCCATCCTGCTCGGTGTCTTCCTCGGCGCCCCGCTCGTCGCGGGCGACCTGGAGAACGGCACCGCCAAGCTGGTCGCCGCCCAGTCCACGAGCCGGACCCGCTGGCTCGGCACGAAGCTGGCGCTGGCCGGACTGGTGGTCGTGGTGAGCACGGGCGCGTTGTCGGCGGTGTTCGGCTGGTGGTGGAACCCCGTCAAGTCCGAGGCCATGGTCGTCATGGACTGGACCTCGGCCCAAGCGTTCAACACGACGGGCCCGGTGCCCGTCGCCCTCAGCCTCTTCTCCGTCTTCGGCGGGGTAGCGATCGGTGTGGTGCTGCGGCGCACGCTGCCGGCCATGGTGGTCACCTTCGGTTTCACCGTCGTGCTCCAGCTCGTCTGGGGCTACTTCCTGCTGTCGCTCGGCAACGTCGTCACGGTCACGACGGACAAGGGGGTCACAGGCGGGAACGAGTCCCCCTCGCTCCCCCACGGCGCCTATGAAATCGACCAGTCGTTTGTCACCGGCAGCGGGGATCTGCTGGGCTGGGGCACCTGTTCGAACTCGCAGACCGAAGCGGCACGGCAGGTGTGCCTGGACAAGGCCGATGTCGTGGGCTGGTCGGTGCGGTACCTCCCGCTGTCGCAGATGAACGCCATGCAGTGGTTCGGGGCGGCGATCCTGTTCGCCCTGACCGCCGGTGTCGTGGCGTTCCTCTTCTTCTGGGGTCGTAAGCGGCTCCTCTGAGGGGCCGGACCGGCATCGAGCTCCAGCGCCTGGCCCCGTGGGGGTCGGTGGCCAGGCGCGTGGTCCACGAACCGAGTGAAGCGCGGGTCGAACTCGTCATCCCGAAGCGGCGGATGTCCGGCTCCCCCGATCCCCTCACGGAGCCCCCCGCCCCGGCGGTCAGATCGCCGCGCGCACCGCCCGTACCAGCGCCTGCGCCCTCGGGTCCGCCGTGACGCCCTGGCGCATGCCGTTCGTGACGTACCCGAAGGCGATGCCCGACTCGGGGTCCGCGAAGCCCAGGGCGCCGCCGCGGCCCGGGTGGCCGAAGGAGCCGGGGCCCAGCAGCGGGGCCGCCGGGCCGTGGAGCATGAAGCCCAGGCCGAAGCGGGTGGCGACGACCAGGACCCGGTCCGGGCCCGCCGACTCCTCCGTACGGGCCAGCGTGAGGGTGGCGGGTGCGAACAGCCGGTGGCCGTCGACCGGTCCGAGCATCGCCGCGTAGACGCGCGCCAGCGCCCGCGCCGTGGAGATCCCGCCTCCGGCGGGCAACTCGGCGGCGCGGTAGGCGGGATCGTTCTCGTCCGCGCGTGGGGCGATCGCACCGAACGCCCGCCGCGTCAGCGACTCCGGGTCCTTGTACGCCTCCGACACGGACCGCTTCGGCCGCAGCCGCAGCTCGCCGCCTCCCTCGGCGGCGGGCGGGGCCTCGGCGGGGCCGATACGGCCGACCCGGTGGGCCTCCTCGGCGGGCAGCCCGACCCAGAAGTCCAGCCCCAGCGGTCCGGCGATCTCCTCCGCGATCCAGCGGCCGACGCTCCGGCCGGTGACCCGGCGGACCAGTTCGGCGATGAGCCAGTTGTGGGTGAGCGCGTGGTAGCCGTGGTCGGTGCCCGGCTCCCACAGGGGCCGCTGGGCGGCGAGCGCCCGCGCGCCCGATTCGCCGTCGATCGCCTCGGCCGGGGTCAGCGGCCGGTCCAGGACGGGGAGTCCGGCACGGTGCGTGAGCAGATGCCGTACGAGCACCCGTTCCTTGCCCGCCGTCTTGAACTCCGGCCAGTACGTGCCCACCGGGGCGTCGAGGTCGATCTGCCCGCGCTGGTGGAGCAGGAGGAGGACGGCGGCGGCGATGCCCTTGGTGGCGGACCGGACGGTCTGCGCGGTGTCCAGGGCCCAGGGTTCCGTCCCGTCGACGTCCCGCGTGCCGGCCCACAGGTCCACGACCTTCCGCCCGTCGCGGAAGACGGCGACGGCCGCGCCGCGTTCACCGAGCCGCTCGAAGTTCCGTACGAAGGCATCCCTGACCGGCTCGAAGCCCGCCGCCACCGTGCCCTGGACGTCCACGCCCGCACTCCCGCCCGTCGTACCGCTCGTTGTTCCGATCCGGTCGCCGCTTCCGCGCGCGTACCGCTCGGAAGAAACATACCTACGACGCGACGGGTCCCGGCGCCACGGACTTCGGGTCGAAACCGAACGGCAACTCCAGCCGGTGCGCGCCCATCAGCGCCTCGTCACCGAGCAGATCGCGGGTGGCACCGTCCGCGACGATGGCGCCCTCGCTCAGGATGACGGCGCGGGGGCAGAGTTCGAGCGCGTACGGCAGGTCGTGCGTGACCATCAGCACGGTGATGTCCAGCGACCGCAGGATGTCGGCGAGTTCACGCCGGGACGCCGGATCGAGGTTGGACGACGGTTCGTCGAGGACGAGGATCTCCGGCTCCATGGCCAGGACGGTCGCGACCGCGACCCGGCGGCGCTGGCCGAACGACAGGTGGTGCGGGGGGCGGTCCGCGTACTCCGCCATGCCGACCCGTCCGAGCGCGGTGGTGACCCGCGCCTCCAGCTCGGCGCCGCGCAGCCCGGCGGCGGCCGGGCCGAACGCCACGTCCTCCCGGACGGTCGGCATGAACAGCTGGTCGTCCGGGTCCTGGAAGACGATGCCGACCTGCCGCCGGATCTCCGCCAGGTTCCGCTTCTCGACGGGCAGCCCGGCGACGGTGACCGTGCCGGCCCCGGCGTCGAGGATGCCGTTGAGGTGCAGGACGAGCGTGGTCTTGCCGGCCCCGTTGGGCCCGAGCAGCGCCACCCGCTCCCCGCGCGCGACGGACAGATCGACGCCGAAGAGCGCCTGGTGGCCATCGGGATAGGCGTAGGCGAGGCCCCGGACATCGAGGGACACCGGCCGGGCGGCGGAGGGAGCGGGCGCGCGGTCCTGAGGTGTGGGGTCCTGGGGCGCCGGGTCCTGGGGCTTGGGGTCCAGGGGCTTGGGGTCCAGGGGCATGGCGTCCTGCGGTACGGAGTCCGGCCGAGTCATAGGGTCCAGCCAAGCAGACACACGGCGAGCGCCGACACCGGGAGGGCGGCGGCGTAGCGCCACTGGGCCCGCGAGGCCGTCACCTCGTCGATGACCGGCATCGTGCCCGTGTACCCCCGGCTCACCATCGCCAGGTGGACGCGCTCGCCGCGCTCGTACGAGCGGATGAACAGGGCGCCCGCCGTCTTGGCCAGCACCCCCCAGTGCCGTACGCCCCGCGCCTCGAAGCCGCGCGAGCGCCGGGCGATGGACATCCGGCGCATCTCGTCCGTGATGACGTCGCCGTACCGGATCATGAAGGAGGCGATCTGGACGAGCAGGGGCGGCAGCCGCAGCCGCTGGAGGCCCAGCAGCAGCGACCGCAGCTCGGTGGTCGAGGCGAGGAGGACGGACGCGGCGACGCCGAGGGTGCCCTTCGCGAGGACGTTCCAGGCGCCCCAGAGCCCGGGGACGCTCAGGGGGACACCGAGGACGTGGATCTCGTCGCCGGGGACCACGAAGGGCATCAGGACGGCGAAGGCGACGAACGGCACCTCGATGAGCATCCGCCGCAGCAGGAATCCGGCGGGGACACGGGCCGCCGCGGCGACCGCCGCCAGCAGCACCGCGTACAGGCCGAACGCCCAGACCGCCTCGCGCGGGGTGGAGACCACCACGAGGACGAAGCAGAAGACGGCGGCGAGCTTGCAGTGCGGCGGCAGGTCGTGGACCGGGCTGTGGCCGTGCCGGTAGAGCTTGTGGGCGTGACCCGCGCCCATGTCAGGCGCTCCCGCCGGCGAAGGACGTCACGGAGCCGTCCCGGTCGGCCGCGCGGCGCCGGCGCACCGCCCAGAAGATCCCGCTGCCGACGGCGACGGTGCCGGCCACGCCGATGACCCCGGCGAGGCCGCCGGAGATCCGGGCGTCGGTGATGTCCTTGACGCCGTAGTCGGCGAGCGGGGAGTCGGCGGTGTGGTGCGGCTCGGTCTTCTTGTCGATGCCCTGGTCGGCGGCGACCTTCTCCAGGCCGTCGGGGTTCGCGGAGGCGTAGAAGGACACAAAACCGGCCAGTACGAGGGCGGTGACCAGGCCCGTCGCCCAGACCGCGCGGGTGGACCGCGCCGCCACGGGCACGGGCGCGGCGGCGGGCGCCGCGTCCACCAGCTCGCCGCCGACCCGCAGCTTGAGCGGGGCGGAGAGGCCGCGGGCGCCGTGGACCAGGTCGGGGCGTACGGCGATGACCGCGCCCACGGTCAGCGCGGTGATGGCGGCCTCGCCGACGCCGATCAGCACGTGGACGCCGACCATGCCGGTCAGGACCTTGCCGATCGGGATGTCGGTGGTCCCGCCGATCGCGTAGAAGAGGGTGAAGCCGATGGCGGCGGCCGGTACGGAGACCAGCGCGGCGACGAAGGACGCGACGGTCACGGAGCGGCGGGCGCGGGGCAGGATCTTCACCAGGGCGCGGAAGAGCGCGTACGAGACGACGGTGGTGATCACGGCCATGTCCGTGATGTTCACGCCGAGCGCGGTGAGGCCGCCGTCCGCGAAGAGGATGCCCTGCATCAGCAGTACGACGGAGATGCAGAGCACGCCCGTGTAGGGGCCGACGAGTATCGCGGCCAGTGCCCCTCCCAGGAGGTGGCCGCTGGTGCCGGTGGCGACCGGGAAGTTGAGCATCTGTACGGCGAAGATGAAGGCGGCGACCAGCCCGGCCAGGGGCGCGGTGCGCTCGTCCAGCTCACGGCGCGCGCCGCGCAGGCTGACGGCGACGGCGCCCACGGCGACCACGCCGGCGGCGGCGGAGACGGGAACGTTGATGAATCCGTCGGGGACATGCATGGCGGGCTCCGCTTCCTGCGGGGGCTGTTGAGAACCGGGCGGTGGGGGAACCGTCTGTCGGCGGTGGGGGAACCATCTGTCGGCGGCGGGTGACCGTCTGATGATAGGGCCCTCTTGCGAACAGCTCGCAAGAGCAGGTTGTATGCAAACCGCCCTCCCGGGGAACGGGGGGTTGCGGGGAAGCATGAGGCGACCCGGCCTCACGGGCAGCATGTCCCCATTTGACTGTTTTGTGTGACTATGAAATGAAGGTCCGATAAAGCCTGCGGGGTCGTGACGCCAGACTCACCGTCCCCGGCTCTCACCCCAGAGGAGCGAGCCGATGCCACCCGTCGTGGAACAACCCGCCAAAGCCCGTCTGATCACGGACGCCGCCCAGCACAAGACCGTCCCTGTCACGCTGCTCTACGACGGCGCGGATCCGCTCGCGATGCGCATCGTGTTTCCCCCCGAGGTCTCCCTCGACCGGAGCGAGGTGGTCTGGGCCTTCGCCCGCGACCTGCTCGAAACCGGTCTGCGGCTGCCGTCCGGCACGGGTGACGTGCTGGTGTGGCCGTGCGGGCGGGCCCAGACCGTACTGGAGTTCCACTCGCCGGACGGGGTCGCTCTGGTGCAGTTCGACAACGCGCCGCTGCGGCGGTTCCTGGAGAGTTCGTACGCGATGGTCCCGGCGGGCAAGGAGCACCACGAGATCGAGGTGGAGAACGAGCTGGGGAACCTGCTCCACAAAACCTGATCGCCCCCGTGACGCGCCGTGGCCCGGTCCCGCACCCCCTCTCAGGGATGCGCGACCGGGCCACGCGCCGCTCCCGGCCCCCGTCCCCACGGTGCCGGTGCGTGTCCGGGGTGCTGGTGCCGCTCACACCCACCCCGGAGCACTGGGACGGCGTACTTCAGTAGCTGTACGCCGGGCCTTCGGTACGTCAGACGCGCACAAGCTCACGCTCGGAGCCGTCCGACTCCTCCGCGTCGTCCCCCAGCTGCTTGCGCAACTGCTCGCCCTCCACGTCCACGTTGGGGAGCGCCCGGTCGAGCCAGCGCGGCAGCCACCACGCCCGCGTGCCGAGCAGGGCCATCACGGCGGGCACGATCGCCATCCGGACCACGAAGGCGTCGAAGAAGACCGCGACGGCGAGGCCGAACCCGATCATCTTGATCATCGCGTCACTGGCCCCGATGAAGCCGGAGAAGACCGCGATCATGATCACCGCCGCGGCCGAGACCACCCGCGCCCCGTGCCGGAACCCGGTCACGATCGCCTCGCCGGGCCGCTCGCCGTGGACGTACGCCTCTCGCATGCGGGTGACCAGGAAGACCTCGTAGTCCATCGCGAGGCCGAAGACCACACCCACCAGGAAGATCGGCATCATCGACATGATCGGGCCGGTCTGCTCGACCCCGAGCAGCCCCCCGAGCCAGCCCCACTGGAAGACGGCGACCACGGCGCCGAGCGCCGCGACGACCGAGAGCAGGAAGCCGAGGGCGGCCTTCAGCGGGACCAGGACCGACCGGAAGACCAGCATCAGCAGCAGGAACGCGAGCCCGACGACCAGCGCCAGGTACGGCAGGAGGGCGTCGTTCATGCGCTGCGAGAAGTCGATGTTCAGGGCCGTGGCGCCGGAGACGTACACCTCGGCACCGTTCTCCGCCCGCGCCTTCGCCGCGGCCGACCGGATGTCGTGCACCAGCTCCTCGGTCTTGATCGAGGAGGGCCGGTCCTTGGGGATGACCGTGACGGTCGCGGTGTCGCCCGCCTTGTTCAGGACGGGGTCGAGGACGGTGACGACGTCGTCCATCTTCTTCACCGTGGCCGAGATGCCGAGCGCGGCGGCCTTGGCGTTGTTGTCCGCCTGGCCGTCGACCACCAGCATGAGCGGTCCGTTGAACCCGGGGCCGAAGCCGTCGGAGAGCAGGTCGTACGCCTTGCGCTGGGTGGTGCTCACCGGCTGCGAGCCGTCGTCGGGCAGGCCCAGCTCCAGCGAGGTGGCCGGGAGGGCGATGGCACCGAGGCCCAGCACACCCACGACCAGCACGGCGACCGGGCGGCGCAGCACGAACCGCGCCCAGCGGGTGCCCATGTTGGGCTTCTTCTCCACGGGCACGGCTCCGGCGCGCACCTGGGCGTCGGTGTGTTCCATGGCCTTACGGGCCTTGCGGCCGAACACCCGCTTGCCCACGAACCCGAGCATCGCGGGGGTGAGGGTGAGGGCGATGAGGACGGCGATCACCACGGTCGCGGCCGCCGCGAGGCCCATCTTGGTGAGCATCGGGAGGTTGACCACGGCGAGGCCGGAGAGGGCGATGACCACGGTGAGCCCGGCGAAGACCACGGCGGAGCCCGCCGTGCCGACGGCCCGTCCCGCCGCCTCTTCCCGTTCCCGGCCGTCGGCCAGCTCGGCCCGGTAACGCGAGACGATGAACAGCGCGTAGTCGATGCCGACCGCGAGGCCGATCATCATCGCGAGGATCGAGGTGGTGGAGCCCAGGTCGAGGACGGTGGCGAGCGCGGTGATCCCGGAGATCCCGACGCCGACCCCGAGGAGCGCGGTGACCAGCGGCAGTCCGGCGGCGATCAGCGACCCGAAGGTGATGACCAGCACCACCGCCGCGATGGCGACCCCGATGATCTCACCGGAGCCCGTCTCCGGGGCGACCTGGAGGGCGTCCCCGCCGATCTCGACCGCCATGCCCTCGGCCTTGGCGTCGGCGCCGGCGTCCTCCAGCGCGGTACGGGTCGCGTCGGTCAGCGACTCCGAGCCGACCTTGTACGAGACGCTCAGGTACGCGGTCGAGCCGTTCTTGGCGACCCCGCCCGTGGTGAACGGGTCGTTGACGGACTTGACCTGCGACGAACCCGCCTTCAGCTCGTCGGCGATCTTCTTGACCTCGGCCTTGTTGCCGGCCGCGGTGATCTTCTCGCCCGCGGGCGCCTTGAAGACGACCCGGGCGGTGGCACCGTCGCTGCTGGCCCCGGGGAACCGCTGGTCGAGCAGGTCGAAGGCCCGCTGGGCCTCCGTACCCGGGATCGAGAAGGAGCTGGAGGTGGGGGTGGACGCGGAGGCCGCGGCGACTCCGGCGAACGCCAGCAGGGCCACCCAGATCAGGGCGACATAGCGGCGGCGCCGGAAGGCGAGCCGGCCGAGCTTGTAGAGGAACGTGGCCACGAGGGCGTACTCCCGGTCTGTGGACGAAACAAGGGCATGGGGAGCCGACCCGACGGCGAGAGAGCGGCACGCGTCAGGGAAATGCGGGGTGCTACGGGGAGGTGATACGGGGACTGCGGGGACTACGGGGGACTGCTCGAACCGTCAGACGCCGAGGGCGGGGAGGACCACGGCATCCAGGTACGCGGTGAGGAACGCCCGGTCGACGGACCGGTCCTCGATGAGCTGCCGGGCGACGAAGGCGCCGACCAGCATGTGCAGGACGAACGGCAGCGCGGGATGGTCCGCGGCGATCTCGCCGCGGTCGACCGCCCGCCGGAGCAGTGTCTTGAGTCCGCTCGTCTCGGGCTCGACCACCACGTCGCGCAGCGCCTCGCGGAGGTCGGGGTTGTCGTGGACGGCATGGAAGAGCCCCCGCATCAGCGCGGAGTCCCGTTCCATCTGGGATTCGTCGGTGAGCGCCGTCATCGCGTGGAAGTCACCGCGCAGGGAACCGGTGTCGACCTCCAGCAGCGTGTCGGGCTTGGTGTGCCGCAGCGCCCGCGCGACCAGCACGGGCTTGCTCCCCCACTGGCGGTAGAGGGTGGCCTTGCTGGAGCGGGCGCAGGTGGCGATGGCGTCCATGGTCAGGGCGTCGTACCCCACCTCACGCAGCAGGTCGAGCACGGCGCCGTACAGCTCGGTCTCACGCTCGGGCGTCAGCCTGGTACCTGCCATGATCCACCTCCTGCCCGGCCATACGAACGAAACGGTTTCGTACAGTACGACGATAGCCCGGAGCCGAGCGAAACGAAACCGTTTCGCTTGTGGCCTGCGCCACAGAGGTGAGTACGACATAAATGTGGGCGCAAAAAGTCCCCTGCCAGAAGTTGCCGCACCCCCTCCGCGCGGAAAGCATTGGGGGGTGAGTGACGACGTCGCGTATCTACGGTTCCCGCACCTGCACGACGACCTGCTGTGCTTCGCCGCCGAGGACGACCTCTGGGTCGCTCCCCTCGTGCCGGCGGGGCACCGGCCCGGACGGGCGTGGCGGGTGACCGTCGACCGCACCAGGATCGGTCATCCGCGCTTCTCGCCCGACGGCCGGCAGATCGCCTACACGACGTGGCGCAGTCTCGACCCGGAGATCCACCTGGCCCCGGTGGACGGGGGCCCGGCCCGCCGGCTCGGCTACTGGGGCTCCACCGACACCCGGGTCTGCGGCTGGACCCCGCCGGGTGAGGACGGGGAGTCGCAGATCCTGGCGGTCTCCTCGCACGGCCAGCCGTTCTCGTACTACTCCTGGGCCTACAGCGTCCCCACCGACGGCTCGCCGGGCAGCCAGCTGCCGTGGGGCCCGGTCGCGGACCTGGCCGTGGCGGACGTCGACGGCGAACACCGCACCCTGCTGCTCACCGGGAAGCCGCCGCACGAGCCGGCGGCGTGGAAGCGGTACCGGGGCGGGGCGACGGGCCGCCTGTGGCTGCACGGCGAACGCCTGCTTCCCGACATCGGGGGCCACCTGGACTGCCCGATGTTCGTGGACGGGCGGGTGGCGTTCCTCTCGGACCACGAGGGGGTGGGGAACCTGTACTCGGTCCTGCCGGACGGTACGGACCTGCGCCGCCACACCGACCACGACGCGTTCTACGCCCGCCACGCCTCCTCGGACGGGCGCCGGGTGGTCTACCAGTGCGGGGGCGGCATCTGGCTGGTGGACGCGCTGACGCCGGACTCGGTGCCGCGCAAGCTGGACGTACGCCTGGGCGGCCCGCGCGCCGGCCGCCGCGCGTACCAGGTCCCGGCGGCGAGCCACGTGGACGCGATCTCGGTGGACACGACGGGCCGGGCAAGCGCGGTGTCGGTACGGGGCAGCCTCTACTGGCTCACCCACCGCGACGGCCCGGCCCGCACGATCGCGGACACTCCAGGGGTACGGGTACGGCAGCCGGACATGCTGGGCGGCGGCGGCCAGGTCGCGTACGTCACGGACGCGGACGGCGAGGACGCGATCGAGATCGCCCACCTCCCCCGGGCCACGGGCGACCGCCCCCCACGCCGCCTGGCCTCGGGCCACCTGGGCAGAGTCCACGAAATGGTCTCGTCCCCCACGGGCGACCGCATCGCGATCGCGTCGCACGACGGCAGACTGCTCCTGATCGACACGACGGAGGAGGACGGCCCGGAGGCACCCACGACTCAGCCCGGAGCGGGTACGACTCCGCCCGGGGCAGGTACGACTCAGCCCGGCGCCGACGCGAGCCCGCCCGGTACGGGTACCGCCGCCGGGACGGGAGCCCTGCCCCCGCCCCCGGCTGGGTCGACACCCACGGACGGGCCCACCGCAGGTGGCGGCCCGACATCCGAGGCCGCACACGGCCCCGAAACGGGGCCCACGCCCCCGGGCCCCACAGGGACGACACCCACGGGCGCCGAGCCCACCGCAGGTGGCGGCCCGACAAGCGGGGCAGCACGCGGTACCGGCACCGGCACCGGCACCGGCGGAACCAAGCCCGGCGGCTCCGCCGCAGGCGCCCCGGCGGCAGGGACCGCACGCGGCGCCGACGGGCCCGCGCGCGGCGGCTCCGCCTCAGACGTGCCGCCCGTCCCGCCCCCCGCAGGGGCAACACCCGCAGGCGGCCCCGGCGCCGCAGAATCCGGGCCGCACACGGCCGGGCCCGCCGCAGGTGGCCCGGCAAGTGGGGCCGCCGGGGGCGCCGCCCCCGGTGAGCCCAGCCCCGGTGGCCCGGCCGCCCACGCCGCGCCCGGCGCCGCAGGGCCCGGGCCGGCCAGCGACGGGCCCACCGCGGAGGCGCCCCCCACCGGGGCGATCCGCACCGGGTCCACCCTGTGGAAGCCCCCGGGCGGGCCCGGGATCGTCACCGAGGTCATCCGTTCCATCAACGGCCCCGTCGCCGACCTCGCCTTCTCGCCGGACGGCGACTGGCTCACCTGGTCGCACCCCGGCGTCGGCCGCACCCTGCGCCAGATCAAGATGGCCCGCATCGGCGGCAGCGCCGACCGTACGATCATCGACGTCACCAACGGCCGCTTCGAGGACGAGAACCCCGTCTTCACCAGCGACGGCCGCTATCTCGCCTTCCTCTCCTGGCGCGGCTTCGACCCCGTCTACGACGTCCACACCGGCGACCTCTCCTTCCCTCTCGGCTGCCGCCCCTACCTCGTACCGCTGTCCTCCGCGACCCCGTCCCCCTTCGCCCTCTCCCCCGACGGCCGCCCCGCCGCCGGCGGCCTCGACCCGGCCATGAGCGACGCGGACGCCGGCGAGGGCACGGTCACCGTCGAGGAGGAGGGACTCGCCGCGCGCGTCACCCCGTTCCCCGTCGCCGCGTCCAAGTACTCCGCGCTGCACCCCGTCAGCGGCGGCGGCCTCGTCTGGCTGCGCTGGCCCATCTCCGGCGCGCTCGGCGAGACCTTCGCCAACCCCGCCGACACCTCCGGCCGCCCCACCCTCGAACACTTCGACCTGACCAAGGCCCGCAAGAGCGAACTCGTCGCGCACCTCGACTGGTTCGCCCCCAGCGGCGACGGCACCCGCCTGGTCGTCGTGGACGACGACGAACTCCGCGCCGTCCCCGCCACCGAGCCCGGCGACTCCGACTCGACCGTCCACCTCGACCTCCGCCGGATCCTCCACGAGGTCGACCCGGAGGCGGAGTGGCGCCAGGCGTACGAGGAGGCCGGCCGCCTGATCCGCACGTACTTCTGGGAGCCGGACATGTGCGGCATCGACTGGGACGGCGTCCTCGCCCAGTACCGCCCCCTCGTCGAACGCGTCGCCTCCCCCGACGAGTTCGCCGACCTCCTCCGCGAAGTCGTCGGCGAGCTGGGCACGTCCCACGCGTACGTCACCCCCGCCCGCCGCAACGAGGGCCCCCGCCACTACCAGCGCGCCATGGGCCTGCTCGGCGCCAACCTCGTCTGCCGGGACGGGAATTGGATGGTCAAGCGCATCCTCCCCGGCGACTCCTCCGACTCCAAGGCCCGCTCCCCGCTGGCCGGCACCGGCATCCGCGAGGGCGCGATCCTCACCCACGTCGACGGGCGCCCCGTCGACCCCGTGGCCGGCCCCGGCCCGCTGCTCTCCGCCGCCGGCGGCACCACGGTGGAGCTGACCTTCCGCCCCGCCGGCGCCGACGGCCCCTCCCGCCGCGTCGCCGTCGTCCCCCTCATCGACGAACGCCCGCTCCGCTACCAGGACTGGGTCGCCAAACGCCGCGAGGTCGTACGGGAGATCAGCGGCGGCCGCTGCGGCTACCTGCACATCCCCGACATGGGCGGCTCCGGCTGGGCGCAGTTCAACCGCGACCTGCGGCTCGAAGTCTCCCGGCCCGCCCTGATCGTGGACGTACGGGGCAACGCGGGCGGCCACATCAGCGAACTCGTCGTGGAGAAGCTCACCCGCCGCATCCTCGGCTGGGACCTGACCCGCGACGCCCAGCCCGTCTCGTACGCCTCGAACGCCCCGCGCGGCCCGGTCGTCGCCATCGCCGACGAGGCCACCGCCTCCGACGGCGACATGATCACGGCCGCCTTCCGGCTGCTGAACCTCGGCCCGGTGGTCGGCCAGCGCACCTGGGGCGGAGTCGTCGGCATCACCGGCCGCCACCGGCTGGGCGACGGCACGGTCATCACCGTCCCGATGAACGCCGCCTGGTTCGACGCGTACGGCTGGTCCGTCGAGAACCACGGCGTGGACCCGGACATCGAGGCCCTGCGCACCCCGCTCGACTGGGCGGAGGGCCGGCACGCGCAGCTGGACGACGCCGTGTGGGTGGCGCTGGACCTGCTGGCCGCGCATCCGGCCGCGACCCCGCCGGGGTACGGCGCGGTCCCGGACCTGCGCCGCCCGAAACTCCCCCCGCGCGGGACGGCCTGACCTCGGGCCCCACCGGCCGCAGGCCGCACGGGAAGGAGGCGCACCCCACGATCGGGGTGCGCCTCCCGTACGTACGGTACGTACCGGGCCGAAGGCTCAGGCGTCGCGCGCGCCGCCGCGCATCCCGTCCCGGTCGGCCCGGTCGCGGTCGGCCCGGTCCTGGTCGCGGCTCATGTCGCGGTCCATGTCGCGGTCGCCACCCATGTCCCGGTCCATGTCGCGGTCCATGTCCCGGTCCTTACGACCGTCCGTGCCACGGCCGTCCGTGCCACGGCCGTCCGTACCACGGCCCTTGCCCTTCGCCTTCGCCTTGTCCTTCTCCTGGTCGCTCATCCGCGACCGCGCCTGGTCCTGGAGCTCCTGCGCCTTGTCCCTGAACTGGTCCGAAATACCCATGAAAAGCCACTCCTGAAAGTCTGTGGGGCGCTACGGGGGGGGTGGATCCCGACCAGACTGACACGGCCCGACATTCCGCGCATTTCGATCAGTTACGCAGCGTACGGCCCCGCTCGTCCGCCGCCCCGCCCGCCCCCACCAGCCCCGTACGCACCCCGTCCAGCCGGGGCCCGAAGCGCCGCATCTCGCGCCGCCCCACCGTGGCGATCAACCCGGGCAGATACCCCCGGACGGACTGCATCCCCCGCAGCCACCCCTGTCCGTACACATGCGCGGACCGCCGCTCGATCCCCGCGACGAGCCGGTCCACGGCCGGGCCGAGCGGATACGTACGGCTGGCCGGCCACGGCAGCCGCCGCCGCAGTTCCCGCATCACCTCGTCCTCGTCCGCGCCCCGCACCATGTCGGTGTCCGTCCAGGACAGATACCCGACACCGACCCGCACCCCCCGGTACCCGACCTCGGCGCGCAGGCTGTGCGCGAAGGCCTCCGCCCCCGCCTTGGACGCGCAGTACGCGGTCATCATCGGCGCAGGGGTGAGCGCGGCCAGCGACGCGATCTGGAGGAAGTAGCCCCGGCTCTCCAGCAGCACCGGCAGGAACGCCCGCGCCGTCACCGCGCCCCCGATCAGGTTCACCTCCACGACCCGCCGCCACGCGTCCGGGTCGGAGTCCACGAACGGCCCCCCGGACGCCACCCCCGCGTTCGCGACGACGAGGTCCACCTTCCCGAAGCGCTCCTTGACCTCCCCGGCCACCCGGGCCATCGCGGTGTGGTCGGTGACGTCCGCGTACCAGTGGCCGGCGTCACCGTGCAGCCGCCCCGCAACCCGCTTCAGCTCGTCCTCCTCCAGCCCCACCAGCGCGACCCGCGCGCCACGGGCGGAGAGCTTGCGGGCGAGGTGTTCCCCCACGCCGCGCGCCGCGCCGGTGACGACGGCGACCTGTCCTTCGAGACGGTTCGATCCGGTACGGCTCATGCCACGTCCTCCGTCGTACTGGCGTCGGCGGTACGTTCGTCGGCCGCGGGGGAGCCCTCCGCCCCCAGATACGCGACAACCAACCCTCGAATCGCCCCCGTCACCGCCTCCGGCGCCTCCACCGGCGTCATGTGCCCCACCCCCGGCAGGACGGTCAGCCCGGTGCAGTCGGGCAGCGCGGCGGCCAGCGCCCGCGCGTGTACGGGCGGGGTCATCCGGTCGGCGGTCCCCACCAGGACGGCCGTGGGCACCCTCAACTCCCGTACGTACATGTCGAGATCGAGCGTGTCGAGCACGTGCGACCACGCGACACGCGCCCGCCGCCCGCACGCGTGCACGATCCGCGCACACCGCGCGACCCGGTCCGGCGCGGTGGCGGGACCCATCGTCGCGTAGCGCAGGATCCGCCGGGAGAGCGGTGTGACCGGACCCAACGGGGCCCGCGACCCCAACACCACCCGGGTGAGCCGCGTCCGCAGCCGCCCGGCGCGCAACGGCAGCACCCGCGACTCCGCGACCAGCCCCGAGCTGCCCGTACTGCACAACAACACAGCCGCCGCGTGCTCCCGGAGGACCGGCCGCCGGGCGGCGGCCATGATCGTCATGCCGCCCATGGAGTGCCCGGCGAGCACGGCCCGCTCGCCCGGCGCGAGCGTCGCGGTGAGGACCGCTTCCAGGTCGTCGGCGAGAGCGTCGGCGGTACAGGCATCGGGGCCGGGGAACACGGTCCGCCCGTGCCCCCGCTGGTCGTAGACGATCACCCGGTGACCGGCGGCGAGTTCGGCCGTCTGCGCCGACCAGAAACGGGTCGAGCAGGTCCACCCGTGAGCGAGCACGACTGCGGGCCGACCCTCGGAGCCGTACACCTCCACATGGATCCGCGACCCGTCGGCGGAGACGGCGGTCAGCGCACGGCGGGTGGACGTGGGCAAGGGGCTCATCGGACGGTCTCCTTCGTGGCGGCCTGCTGGGGCGCCGCGCCGCCGTCACCGGCGCGGATCACGTCGTACTCGGCCAGGTCGACAGCCCGGGTCTCACGGCGGAACTCGCGTGTGGTGCCCGGCCAGATGGTGGTGTTGCGGCCGTTGGCGTCCAGATACCAGCTGGTGCAGCCGCCGGTGTTCCAGACGGTCCGGGTCATCCGCTCCTGCACCCGGCGGTTCCAGGCGCCGACGGCAAAGACGCGGGCGTCGAGGGCGGCACGCCCCCCACCGAGGCCACCCACCTGCCCCAACTGCCGCAGATAATCGGCCAGATAGTTCAGCTGAGCCTCGATCATCAGAATCATCGAGGAGTTCCCGAGCCCGGTGTTCGGCCCGGTGATCATCATCCAGTTGGGGAACCCGGCCGCCGTCGTCCCGCGCAGCCCCTCCATGCCGTTCTTCCACGCCTCGGCCAGCGTGACTCCGCCCGCCCCCACCACCCGCTCGGCGATCGGGACGTCCGTCACGTGGAAGCCGGTCCCGAAGATGATCACGTCCGCCTCCGCCTCCGTCCCGTCGGCCGCGATGAGCGTCGACCCGCGCACCTCCGCCAGCCCCGAGGCGACGACGTCCACGTTGGGCCGCGCCAGCGCCGGGTAGTACGTGCTGGAGAGCAGGATGCGCTTGCAGCCGATGCGGTACGAGGGGGTCAACGCGGCCCGCAGCGCGGGGTCCTTGACGCTTCTGGCCATGTTGGCCTTGGCCAGCAGCTCCACGCCCCCCAGCAGCTCCGGCCGCTTCGTAAAAGCCCCCACCTGCAACTCCCGTACACCCCAGAGGAATTGACGCCGGAGGGCACCGGTGGCGGGGAACGCGCGATGCAGCCGACGCTCGACCCACGAGATGGCCCGGTCGGTACGGGGCATGACCCACGGCGGGGTCCGCTGAAAGACCGTCAACCGCTCCACCTCCGGCTGGATGGCGGGCACGATCTGAATGGCGGAGGCCCCGGTGCCGATCACGGCGACACGCTTGCCGCGCAGTTCGAGGCCGTGGTCCCAGCGGGCGGAATGGAAGACCTCCCCCGGGAACGTGTCCAGCCCCGGCACGTCCGGCACCTGGGGATCGGACAGCGCCCCGCCGGCCGACACGACCACGTCGGCGGTGAAGTCCGCTCGGGAGGTGGTGACTTCCCAACGCAGCGCCTCCCCGTCCCACCGGACCTTCTCCACCTCGTGGTGGAACCGCAGATGCGGCCGGACCCCGAAGGTGTCGGCGATCCGTTCCAGATAGGCCCGGATGTACGGCTGCCCGGAGAACGTGCGCGGCCAGTCGGGTTCGGGCGCGAACGAGAACGAGTAGAGGTGGGAGGGCACATCACACGCGCACCCCGGATAGGCGTTGTCCCGCCAGGTCCCGCCGACCGATCCGGCCCGCTCCAGGACCACGAAGTCGGTGATCCCCTCACGCCGCAACCGGACGGCGGCCCCGAGGCCCCCGAATCCCGACCCGATGACCGCAACGCGTACGTGCCGCACGTGCTGACCGACAACCACAACGCCTCCCGCGACCGCGCCGAACCGTGCCAGTCATCACTGGCACGGTCAAGCAGCCTAGGGGCAGCGCACTACCCGTGGGGAGGGTCCGGACGACAGAAGTTACCGACGGTACGACATAAAGTGACGCCCATGGAGTACCGCATGGACGACCTGGCCCGCGAGGCGGGCATCACGGTGCGCACCGTGCGCTTCTACCGCGAGCGCGGCCTGCTCAGCCCGCCGCGCCGCGAGGGCAGGATCGCCTGGTACGACGACCGGCACCTGGCCCGACTCCGCACGATCGCCGCCCTGTTGGAACGCGGCCACACCCTCAGCGGCATCGCGGACCTGGCGGCGACCTTCGAGGCGGCCCAGGCCCCCGGCGGCTTCGCCTCCGCACTCGGCCTGAACGAACCCCCCACCGAGGAGACCCCGGTCCGCCTCTCCCCCGAGGAGCTGGCCGACCACTTCGAGGGCGAGGTCACCCCGGAGAACCTCGCCGCGGCCCTGGACCTCGGCTACCTGGCCGTGGACGGCAACGACATCGTCCACATCAGCCGCCGCCTCCTGGACGCCTCCGCGGCCCTGGTCCGCGAGGGCGTCCCCCTGGCGGCGGTCCTGGCAGCGGCGGTAGAGGTCCGCGCCCACGCGACGGCCCTGGCCGACCTCTTCACCACCACACTCCAAACCCACACCACCCACGCAAACCCCACCACCCTCCGCCCCCTGGCCCAGACCGTGGTGGAAGCGGAACTGTCCATGGCCCTGGACCGCAGACTGCGCCGACCGCGACAGCCCCAGGACTGAGGTCCACCACAAGGTTTGTCCAAGGTTTCCTCAAGGCCGGTGGAGCAGAGTGCTGCCACGCACGAAGCGCCACGTCGTCGGAGAGGGAGCCGCTCATGCGTCTTCGCAGGTCTTTGGTGACCGCCGCTCCTGGCGGCGCGTCCGCTCCCGCCGAACCCGCCACACCGCGGGGGTCAGCGAGTTCCGTTGAGATTCCTTCGAGGGAGACGTCTGTGTCCAATCGACTGTCCAACCACCTGCGGCGCACGATCGCGACCGTCGCCGCTTCGCTGGCGACCCTGGCCGGCCTGGGACTTGCCCTGCCGTCCTCGGCACAGGCGGCGGGGTGTACGACGCTGAGAGCCACCGTGACCAACTCGGCGGGAAATCCCGGCGGCCACGTGCAGGCCACGCTGTGCTCAAGTTCCTCCGCGCCGTACTCCTGGGACCTCAACCAGTCCTACTTCAACTTCGTCGAGGACTACCAGGCCGACGGTGTCGCCGCCCGCGCCTACATCCAGAGCGGAGGTATCACCAACGGCCCCCTGGGCGTGGACGACACCTCAACCTCCGGGGGGACGCAGCTGGACTGGTGGGAGAGCACCGTCTCCAGCAGCACTGCCCGTGCCTACGTCTGTCTGGGCACAAAATCCCCCGGAACCTCCGGAGCGCGCTGCGCGTACGCCTCCGCGTCGGCCTGACCCCTGTCCTCGTAGAACATCCGTGCACGGGCCTTGAGGAGAACCAGCACCATGCATGTACGCCGCATCGCCGCCACCGCCGCCGCGACGACCGCCCTGGTCGCCGGCAGCCTGATGCTCGCTCCCGCGTCGCAGGCCACCGTCGCCTCCTGCTACGGCGACGCCACCCCCTACAGCAAGCCCGCCGGCACCTTCTGGCTGCCCGCCGGCGACACCTTCACCACGTCCAGCTCCTGCACGGACATCAACATCAGATCCAACACCAACCGGTACGTGAAGGTGTGCTTCGAGACCAACGGGTCCTTGAACTGCCAGGCCAACTACACCCTCACCACCGCCGGACAGTGGACCACCGTCGCCACCAACGTGAGTGACGGCGTACGGTTCGCCTTCGAGTTCCGTTCGGACGCCCTCTCCAACGGAAGCTGGGCGGCCTGACCTGTCCCGCTGAACCGACCGTCCCGCCGCCTCGGTCCCACGGCGGAGACCGAGCGCGCTGGGCAGCGGCAGCCGGCGAAGGACCTGACGAGGTACTCGTGCCCCAGGCCGGCGAGTTGTGTCAACGACCCGGCAAGGCCGGAAGCGGCCGGGGGCGTCGACCGGCTCGTACCGGTCGACGCCCCCGTCGTCCGTTCCCGCCGGACAGGCCCTAGAGGTCGAAGACCACCGTCACCGGGGCGTGGTCGCTCCAGCGCTCCCCGTGTGTCGCCGCGCGCTCCACGTACGCCTTCACCGTGCGCTCCGCCAGGCCGGGGGTCGCCGCGTGGAGGTCGATGCGCCAGCCCGTGTCGTTGTCGAAGGCGCGGCCGCGGTACGACCACCAGGAGTACGGGCCCTCCTGGTCCGGGTGCTGGGCCCGTACGACGTCCACGTACCCGACCTCGTCGAAGACCCGGGTCAGCCAGGCGCGTTCCTCGGGGAGGAACCCGGAGGACTTGGCGTTGGCCTTCCAGTTCTTGAGGTCTGCCGGGGTGTGGGCGATGTTCCAGTCGCCGCAGACCAGCACCTCGCGCCCGTCCGCCGCCGCCCGCTTCCGCAGCTGCTCCAGGTGGACGAGGAACTCGTCCATGAACCGGTACTTCTCGTCCTGCCGTACGGTCCCCACCTCGCCCGAGGGCAGATAGAGGCTGGCCACCGTCACCCCGGGCAGATCGACCTCCACGTACCGCCCGCTCGTGTCGAACTCCGCGCTGCCGAAGCCGATCCGGGTACGTTCCGGCTCCCGCCGCGTGTACAGCGACACCCCCGCCCGGCCCTTCGCCGCGGCCGGCGCGTGCACGGTGTGCCAGCCCGCCGGCTCCCGTACGCCGGCGGGCAGCTGCTCCGGCTCGGCCCGTACCTCCTGGAGGCACACCACCTCGGCGGAGGTCCCGGCGAGCCACTCCACGAACCCCTTCTTGGCGGCGGCGCGGAGGCCATTCACGTTCACGCTTGTCACGGTCAGCACCCCGGCACAGTACCGAACCGGCCCAGGCCACCCGGGGCGACGGAACCGACAGACCGGATGTGTTCATGTCACCAAACGTTCACCGGCCAACTTCGCACGCCACGCCCCCAACCCCACACTTTTCGGCTTAGGTCGAGATCGACAACGAACTCGGCGCCCGCACCCCGGGCCCGGACACCGTGGAGGAACCATGTCAACGACTGTGCGAGGCCGCCGACTTGGCGCCGCCGTCGCGACGGCCACCCTCGTCGCACTGGCCGGCGCGACGGACGCCCAGGCGTCCACACCGGCCCCGGCACCCGCCGCCGCGACCGCCGCCGCCGTCGACTACGCCACCTGGCAGGCCAACGTACGCAAGGTGACGGACGAGGCCCGCCCGTACCTCGAACAGCGCATCGCCGACGGCACCGGCGAAAGGCAGGCGATCGTCCTGGACATCGACAACACCTCCCTGGAGACCTACTTCTCCCCCTTCCCGCCCTCGCCCGCCGTCGCCCCCACCCTCGACCTGGCCCGCTACGCCGACGCCCACGGCGTGGCGGTCTTCTTCATCACCGCGCGCCCGGACTTCATCGGCTGGGTGACCAAGCCGAACCTGACGTCCGTCGGCTATCCCGTCACCGGTCTGTACGAGCGCAGCATCGGCGACCTCTTCGGCGACGCGGGCACGTACAAGGCGGCGAAGAGAGCCGACATCGAAAGCCGCGGCTACACGATCATCGCCAACATAGGCAACAACACCTCCGACTTCGTGGGCGGCCACGCGGAGAAGACGTTCAAGCTCCCCGACTACGACGGCGCGCTCTCCTGACCCGTACGTCCCCCACAAAAGGCGCGACAGGCCTCGGGCCGCCCCCAGCGGCGGCCCGGGGCTTCTTTTTGTCGACGGATCCGAATTCCCGAGGACCCATTCACGGACGCCCCTGCCTGCTCCACTTGTTCCGCTCGGCCACCCGCGCGCTGAGTTCCTGGGCCGGGGATGCGGCGGGCTTGTTGTCCGGACACAAGGAATGCCCGCATTCACAGGCCGGCCACCGAAGCCCCGACCCGGGCGCGAGATCCGCCCCTTCGGCACCGGCCTCCGGCTCTCCCCCGTCCCCGGCCGTCCACACCACCAGCGCCCCGTCCACCCCGAACGCGTCCACGAGCCGGGACAGAAACCGCCGCGCCTCACTGCCCGCCATCGACCGACCGCCTCAGCCCGAGCGCCACGCGCTCCACCAAATCCCTTGTCGGCGGCGCGAATTCCCCGGGAACCCAGTCCGGTGTGATCCGCCAGAACCCACCCTGCTCGATTAACGCCGCCAACTCGTCCTCGTCGGCGCGTACCTCCGCCATTCCTGGTTCCTCTCTCCGAGTGCATCTGAATGATTCCGCCTCCCAGCATGACCACCACCCCCTACGCTGAACAGCGGAAATGGGGTTCCAAACCACCGGGAACACAGAGGAGTTGAACGAATGAGCGAGGCCGCCGTCGAGGAATCCGCCGAACCGCAGGACGGAGCGGCGTTCTTCGGAAACGAGGTCAGGCACGCGAGGGAGTTCGCGGGAATGACCCAGGAACAACTGGCCGACGCGACGCACTACAAGCGCCCGTACGTGTCAAAGGTCGAGAGCGGCACGCTGCTGGCGTCGCAGCAGTTCGCGGACGCGTGTGACCGGGTCTTCGGAACGCCCGGCAGCTTCGGCCGGCTGAGGCGGCGGGTGAGCGAGCGCGGACATCCGGGCTGGTTCATCCCGTACGTGAAGCTGGAGCAGGCGGCGAAGACAATCTCGAACTATTCCAACGCCTTCATCCCGGGGTTGTTGCAGACACCGGCTTACGCAGAGGCCACCTTCCGGGCGACGCATCCCCGCGAGGACGACGAGCAAATCAGCTCTCGCGTGCAAGCGCGCCTGCACCGCCGCGAGGTGATGGAACGCGCGGAGCCGCCTCTGCTGTGGGTCATCCTCCACGAGAGTGTGCTTCACACCGTGGTCGGCGGTCGTACCACCATGGCCGACCAACTGAGGCACTTGGCCACGCAGGCCACAACACCTCATGTCACAGTGCAGGTGCTCCCGTTCACGGCGGGTGCCCCGGCTTCCAGCCTTCCCTTTATCCTACTAACGCTGCCCGACGCGGCACCCGTCATGTACTCGGAGGCAAGGGGACTCGGCCACGTAACCGACTCGGTGGCAGCTGTGGAAAGCGCGCAAGCCACGTACGACCGGCTTCGTGCAGCGGCTCTCTCACCGGACGACTCGCTGGCCCTCATCCGCAAGATCACGGAGGATCACGCCAAATGACCACCATCCACCAATGGGTCAAGAGCACATACAGCGGCGGCGAAGGCGGCGACTGCGTCGAGTGGTCCCCCACCTACGCGGCAACGCACCACACCGTCCCGGTGCGGGACAGCAAGAACCCCACCGGCCCCACCCTCATGGTCTCCGCCACAGCCTGGACAGCCCTGCTGTCCCTCGTGACGGACGGAAACTGACCGACAGGTGAGGGGCCGCGCGGCCCAGATGCGCGCGGCCTCCGCCAACACCCCTCACGCGGTGGACGGTTCGGTCTCTCCGGCGAACACGATGATCTGGTCGATAAGGCTCCGCCGTAGATGGACGACGTCGGTTCCCGCCAGGCGGGGGCCTCCGTCAGGCGTGGCGAAGACCCACTGGTAACGGGCCCACTCGTCCGGCATGTCCACCGCCGAACAGCGCACCATCGAACCGGGCCCCGCCGGGTGCTTCCGGACGTCCAGTACGAACCGCTCGACGGCCTCGATCCCCTCACTGCGGCCCAACGGCCCCCAGAAGACCACGTCCGACGTGAGTGCCTGGGAGAGCAGAGCCGTCACATAGCTGTCCTCCAAGGCGTTGAAGGCGGAAATGAACGTGTCGATCGCGGCCCGCGCTGTCTCTTCCTGCATGAACCAGTAGTACCAGCCACTCCCCGCAACGCGCCCTGTCCACAGGATCTCGGAGGAGCACCCCGCATGATCAGCAACCACGAGTGGGTCAAGAGCACATACAGCGGCGGCGACGGCGGCAACTGCATCGAGTGGTCCCCCACCTACGCGGCAACCCACCACACCGTCCCGGTCCGGGACAGCAAAAACCCCACCGGCCCCACCCTCATGCTCACCCCCGCCGCCTGGACGGCCTTCCTCACCCTCGTCACCGACCCAAACTGACAGGAACCCTCACGACGGCGCGTTGACCTTCGAGTTGGTTGAAGCTCAATGATGGCGCGGTGCCTAATTCTGAGTTGATGCCGATCGGGTTCTTTGCCCAGCGCAGTGGTCTGACCTCCAGCGCGCTGCGGTTCTACGCCGACTCCGGGCTGCTGCCCCCCGCCGAAATCGACCCGGTCTCGGGTTACCGCTACTACAGCGCCGACCAGGTGGCACGCGCCACCGCGCTGCGCCGGCTCCGGGAGATCGCCATGCCCCTCGCCGGCATCGAGGCGGTACTCGGTTCCGGGGCCGACGAGGCGTCCCGGCTGCTCGACGAGCATGTGTCGAGAGTCGTCGAAGACGCGGCGGCGGCACACCGTAAGGCCGCCGTCATCAAGTCCGCGCTCGGCAAGGCGCCAGGTCTCACGATGACGGCGATGAAGGGTCCCGTACTCGCGGATGCCGTCGAGCAGGTCCTCACCGCGACCGCCCACGAGCCCGGGATGCCGGTTCTCGGCGGTCTGCACATCGAGGTGAGTCATGACGCGATCACTCTGACCGCGACCGACCGTTACCGGCTCTCCACCCGAACCCTGGTGCCGGCCGAACCACCGACGCGGAACTGGACCGGCACGGTCAACGGCGACGAACTGCGCGCCGCCGTCGGCGAGATCCGCCGCAGCGCGCTGGTGCGACTCGAAGCGGTGCCGTACGGGATCTGGCTCCGCGTGGCCGGCCGGGAGGACCGGCATTGCCGGTTGCTGACCGAGGAGTTCCCCGACCACCGCCAGATGCTCGCCTCGCTGGGCGAGATCACCACCCGTACGACGGTCTCGAAGGAACTGCTCCTGCGAGCCCTGGAAGAACACCCCGGCGAGCGCCTGGCGCTGCACATCGCCTCCCACGAAGTGAACGTCCTCTCAGCGGACGCGGTGGACGACGGACACGCCCACCACCCCCTCCCGGCCACCACCACCGGCCCCCCACTCCGCATCTCCTTCGAACTGACCACGCTCTACCCCGCCGTGAGCACCGCCATCGGCCCCGACGTCATGCTCGACCTGAGAGGGGACGACCAACCCGTCACCCTCCGCTCCGCCGCCCGAGGTGACCTCACCACCCTCGCCATGCCGATCAAGTCCGCCCCCGCCGAGTGAGAAAGAGCGCCCGGGTCAGCCCCCGAACGCCTCTCGCCGCGCCGCCCGCGCCGCCGCGCCATTGGCGGTGAGGATGTCGGCCAGGGGCGCGATGTCCCGCGCCTTCGTCCCGGCCATCGGATCCCACTCGGCCCGGACCTGTCCAGGTCCGTGCTCGTCGGAGACGGCGGTAGGGTCCGGGGCACTGGAGCCGAACGGACAGGAAGCCTCATGGCCACCAAGTGGACCTTGACCATCGACTGCGCGCACCCGGCCGAACTGGCGCGGTTCTGGGCGCTGGCGCTCGGGTACGACGAGAAGCCGCCGCCCACGGGGTTCGCGAGCTGGGAGGAGTGGTTCGCGCACCACGGCGTGCCGGAGGAGGAGTGGGACGAGGGTGCCTACCTGTCCGACCCGGACGGAGTGGGACCCAGCATCTCCTTCCTCCAGGTGCCGGAGGCGAAGGTCGCGAAGAACCGGCTCCACCTGGACGTCCAGGTCGGCGGCGGCCGTGAGACCCCCTGGGAGATCCGCTGGCCCCGGGTGACGGCGGCGGTGGAGCGCCTGACGGCCGCCGGCGCCACGGTCATCCGCCAGGACGAACTCCAGGGTCGGCCCGATCACGTGGTGATGGCAGATCCTGAGGGGAATGAGTTCTGCCTGGTGTGAGCCGAGGGGAAGGCGGAGGGGAAGGCGAAAGCCCACGGACCCCGGACAGCGCGAAGGCCCGGCCCGGCGTCAGGACGCCGGGCCGGGCCTTCGGGGCGATTAGTTGTTGCCGACGCCGTTGCCGGACAGGACCGGGATGTCGTCCAGGATGTGCGACAGCGGCTCGTCGCCCTTCGCCTGGGTCGAGTTCTCGGTGCACTGCTGGTTCTGCGGCGAGGACAGGACGTTGATGTCCTGGACCGCGATCGGGACGAGGCCGATGAGCGAACCGGCGTTGACCTTGGCGGGCAGGCCGATGCAGGGCTTGTTCAGCGAACCCTGGACGAGGCTGAGCTGCGGGCTCATGTCCCCGTGGGTCGCGGAGTTACCGAAGGCCTGCTCGGCACCGTTACCACTGAACGACGTCGTGCCCGTGTCGTTCCCGACGGCCAGGGCCGGCGACGCGACGGCGGCCGAGGCCCCGACGAGCGATGCCGCTACAGCAGCGGTTGCCCACAGCTTGTTCATTTAAATGCCTTTCCGGAAAGTCGGACTCCACCGGTGGAGTACCGAATTACTCAACTCGCCACGGGGCGGATAGTTTCGGGCATTCCCCCGAACGGCCCAACGACTTTTCTGTTTAGCCGCAGTCCAGAGCCACGCCCGACACCGGGACGTACTCGCTCTCGTGCCAGGTGCCGGGCGGCGGGGCGTCCAGGCCCGCGGCCCCGAGGGGCTCGTCGGCGCGCAGGGCGGCGAAGACGGACCGGGACTTGCGGGTGTCCCACTGGAGCGTCTCGCCGACGCCGGGGATGCGCTTCCTGAACCCGCTGACCGGTACGGTCGCGAACTCCGTCGCCGCCGGGGGCAGATCGCGCAGCTGGAGCGCCAGCGTCAGCAGCTCCGCCGCCGAGAAGCCGCGGTCGACCCGTACGGCGCCTGATCCACCCAGCAGCGCCGCGACCAGCGCCTTCATCCGGGACGGGTCCCGCGCCGTGTCGTCGCGGGCCATCCGCCGCAACACCCCGACCAGGAACCGCTGCTGCCGCTGGATCCGGCCGAAGTCGGCCGTCCGGTCGACCTTCCTGGACCGTACGTACTGAAGGGCCCGGCTCCCCTTCGCCTCCGACGTGCCCGGCGCCAGGTCCAGCGCGGTCGACGGATCCTTGAGGTGGCGTGTCGTACAGATGCCGACCCCGCCCAGCGTGTCGACGGTGTTGATGAAGCTGCGGAAGGTGAGTTGCAGATAGCGGTCGATGTGGACGCCGGTCATCCGCTCCACCGTCCGTACGGCGAGCGCCGGGCCGCCCTGCTGGTAGGCCGCGTTCAGCTTGGCGGCACGCTCCGGGCGCGGCCGTCCGTCGCGGCGGTCGCGGTGGGCGGGGATCCGCGCGTACGAATCCCTCGGCAGGCTGACGACACTGACGCGGTCACGGCTGCCCGAGACATGGACGAGCATCATCGTGTCCGTACAGTCGCAGGCGATCCCGCCCATCCGGTACACACGTTTCTCGTACGGTGTGACGGTCTCCCGGCCGTCCGTGCCCACCAGCAGGATGTTCATCCCGGGACCGGCCTCGGGGCGGTTGTCGAGACTGCCGAAGACGTCTGTCCGTTCGACCCGCGGTACGGCGGACGGGGCGCAGCCGAGGCCCGTGCCGACGAGCACGGTCAGGGCCACGGCCCGGAGGGTGAAGCGGACGCGGGATCGTCTGGACACGAGCGCGGCACCACCGATGTGAGCGGGAACGGGGGGAAACCGTGAGCGGGCGCGAAAGGGCCGGACCGCCGCGGGGTTCAGCGGGGGTCCGGCCCTCGGCCGATCGCTCGGCCGGCGTCTCAGCTGTCGTCTCAGCTGTCGACGTGTCAGCTGTTGCCCGCGCCGTTCCCGGACAGGATCGGGATGTCGCTGAGGAGGTGCGACAGCGGCTCGTCGCCCTTGGCCTGCGTCGAGTTCTCGACACACTGCTGGTTCTGCGGCGAGGACAGGATGTTGACGTCCTGGACCGCGATCGGGACGGCGCCCACGAGGGAGCCGAGGTTCAGCTTCGCGGGCAGACCGATGCAGGGCTTGTTGAGCGAGCCCTGGATGAGCGCCATCTGCGGGCTCATGTTCCCGTACGTCGCGGAGTTGCCGTACTGCTGGCTGGCGAAGTTGCCACTGGCGGACGTGGTGCCGTGGTCGTTGCCGACGGCCAGCGCCTGCGGGGCGGCCGTGGCGGAGATGCCCACGACGGAGGCGGCGACAGCGGCGCCGGCCAGAACCTTCTTGATCACGATGAGTCCCCTTCTGACGGATGCCCCAAAGTCTCCGGGGCGCACTGAGCAACTTCGCATCGTCGGTTTAGTTCTTTCACTTCACTCCAACGGCCTATTACCGGCGTTCAACAAGCCGATCGAGTGAAGCACCGCAACCAAACACCTGGGAGGCGGTTGTGCAGGTCGCTCGACACGCTCGACCTGCCCGACCCGGTCGACCTGAATTTCTTTGAGAAAAGGACACTCTCGTGATCAAGAAGATCATGGCCGGCGCCGCCGTCGCCGCCTCCGTAGTCGGCGTCTCCGCCGCGGCGGCGCCCACGGCGCTCGCGGTCGGCAACGACCACGGCACGACCTCCGCGAGCGGCAACGGCGCCGGCTCGGCGTTCGGGAACAACTCGACCAAGGGCGACATGAGCCCGCAGGGTGAGCTGGTCCAGAGCTCGCTGAACAAGCTCTGCGTCGGCCTGCCGGTCAAGGTCAACGCCGGTGCGCTCGTCGGTGTTCTCGTGCCGGTCGCCGTCCAGGACGTCAACGTCCTGGCCTCGCCGCAGAACCAGCAGTGCGCCGAGAACTCCACCCAGGCGAAGGGCGACGAGCCGCTGTCGCACATCCTGGACGACATCCCGGTCCTCTCGGGCAACGGCGTCGGCAACAGCTGATCCGCCGTACGCGCCATCGCCGGGACCCTGGTCCCGGCCGACGGGCCGGCCGGGGCACCGACGCCCCGGCCGGCCCGTGTCGCTACCCGTGTCGGCAAAGGCCGTCAGGAGAGCCCGCAGGCCCTCCGCATACGCGATTCCGGCGCAGAAACGAAACCTCCGGACGCGGCAGTCGGGTGAACCCGAGAAAGCCGAAAAGGGGCCAGTTTCCTCGAATCGGCCGGGCTCGTTGGAGTTCCAGCAGCGGACGTATGAGCCGGCTTTACGAGGCTCGCGTGCCACGACAGTCGTGCGGACGTTTTCTCCGCTGCGGAAAGGGCTCAAGATGAAGTGCAAGAAGGCCGCAACCATCGTCGCGGGGCTGTTCCTGGCCGTCGGTGCCGCCGCCCCCGCCGTCGCCGACGCGGGCGCCGAGGGTGCCGCCATCGGTTCCCCGGGTGTCCTGTCCGGCAACGTCATTCAGGTGCCCATCCACATCCCCCTCAACCTGTGCGGCAACAGCATCGACGTCGTCGGCCTGCTGAACCCGGCCTTCGGCAACGTCTGCGTCAACGCCTGACGTTGCACGGACGCCCCCTCGGGGGCTGCTTTTCCGGCCGGTCCCCGAGCGCGTGCGACACGTGCTCGGGGACCGGCCTCAGTTGGGACCTGTTCCACCCGCGACAACTGCTTGCCGAATCCGCCAGCAGGAGGAGAACCAGATGCGAGACCTCATCAGCAAAGGACTGCTCACCGCCGCTGCGGCGTCGAGCGTCCTGTCCATGACGGGCGGCTACGCCGTAGCGGCCGAGGCCGACGGGGCGGCCGTCGGATCACCCGGTGTGCTCTCGGGCAATTCCATCCAGGCGCCGCTGGAGGTCCCGGTCAACATCTGCGGCAACACCGTGGACCCGGTGGGCGTGCTCAACCCGTCCTTCGGCAACACCTGCGGGAACACGTCCGGTTCCGCGCACTCCTCCGCCCATGAGACGTACCGGCAGTACGCTCCGCAGGCCCCGGCGCCCGCCCCGGCGCCCCGCCCGCAGGCGCACGAGAACCACCACGCCCCGTCCCACGCGGCCCCGAGGCCCGCCCACGCCGCTCCGGCATCGGCCCACGCCCGACCCGCACCGCCCGCACCCGCGCCGGCCCACGCGGCCCCGGCTCCCGCCCACGCGGCGCCTCACGCGCCCGCCCCCGCCTCGCGCCCCCAGCCCGGGCCCGCCGTCCACGAGGCGCCCGTCTCCCCCCGCCCGCACCACCAGGCGGCCAGTTCCACCCACGCCAACGGCGCCGCCGTCGGATCCCCCGGTGTGCTGGCGGGCAACCTCCTCGAAGCCCCCGTCGAGCTGGCCCTGAACGCCTGCGGCAACACCGCGGACATCGTGGGCCTCCTCAACCCGGCCTTCGGCAACAACTGCGGCAACGGCACCGTGGCGCCCCCGCCCCCCGTCCGCCACGTGCCCCCCGTCAAGCCGCCCGTCGACGACGGCTCCGTGGTCCCGAACACGCCCCTCACGCCCCCGCGGCACACCCCGCACACCCCGAACACGCCCGTCCCGCACCACGCCGCCCCGCCGGTGGTCCCCGCGCAGTACCACCCCGCCGCCCCGCCCCGCGCCGAGGCCCCGCAGCTCGCCGAGACCGGCAGCGACCACCTCCTCGCCGCCGCCGCGATGAGCGCCGGCCTGCTGCTCGGCGGCGGGATCCTCTACCGCCGCAGCACCGCGAAGGCCCGCGTCTGAGGCCAGTGCTGATGGCCCGCAGGGCCAGTCGTCCATCGCCGGACGGCGCCTCCTCGAACCCGTCCGGCGATCGATGACGCAGCAGGACCCGCCACCGCGCGCGACCAGCTGACGCGCCGTCCGCTCCCTCCCCAGCAGGAACGTTCCTTCCCGATCGTTCCCTGCCATGCCGTGCTCCGCCCTGCCATTCCGTGCTCCGCGCTGCCGTGTTCTGCATTTCGGTAACCCATGCGGGGGATCAAATGCACGAACGGGCTACTGGAAAGCCAACCCGGGTTCCCCATTGGCTTATTAGAAATACTTTTGAACCAGAAGCTGAGCAATGGAAGCTGAGGCTCGATCACGAGGAGCGGACATGTCCCGACGTCGACGGCTGGCGAGCACCTGTCTGGGTGCGGTCACGGCAGGCCTTCTTGCCACAGGCGCGGGGCTTCCGTTGCCGACCGCCACGACGGGACCGGTGGACCCGCCGGACCCGAAACCGCCCCAGGCCCCGGCGCCCGCGTTCGGCGCCTATCTCGACTACGGGCCGCGCGGGGTGCGGCGCATCGCCGAGATGCAGAAATGGCTCGGCGGTACGGAACTGCGCGTCGGGCACACCTACCTCCCCGGCGACGTCTGGTCCAACATCGAGGGCAGCCCCAGCTTCCTGGAGGACTGGGCGGAGTGGCGCAAGGCCGGGTCCGACCGGCTGTTCGTCCTCAACGTCCCGATGCTGGAGCGCAACGAGGACCGCGTCCCCGACGGTCTCGTACGGCGTGAGCTGCGCAAAGGCGCCTGGGGAAGCTACGACGGCCACTTCAGGGCCCTCGCGGAACGGCTCGTCGCGCTCGGAGTCCCCGACACGGTGATCGTGCTCGGCTGGGAGATGAACGGCACCACGTACACCCACCGCTGCGGGCCCGACCCCGAGTCGTGGAAGAAGTACTGGAAGAACATCGTCACCACGATGCGCGCGGTGCCCGGCCAGAAGTTCCGTTTCGACTGGGCGCCGAACCGGGGCAGGGACGCCGTTCCGTGGACCGAGTGCTATCCGGGCGACGACGTCGTGGACATCATCGGAATGGATTCGTACGACCAGCCGCCCGGCCGGACCTTCGACGAGCAGGTGAATGAGCCGTACGGCCTGCGACAGCACGTCGACTTCGCCGCCGAGCACAAAAAGGTCGTCTCCTATCCCGAATGGGGTCTCTACCGGAACGGCGACAACCCCACCTACATGCGGCGCATGCTCCAGTGGATCGACACCCACAAACCGCTCTACAACACCGTCACCGACTATTGCCCGCACGGCGTGTGGCAGTGCGACGAGAATCCCCAGTCGTCGAGGGTGTTCCGTTCCATGTTGTACGGACGGCTGCCGGAGCCCGTACCGACCACGCCTCCCGTACCGACCCCCACGGTGCCGACCCCGACCGTGCCGACGCCGCCCGTGCCCACCCCGACGGTCCCGACGCCCCCGGTCCCGACGCCCCCCATCCCCCCCATCCCCACCATCCCCGTCCCGCCCGTCCCGCCCGTCCCGCCCACGCCGGACGGCTGCACGCCGATGAACCTCGGCAGCTGGGTCGAGTCCTGGCTCGGCGGCAAGATCTGCCTCCGGGTCGACTGGTGGAAGCGCGAGAACTCCTGACGTCTCCCGCACGTCGGCGGCGGGGCGGCGGCACGGCGGACCGTATCCGGGTCAGGCCTTGTCGCCGCCCCGCCGCAGCCGTTTGACCAGCGCCGCCGCCCGGCCCCGCCCCGCCGCGCGGGCGGCCAGCAGGTGCAGCCACGGCGTCAGATACCTCCTGGCCAGGAGATACCGCTGGTTGCACACGGTGTCCGGGCGCCAGTGGTGTTTGTACGGCTCGTTCCCGCGCAGCATGCTCAGCGTCGTACGCCCACTGGCGCTGATCTGCCGCGCGCACGTACGCAGCAGCATCATGGCCACGTCGACCTTCTTGGCGCGCAGCACCGGATCGGCCCCGTAGAGATAGCCGCCGGCCAGCTGGGACGACATGAGGGTCAGGTCCGAGGCGACCAGCTCCCCGGCCAGCCGGAATTCGGTGATCATGGCGTCGCCCTGCTCGACCATGGACCGGACCGAGCGGGTCAGGTGCGCGGCGAAGCGGGTGCTGAGGTGTTCGGGGGTGACCCCGCGGCCCTGCCACTGGAGCCGGTGCAGTTCCAGGAGCCGTTCGACCGCGCCGGGGATCTCGTCCTCGGGCACGGTCCGCTCCTCGATGCCGAGCGCGTCGAGCTTGCGCAGCTTGGCGCGGGCGCGCTGGGCGCGGGCGGAGGCGAGGCGGCCGAGCAGCTCGTCCATGGGGACGGCGGGCAGCTCCAGGCAGGGCGAGTCGGCCAGCTGCCTGCGCGTACCGGGCCAGCAGGCGTGGACGCGCTCCGCCGCGGCTCCGGGCCGTACCTCCCGCAGGTCGATCACGGCGGTACGGGCCGCGCGGGCGAGGGCCTTCGCGAGGGCGGCGGCCGCGGCGTCGGCGCAGTTGTCGTCCAGCAGGACGTCGGAGAAGTCGGAGATGGAGCCGCCGAGCTGGATCAGTACGGGGAAGGGGCGGTGGATCAGCATCAGCGGGGCGGCGGCGACCAGGACCCCGCCCCGGCGGACCAGGACGACGCGCAGGCGGCCCGGGGTGCCGTACGACAGCCACCAGGAATGGAGCCAGGCGTGGCTCTGGAAGGGGGTGGCGGTGCGGGAGCGGCGGTAGAGGTCGTTCCAGGCGGGGGCGAGGGCGGCGAATCCGTCGGCGTCCCGGACCAGTTCGGTGGTGAACACCGAGCGGGAGAAGGACCCGGCGAGGGGTGAGGAGACGGTGGTGGAGGGGGTGACCCTGGCGGGGGTGGCGGGGGCCTGGGCCGTGGTCCTGGTCGTGGGGGACGCGGACGTCGTGCGTGTCTTCGGTGGGGTGGCCATCACACCGTTTCCGGTTGGGGCTGGGGCTGGGGCTGCGCGGAGTGCGACGGGGATTCCGGGGTCGACGGGTTCGGTACGGACCCGTAGGCCGCGGCCGTCCGCCGCCGCTTGGGCCTGACCAGGAGGCCGAGGCCGCCGAGGAGGCCGCCCGCGCTGCCGCCGACGAGGGCCGCCAGCGGCGCGGAGGGCGAGACCGGGTCGGTGGGCTTCACGGCGCGGGAGAACTGGAGCACCTTGACGTTCGTGCTGGTCTGGAGGTGCGCGCCGTTGACGACGAGGGAGCGGGCCACCCCGTCGGCCATGCTGACCGCGACCGACGCGTCGGACGAGGTCGCCGTGACGGAGATCATCGGCGCGTCCGGCGAGGTCGACGTCCGTACGTTGGCCTTGAGGGTGGCCGCGGGCACCCTGGCCCACACCTGGGCGTCCCCGAGGATCGCGACCTGCGAGGCGACCCGTCCGTACGCCGTGGCGAAGCCGAGGGCCGCCGCCGGGTCGGACTTCTCGGTCGGGACGACGAGGACGTAACTGGTGGCGCTGTACTGCGGGGTGCTGACCGTCCCGTACACCCAGCCCGCCAGCGCGCCGAGCGCCGCCGCGGCCGGCACGAGCGTCCACAGCGGCGGCTTCCTGAACCGTGAGGGCGCCGGCGGGGTCCTGTCGCCCTCGCGGCGCGGAGAACTCGATTCCTTGGTCATGGGCAACTCACTTCTCGGGTGGGAGCCGGGCCGCGCAGCGCGTGCTCGTAGACGGCCATCAGCTGTTCGGCACTGTGGGAGATGTCGTAGTGGCGCGCGGCGGCCGGCACGGGCAGGCGGTGGACGCCGGACCCCCGGGCCGCGTCCTGGAACTGCCGCAGCTCCGCGATGAGTTCGGGAACGTTTCCGCTGATCTGCCGTGCCCCCGGGGCCGCTTCGGCGGGAAGGTCCTCCAACGCGGGGCAGGTGACGTGCAGGACGGGCAGTCCGGCGGCCAGCGCCTCGACCACCGCGAGCCCGAAGGCCTCGTCCTGGGAGGTGGAGACGAAGACGTCCATGGCGGCGAGCAGCGCGGGCAGGTCGGGCCCGTCGGCCGGGTCGAGGGTCGAAGAGCCGGAGCCGGAGCCCGAGCGGGTCCCGGACCCGGTGTAGGCGTCCGGCGGCGGGTCCTGGCACGCGCCGTGCAGCACGATCCGGTCCGCCGCCCCCCGTACGTACGCCAGCCGCTGGAGCCTGACCTGCTCGGCACCCTCGCCGACGAGCAGCAGACGCGCGTCCGGGAGGTCGGAGACGGCCCGCACCAGCGTGTCGAACCGCTTGCCGCCGGTCAGCCGGCCGACGCCGCCGACCACAAAGGCGTCCTGGGGCAGTCCCAGGCGCTCGCGGGCGTCACGGCGGGCGGCGGGGTCGTAGGCGAAGCGGTCCACCTCGATGCCGTTGGGCACGACGTGGATGCGGTCGCGCCGTACGCCCCAGCGTTCGAGCCGCCGGGCGACGGTCGCGGAGACGGCGACGGTGGCGGTGCCGAGGCGCTCCCCCGCGAGGTAGAGGGCGCGGGCGCCGGTGGACAGCGGGCGGCCCTCGATCTGCGCGGAGCCGAGGGAGTGTTCGGTGGCGACGACGGCCCGTACCCCCGCGAGTCGCGCCGCGAACCGCCCGTACAGGCAGGCGCGGTAGAGGTGGGTGTGCACCAGGTCGTACTGACCGCGCCTGACCAGCCCGGTGAGCCGGGGCAGCGCGCCGACGTCGCGGTTGCCGGTCATCGCGAGGTCCCGGACGCGGACCCCGTCGGCGACGATGCCGCGCGCGACCGCCCCCGGGTTGGTGAGGGTGATGACGTCGCTGTCGGTGGGCAGCTTCCTCAGCATCAGGCGCAGTTGCTGCTCGGCGCCCCCGATGCCCAGACCGGTGATGACGTGCAGGACTCTCATGGGCGGGCCTGCTCGGGCTCGTAGGGGGCGGTGTACGGGACCGGTTCGCGGCGCCAGCGGTGCAGCCGCCACTTGAGGTGCAGGCGCGGGCCGGTGTCGTTCTCGCCGACGTGGATGCGCGGGAGGGCGAACAGGCCGGTGAGCGGGCCGGGGTCGATGCCGACGGCGTACGCGTACCCCGCGTGCCGTACGGCCCCGATCACACGCTCGTCGACCGTCCCGTACGGATAGCAGAAGCCGGTCACCTCGGTGCCGGTGATGTCCTGAAGGAGGGCGCGGCTCTGCGCGGTCTCGGCGGCGAGTACCTCGTCGTCGGCCGCCGTGAGGTCGAGGTGCCGCAGCCCGTGCGAGCCGATCTCCATGCCCGCCTCGGCGGCCAGCCGGATGCCGTCCGCGGTGAGGAGGGGCTTGCGGGGGCCGAGGCTGTCCCACTCGTTCTCCCCGCCGAGGCGGCCGGGCAGGACGTAGACGGTGGCGGTGAAGCCGTACCGGTGGAGCAGCGGTACGGCCGCCTCGTTGAAGTCGGCGTACCCGTCGTCGAAGGTCAGTCCGACCATCCGGGCGCCCCGGCCCTCGGCGCGGGCGCGGAGCAGCTGCGCCATGCCGACGCCCGCCAGGCCCCGGCGGCGCAGCCACCTGAGCTGGCGTTCGAGACGTCCGGGCGAGACCGTCACCTGGTAGGGGTCGTCCGTGCGGTCGGCGACCGAGTGGTACATGACTGCCCACAAGGGGCCTGCGGACGCTGTGTCAGCGGGCATGAGCGAGCTTTCGTGTGACGGGACGGAGGACGGTGTCGATCTCGGGGGCCCGCAGCGCGCGGGCGATCCCGAGGAACACGACGGCGATCACCACGAACGCGGCCGTGGCGCCGAGGACGGGTGACGGGACGAGGACGCCGCACAGCCAGCCGGAGCCGGTCGAGGCCGCTGCGGCGGCGATGAGTTTGACCAGGGCGCCGGTCATGTACCGGGTCCTGAGGGGCACGCTGTGGCGGGCGAGGCCGTGCAGGAGCAGCACGGCGGTGACGGTGATGCCGAGCGCGTTGGCGGCGGCGATGCCGAGGACGCCCCAGACCTGGACGAGGAGGGCGCCCGCGACGGTGGTGAGGGCGAGGCCGACCAGCATGGCCAGGGCCGGGAACCAGAGGGGGCGGGCGGCGGAGAAGTAGCAGCGCACCAGCGCGCCGACGAGGGTGTGGCCGAGCAGGCCGAGCGCGTACACCCGCATCACGGCCGCCGTGGCGGCGGTGTCCGCCTGGTCGAACGCGCCGCGCTGGAAGAGGACTTCGATGATCTGCGGCGCGCAGGCGATGACGGTCGCGGCGCCGACCAGGACGATGATCCCGGCCATCGCGAGGTCCCGTTCGACGCGGCGGCGCGCCCGGTCGGTCTCCCCCGCCGCCATGGCGCGCGCGACCACCGGGAAGGTGACGGTGCAGAGCATGAGGGAGAGCACCATCGGCATCTGCGCGACCTTCTGCGCGTAGTTGAGGTGCGAGATGGCCCCGGCGGGCAGCGGCGCCGCGAGGAACCGTTCGATGAGGACCTGGGACTGGCGGCTGAGCGCGAACACGATGACGGGCGCGAGGAGTCCGAGCGCGACGGGCGGCACGCGGGGGGTGCCCTTGGGCTCCCGCCCGGTCACCGGCCGGCGTTCCTTGAGCCTGCGCCAGAGGGCCGGGCCCTGGACGAGGACCATCAGGACGCCGCCCGCCGCGACTCCGGCGGCGGCGGCCCGTACCCCCAGCCGGTCGCTGAGGAGCAGCATCGTCGTGATGATGCCGACGTTGTACGAGGTGTAGATCATCGCGGGCGCGACGAAGCTGCCGTGCGCCCGCAGCGCCGCGCTCATGTATCCGGCGAGGCCGAAGGAGAAGGCGCAGGTGGCGGTGAGCCGGGTGCAGTCGACGGCGACCTGCGGCTCGGGCAGTCCCGGCGCGAGGGCGGCGACCACCCAGGGGGCGGCGGCCACGAGCAGGGCGGCCCCGGCGGTGAGGGCGAGGAACAGCCGGGGCAGGGTCGTGCGCATCAGGACCCGTACGGGATCGGGTTCCGGGGCCTGGTGGGAGGCGCGGCGGGCGAGCGCGAGGCTGAACGCCGGGACGAGGATGAGCGCCATGGCGTCCTCGATGAGGAGCGTGGAGGCGACCTCGGGCACGGTCCAGGCGACGAGGAAGGCGTCGGTGTCGGGGCCGGCGCCGTACAGATGGGCGATGGTCTGGTCGCGGAGGAGGCCGAGGAGGGCGCCGGCGGCGGTCAGCAGGGCGGTGAGGAAGGCGGCGCGCGCCAGGAACTTCCCGGAGAAGAGTCCGCCGCCGGTCGCGCCGGACTCGCCGGTCTTCGTGCCGCTCGTCCCGCTCGTACCGCCCGTCCCGCTCGCGCCGGTCTCCCCGGTGGCCGCGCGGGGCGGGCCGGGCTGCGGGGGGATCCCGGGAAGGGACTGCCTGGTCTCGCTCACGCCTGGGCAGCCCCGCTGTTCGCTCGGTGGTCCTGCGGTGGCCGGCCGTCGCCCGGCACCCGGTGGTCCCGCGGCCCTCGGCCGTCCGCCGGTACGGCGGCCCGGTTCAGGCCCCACCAGGCGGCGAGGCCCAGCATCACCGCGGTCAGTACGGTCGAGGGGCCGCCGATGTCCGCGTACCCGAAGTCCACCAACTGCCAGACCAGCAGCCCGCCGGCGACCAGTCCCGGTCCCGCGCCGGCCCGGGAGCGGCGGGCGCCGGGCACCCGGCGCAGCACGCACACCAGCAGCGCCGCCCAGCTGCCGACGAGCGCGACCACGCCCACCAGCCCCTGTTCGCTGAGGACGAGCAGGTACATGTTGTGCGGCGAGAGCAGCGGCTGGCGCTGGAAGCCCGCCCCCGCGCCCGCCGTGTCGCTGGCGGCGGAGAGGGCGAGCGAGGAGTGGCTGTCGCGGTACGCGGGGAAGCCCTTGAGCCCGACCCCGGTGACGGGCCGCTCGCGCCACATGTCGGTGGCGGCGGCCCACATCGTGTACCGGTCGGTGACGGACTGGTCGGGCGCGTCGGCGACCTGGGTGATGCTGCTCAGCCGCTCGGTGATCATCTGCGAGCCGATGCCGAGTCCGCCGACGAGCACCACGCCGAGCGCGGCGGCGGCGAGGACGACCAGGGTGGCGCGGCGTACTCCGGAGAGCGCCAGCTGGAGGAGGAGGGCGGCGGCGGTCGCGATCCACGCGCCCCGGCTGAACGACAGGACGAGCGGGAAGAACAGCAGCCCGGCGCAGACCAGCGCCACCGCACGCTGCCTCCCGGTCACGTCCCGGTCCTCGCCGAGCGCGTACCCGACGCAGATGACCAGGGCGTACGCGACGACGGTCGCCATGCCCATCACGTCCGTCGCGCCGAACGTGCCGACCGCGCGGATGTCCTCGCCCATGTACGAGGCGCCGGTGCCGGTCAGGTACTGCACGACCCCGAGGGCGCCCTGCCCCAGCCCGAGGGCGACGACGGCCCCGGCGACGACCCGGAAGTCGCGGCGGTCGCGCAGGAGGAGCAGCAGCGCGGCGGGGACGAGGACGAAGATCTGGAGGTAGCGGGCCACGCCGGGCAGGCCGGCGGCGGGGTCGTGGGAGGTGATCGACGCGACGGACACGCCGAGGACGGGGAGTCCGAGGACCAGTGCGGCGGTACGGGTCAGGGGGCGGGCCCGGTCGCGCAGGACCCGTACGAGGCAGAAGAGGACGAGCAGCCCGGAGGCGGCGTCGGCCACGGTGCCGGAACCGGCGGAACCGTCCCCGGCGGGCGCCGCCGGTACGGCGAGCAGCGCGACGACGGCGAGCGCGGGGAGGAGGGGCGCGAACCTCCGCGGTGACCCGGGCCGTCGGGGGGTGCCGGGGACATCGGCCGGCGGGCGGGCGGGCCGCCGATGGCCGGCGGTCGCCGGGAGGGACGCGGTGGCGGCCGTCATCAGCTGCCGGCCGGTCGGACGAGGGACATGGCGGTCCGCAGGAGGATGCACACGTCCTGCCACAGCGACCAGTGGTCGATGTAGTGGTTGTCGAAGCGCGACCGGTCCTCGATGGAGGTGTCGCCGCGCAGGCCGTGCACCTGCGCGAGACCGGTGATGCCGACGGGCATCCGGTGGCGGGCTGCGTACCCGGGGTGCGTCTTGCTGAAGTTGGCGACGAAGTAGGGGCGTTCGGGGCGCGGGCCGACCAGGCTCATGTCACCGCGCAGGACGTTCCAGAGCTGGGGCAGCTCGTCCATCGACGTACGGCGCAGGAAGTTCCCCACCGCGCTCATCCGGTGGTCGCCCGCGACGCTCCAGCGGGTGGCGGCCTCGTGCGGATCGGCGCGCAGGGTACGGAACTTGAGCAGGGTGAAGGGGCGGCCGTCCTGGCCCACGCGCTCCTGGCGGAACAGCACGCCCGGTCCGTCGCAGAGCCGGACGGCGAGGGCGCAGGCCAGCAGGAGCGGGGAGACGGCGAGCAGGACGGGGGCCGTCATGACCACGTCCAGCAGGCGCTTGGCGAGCGCGCCGCGCCGGCGCGCGGCCGGGGGCTCCAGGCGGCGTCCGGCGAAGCCCCAGACGTGCCGGGCCATGTGGCCGGACCCGGCGGTACCCTCGGCCGGGGCGCCGCCGTTCGCGAGGGCCGGCTCCCACGGGCCCGTACCGACGAACCAGGTGGCGCAGCCGTACTCGTGGAACAGGCCGACGAGCGCGGGGCGGTCCCAGCGGCCGGAGCGGTCCGTGCCCGAAGCGCCGGGGGAAGCGATGCCGGAACCGAGGGCGAGATCGGTGCCGTGGCCGGTGCCGTGGTCCGTACCGGAGCCTGTACCGGAGGCCGTACCGGAGTCGACGAACACCGCCTCTGCCACCCCGTTCTGGATGACGGCGCGGTGGATCTCCTCGGTGGAGGTGAGGACGGGCAGGGCGCCCCCGTCGCCGCCCTCCTCGTGCGCGGGCGCGGCGATCCCGACGGGCCGCAGGCCGTACTCGGGGTGCTGGGCGAGGAGCGCGGCCACACGCCGCGCCGCCGGGACCGTACCGACGACGAGGGTGGAGCGCGGCCGGTTGCGGGCCAGGGCGCGGCGGCGTCCGTGGACGAAGGAGCGGCAGGCACACGCGGTGGCCAGTTGCAGCGCGCCGCCCGCGAGGAGGGCCGGAAGGCCGAGGGTGTGGTCGGGGAGGAGCGCGGCGAGGAAGGCGGCGACCGCGCACCAGGACACCGCGATCCGGGCGGCGAGCGTGGGCAGTTGGTCGAGGCCGGACAGGACGAGGCCGGGGCGGTAGAGGCCGGCGAGCGCGTTCAGCATCGTCACGCAGAGGACCAGCGGGAGCAGGACGGCGTCGCGCTGCTCCTCGCTGAGGAAGGCGGTGGAGAGCACGGCGGCGAGCGAGTCGCCCGCGACGAGCGGCAGCCGGAAGCGCAGCGGGGCACCCGCCGAGCGTCGGGCGGGGACGGCCACGCGGTCGGGTGTGTCCCGGCGCGGGACGGCCACGGAGATCCGCCCCCGGGGCCGGCGCCCGGGGGGATGCGGGCCGGAGGGATGCGGGCCGGGGGCATGCGGGCCCGGGGGATGCGGGCCCGGGGGATGCGGGCCGGGTGCTTGCAGACCGGGTGCCTGACGGCCGGACGGCTGACGCACCGTCGACGGGCGTCCTGTGGACGGGCCGGCCCGGCGCGCGCGCCCCGACGGCGGGGGAACGCTGGTGCTTTCCGTGGTCACTGGGGGATCGGCTCCCTGCGTTCGGGGCGCGGCACGGCGGCCACGTCGCGGTACACGTCCGCGATGGCCCGCGCGGTCTGCCGCACGTCGTAACTGCTGAGTACGTGCCGGCGGCCCTGACTGCCGACGGCTTCGCGCAGTGGCCTGTCGCGGAGCAGGGCGCTCACGGCCTCCGCCAGCGCGGGCGGGTCCTCGGGTGGAACGAGGCAGAGAGCCTCCCGCCCCGGCGGCAGGCTCTCGCGCGCGCCGTCGACGTCACTGAGGACAACGGGGCGGCCGCACGCCATCGCTTCCAGCGGGGCGACCGCCATGCCTTCCCAACGGGAGGGAAGGACGACCAGATCGGCCGCCCGGTACCAGGGCGTGGCGTCCGGTACGGCTCCGGCGAACAGGACGGAGGGCGGTGCCGCGTCCCGCAGCGCCGAGGACTCGGGTCCTTCGCCGACGAGCACCAGCCGCGCCCCCGGGACCTGGCGGGCGATCAGCGGCCAGGCGCGCAGCAGGATGTCCTGCCCCTTCTGGCGGCACAGCCGGCCGACGCACACGACGAGCGGGGCGGTCGCGGGCAGTCCGGCGAGGAGCGGGAGCGCCGCGCGGAGGGCGGCCGGGTCCGCCGCCGGTTCGGCGGCGGGCCGGAAGCGGTCGAGGTCGACGCCGTTGTGGACGACGGCCCAGGAGGCCCGTACACCGGCGTCCTCGCCCGTACGCCGCTCCGCCTCGCTGACGCAGACGACCCGGTCGGTCCAGCGGGTCGCCCACCGTTCCCAGCGCCGCGCCAGGAGGCCCGTCACCCCGCCGACCGCCTCGAACGACCAGGCGTGCGGCTGGAAGACGGTCGGGACACGGCCCCGGACGGCGAGCCGTCCGGCGAGGCCGGCCTTCGCGCTGTGGGCGTGGACCAGATCGGGGCGTACGTCCTCGACGAGCCGGACCACCTGCCGCGTCTCCTCGTACAGACCGGGTCCGGGATCGCGGGTGGCCCGCCACTCCCGTACCTCCGCACCCCTGCGGGCGGCTTCCGCGGCGAGCGGCCCCTCCGCGGGACAGGCGACCACCACCCGTGTCCCGGCGGCGGCCTGAGCCCCGGCCAGGTCCAGGACCACCGTCGCGACCCCGCCGTCGACCGGCTGGACGAGATGGAGCGCCGTGAAGCCGGTCCCCGGCCGGTGCCGCTGTGGCTGCACGCGCAACTCTTTCCACTCGTGGACCCACGGAGCCGAGCCCCGTGCTGCTGCCTCTACGAGAAACGCACCGGGAGGGGCGGAGTCACGCCCGACAACGAATCGAACGCAATGCCGATACGGTCCGGGCGTGTCGCTGAATTCCATACACAAACACCCGGGAACCTTTACAGAGACCGGGCTGAAAATCACGCCAGACGCGCTGGAACTCACGGAAAAACGCTGAACGTACAACCGGACTCGCGTTTATGGAAAACGCCCCGGTTCGAACGGTGTCGGACACCGCCGACAACCACCGGTCACGTGGCCCGGCGACAACCTCCGCTATCGGGAACGGGCACCTTTTGTGGCCGCGCGTGCCCGGCCGGCGGGCTCGCTTCACTCATTCGGGCGCGCAACCGATGGCCCGCTGCGGCGTTGATGGATGAGTCGGGCAACTGCGCCCGCCATGCCGTTCCCTTTATCTCCGAGGAGCTCTCTCCCATGTCGCGTATCGCCAAGGCTGTTGTTCTGTCCACCGCGGCTGCCGCCGCCGTCGCCGGTGCGTCCGGCGTTGCCTTTGCCGACGCCGGCGCGAAGGGCGCGGCTGTCGGTTCCCCGGGCGTGCTCTCCGGCAACCTGCTCCAGGTCCCGGTCCACATCCCCGTGAACCTCTGCGGCAACACGGTCAACGTCATCGGCCTGCTCAACCCGACCTTCGGCAACACCTGCGTCAACGCCTGACCCCTGGTCACCGTCGTCGCCGACGCCGGGAAGAGCCGCCCACCCCTCGGGGGCAGGGCGGCTCTTCCGCTGTACGGGTCCGCCCCCGCCACCCTTTCGGCGGGCGGGCGCCGAGCGGCGTGGTGCCGGGCGGTGACAGGTCGTACCAGGTCAGGGGAGGTACGACCACCGGTTGGCCGACAGTGCGTCAGATGCCCGATCGGTTGCGGGCCGCAGTCGTGGAACCCACGGTGAGACCAACGTTCCCGACGCTCCCCCCGAAAGGACACCCCGCATGCGTCCCCTGCTGTCACGTCGCGCCGCCACCGCCGCCGTCTGCGCCGCGCTGATCCTCGGTACCGCGGGCCCGGCCGTCGCCGCCTCCCACGCCGCCGGCGAAGCCGCCTCGCTCGGCGCGGCCCTCTCCGCCCGCCACGACGCCGGCAGCGCTCGCGCACCGCTCCCCACCGCCGACGCCCTCGGCAAGCAGGTCGAGCTGCTGACCGAGGTGGCCGGTGCGGCCGTTCCCGGTCCCGAGCAGACGGACGACACCATCCACACGCTCCCGGCCGACGCGAGGAGCGACGCGCTCGCGGCGGTGCGGACGTCGACGGACGGCCTGGTCGAGGCCACCGCCGCCGCGGCTCCGGCCGACGTGCTCGCCCAGATCCAGGCCGTACTCGCATCGCTCATCACCCTGCTCACGAACCTGCTGAGCGGTGTCCTGCCCGACCTGCCGACGCCGCCCCCCGTCCCGGGGGCGCCCAAGCTCCCGGCAGTTCCCACGACACCCGCGACGCCCACGACGCCGACGACGCCCCAGCTCCCGGCGCTCCCGGCGACCCCCGGGCAGTCCTCCTGAGCGCACTCCGCCCGTGAGAACGGGCCGCGACACACCCCCGCGCCCGGGTCCCTCGTCGAGGGATCCGGGCGCGGGGGATTTGATACGAGAATAGGCCGAGTCCCCTTCATTCGGGTGGCCTGCCCAGAATTCCTTCCGCACGGAGTTTCCGGGGCGCCCAGGAATCGTTACCCATGACGAGGCCGCGCGAGGGAAACCTCCAAGAGGCCCGCGCGAAAGGCGAGTTGTCTCGCCGCCTGTCCTGCCGCTTGTCCCGCCGCCTCACAACTGACATCGCTGAAAGAAGGATTCAAGAATGAAGCCCATGAAGGTCGCCGCGGTCGTCGCCGGTTCCATGATGGCGCTGGGTGCCGCCAGCCCCGCGTTCGCCGCCGAAGGCTCCTCCTCGATGAGCCTGAACGGCGCCGTCGACACCCTGGCGAGTGAGGGGCTGCGCAGCGGTTCGCCGCTGAACACCAACGCGCTCGACTCCAAGAACAAGGGCTCGCTCCTCAACGCGGTGAAGGACACCGCGGCGAGCCTGAGCAAGTCGAAGGGCAACAAGCTGCTCGGCGGGATCCCGCTGGGCAAGGCGCTGGGCAAGTAGCACCGGACCTTCCGGAACGCGGTCCGCCGCCGCGAAGTTCGCCGTGCCGGCCCCCGCCCCGCTCGCCGGGGCCGGGGGCCGAACTGCTCGTACCGGCCTGATCAGCGGTCGGTCAGCTGATCCAGAAGTCCCACCAACGGGTGAGGATCAGCATCCCGATGATCCCGATGTGCAGCACGGGCAGCACCCAGGTGAACTCACCCAGCAGTCCGCGCAGCCCGGCGGGCGCGGGGATGATCCCGTGGCGGAGGTTGTGGGAGGTCACGTACCAGAACATGACGATCGTGCCGGCCCAGGCCAGACAGCACCACAGGCACAACGAGTTGATCCGGTAGAGCGACTCGTACTGGAGCCAGGTGCAGAACGCGACACCAAAGAGCGTGCCCGCGTTGAGGCCGAGCCAGAACCAGCTGCGGTAGCGCGCCCCGGCCAGCAGCGCGATCCCGATCCCCATCACCACGGGATAGGTCGCGAGCCCCAGCATCGGATTCGGGAATCCGAAGACCGACGCCTGGGCGCTCTTCATGATGTTCCCGCAGGACACGACCGGATTCAGACTGCACCCGGGGGTGAAATTCGGGTCCTCCAGCAGCTTGAACTTGTCCAGCGTGATCACCCACGCCGCCAGCAACCCCATCGCACCCGTGATCACCAGCATCAGCGCGAACGCCCGAACGCCTCCCGGGGAAAGCCCGGTTCCGTCCGGCGCCGCCGTCTCGTCCTTCGCGTGTTTCCTGTTTCCTTCGCCGGCTGTCGCATTGCCGACCAGTGCTGATGTCATGCTTTCCACGCTCCGTGAGTGAGGCGATGCTTTCCACGCCCGCCGCCTGGGGCCCGTCCGGCGGACTCAGCCGCGCAGGCTCCGTACGGGCAGCAGGCAGTGCGCGGCGCTGGAAAGCACTTCGTCGTCCCCGATGAAGGCGCGCAAACGCTCCTCGGTGACGGGCTTTCCGGGCGTCCCCGAGGTCCACGGCCGGGTGGCGACCATGAAGTAGACGTGCCCGATCTCGCGCGCGTCCTCCTCCCACTCCGGCGGGACGGGGCACTGCGCGTTGAGGTACGGCATGGTCAGGACGGCCCGGCCCGCCTCCACCAGCAGCTTGATCCCGAGGCCGGGGCTGCGGGAGAGGTCCATCAGGTCGCCGCCGGGCTTCAGCCCGACCTCGCCGAGGACGGTCCGCATGGTCTCCTCGCCGACCTCCGGGCCCTCGCGGCCGTCACCCAGTGAATAGGCCAGCAGATAAGGCGCGTTGCGTTCTTCGTCGGCGGGATCGCTGGTCCAGGGAATCACCGAAAGGGTGCCCAGGAGAGGGGTGTGACGAAGGCTGTTCGCGGCGGTGTGGGGAGTGGTCATGCTCCCGCACAGTAGCGGCCCGCGGGGAATGTCCGTGAGTCCGCGTCACCCGAGTGGGCGAGCGCACTCGCATTTCGTTCTCCTGTGCGAGAGTTGGTCCCGCGCCGGAACCTCCTCTTCGTGGCAAGCTCCTTGACCACACCCCGACCCGAGAGGAATTCCCATGACCACGCTGGCGGAACAGGCCGCGGTAGGGGGAGAAAAGCCGGAGGGACCGAGACCGGATCTCGGGGATCCGTCGTTCTGGCAACGTCCGCACGCCGAACGGCTGCACGCATTCGCCCTGCTGCGTCAATGGGACGCGCCTCAGTACTTCGTGGAGCGGGAAAAGGGCCGGGGGCGGCGGGAGCGCGGATTCCACGCGCTGGTCACCCACGCGGACGTGGTCGAGGCGAGCCGCAACCCCGAGGTGTTCGCCAGCGCGCCGGGCGCCACGACACCCGAGCCGGCCCGCTGGGTGCGCGCGCTGTTCGGCGACTCCCTGGTCAATCTGGACGGCCCGCACCACGCGCAGCTGCGCCGTATCGTCTCCCGGTCCTTCACCCCGCGCATCCTCGGCCGGACGGAGGAGGACATCCGGGCGGTGGCGGCGCGGATCGTGGACGATGTGCTGGCGGACGGGGGCGGCGCGGGCGGGGGCGCGGGCTTCGACGGCCGGCCGGGGGACTTCGTCACGGCGGTCGCGTCGCGGATGCCGTTCGAGGTCATCTGCAATCTGATGGGCATCCCGGAGAAGGAACGGCCGGCGATCCTGGGCCAGGTGAACCGCGCCTCGGGCGACACGGGGGTGGCGCGGGCGGCTCGCGACCGGTTCCGGATGCCGGGCAAGGGCCTGCGGGCGCTCGCCTCGATGCAGGGCATGGTGGCGGACCTGGGCCGGGAGCGCCGCAAGAACCCCACGGACGACCTGGTGTCGATGCTGGTCAGTGCCGACGTCGACGGGCAGGCTCTGACGGGTCGTCAACTGGGCGCCTTCTTCTCCCTCCTGATGGTCGCGGGCGTCGAGACGACCAGGAACGCCCTCGCGCACGGCCTGGACCTACTCACCCGCCACCCGGAGCAACGGGCGCTGCTGATGGGGGACTTCGACCGGTACGCGGACGGCGCGACGGAGGAGATCGTGCGGCACTCGACGCCGATCATCCAGTTCCGGCGCACGCTCACCCGGGACCACCGGATGAACGGCCACACCTTCCGCGAGGGCGACAAGGTCGTCCTCTTCTACGCGTCGGCCAACCGCGACGAGACCGTCTTCACCGACCCGGACGCCTTCGACATCACGCGCAGCCCGAACCCCCATGTCGGGTACGGGGGCGGGGGGCCGCACTACTGCCTGGGCACGTACCTCGCCAAGCAGGAGATGAAGGCGCTCTTCCGCGAGCTGCTGACGCGGGCACCCGGCCTGCGCGCGACGGCTGCGCCGGTCCTGGTCCCGTCGAACTTCGACAACCGGGTGCGGTCGATGCCGTACACGGTCGGGAGGGGGTGAGTGCCACCGTCACCGGCGACCTGCCGCGGCGTCCGGCGGTGGTCGCCCGGGTCGGGCAGGAGGACAGGGTCCGGGTCGTGGCCGCGGATCAGCTCTTCCTGATCGTCTCGCCCACCTGCGCCGGTGAGGTGCGCCAGGGGGCGCCGTGGCCGGGAAGTACCCAGGACGCCCGCAGTCCGGCGATCTTGTCGAGGGAGGCGAGTGCTTCGGCCTCGTCGTCCGTGAAGGGTGCGGGCTGTGGTCCGGTGCGGCCGGTGAGGACGTGCCGGGTGGTCAGGGCGTCCCCGACGAAGACGGCGTCGGCGAGGGGGACATGTACGGCCACGCTCCCCGGGGAGTGTCCCGGCATGCCCACGATCGAGGGGTTGCCGGGCAGGTCCAGGACGTCGCCGTCGTGGACCTCGGTGACCGAGGCGACGTATCGGGTCCTGAGGCCGTTCTTGCTCAACAAGTAGCCGAAGAAACGCAGCGTGGGGCCCGGCCGCAGGGGGCCGAGCGTGCTCTTGGGCTTGTCTCCGGTGCGCGCGCGGGCGGCATCGGCGGCGTGGATGAACACCGGCACACCGTGCTCCTCGCGGAGACGTTCGGCGAAGCCGATGTGGTCGGAGTCGCCGTGGGTCAGGACGAGTCCGCGGATGTCGGCGACGGACTTGCCCAGGGAGCTCAGTTCGCGCTGGAGATCGCGCCAGTGGCCCGGCAGGCCCGCGTCGACGAGCGTGATGCCGTCGGGGGTGTCGATGAGGTAGCACGCCACCACGTCGTTGCCGAGGCGGTGCAAATGAGGTGCGAGCTTCATGGAGACTCTCTCTGGGATGAGGACTGCGGGTTCTGATAGCTAACCTACGTAGCTATGATGGCTTCGGTCAATAGCTTTCAGAGGGGAAGTGTGGATCATGCCGACTCCGGAGAAGACCTCGCTCAGCCGGATCGTCACCGCCGGCCGTGAGCTGCTGGAGACGGGCGGTCAGCAGGGACTGACCATGCAGAGCGTCGCCAGTCGGGTGGGGGTGCGGGCCCCTTCGCTGTACAAGCACGTCGACAACCGCGGCGCCCTCCTGGCCGCCGTGGCCGAGGCGACCGTCGCCGACATGACCACTCACCTGGAGGCGACCGACGGCACCCTTGAGGACCTGGCACGCTGCTACCGGCGACAGGCTTTGAAGTGGCCCGAGGGCTTCCGGCTCATGCATTCGCCGCACGCGGCCCCCGAGGCCCTCGCCCGCCTGGCCGGCCCGGTATTGCGCATCGCCGCGGAACTCGTCGGCGAGGAGGAGGCACTTGAGGCCGCGCGCATGCTGACGGCTTGGGTCACCGGCTTCATCGAGATGGAGATCAACGGCGCCTTCCGGCTCGGGGGCGACATCGACCGCGCCTTCGAGTACGGCCTGAGCGGCATGCGCCGAGCCCTCACCTGACGCTCGGAGGGAGCCTGTCGGAGTACGGGGCCGCGGCGGCCGACCTGGCGCGCGCCGCCGTTCTCCCCGTACCGAAAACCGCTCGGCGTCCGCACCCCGTACATGCCATGGTGTGCGGATGTTGATCCGAGAAGCCACGGCGGCCGACTGGCCCGCCATATGGCCCTTCTTCCACGAGATCGTCGCCGCGGGCGAGACCTTCACGTACGCGACCGACCTGCCGGAGGAGGCCGGGCGGGACATGTGGCTGCTGCCGGCCCCGAACCGTACGGTCGTCGCCGTCGACGACGCCGGGGCCGTCCTCGGCACGGCGAAGATGAACACCAACCAGATGGGCAACGGTTCGCACATCGCGAGCGCGAGCTACATGGTCGATCCGGCGCGTTCGGGGCGGGGCGTCGGCCGGGCACTGTGCGAGTACACGGTGGAGTGGGCGCGGGCGGCGGGGTTCCGGGGGATTCAGTTCAACGCGGTGGTGGAGACGAACGAGCACGCGGTGAGGCTGTACCGCTCGCTCGGCTTCGAGGTGGTGGGCACGGTGCCGGGGGCGTTCCGGCACCCGGGGAAGGGATATGTGGGACTGCACGTCATGCACCTGGCGCTCTGACGTTGTTCACCGACGTTGTTCACCGAGGCGCCCTTGCAGATTTGACATGCTACGGACATGCTTTTCGGAGCATGGGTCTACCCGCATAGATCCACGGCTCACCGCTCACAGATCCACAGATCCGGCGCAGTCCTGAACGCAACGCCCCCACACCGCCGCCGCGTCGAGAGGCGCTCGCGGCCGGCCTCCAGGAGGATCGCTTGAGCCCGTCCCGCATGTCGCGCACGTCCCGCACGCGCCGCAGTGCCCTCGCTCTCGCACTCTGCGCCGCCGCTGTCGCCGCTCTGCAAGGAGTGGCGTCGCCGGCGGCGGGCGCGGCGCCGGCTTCCTCGCCGTCCGCCTCCACGTCCGCGTCCACCTCTACCTCCTCGCCCACCTCCACGTCGACGGTCGGCCGTATCGAGGACAGCACGGCCCGCGCGTTCGCCGAGTCGCTCGGCGAGGGGAGCTGGCGGACCCAGGTACGTACCGCCGCGCTCGCCTCGGACCAGATCGACCTGCGCGCGCTGACCGGCCGGACCACCACCCGGGCCGGCAGCGCCCTCGAACCGGCGATCGCGACCGCCGACCGGCACATCGCCGAGGCCAAGGGCCTGGCCGCCGACACCGGCTCCCTGCTGCGCCTGCGCCTGGCCGCCCCGTCCATGCGGGGTGAACTGGCTTCGGGTACGGCCCCGTTGGTCGCGGCGGCCACCACGGACGACAGCGCGGAGACGATCACGGCGTACGACAGCCGGGGCCGCGCGCACACGCTGGACGCCCGGCGGACCCCGGACCGCCCGGTCTACGTGGTGGACATCGACGTGTCGCGGGCGATGACAGCAGGACTGAGAACGCTCAACAAGGAACTGACGGAGCGGGGCCTGTCCGCTCCCGCCCAGCAGGCCCCCACCTCTCCCACCCGGTCGGCGGCGGCGGGCTTCTGGACCACCAAGATCGACTCGGTCCAGCTGTCGAGCGACGAGGAGCCCTGGGTCTCGGGTGACGCCGAGGTCTTCTCGATCGTCAGCGGCTTCGGTTTCGACGGCAAGGTGCGCGTCGACACGGTCGACATGCCGTACTTGGACAACGACGGCACGACGTACTACCCGAACCAGATTCTCGTCAACTGGTCCTCGTACAAGTACAACCTCGCCGACGTGGTGATGATGGAGGACGACGGCGACACCAACTACCAGGCCCTGGCCAAGGCCCTGGCGGACGCCCTGCTCACCATCACCGACCTGGGCACCTACATCCCCCTGGTGAACGCGATCCTCGACGCGATCCCCGCCTCCTGGTGGACCAACGACCCGGACTACGTGGACTCCTGGTACACCCTGGCCAACACCTCCACGGGCCGCCTCAACGGCGCCCGGGCCAACGGCTGGCTGACGGTGACCCCGTACTTCGTCACCCAGTCCTAGGGCGTGGCGAGACGGCGGGAAGGGACCGTTCCCCGGCAACGGTCCCTTCGCGCCCTCTCAGGAGTGGCGGTGATACGCCTTGTTGGCGATGCGCCAGCCGTCGTCGGTGCGGACCAGCAGGAAGACGTCGGTGAACGTGTCCGCACCGTGCGAGAGCGTCATGGTGGCGGTCGCGACGGTGCCGTGGACCTCTACGGAGTCGATACGGCGGGCGCGGGCCGGTTCGTCCGGTGCCGGCCGGCCCTGGAAGAGGGTGCGGTACTCGTCCAGGCGCCAGGAGACGAACGCGCCATCCCGTATCCCTTCGATGTGGGCGGTGGAGAGGAACGCGTCCCGGAAGTGAGCGGGGTCGCCGGTGGCGTGTCCGCGGATGTAGGCGCGGAGCGGTTCGAGCACGACGTCCGCCACGGCGGGGACCGTGGCGGCGACGGCGATGTCGTCGTCCAGGGCGGCAGGAGCGCCGGCCAGGCCCGTCGCCCCGCGCAAGGGAGTGTTCGACGCGGCGGCCAGCAGAGCCATGTCCTTGTCCAGCGCACCGATCGTGAATTCGGCCGTGGCGGCGGTCGGCTCACCGAGGAGGAAGGGGCGCTTGCGGGCCACGAGCCCGCCGAGCTGGCCGAGTTCAAGGATGTCCAGCGTCTGGGTACGGGGCAGGCCGAGGGCATTCGCCTGCCGCAGTGAGTCCCGCAGCGCGAGGACGGCACCGGCGAGGCTGTGGTTGGCGATCAGCTTCAGGGCGGCGGCGGTGGAGGCGTCGTCCACGTACCGGACAGTGCCCAGCGTTTCGAGCACCGGCCGGACCCGGTCGAGTGCGTCCTCGCCGCCGGCGGCAAGAATCCGCAGCGCACCGGCGTTGGCAGCGGACACCGAGCCGAGCACGGGCGCGTGGACGTAGGACGGGCCGAGTTCCCGGGCCAGACGGGACGCTTCGGCGGGTGCGACGGTGCTCGTGTTGAGCACCAGCGTGTCCGGTCGGAGTGAGTAACGGATGTCGTCGACGACCTGCCGACAGGCCGGTCCGTCGAACAGTGCCAGGAGTACGACATCGGCCCGCGCCACGGCCTCGTACGGGTCGTCTGTCGTCTTGACGGTGCCTGACGCGCGCCCGGAGCGGGTCCAGCCGACGACGTCCCGGCCCAGGGTGGCCAGCCGTGCCGCGATGGCGCCGCCCATGCGCCCCAGACCGAGGACGGCGATGGTGTGCGATGTGGTCATGGGCGCCATGCTGGTGCAGTGCGACGACTGCGACAAGCGCAGATCTCGCAGCCCAGGCATGCGTCATTCGCATACCACCCGCCATACTTGTCGCCATGGATCTGACGGTGTGGCGGGCCTTCGTGACCGTGTGCCGGGTCGGCTCGCTGTCGGCGGCCGCGGCCGAGTTGAATCACACGCAGTCGGCCGTTTCCCGGCAGATCGCCGGGCTGGAGCGGCAGCTCGGCGTGTCCTTGGTGGAGCGCCATGCCCGTGGGGTGCGCCCGACGTCGGCCGGTGAGGTGTTCCGGCGCCATGCCTTGGCCACGCTCGACGAGGCCGACCGCGCCGTTCGCGCGGTACGGGACCTCCACGGCGGGGTGTCCGACAGGCCCCTGGCCATCGGGGCGACGCCGTCTCTCGCCGGGGGGATCGTCCCCGAGGCCGTTCAGGGCCTGCTGAAACGGGACGGATCCCTCCGGTGGAGCCTGCGTCCCGGTCTCAGCGCACCCCTGCACAGCCGTGTGATCGCCGGCGCTCTCGACATCGCTTTTGTCACCGACGCCCCGCCGGGGCTGCCCGTCGACCCGCGGGTCGAGCGCCGGTTCCTCGGGCTGGACGAGATGGTCGTCGTCCTGCCCGCCGGCCATCCGCGCGCCGGGGGCGGGCCGGTGCGCATCCAGGAGCTGGCCGACGAGACCTGGGCCGAGGACAACGACGGCTCCGCGGCACTCCTCCACCAGCACGCCGCCCGCGCCGGAGTCAGCCCCCGCATCGGTCTGACCGCCGCCGACCTGCCCGGCAAACTCGCCCTGGTCGCCACCGGTCACGCGATCGCGCTGATCCCCGGCGTGCTGACGCCCGCGCTGCGGGCCGATGTCACTACGGTCGCCCTGGCCGACCCCCCGACCCGCGGCATCTACGCGATCACCCCGCGCCGCGACCCCCACCCCCGCGCGGTCCCCCTGCTCGAACTGCTCGCCACGGCCTTCGCCTCGGTCCGTACGGCCCGAGCTGCTCACCGGCCCGGCACGACGGACGACCGCACCGCCGCACCGGCGCCGCAGGACAACATCACGGAATCGTGAGCCGCGATCGTGGCGGCCAGGATTCCGGCGGACCCCACTGCCGGACGCGATCCCGCCCTTGGGTGTCCGGAACGACATCTGACGTTCCCTGGCCCCCCGAACACCCCGGAAACGACGAAGTCCCGTCCGATCAAACTGATCGGACGGGACCCGCGAACCGCCTACGAGCTGACCCGCGAACGGCCTTTGCGGTGGGGTGTTCACGAGTGGGGTTGACCAGCGGTGCGGCCGACGTTCGAAGATCGTCCCCACGCTGCCGATGACTTTGTCCCGCATAGAATCCCGGAATGCCGCAGCAAAGCCCGGTCCGGGTCGATGAAGGGGCACTGCTGGCCCGGCTCGGTCCTGATGCCACAAGGTTCGAGCTGACAGGCGCCTCGGTGGTCGTCGGCGCCACGGAGATCCTGATCATCGCCGATGCCGGTGACGACCTGGCGTCCAGCGGCGTCTGGAACGAAAGCCTGTTCCGGTTGGCCGGCGAGGTCCCGGAAGCGGCCGCTCAGGCACTCTCCGGGTTTACGGACTTCTGGAGCTTCGAGGAACCGCAGCAGCGGCCGATCCACGTCGCCGTCCGCGTAGGAACGGCCTGCCTGCTGCTCGGAGGCGTCCGGTTCGGCTGCGGCGGACCCGACCACTACGAGTTCAAGTTCTTCGAACCGCTGGACCGCGAGGTACTGGACGCGGTCCGCCCGCCCGGCCCTGATCCGCTACTGCCGGCACCGGTGTGGGTCGGTCTCGTCACGGACCGTCCGCAACAGGCACTGACGCTCTTCGTCGAGTCATGGTTCCCCGAGTCCCCGCCCAGGAACGCCGCCCCGTCGGCGGAAGCCGTGCCGACCGCATTGGCGGCGTTCTACCGCCTGGCCGAGGGGCGGCCCAAAATGCTCGGTACACAGAACTACATGCACCGGCCGCAGGAGAACGGCCACGACCGGGACGGCGAGTACATCGCGTTCGCGTCGGAGAACCAGGGCTGCTGGTCATGGTCCTGCCCCCGTCTCCCCGACACCGGGGACAGCGACCACAGCGTCCTCCTCACCCGGAATGGCCTGGCACTGCCCGAGCAGGAACCTCTGAGTAAATTCCTCCTCCAATTCCTCCTGCACGAGGCAACCTTCGAGGGCCCGTACCTGGCACACGCGTCCGCCCCCGCGGACGAGCTCCTCCCCAAGCTCCGCTCCGTACTGCGCGACGTCCCGCTCCGGCCCTTCATGACACCGGTGCATCCGATGTCCTTCCTCGCCGGCCCCGGACTCGTAGCCGTCATCGCGGCCGCCCCTTGGAACGAGGGCAGCGCCACCGTCGGCATCGGCGCCGTCCACCGCAGCGCCTTGCGCCCCCTCGGCCAACTTGGCATCCGCTGGAGCAGGTTCGATGGCTGACGACGGCACAGCTCACGTACCGGATCGCGAAGTCCTGGACCAGCTGTTCGAGCTGGAGATACGGCGCATCTGTCGGGCCGCGGTCGTCGATCGCTTCCCCATGGGCACGCGGCCGCCGCAGGCCGGGCTGCTGTTCGGGCCTGAGTGGAGCGTCCACGAGTAGCTGTGGCCAGCGGTCTAGAGAGCGCTTGAAGACCGCTTCCCGTCGAGAGAGTAATCCGTCTCCGCCGGAGGGGCTGGGCGGGATATACGGTCGCTCACCCCTGCCCCGCTCATCCACGCCACTACCGGCGCCGACGACGACACCGTCCGCGCACCCGGCGACGTCCTCGGCAAGAGGATCGAGGCCCGCGGTCCCTTTCACCTCAACTCAAGCAGGGCCCCGACGCCCGCGGCTCGATCCGTGTCCGGTGCCCCGCCGGCGGCTCCTGCCCGTCGGTCTACTACGCGCGCCGACGGCGGCTGCACCCCCGCGTCTCCGCCCCGATGCCCGCGCGAGTGGTCGACCTCGACGCCCCGCAATTCCATACCACCGAGGCGGCGGCCCGCCCCACCGTCCATGTCCCCGACGCCGAACGCCTCGCGCCACCGCCGAAGAAGGCCCTTCCCGCAGTCTGCGTGGCAGTCTCGGTCACCATGCCTGCCGACGCCGAGGGACCCGACTGGCCTCTGGCCAAGTACCGCCACGTCCCCTATATCCACGCCTCCTGGCTGAACACGTACAAGCCCATCCGCAGCCACAACGAGGCGCCAACGGCCGTCTCAAGAGCGGCACCCTCGACATCGGCAAGCGCAAGCACCGCCCCGCCCCGCCCCGGGCCAGGTCACTCAGGCCCTCTCCCTCGCCCTCTCCCTCGCCCTGGTGGTCACCGTCGCGAACTTGAGGATTCTCGAGAACTGGCTCACCGAAGTGGTCGGCCCCGACGAACTCACCGCCAACCACTTCGACGCCACCGACCCGCTGCCCCCGCTCAGCACCCCGGCCGTCGTGTTGCCGAAGGCAGGCACAGGGCGCCATCCGCCGCCACGCTCCCGCTGAATCCGGCTCCGTACGACAACTCCAGCCCATTCGCGCACGCCGAACTCCCCGACGACCGGCGTGCACAGCCATGTCCGCACGGCCCCAACAGGCCACACGGCACACATCCGTCCGGCCCATCCCGCGCACCCAGACCTCCCGACTAGCCCGGAAACGACGAAGTCCCGCCCGATCAAAGTGATCGGACGGGACCCGCGAACCGCCTACGAGCTGACCCGCGAACGGCCTTTGCAGTGGACCTGAGGGGATTCGAACCCCTGACCCCCTCGATGCGAACGAGGTGCGCTACCAGACTGCGCTACAGGCCCTTGCAACGAGTGAAACCTTAGCACCCCCGTCGCCGTGCCCGGAAATCCGTTGGGGCTTCGGCGGCTGGTCACGGGGTGGTCGTCACTCGTTGGCCGCTCGGGGGCGGTCGCCCTCCTCGTACTGGTCGAAGAGGGGGGTCCTGCCCCGGTCGCGGGTGCGGCGCGGTGGTGGGGTGCGCTGGGCCGGGGGCTGCGGGGGTGTCTCCGGGGTGGGTTCCGCCGTGGAGGAGCGGGCCGCGCTCCAGGTTTCCGGGTCGCCGACCTCGACGCCGCCGCTCGCACGGGGGGCGACCGGGGCCGTGACGTACGTCGGGAGCGGGACCGGGACCGGGTCCCAGCTGTCGCCCCGCGCCGGGCCGCGTTCGCGCTGCTGGTCCACCCACTCCGCGTGGTCGGTCTGCTCGACCAGGGCGCGGCGGCCCGCCTCCTGTGGCGAGACCGTCGCGGGGGGAGCGGAGTCCGGCGGGGACGCGGGCTCCTCCTCGTCCGGCTCACCGGCTCCGGCACCGGCGCCGCCGGCGGGCGACGGCTGGTGGCGGCGCGGGCGGTTCTCCCGCAGGCGCTGCGCCGCCGCCTCGGCCCTGCGCCGGTCCATGGTGAAGGCGAAGCGCCGTCGTTCCTGGCCGCGCAGATGCACGATGTAGACGCTGAGCAGGACCGCCGGGACCGCCGGTGCCCAGAGGAGTCCCAGGCCCCCCACCGCCGCCACGACGGCGCCGAGCGTGAAGGCCAGGAAGAGGAGGACGGTGGTACGGCGACGGCGCGCGAGGACCTGCGAGCGCTGCGCGCGCCGGGCGCGTTCCGCCGCCGCCCCCGACTGCCGTCCCGCACGCGGACGTACCGCACGCGGGACACGTACCGGACGGGCCGTACGGGAGGGACGCGACGGGCGGAACGTACGTTCCGGGCGCGCGGGCGCGGGCTCCGGGACCGGGGCGTGCGCCTGCGCCGGTCCCGATACCTGGGCCGCCGCCTGCCGGGGTGGCGCGGGGCGCTGCGCCGGCGGCCGGGGCTGCGCCTTGGCCTCCCCGCGAAGCTCCGCGGGGATCTCCAGGCGCGCCTCGGTCCGGTCCGGGGGCGCGGAGAAGGCCCGGACGTCGACGGAGCTCATCGACTCCGCCCGATCGTCCGGTTCGACGTCGGAACCCGCCTCCTCGGCGGCGCGTACCTGTAGCTCCTTGGCGTAACGACGCTCCATGGCGCCCCGGCCGGACAGCAACCGGATCGCGGTGCTGAACCGTTCCGTCGGGCGCGCCTCGTTGAGCTCGTCCTGCCTGCGGAGCCACATCGGCACCAAGTAGGCGGCCCAGGCCCCGACGATGACTGCGTAGATGAGGCCGCTGCTGCTCACGGTTCACACCGTAGAGGGGTTCGCGCGAGGGCATCCGCCAATTGGGCCGGTGTGTCGCACGATCTGGCTGATATCACGGACTTTTTTTGTGATTGTTCGGATCGCTTGATGGTCACATCGGACCAAATTCGAACACTTATTTTATTTCCGTGACGTTCCCGGCCTCCGCGCCTGGTGCCAGCGGTGGACCAGACCCTCCGGGGCCTCCTCCGCCGTGAGTACGTAAATGAGATGGTCCCGCCACGCTCCGTCAATGTGGAGATAGCGCGGGCGCAGCCCCTCCTCGCGGAATCCCAGCTTTTCGACGACGCGGCGGCTGGGCCCGTTCTCCGGGCGAATGCAGATCTCGACGCGGTGCAGCCCCACCGAACGGAAGCAGTGGTCGACCGCCATGGCCACCGCCGTCGGCATGACACCCCGCCCGGCGACCTCACGGTCCACCCAGTAGCCGACATGCCCGGAGCACATGGAGCCCCACGTGATCCCGGCGACGGTCAACTGCCCCACCAGCCGCCCCTGGTACTCGATGACAAACGGCAGCATCCGGCCCGCGTTCGCCTCGGCGCGCAGGTGACGGACCATCTGCCGGTACGTGGGGCGCTGGGCGAGCGGCGCCCCGGGGGCCGGCGGCGGAATCGTCGCTTCCCAGGGGCGCAGCCAGTCGCGGTTGCGCCGGTTGACCTCTCGCCAGGCGCGCTGGTCGCGCATCCTTATCGGACGGAGTGTCACGTCTCCGTCCACCAGCAGCACGGGCCAGGAGGGGTTCATCCGGAGGTACGGGGGTGATCGCCGCCGCGGAGCTGGTCCACGGCATGGGTGAGCAGCTTGCTGAGGACGGCGAGACCGTCCCGTACGCCTCCGGCCGAGCCCGGCAGGTTGACGATCAGCGTCCGCCCGGCCACGCCCGCGAGTCCGCGCGAGAGCGCTGCGGTGGGGACCTTGGTGGCGCCCTGGGCGCGGATCGCCTCCGGGATGCCGGGGATCTCGTGGTCCAGGAGGCGCCGGGTGACGTCCGGGGTGCGGTCCGTGGGGGAGATACCCGTACCGCCCGTGGTCAGGATGACGTCGTACGCGGCGGCCACGCCGTCGCGCAGCGCCCGCTCGACCGGGTCGCCGTCGGGGACGACCTTCGGGCCCTCGACGGAGAAGCCGAGCGCGGTGAGGCCCTCGACCAGGATCGGGCCGCCCGTGTCGGCGTAGACACCGGCGGCGGCGCGGTTGGAGGCGGTGACGACGAGGGCGCGGTAGGGGGTGGAGAGGGGAGAGGTGGTGGCTCGGAGGGCGGGATCGTCCGTCATGCCGTGCTCCCGTCCCCGGCCCCGCGCGCCCACGTGCCCGACTTGCCGCCGGTCTTCTCCTCGACCCGTACGTCCGTGATCACCGCGCCCTTGTCGACCGCCTTCACCATGTCGACCACCGTGAGCGCGGCCACGGAGACCGCGGTCAGGGCCTCCATCTCCACGCCCGTACGGTCCGTCGTCCTCACCGTCGCCAGGATCTCGACGGCGTCGTCCGCGACCGCCAGGTCGAGCGTGACGCCCGAGACGGCGAGCGGATGGCAGAGCGGGATCAGGTCCGGCGTCCGCTTGGCGCCCATGATGCCCGCGATACGGGCCGTGGCGAGCGCGTCCCCCTTGGGCACTCCCCCGCCCCTGAGCAGCTCGACGACGCGCGGCGAGACGAGGACACGTCCGCTGGCGCGGGCGGTGCGCGCCGTGACGTCTTTCGCGGAGACGTCGACCATGCGGGCCGCGCCCGACGCGTCGATGTGGGTCAGTCCCCCCGTCCGGCCCTCCCCCTGTCCCGACGGAGGGACGGGCGGAGGAGCTGACGGAGGATCCTGCTGAGACGGTCCGGAGGTCTCCCCCCGGTTAAACGCGGTCATTGCTGTGAGCGCTCCCGGTCCGGGCCCGAGAGGGCCTGTGTGGGCTGACACGCTACCGCCACCCTGGGGCGGTCAACCGATCAGGACCACGTCGAGTTCCGTGCCGGGTTCGACCGACACGGCGTCCTCCGGGACGACGGCCAGCGCGTCGGCGTGGGCGAGGGCCGCCACGAGGTGGGACCCGGCGCCGCCGACCGGCGCGATCGTGCCCGCCTCCGCGTCGTACTTGGCCCGCAGGAACTGCCGTCTGCCGCTCGGCGAGGAGAGCGGCTTGTCGCTGACCAGCGTGGCGCGGACCGTCGGGCGGTGGACGTCCTCCAGGCCCATCAGGGCGCGGATCGCGGGCCGTACGAACAACTCGAAGGAGACATAACACGAGACCGGATTGCCGGGCAGCGCGAGCAGCGGGACGTGCTCCGCGCCGATCGAGCCGAAGCCCTGGGGCTTGCCCGGCTGCATCGCCAGCTTGCGGAAGTCGATGCCGCTGCCCGGTTCGTCCTCGTCTCCTACGGAGGACAGCGCTTCCTTGACGACGTCGTACGCCCCGACGCTGACGCCGCCCGTGGTGACGAGCAGGTCCGCGCGGATCAGCTGGTCCTCGATGGTGGCGCGGAGTGTCTCGGCGTCGTCCGTGACGGCCCCGACGCGGTACGCGATGGCGCCCGCGTCCCGGGCCGCGGCGGTGAGCGCGAAGCTGTTGGAGTCGTAGATCTGGCCCGTACCCAACTGTTCTCCGGGCTGGACCAGCTCGCTGCCGGTGGACAGGACGACCACACGCGGGCGCGGCCGTACCCGGACGGAGCCGCGGCCGATGGCCGCCAGCAGGCCGATCTGCGAGGGGCCGAGCACCGTACCCGCCCTGAGCGCGAGATCACCGGCCCGTACGTCGCTGCCCTGGGCGCGGACATGGCCCCGGGCCTCGATCGAGCGGTAGACCCGCACCTCGCCGCTCCCGCCGCCCGGCGCGTCGCCCGCCGGGCGCATGGAGGTCGCGGGGCCCTCGCCCGTACCCCCGTCGGTCCACTCGACCGGCACCACGGCCTCGGCGCCCGGCGGGAGCGGGGCGCCCGTCATGATCCGGGCGGTCTCCCCCGGGCCGACCTCGGGCAGATCGCCGCTGCCCGCCGCGACGTCGCCGACGACGGTGAGCACGGCGGGGAACTCGTCCGTGGCGCCCGCCACATCGGCCGTACGGACCGCGTACCCGTCCATGGAGCTGTTGTCGAACGGCGGCAGGGCCACCGGCACCGTGACGTCCTCGACCAGGACGCAGCCCTGGGCGTCGGGCAGTTGCAGCTCGATGGGTTCGAGCGGGTGGATCGCGGCGAGGATGTCCGCGAGGTGCTCGTCCACCGACCACAGCTGCTCGTGGCGGGCCACCGGAGCCGATTCTGCCGTACTGCTCAAGGCGCTACATCTCCTCGCTGACATAACTGCGGAGCCAGGCGCGGAAGTCCGGGCCCAGGTCTTCACGTTCGCACGCGAGTCTGACAATGGCACGCAGGAAGTCGCCTCGGTCGCCTGTGTCATACCGGCGGCCCTTGAAAATCACACCGTGGACCGGTCCGCCGACCTTCTCGTCCACCGAGAGCTGCTGGAGGGCGTCGGTGATCTGGATCTCACCACCGCGGCCCGGCTCGGTCTTGCGCAGTATCTCGAAGATCGCGGGATCGAGCACGTAACGGCCGATGATCGCGTAGTTGCTCGGCGCGTCGGCGGCGTCGGGCTTCTCGACCAGGTCGTGGACCTTGACCACGTCGCTGTCGCGCGTGGGCTCCACGGCGGCGCAGCCGTAGAGGTGGATCTGCTCGGGGTCGACCTCCATGAGGGCGATGACGCTGCCGCCCTCGCGCTCCTGGATCTCCATCATGCGCGACAGCAGGGGGTCGCGCGGGTCGATCAGGTCGTCGCCCAGCAGGACCGCGAAGGGCTGGTCGCCCACGTGCGGCGCGGCGCACAGGATGGCGTGGCCGAGGCCCTTGGGGTCGCCCTGGCGCACGTAGTGCATGGTGGCGAGTTCGCTGGACTCCTGGACCTTCGCGAGCCGTTCGGCGTCGCCCTTGCGGGTGAGCGCCCCTTCCAGCTCGTAGTTGCGGTCGAAGTGGTCCTCAAGGGCGCGCTTGTTGCGGCCGGTGATCATGAGCACGTCGGACAGGCCGGCCGCCGCCGCCTCCTCGACCACGTACTGGATCGCGGGCTTGTCGACCACCGGCAGCATCTCTTTGGGAGTGGCCTTGGTGGCGGGGAGGAACCGGGTGCCGAGGCCTGCGGCGGGGATGACAGCCTTGGTGATCCGGGAGGGCGACTGAGTCATACGGATAACCCTATCCGGTGGGCTATGCGCGGAAGATGATGCTCCGGTTAACTTTCGCCGCACCTATGGGTGTACATCCGCAATCGAGAGGTTTGTGATGTCCGGTGGCGCATGAGATGTCCGGAAAGGCTTCCGTACGGAGTGAACTCCTCGCCGCGAGAGCCCTGCTGTCCAGTGAAGACGCGCGAAAGGCCGCGTTGGTTCTCGCGCGGCGGGCCGGAGATCTGGCCGCGCTTGCCGGGGCCCGTACGGTCGCCGCGTACGTCTCCGTCGGACGCGAACCCGGCACACGCGTGCTGCTCGACGTACTGCGCGGGCGGGGCGTCGAAGTCCTGCTGCCGGTGCTGCGCGCGGACAACGACCTCGACTGGGCGCGGTACGAGGGGGCGGAGCGGCTCGTACGCGCGGGGCGGGGCCTGTGGGAGCCGGACGGGACACCACTCGGCCCGGACGCCGTGCTGGCGGCGGAGGTCGTGCTGCTGCCCGGGCTCGCGGTGGACACACGCGGGATGCGGCTGGGGCGGGGCGGTGGCTCGTACGACCGGGTCCTCGCCCGGCTGGAGCGGGCCGGCGCCGCGCCGACGCTGGCCGTCCTGCTGTACGACGACGAGGTGGTCGCGCGGGTCCCGGCGGAGCCGCACGACCGTCCCGTACACGCGGTGGTGACGCCCGGAGGTGTCAGGCACTTCACCGGCGGCCGTCCTTGAGGGAGGGGGAGAGGAAGTGGGGGGCGTGGCCGCCCCCGTGTGAGGGGGGGCGGCCTCCGGACCGGCCGTCGATACCGCTGATACCGGCGTTACGGATTCAGCGTCAGGGTGTCGGTCGTGCTGCCTTCGACGGCGTTGGGCGTGTACGACCAGTCGAGCAGCTCGCCCTTGGCCCACTTGTCCGTCTGGTCGCTGTAGTGCGCGTTGTACGCGTGTCCCGAAGCGCCGGTCAGGTTGATCCAGCGGGATTTGTCCCAGTCGCCGACGTTGACGACCATCCGCATCGACGGGACCCAGATGACGTCGTAACCGCCTGCCGCGTTCCACCCCGTCGCGTCGACCGCCGCCTCGCCGCCACCCAGGTTCCACGGGCCGCGGTTCAGTATGAACTTCAGGACGCCCGGGCCCTCGGTGCCGAGGGTCTGGTTGTTGAGGTTCAACTGGTGCAGCCGGCCCCAGTTCCAGGAGGAGACGTCCTTGCCGAGCGCGGCGGTCAGCTCCCAGCGGGCGTCCGTCATGGCGCGGGCGAGGAGCTGGTCGCGGGTCTTCGTCGCGCTGTCCCTGCGGCCGCCGGCGGCGCTCCACCACGCGTTGTTGTCGTCCTTGATGATGTTGCGCACGACCTCCAGCCAGCGGTCGCCGCCGTCCGGCTGCGCCGAGTCCGGGTCACGCTGGCCGCATTCCCGTACCGCGCGCGTGTCGAGGTCGTCCACCGGGCCGGTGTTGTCGGCGGGCGCGACCGTGAGGCAATCGCCCTTGGCGCGCAGCTCCTTGGGCAGCTTGTTGCCAAAGGCGAGCTTGAGGACGTTGCGCCAGACCGCGTTGAAGTAGGCGGCCGCGGCGGAGTCCGGTTCCTGGGTGCCGTCCCAGCCTTCGAGGAGCTTCTGCGCCTCGCGGACGGAGGGGTCCGAGACATCGATCTTGAGCAGATAGCTCTTCAGCAGCGTCCAGGCCGGGCTGCTGTTGTCCATCTGCATGGTCTGCATGTCATCGGTCGAGATCTTGCCGCCGTCCTTGGTCTTCGACTCGATGAGGTCGTTGATCCGCTGGCTCCTGGCGCCGTAGCCCCAGTCCTCGGTCAGCGTGTACGGGTACTTCTTCGCGTCTATCACGGCCTGGTTGGCGGTGACGATGTACCCGCGCTTGGGGTTGAACTCGTACGGCAGCTGGTCGAACGGGATCGGGTCCTTCTCCCAGTTCGCCTTCGGGTCCCAGCCGGGGGCCGGCGTCCTGCCGTCGAAGCCCTTGGGGCGGATCGGGATCGTGCCCGGCGCCTGATAGCCGATGTTGCCCTTGGTGTCGGCGTAGATCAGGTTCTGCGAGGGGACCTCGAAGTGCGAGGCGGCCTTGCGGAACTGACCCCAGTCCGCGGCCTTGTCCAGCTCGAAGACCGCGTCCATGGACTTGCCCGGTTGCAGCGCGGTCCACTTGAGGGCCACCGCGTAGCCGGTGCCTCTGTCGGGGGCGAGATTGCCCACGGGGGCCTTGTCGCCGACCTTCTCCAGCTCGGTGTCGCGGTCCGACACCACGGGGCCGTTGTTGGTCTCGCGGATGGTGATCTTCTTGCTGGGGCCGCCGGCGACCTTGATGGTCTCCTCGCGCGTGACAAAGCGCTTCTCGCCGTCCCCGTAGAGGTACGAGTCGCCGTTGACCTTCTCCAGGTAGAGGTCGGTCACGTCGGCGCCGAGGTTGGTGAAGCCCCAGGCGATGTTCTGGTTGTGGCCGATCACGACGCCCGGCATGCCGGAGAAGGTGTAGCCGGCGACGTCGTACTGGCACTTCGGCGAGACGCTGCGGCAGTGCAGGCCCATCTGGTACCAGAGCGACGGCATCTGGGGCGCGAGGTGCGGGTCGTTGGCCAGGAGGGGCTTCTCCGTCGTCGTGAGCTTTCCTGAGACGACCCAGGAGTTGGAGCCGATGCCGCTGCCGCTGGGGCCGAGCAGGGCCGGGATGTCGTCGAGGGTGCTGGAGAGGGAGCCGAGCTGGGAGGCCAGGGCCTGGGTGGCGCCGGCGGGGCTGTCCTGGGCGGCGGGGTCGCCACCGCTGTTGGTGCTGATGCCGGTGCCTGTTCCCGTACCGGTGCCTGTGCCTGTGCCGGTGCCGGTGCCGGTGCCGGTCCCTGTGCCTGTGCCCGTACCGTCTCCGAGGCCCGTGCCGGTGCCGTCCCCGACGCCTGTGCCCGTACCCGTGCCGGTGCCTGTACCGACGCCCGTACCGTCGCCGGTGTCGCCGAGCTGGTCCGTCGCCGGGGCCTTGGGGTCGTACTTCCCGGTGACGGGGTCGATCCCGCCCTCGTCCACGATCGGCGTGTTCCGGTCGTACGGGTACTCCGGGTACAGGTCGGCGACCTGCTTCGCGCTCAGCCGGCTTGTCATCAGTGAACGGTCGATCTCGTCCTGCATGTTGCCGCGCAGGTCCCAGGACATCGCCTTGAGCCAGGCCACAGAGTCGACCGGCGACCACTTCTCGGGCTTGTAGTCGTTCGTGAAGCCCAGCGCCGCGTACTCGACGGAGATGTCCTTGCCGTCACGGCCCTTGAGATAGGCGTTGACGCCCTCCGTGTACGACTGGAGGTTCTTCTTCGTCTCCGCCGACAGCTGGGTGTCGTACTCCTGCTGCGCCACCCGGCGCCAGCCGAGCGTGCGGAGGAAGGCGTCGGTCTTCACCTGCCCCTTGCCGAACATCTCGGAGAGGCGGCCGGACGTCAGGTGACGCCGGACGTCCATCTCCCAGAAGCGGTCCTGCGCCTGGACGTAACCCTGGGCGCGGAACAGGTCGGCGTCGGTGTCCGCGTAGATCTGCGGGACGCCGTAACTGTCCCGTCTCACGTCCACGGAGCCGGACAGGCCCTTGAGCTGGACGGACCCCGTGGTCTGGGGGAAGGAGGCGCGGACCGTACTCACACCCCAGTACGCGCCGAAACCGACACCCGCAACGAGCGCCAGCACCAGCACGATCAGGATCAGACGGGCGCGTCGCCCCTTCTTTTTGGCGGAAGGGGGGGCTGTGTTGGCGGGCATCGCTGTCCTTCGAGGGGCAGGGTGGTCCTGGGAATGCTGGAGCAACCATAGGCGCAGCGCTTCAACGATCAGGACTCGGTGTCATGTAGTGCGACTGATCAGACGATCACACAAGGATGAGGGGCGCGTGAGGCGGCATAGGGGGTGGCGCTCGTACTGACGATCGAGCGCGTCAAGAAAACGTTAAAGATTAGGTAAGGTAACGAAGTACCCGCTGCCGGAGGAACGATCCGGCGAGCACGAGGGGAAGGATCGGCCGCTGACTGTCCACCAGCTCAATGAACTCCTGCTCATCTGCTCCCTCGTGCTGTTGATCGCGGTCGCGGCCGTACGGATCTCGTCCCGCAGCGGCCTCCCCAGCCTGCTGCTGTATCTGGGCATCGGGATCGCCATAGGCCAGGACGGGATCTTCAACGTCAAGTTCGACAACGCCGAACTGACGCAGGTCATCGGCTATGCCGCCCTGGTCGTCATCCTGGCCGAGGGCGGTCTGGGCACGAAGTGGAAAGAGGTCGCGCCCGCGCTGCCCATGGCGGTGGTCCTGTCGACCGTCGGCGTCGCGGTGAGCATCGCGGTGACCGCCACCGCCGCGCACTATCTGGTCGGCCTGGAGTGGCGGGCCGCGCTGATCATCGCCGCCGTCGTGTCCTCGACCGACGCGGCGGCCGTCTTCTCCGTGCTGCGCAAGGTGCCCCTGCCGACCCGGGTGACCGGGGCGCTGGAGGCCGAATCCGGCTTCAACGACGCCCCCGTGGTGATCATCGTCGTGGCGCTCTCCGCGTCCGGTCCGGTGGAGCACTGGTACGTCCTGGTCGGCGAGATCGCGATGGAGCTGGCCATCGGCGCCTTCATCGGGCTCGCGGTCGGCTGGGTCGGTGCACTGTGTCTGCGGCATGTGGCGCTTCCTGCCTCCGGTCTCTATCCGATCGCCGTGATGGCCATCGCTGTCTCCGCGTACGCGATCGGTGCCACGGCCCACGGCAGTGGCTTCCTCGCCGTCTATCTCGCCTCCGTCGTCCTCGGGAACTCCCGGCTGCCCCACGCTCCCGCCAACCGCGGTTTCGCCGAAGGGCTCGGCTGGATCGCGCAGATCGGCATGTTCGTCCTGCTGGGACTCCTGGTGACGCCGCACGAACTGGGCCACGACTTCTGGTCCGCCGTGATCGTCGGCCTGGTGCTGACCGCCGTGGCCCGGCCGCTGTCGGTCCTGGTGAGCCTCGCGCCCTTCCGAGTCCCCTGGCAGGAGGGGGCGTTGATGTCCTGGGCGGGACTGCGCGGCGCCGTGCCCATCATCCTGGCGACCATCCCGATGGTGTCCGAGATCGAGGGCAGCAAGCGGATCTTCAACATCGTCTTTGTCCTTGTCGTCGTGTACACACTGGTACAGGGGCCGACCCTGCCCTGGCTGGCCAAGGCACTACGGCTGGGCGGCTCCTCCGACGCCGCCGACCTGGGGATCGAATCGGCGCCTCTGGAGCGGCTGCGGGGGCATCTCCTCTCCGTGGCGATCCCCGCCCGCTCGAAGATGCACGGCGTGGAGGTCGCGGAGCTGCGGCTGCCCGCCGGGTCTGCGGTGACCCTGGTCGTACGGGACGGGACGAGCTTCGTCCCCCTGCCGTCGACCGTGCTGCGCCGCGGCGACGAACTGCTGGTCGTCGCGACGGACCCGGTGCGGGACTCGGCGGAACGGCGGTTGCGGGCGGTCGGACAGGGCGGAAAGCTCGCCGGATGGCTGGGGACGAACGCGGGCGTCTAGGACGTGACCGCGGCCGTCTCTTTCGGATCTCGCCCGGCCCGCCGCCCGCCTGGGATTGCGGGACAGCTCTTGGCAATCCCAGGCACGCCCCCGGGCCGCTGGGGGTTTCCCAGCCACCACAAAGCTCCTACCTGTACGATGAAGGCGTACTTGATCGACCACCTCTGCCTGACGCAGAGCTGGCGCGACCGTATGGCGGCCGTGGAGTCCCCCACCGTGGGCCCCGGTATCTACCGCAGATCCGCGCAAGAGGACAGCTCTCGGCCGCCCCCGCACGCGCGGGGGCCTGCTACCAGGCGGCAGAAAGGCACGGACCGTGTCCCACACGGTCGACACCGCCGGGCGGACCTCGGACACCGATACCGCCGCGGCACCCCGCCCCGGATACGGGCGGCTGCTCCGCACTCCCGGCGCCTGGACCTTCCTGCTGCCCGGCTTTGCCGCCCGGCAGCCGTTCGCGATGCTGACGATCGGCATCGTCCTGCTCGTCGAGCACACCTCCGGTTCGTACGGGACGGCGGGCGCCGTCGCCGCCGTCACGGGTGTCTCGATGGCGCTCTTCGCACCCCAAGGAGGCAAGCTCGCCGACCGGTTCGGCCAGCGCGCGGTCCTCGTACCGGGCGTGCTCGTCCACGCCGCGTCCGTCACGGCGCTGATCGCCCTGTCGCTGGCCGGCGCCCCGCTGTGGGCCCTGTTCGCGGCAGCCGTCCCGACCGGGGCCTCCGTCCCGCAGATCGGTCCCATGGTGCGGTCGCGCTGGGCCGCCGTCCTCGGGAAGGGAAACGGGTCTTCGCTGCTGCCGACAGCGGCCGCCTTCGAATCCGTCACGGACGAGTTCACCTTCGTCATCGGTCCGGTGCTCGCGACCGCGCTGGCCACGGGCGTCCACCCGGCGGCCGGGCTGATCGCGGAAGGGGCGCTGACGCTCGTCGGCGGCCTGCTCTTCGCGGCCCAGCGGGGCACCCAGCCCCGGACCGCGCAACAGCGCCACCGGGACGCTGCGGGCGCCCCGTCCCGGCCGCGTACCTCGGCACTCTCTGTGCCGGGCATACCTGTCCTCGCCGTGGCCTTCCTCGGCATCGGGTCGGTCTTCGGCGGGATGCAGGTCTCCCTGACGGCGTTCGCCGAGGAGATCGGGAAGCCCGGGAGCAACGGTGTGCTGTACGGCATCTTCGCGGCCGGCAACATGCTGGCCGGGATCGTGTGCGGCGCCGTGGCCTGGAAGGTGGGCCCGCGCCGCAGGCTTCTGGTCGCGTACGCGGCGCTGACGCTGGCCGCCTCCGCGCTGTGGACTGTGCATTCCGTTCCTCTTCTCGCCGGACTGGGTCTGCTGGTGGGTCTGTGCATCGCGCCCGCACTGATCACGGGCTACACGCTGGTCGAGTCCCTGGTGCCCGCGGAGGCGCGCACCGAGGCCTTCACGTGGCTCACCGGAGCCGTGGCGCTCGGCCAGGCGGCGGCGGTCACCGTCGCCGGACAGCTCGCCGACGCGCACGGTGCGAGCGCCGGATTCCTGGTGCCGCTCGCCGGTACGGCCCTGGCTCTGGCGACGCTGGTGGCACTGCGCTCACGGCTCTCGCCGAAGGGTCCCGGACGGGTCGCGGCGCGTGGGATGAGTCACCGCGTGCCGGTGACAGTGGACTGAACTCTCGGAATACGTCACTATGGAGCGTCGTTAGCACTCATTGAGTGAGAGTGCCAGGAGGAACAAGTGCCGACCTACCAGTACCAGTGCACCCAGTGTGGCGAGGGCCTCGAAGCGGTGCAGAAGTTCACCGATGACGCCCTCACCGTGTGCCCCACCTGCGAGGGACGCCTGAAGAAGGTGTTCTCCGCGGTCGGTATCGTCTTCAAGGGCTCCGGGTTCTACCGGAACGACAGCCGCGGCTCGTCGTCCAGCAGCGCACCGGCGTCGGCGGGCTCTTCCACCTCGGGCTCCGCCGCCACGAAGTCGTCGTCGGACGCCAAGTCCTCGACACCGGCCTCGTCGTCCTCCGCCTCCGGCTCCTCGTCGGGTTCGTCGGGCTCCAGCAGCTCGTCGAGCGGATCGGGCTCCGGTTCGGGCTCGTCGAGCAGCTCCAGCGGCTCCTCGGCCGCCTGATCCCTCCTCTCCAGGGCCCCGCCGTCACCGACGGCCGGGGTCCTTGGCGTACGCCTCTGCGGCTAGTGTGATCGGCATGGCGAACGCAGAGATCGGCGTGATCGGTGGGTCGGGTTTCTACTCCTTCCTGGAGGACGTGACCGAGGTCGAGGTGGACACTCCCTACGGGGCGCCCAGCGATTCCCTCTTCCTCGGCGAGATCGCCGGCCGTCGGGTCGCGTTTCTCCCCCGGCACGGACGCGCCCACAACCTGGCGCCCCACCGCATCAACTACCGCGCCAATCTCTGGGCGCTGCGATCTGTCGGTGTGAAGCAGGTCCTCGGCCCGTGCGCGGTGGGCGGCCTCGTGCCGGAGTACGGACCGGGCACGCTGCTCGTACCCGATCAGCTGGTGGACCGTACGAAGGCGCGGACGCAGACGTACTACGACGGGGTGCCGCTGCCCGACGGCAGCGCGTCCAAGGTCGTCCACATCTCGCTCGCCGACCCCTACTGCCCGGAGGGCCGTAAGTCCGCGCTGGCGGCTGCGCGCCGGCACGCGTGGGAGCCGGTGGACGGCGGAACGCTGGTAGTCATCGAAGGACCTCGTTTCTCCACCCGGGCGGAATCCCGGTGGCATGCGGCGATGGGCTGGTCGGTGGTCGGGATGACCGGACACCCCGAGGCGATCCTGGCTCGTGAACTCGGGCTCTGCTACACCTCCATGACGCTCGTGACGGACCTGGACGCGGGAGCCGAGACGGGCGAGGGCGTCTCCCACGAAGAGGTGCTGAGGGTGTTCGCTTCCAACGTGGACCGGCTGCGCACCGTCCTGTTCGACTCAGTGGGCGGACTGCAGGCGAGCGAGACCCGGGACTGTCTGTGTGCGCATGCGCTCGACGGAATCGACACCGGTCTGAAACTGCCCTGAGCAAAACCGCGCCAATCGGCCTGACCGCCGAACCACCCGCGCGAGTGGCCGAGTTATCCACAATCGGCGGCCCGTCCACAGGCCGCGGCAGGATCGCCGCGGATCGTGGATCGTGAGGAGCGACCGCAGAAACTCCTCACGACCGGCGGTGGTTGCCATGTCCCGTTCGTCCGCGCACGATCACTCTGCTCCTCACTCCTGCTCTCCCCTCTCCCGCCCGCCCTCGACGTCCCCGGTCCCGCTGCCCGCGCCCACCGGCTCGTCGGCACCGGATCTCCGCGGCGTGCCGGCTTTCGAGCCGCTGCGGGTGGGCGGCCCCCGCCACCGGCTGAGCCGCGCGCTGCGCAGGCGGCGGCGCGTGATGGCCGCCGGCCTGGCCATGACGGCGGCGGCCCTGGCCGCCGGCGGTGCGGGCGGCTCGGTGGGGGCGACGGGGAACGCCGGGTCCCGCGGCGACAACGCGGCCGGTGCCCCTGACGGGGCCCCACCCCACGGAACCTCACCGCCTCAGGCGTCCGCCGCCGGTCCCGCCCCCGTCGAGATGGCGTCCGCGCCCGTGCGGATCGCCGACGCGGCGACGGTCCGGCTCCTGCGGCGCGGCGACCGGGTCGATGTGATCGCCACGCCCGCGGCCGGGCTCGACGGCGCGGAAATGAGTGCCGGGGCACGTGTGGTGGCGGCGGGTGCCCGGGTGACGGAGATCCCTGACTCCACCGGCAGTGGCGGGGACACGGACCAGCAGACGCCGATGGAGGCCGGAGCGCTGGTCGTTCTGTCCGTGCCGCGCGCCACCGCCGCCGAGCTGGCCGGGGCGGGCGCGGTGTCCCCCTTGGCGGTGACGCTGTGCTGAGTCGTACTGACGAGCTGGCGGGTCGCCTGATCGCGTGTGCGGATTGGACAGCACGGGCACGCGCTGTCGTAGGTTGCGGGGCAGTTGGTCGTCCGTACCGCAGATACGAAGAAGGGCTCACTCGTGAGCAAGGACAAGGAGAGCGTGCTGGCGGGCTTCAAAGCCTTCCTGATGCGCGGGAACGTGATCGACCTCGCGGTCGCGGTGGTCATCGGCGCTGCGTTCACGAACGTGGTGAACTCGGTCGTGAAGGGCGTCATCAACCCACTGGTCGGCGCGTTCGGCACGAAGGACCTCAACAAGTACCACTCGTGCCTCAAGTCGCCGTGCTCGACGGACGAGGCGGGCAACGTCGTCGAAGGCATCCCGATCATGTGGGGAACGGTCGTCAGCTCGGTCCTGACCTTTGTGATCACGGCCGCCGTCGTCTATTTCCTGATGGTGCTGCCGATGTCCAGGTTCCTCGCCCGGCGGGCCAAGAACCAGGCCGCCAAGGAAGAGGTCAAGGAAGTCATGGAGGTGAGCGAGCTGGAGGTCCTGAAGGAGATCAGGGACGCCCTGGTTGCCCAGCGCGGCCCGGGGGACAGCGCGCCTACCACCCCTGCCCCCAGGACGCCCTAGTCGTCCGCCGCCGGAGCGTGGCAGGCGGTCCGGATCAGAGGTGGTGGGGCGGCTTCTCGTCCAGGAAACGGGCCAGGTCGGCGGCGCTGTCGCCGCCCCCGGTGGGCCGCTCTCCCCAGCCGCCGTCCGTGTCGTCCGAGGACTGCTGGTCCAGCGGATCGTCGAAGACCAGCCCCGGGCTCGGGCGGGGCGGCTTCGGACGGGACGGCCGGGACGGGGTCGCGGCCGGCTCGGGGGTGGAGGCGGTGCTCATGCCTCCAGAGTACGGTCACGGCGGTCCCGCCCGGATCGGCGGCCGGGCGGACCCGTGCGCGCGTCCGGCCCGGCCACCGGGGTCACCTCTGCTGTGCTGGGCGCATGACGTCGACCAACGCGGCAGGCCCGCTGCGCAGAATGACCGCGCGCGGCCGGGACGAGCCGCATCGCACCGCCACCCCGCTGGAGCTCTTCTTCGACCTGTGCTTCGTGGTGGCGGTCGCGCAGGCCGGACTGCAACTGGTGCACGCGCTCGCCGAGGGCCACCCGGGCACCGGGATCATCGGCTACCTCTTCGTCTTCTGGGGGGTGTGGTGGGCCTGGATGAACTTCACGTGGTTCGCCTCGGCCTACGACTGCGACGACGTCCCGTACCGGATCGCGACGCTGGTGCAGATCTGCGGGGTGCTGATCTACGCGGCGGGCGTGCCCCGCGCCTTCACGGACAACGACTGGGTCATCGCCGTCATCGGATATCTGGTGATGCGGGTGGCGCTGACCGGGCAGTGGCTGAGGGCGGCAGCCTCCGAACCCCCGGGGCCGGCCAGGACGGCCGCGCTGCGCTACGCGGTCGGGCTGGTGATCTGTCAGGGGGCGTGGGTGGCGCTGCTGACCGCGCCGGAGAGCATGCGGCGCTGGCTGTTCCTCGTGGTCGGGGTGGCCGAGCTGCTGGTGCCGGTGATCGCGGAGCGAGCGCACGAGACGCCCTGGCATCCGCATCACATCGTGGAGCGCTACGGGCTGTTCACCCTGATCGTCCTCGGCGAGACGATGTCGGCCGCGACCGTCGCCGTCCAGTCGGCGCTCGACGAACACCAAGCCGTCGGGAAACTGCTGCCCATCGCGGGCGGGGGCATCCTGCTCGTCTTCTCCGCCTGGTGGATCTACTTCGCGGTCCCCGCGCACCAGCGGCTGACCAGCAACAGGGAAGCCCTCCCGTGGGGATACGGTCACTTCGTGATCTTCGGGTCGGCCGCGGCCATCGGGGCGGGACTGGAGGTCGCCGTGGAGCACGCGGTGGAGAAGACGCACATCTCGACGGCGGCGGCCTCGGCCGCCGTGACCATCCCGGCCGCGCTGTTCGTGGTCACGGTGTGGGCGCTGCACGCGAGGCACTTCAAGACGGGTACGGCGCAGCAGCTCGTGCTTCCCGGCGCGGCGGTGGTGATCATCGGCTGTACGTTCGCGGGGGTGTGGGCGGTCCTCTCCGCGGGGGTGGTGGCGGCGACGGCGGTCGCTGTGGGAGTGACGCTCGCCGCGCGGTCCGCACGCGTGGCCCGATTCTGAGGAAGGGAACGATGTTCATGGCAGCCGACGCCGCACTGACCGATGTGGCCGGACTGAGGGTCGGCCACGCCCAGGTGGCGGGGGCGCTGGCCCTCACCGGCACCACCGTGGTCCTCGCGCCGGAGGGTGGGATGGTGGCGGCGGTGGACGTACGGGGCGGCGGGCCGGCCACCCGGGAGACCGATGCCCTGGATCCGCGCAACATCGTCCGGCGTATCGACGCGGTCGTGCTGTCGGGCGGCAGCGCGTTCGGGCTCGATTCCGCGGCCGGGGTGATGGCGTGGCTGGAGGAGCGCGGGCGCGGGGTCCGGGTCGGCCCTGATCCCGCCCAGGTGGTGCCGGTCGTCCCGACCGCCGGCATCTTCGACCTGGGCCGCGGGGGCGACTGGCTGATCCGTCCGGACGCGGCGACCGGGCGGGCCGCGGTGGAGGCCGCCGACGCCACCGGAAGCGGGGCGCCGGTCGCCGAGGGCGGGGTGGGCGCGGGCACGGGCGCCCTCGTCGGCCCCCTCAAGGGCGGGGTCGGCACGGCGAGTACGGTCCTGGGCTCCGGGATCACCGTCGCCGCGCTGGTCGTGGCCAACGCGGCGGGCTCCGCGGTCGATCCGCTGACCGGGGTGCTGTACGGGCGGTACTTCGACGGGCCGGTGGCGTATCCGCCGGCCGAGGTCCACGAGGCGGCCCGGCGGCGCCTGGCCGAGTTGCGCGAGCGGAGCGGGCCACCGCCCCTCAACACCACGCTCGCCGTCGTCGCCACCGACGCCGGACTGACCCGCGCGGAGGCGCACAAGCTCGCGGGGACGGCGCACGACGGCATCGCGCGCGCCGTCCGTCCCGTACACCTGCTCAACGACGGCGACACGGTCTTCGCCCTCGCGACGGGCGACCGTCCCCTGGCCGACGACGGGCCACTCGCCCTCAACGAGGTGCTCGCCGCCGGGGCCGACGTCGTGACCAGGGCGATCGTGCGGGCCGTGCTCGCCGCGGAGAGCGTCGAGGGGCCGGGCGGAATGTTTCCCTCCTACCGGGAGTTGTACGGGCTCGACCGGCCTGCGGGCCAACGGAGTTGAGGGGGCGCGCATGAACCACGCGAACGCGCCGATAGTTTTCATAAACTTGGGACGCAATGTCACCCCCAGGGGCTACGTTATGCAATCACCAAGTGACATGTGGCGACGGCCTGGAGACCCAACTTGAACGATCCGCATGAGACAACCGAGACGCACCTCGAGCGACTCCTGGGTCGGGCACTCAACTCCTTCGACCTTCCCGACGCACTGGTCGAGCGGCTCGATTCGGCGTTGGCGCACGCCAGTTCGCTGTGTTCCGCCCACCACAGTGCCGGACTGCACCGCGAGACGTACCGACACTCCTACCTGCTCACCGACGGCAGCACCATGACGCTCTGGGAGCTGGTGCACAACACCGGGCGCGGCGGTGCGCAGCTCCACGAGCTGTACGCCGACGAGGAGGAGGCGCAGCTGGCCGCGTCGCGGCTGTGCCGTCCCGGCAGCCCCGAGGCACCTCGGCTCGGGTCGCCGGATCCCCTCGTGTCCCCCGGGCCACCGCCACTGCACGACTTCGACCTGGACCTGGACCTCCTGGACCACCTGCTGACCACGCCGCCGACGCCTGCGCCTCGTATGTACGTCCCGGACAACTCCCCGGACCACGCCCGCCGGGTCCTGCGCCGCGCGGAGAACGCGGACCGGCCGGGCGAGGAGACGGCTCGGCTGCTGCGGACGGCTTTCGCGCACCACATCACGCAGGTGTTCGGGCGGCAGTGCCAGGTGGAGGGCAAGGATGCGGGATTCATGCTGTACGAGCACGCGTTCTTACTCGTTGACGGCAGTGAGATGAGCCTGTGGGAGGTCGAGCACACGGCGACGCCGGACGGGCGCCATATGTGTGAGGTGTACGGGGCGGAGAGGACGGCTCGGGACGTGATGGAGGCGAGGGCGCGGGTCCGCTAGGCCTGGGTGTGGGGTTCGTCGCGTCTGCGGCGCGCGCGGCCTGGAGTCCGTGCCTTTTGTCCTCAATCGCCGGACCGGCTTGGTTTTGGCGTCTGCCCGGTGCGTTTGGCGCGGCTTACTGATTGTCCTCAATCGCCGGACGGGCTGGGTTTGTCATGGTGGCGGGGGGTGGGGCCTGCGGAGGTGCGTATGTCCGGACTGCATGTTTTACGGCGCCTCAGGAACTCGTCCAGTTCACCGGTAGCCACGCGCCACAAAACACGCTTTACGTCCGGACACACGCACCTCCTCCGACCCCACCCCCCTCACGCCGAGGGTGAGCTGAACGACCCCCCGCTGCGGGGAGCGCCTGGCGCCCGGTGGGCGAGCGCGGCTTACCGATGTCCTCAAACGCCGGACAGGCTGGATTTTGGCCTCTGCCCGGTGCCGGGTGCGGGTTACCGCGTCCTCAAACGCCGGACGGGCTTGATTTGCCTTGACGCGGGCCTGGGAGGGGGACGGGCAGGGGTCGTGTCCGGAACGTAAAGCGTGTTTTGTGTCGCGTGACTACCGGTAAACCAAACAAGACCCCGAACGCGACGTAAAACATGCAGTGCAGGACACGACCCCTGCCCGGCCCCCGGCAACAACCCGCACCCAGCCCACCGGCCCGCAGCGGGCACAACCAAGCCCGTCCGGCGATTGAGGACAATCAGTAAGCGCAACCCGGTCACCGAGAACGCGCGGCCCACCGGCCCCAGAACGCCCGTCCGGCGACCGAGGACAAAAGCACGGCCGCCAGGCCGGGCAGGAGGTAGCCGTGGGCCGCTCCAGGGACATCGAGACCTTGTGGCGCTATCACCGCATGCGCCACGAACCCCGCGTCGTCGACGTGGCCCTGGGGCTCGGGAGCCATGATCTTGGGGTGGCCGCGCACTGCGCCGCGCTCTACCACGCCGGGCTCTTCGCGACCCTGTTGTTCACCGGCGGCTACAGCCCAGGCACCCGCGCGTGGTTCCCCCGCGGAGAGGCAACCCACTTCCGCGAGCACGCGATCGCGCTCGGTGTCCCCGATGAGGCGATCCTCGTGGAGCCAAGGGCGGCCAACACCGGGGAGAACATCGTGTTCTCGCGCGACGTGCTGGCCGCCGCCGGGATCGTGCCGCGAAGCGTGTTGCTCGTCTGCAAGCCGTACATGGAGCGCCGGGCCTACGCGACGACCCGGAAGCTGTGGCCCGAGGTCGAGGTGACCTGCGCCTCGGTGCCGTTGGAGTTCGAGGAGTACGTGAAGACCATGGGGGACGAGAAGCTGGTCGTGGACATGCTCGTCGGCGATCTCCAGCGGGTGATCGAGTATCCGAAGCGCGGGTTCGCCGTCGAGCAGGACGTGCCGGAGGAGGTGCTCGCCGCGTACGCGTCCCTCGTGGACGCGGGCTTTGACGGGCACCTCCTCGGAGCGGGAGCGCAGACCCCCTAGCCCTCCGTGCTCCGCGCCTTCGAGGGCAGGGCGAACATCACCGCGAAGATCAGCGTCAGGACGCCCACCACCCACCACAGCGCGTTCTGGAACCCGTCCGTGTACGCCGCGCCCATCGCCCCCGGGGCCCCCGCCCCCACCCGGTCGTCCACCACGCCGAAGAAGACCACCGACACCAGGCCGAGCCCCAGCGCGTTGCCCATCTGCTGAGTGGTGTTGATGAGTCCGGACGCCGAGCCGGAGTGTTCGCGGGGTACTTCGGACAGCACCGCGTCCGTCAGCGGCGCCACGATCAGGCCCATCCCGATCCCCATGACCGTGAGCGGCAGGATCATCTGCCAGGAGTGGATCTGCGTGCCGTAGCGCGCCGTCTCGCCGATGTAGAGCAGCAGGCCCAGGATCATCGTCAGCGCACCCGCCTGGAGCACCTTGCGGCCGAAGCGCGGCACCAGGACCTCGACGGAGAGACCGGCGGCCACGGACACCGCGACGGAGAACGGCAGACCCGTCAGGCCGGCGCGCAGCGGGGTCCAGCCGAGGCCGATCTGCATGTACAGCGTCCAGACCAGGAAGAAGATGCCCACAGCGACCCCGAAGGTGAGCTGTACGGCGATGCCCGCGACGAAGCTCTTGACCTTGAAGAGGGACAGTTCGACCAGCGACGATCCGTCCTTGCGCGTCTTGTACCTCTCGTACGCCACAAACGCGCCGAAGACGACCAGGCTGCCCGCCATGCACAGATGGCCCCAGAGCGGCCAGCCCAACTCGCGCCCCCGCGTGAGGGGGTAGATCAGCATCAGCAGGCCGGCGGTCGCCAGCACGACGCCGACGAGGTCGAGGCGCAGCGCCTTGGGCGCCTTGGACTCGGTGATGAACTTCCGGCCCAGCAGCACCCCGGCCATCCCCACCGGCAGGTTGATGAGGAAGATCGGGCGCCATTCGAGGCCGAACAGGTTCCACTGCGTGAGCAGCGCCCCGAGCAGCGGTCCCGAGACCGCGCCCAGCCCGATGATCGCGCCGAACATGCCGAAGACCTTGCCGCGTTCGTGCGCCGGGAAGGTGGCGTGGATGATCGCCAGCACCTGAGGCACCATCATCGCCGCCATCGCGCCCTGGAGGAGGCGGGAGGCGACGAGCATGTCCGGGTTCACCGCGAACCCGCAGAGCGCGGACGCGACGGTGAAGCCGGTGATGCCGACGAGGAAGAGCCGCTTGCGGCCGTAGATGTCACCGAGCCGGCCGCCCGTGATCAGCCCGGCCGCGAAGGCCAGCGCGTATCCGGCGGTGATCCACTGGATCGCCCCGAAGGAGGTCGACAGGTCCCGTTCGATGCTCGGGACGGCGATGTTGACGATGGTGACGTCGACCAGGTCCATGAAGGCCGCGGTCATGACGACCGCCAGCGCCAGCCAGCGGCGCCGGTCGCCCGCGGGGCCGGGGAGTCCGCCGCCCGCGCCGGGGTGGTCGGTGTCTCCGGGCTCGGTGACAGTTCCAGGGTCGGTGACAGCTCCCGGGTCGGTGACAGGAAGAGAAGCCGTATCCGGTACGGCGGCCGAAGTGGTCATGGGAAGAAGCTAGGCGGCATATAGGCCAGCTTGTGTCCTAGATGGACGCCATCATGGAGACATGACGGACACCCCGGCACGGCTCCTCAACCTGCTCTCCCTCCTCCAGACGCCACGCGAGTGGCCGGGCAGCGAGCTGGCACAACGGCTCGACGTCAGCCCGCGCACCATCCGCCGCGACATCGACCGGCTGCGTGACCTGGGCTATCCGGTCGAGGCGTCCAAGGGCGCGATCGGCGGCTACCGGCTGGTGGCCGGCACGGCGATGCCGCCGCTGCTCCTCGACGACGAGGAGGCCGTCGCCATCGCGGTGGGGCTGCGCGCCGGTGCCGGGCACGCCATCGAGGGCGTCGAGGAGGCCTCCGTACGCGCGCTCGCGAAGCTGGAACAGGTGCTGCCGTCACGGTTGCGGCGCCGGGTGTCCACCCTCCAGGCCGCGACGATGCCGCTGACGCGGGGCGACGGCGCGACCATCGACGCGCGGACGCTGACGGTGACGGCGTCGGCCGTCACCGGCACGGAGCGGCTGCGCTTCGGCTACCGGTCGGGCGACGGTACGGAGACGAAGCGTCAGGTCGAGCCGTACCGCCTGGTGTCGACGGGCCGCCGCTGGTACCTGGTCGCGTACGACCTGGGGCGGGAGGACTGGCGTACGTTCCGCGTCGACCGGGTCAGCGACCCCGTGGCCACCGGGGCACGCTTCACGCCGCGCGCGCTGCCGACGGGGGACGCGGCGGAGTACATGGCACGGTCCATGGCGCGGATGCAGCCACGGCTGGAGGTGGATGTGAGCTTCGCCGCACCCGCGGAGTTCGTGGCGGCGCGGCTGCCCGCCTACCTCGGCACGCCGGAGCCGACCGGGCCCGGCTCCTGCCGGCTCCGCACCACGTCGCACGACTCGCTGGAGTGGTTGGTGCTGCGACTCGCGCTGGTGGACTGCGAGTTCACCGCCCACGGCCCCGCGCAGCTGACGGACTATCTGAACGGCCTGGGGGCCCGGCTCACCCGGGCGGCGGCCGAAACCCCACCCGACGGGCCCGGAAAAGCGACGCCGGGGCAGAGGTGAGCCCCGGCACCTGGGGGGGGTTGGTGCCGGGGCTCGTCTGAGGGGGCCGACGTGTCGGCCCGTACGCGACACCCAGAAGCAGTGTGCGTAGGACTGACACTACGGCCGATGGGCGGCGACGTCACGCCGCCGCGTCGAAGCCGGTGTCACGAGCCATTTTCTTCAGCTCCATGAGCGCGTGCTTTTCGATCTGCCGTATCCGCTCGCGCGTGAGGCCGTGTTCCTTGCCGACCTCGGTCAGCGTGCGCTCCCGGCCGTCCACGATGCCGTAGCGCATCTTGATGATCGAGGCCGTGCGCTCGTCGAGCTTGCCGATCAGATCGTCCAGCTCCTCACTGCGCAGGAGCGTCATCACCGACTGCTCGGGCGAGACCGCGGAGGTGTCCTCCAGCAGGTCACCGAACTGCGTGTCCCCGTCGTCGTCCACCGACATGTTCAGGCTGACCGGGTCACGGGCCCAGTCCAGCACGTCGTTGACCCGCTCCGGGGTCGAGTCCAGCTCCTTGGCGACCTCGGCGGGCTCAGGATCGCGGCCGTTCTCACGGTTGAACTCGCGCTGTACGCGGCGGATCCTGCCCAGCTCCTCCACCAGGTGGACGGGCAGCCGGATCGTACGGGACTGGTCCGCTATGGACCGGGTGATGGCCTGACGTATCCACCACGTGGCGTACGTCGAGAACTTGAAGCCCTTGGCGTAGTCGAACTTCTCCACGGCACGCACCAGGCCGGCGTTGCCCTCCTGGATCAGGTCGAGCAGGGGCAGGCCGCTGCGCGGATACCGGCGCGCGACCGCCACCACCAGACGGAGGTTGGAACGGATGAAGACGTCCTTCGCACGCTCGCCCGCGGCGACCAGCGCCTCGAGCTCTTCGTGCGAGGCTCCGCCCGCCTCGCTCCTCACCTCTCCGTCGAGGATCTGCCGGGCGTACACACCTGCCTCGATGGTCTGGGACAGCTCGACTTCCTTGGCGGCGTCGAGCAGGGGTGTGCGCGCTATCTCGTCGAGGTACATGCCGACCAGGTCGCGGTCGGCGATCTCCCCGCCCACGGCGCGAACACTGCTTGCCGCTTTCGAACCGCCGGTGGCGGAACGACGGGCGACGGCACGGGTTGCCATGCGAGCTCCCTTAACTGGACTGAGTAGGTCGCGACACCCTTTCGGGTGCCCTGCATCCGTTGGAAACAACGACTGGAATCAGGACAGAATTCCCCTGCGTACCTGGATTTTTGTGATCATGCAGTACCCTGTCCGGCCGACGAGGGAGGGCGCATGCCGCAGCCGCCGACGGACGTGCAGGTCAGGGCCGGGACGGAGGCCGATCTCGGCGCACTCACGGACATTTACAACCACTTCATCCATGAGACGGCCATCACTTTCGACACCGTTGCCTTCACTCCGGAGGAGCGGCTGCCGTGGCTGCGCTCTCACCCTGTAGACGGCCCGTACCGCCTTTTGGTTGCTCAGGATGTCCCGTCTGCCCGCATTCTCGGGTACGCGACGAGCAGCCCGTTCCGTCCCAAGCCCGCCTACTCCACTTCCGTGGAAGTCAGCGTCTACTGCGCGCCCGACCGCGTGGGCCGGGGCCTCGGCACCCTGCTCTACCAGGCGCTTTTCGACGCGCTGGCGGATGAGGACGTGCATCGCGCGTACGCGGGCATCGCCCTGCCCAACGACGCCTCGGCCCGGCTGCACACCCGCTTCGGCTTCCGGCACGTGGGGACGTACGGCGAGGTCGGCCGGAAGTTCGGGCGCTACTGGGACGTGGCGTGGTACGAGAAGCGGCTGGGGCCTGAGGTGTAGCTCTTGCCGGGTCCCACGGCTTCGGTCCGTGGGCCGTCACCGAAGGTCTGCGGTCCGTCACGTCATCGTCGGCGCCGCGCCTGGCGTGCGGGTAAGCACACCACCGGCGTCACCACCGGCATCAGTAACAACAACAGCAACGGCCCTGGCGATTCCACCGGCGGCCCGATCGACAGCGACGGCCCGCCCGATTCCACCGGCACGCTCGACGAGGCCCTGGAGCGGCTGCACTCCTCCGGGCCCGACCCGCCGGCCCGCTGAGGACCGCCCCGCGCACCCGCCCCCTCAGCCGAATTGCAGCGACCTCTTCGCCAGCCCCATCCAGAAGCCGTCGATCACGCTCCGCCCGCTGTCCAGCTCCCCGACCGCCTCCGAGGCGCCGAGCGTGACGAAGAGCGGCGCGAAGTGTTCCGTACGGGGATGGGCCAGCCGCCCCGCCGGCGCCTTGTTCTCGAAGTCGAGCAGCGCGTCGATGTCCTGCGCGAGCAGCGCCCGCGTCCCCCAGTCGTCGAACTCCGCCGACCAGCCCGGCACCCCGCCGCCGGCGTGTCGCAGTGCCGCCAGGTTGTGGGTGAAGAAGCCGCTGCCGACAATCAGCACCCCTTCGTCCCGCAGCGGCGCCAGCTTGCGCCCGATCTCCAGCAGCTTCCTCGGATCGAGGGTGGGCATGGAGACCTGGAGGACGGGGATGTCGGCCTCGGGGAACATCTCCACCAGGGGCACATAGGCCCCGTGGTCGAGACCGCGGTCCGGTACGTCCTGTACGGGCGTACCGGCGCCGCGCAGCAACTTCCTTACGGAGTCAGCCAGTTCCGGCGCACCCGGCGCCGCGTACTCCACCGTGTAATAGCGTTCGGGGAATCCCCAGAAGTCGTACACAAGAGGTACGGTCTCGGTCGCACCGAGCGCGAGCGGAGCCTCTTCCCAGTGGGCGGAGACCATCAGGATCGCCTTGGGGCGGGGCAGTGCCGCGGACCACGCGGCCAGTTCGCGGGTCCAGTTCGCGTCGTCCGCGAGAGGGGGCGCGCCATGGGAGAGGTAGAGGGCTGGCATGCGCTCCGCGACGGCGTTCATGGCGACTCCAAAGGTGATCCGTTCGGATGGTCCGGACTCTTACTTGAGACCTCAAGCACTTGCCGCAGCAAGCCTAGCCGCATCTAGTTTAACTTTCAAGAATAGGTAGAGTGGCCTCATGACCACGGCATCCTCCGGCAGCGCGGCCGGAACGGGCGGTAGTACGGACAGCACACGCGGTACGGACAGCACAGGCGGTACGAGCAGCACGGGCGGTACGAGCAGCCGTACAGGCGGTATAGGCAGCGGCGCGGACCCGCGCTGGCTCACCCCCGCCGAGCAGGACACCTGGCAGGCCTACGTCCAGGGCAGCACCCTCCTGGAGGACCATCTCGACCGCCAGCTCCAGCGCGACGCCGGCATGCCGCACATCTACTACGCCCTGATGGTCTACCTCGCCCGCGCCCCCCGCCGCCGCATGCGGATGACGGAGCTGGCCAGGGCCGCCAAGATCACCCGGTCCCGGCTCTCGCACGCGATCGCGCGGCTGGAGAAGTACGGCTGGGTCCGGCGCGAGGACTGTCCCTCCGACAAGCGCGGCCAGAACGCGTACCTGACGGACGAGGGCAACGAGGTGCTCGCGCGGTCCGCGCCGGAACACGTCACCGCCGTACGCCAGGCGATCTTCGACCGGCTGACCCCCGAGCAGGTGACCCAGCTCGGCGAGATCATGTGGGTGATCGCGAAGGGGTTGCAGCCGGAGGGTACGGGCGCGGATCTGCCCTGGCGCCGCTGAACCGCTGCGACACCAGGGCAGATCCGTCTTACCGTGCCGCGCGATCGCCGACCGCGCTTTTTCGCACTCTTTTTCGCACTCTTTTTCTCACCACGGCCGGCACGGGATCACCGCGCCACCGCTTCGTACACCGTCGCCTTCCGCTTCCGCGGCACCGTCAGTGCATCGCGACCGGGACCTGGACCTCGCCCTCGGCCCCTTCGCTGCCGCCGACCTTCGTCGGGTCCATGTTCGGACGCCCGGCGGTGATGAACGTGACCGCGATCGCCGAGGCGGCGACCAGGATCCCGACGGCCCACCAGATGGCGCTCGCGTAACCGTGCACCAGCGCCTGGGCCTGGAGCAGCTTCTGGCCGCCCGAGCCCACGGCGTGGGAGGTGAGGTACGAGGTGGTCGCGGAGGCCGCGATCGTGTTCAGCAGGGCCGTACCGACCGCGCCGCCGACCTGCTGCGAGGTGTTCACCATCGCGGAGGCGACGCCCGAGTCACGCGGCTCGACTCCGAACGTGGCGAGGGACATGGCCGGCATGAACGCCGTACCCATGCCGAGACCCAGCATGACCTCGGCCGGGAGGATCAGACCGGCGTACGAGGAGCCGATCTCCAGCTGCGTCAGCAGCAGCATGGCGATGGCCGCGAGCAGGAAGCCCGGGCCCATCAGCAGCCGGGCGGGCACCCGGGTCATCAGCCGGGCACCGATCTGGGTCGAGCCGATGATCATGCCCGCGATCATCGGGAGGAAGGCGAAGCCGGTCTCGACCGGCGAGTAGCCCTTCACGATCTGGAGGTAGAACGTCAGGAAGAGGAAGAGCCCGAACATCGCGATGATCGCGAGGCCCAGCGAGAGGTAGACACCACCGCGGTTGCGGTTGGTCACCACGCGCAGCGGCAGCAGCGGGTTCTTGACCTTGGACTCGACCACCGCGAACGCCGCCAGGAGCACGGCGGAGGCGACGAAGAGACCGATGGTCGACGGGTCGGACCAGCCCTCGGACTCGGCGCGGGTGAAGCCGTACACCAGCGAGACCAGGCCCAGCGTGGAGAGGACCACTCCGGGGACGTCCAGGGCGGAGCGGTTACGAGTGCCCGAGGGCTCCCGGATCACGAAGTAGGCGCCGAGGGCGGCGACCACCGCGAAGGGAACGTTGACGAAGAACGTCCAGCGCCAGTCGAGGTACTCGGTGAGGAAGCCGCCGAGGATCAGACCCACGGCGCCACCGCCACCGGCGATCGCCCCGTAGATGCCGAAGGCCTTCGCGCGCTCCTTGGGGTCGGTGAAGGTCACCGCGAGGAGCGACAGGGCCGCCGGGGCGAGAAGGGCACCGAAGGCACCCTGGAGGGCACGGGCGCCGAGCAGCATGAACTCACTGGTGGCCGCGCCGCCGAGCGCGGACGCCAGGGCGAAGCCGGAGAGACCGACGACGAAGCTGCGCTTGCGTCCCCACAGGTCCGAGATACGGCCGCCGAAGAGGAGGAGCCCACCGAAGGCGAGCGCGTAGGCCGTGATGACCCACTGCCGGTTGCCGTCCGATATCCCGAGGTCCTTCTGGGCGGAGGGCAGGGCGATGTTCACGATCGTCGCGTCGAGCACGACCATCAGCTGGGCGAGGGCGATGAACGCCAACGCTTTCCAACGGGTCGGGTCAGGAGCCGAGGCGTCCTGGTCGGGGAGCCGTGTTTCGGCTGTTTTTGACATGGAGGGATCCACCTAAGGGTGCAGAAAGGCGAAAACGTACGTAAGTACATGCGACGGTGCATGCCTTACGAGGTCATGGAGTCACTGGGGTCACTGAGTGACGGAGTGATGGACGGACGAAGTTCGGCACGTTCGCCCGGGACGTTCGTCCTGGTGAGGTCTGGCCCGGTGTCCTGGAGATCTGGCCCGGTGTCCTGAGGGTTTCTTCGGTCCGGTGTCCTGAGGGTTTTGGTCCGTGGGTCTTGGTTCAGGGTGCGTCACGGAGCGGCGCGGCGCAGATCCTCCAGGGTGGCGGCCTTGCCCGGCAGTACGGACCGGGCCGGGGCGGCCAGTCCGTCCAGGAACAGCTGGAGATGCCGGTGGGTGAACCGGTCCATGTCTACGCAGCCGGTACCGGGCAACGGGCGGGTGAGCTGGGACAGCGCGACCATCAGATCGCCCACGGCGACGTCGGCGCGCAGCTGTCCTGTCCTTCTGGCCCTCTCCATCAGCCCTTCCACGGCGCCTTCGAGGCGCTCGCGCTGGGCGTCCAGTTCGGGGCGGTCCCGGTCGAACGTACCGGAGAGCATGGGGCACAGGGCCCCGATCCGCTCGTCGGCGGCGGCGTGCACGAAGCGGCGCAGCGCGGCGAACGGGTCGTCCTCCTCGATCGCGGCCCGCTCCGCCTGTTCGGCGGTACGGGCCATCACGGAGAGCACGACGTCGTTGACGAGGGAGTGCCGGTCGGGGAAGTGCCGGTACAGCGTGGCGTTCCCGATGCCGGCGCGGCGGGCGATCTCGTCGAACGCGGCCTCGGGGCCGAACTCCACGAACATCTCACGGGCCGCGTGCACGATGCGCTCCCGGTTGCGCAGCGCGTCGGCGCGCGGCCGGGGAATGCGGCGCACGCGTGGTTCCGCGGCGGTGGTGGTCACGTCCGGCCCTCCCTCGGTCGATCCTCGGTCGATCTTCGTTCGATCCGATCCCCCGGTAAGCGGGGATCGCTTCCCCGTTTTCCTTGGAACACCGGTGCAAACGGGGAGAGGGTCCCCGCTTATTTCACCTTCCCCGCGTGACCTGGGTCACATGGGGAACGATCATGCGCGAACCACACACAAACCCGGAAAAAACCCACGATCGGCGCACCCAGCGAGCGCCGACACGCCGACCGACGGAGGGTGATCGAACAGGCAGGTGAGCGAACAGGCAGCGGTATCGAACAGGCAGCGGTCAGGACCGGCCCGCCGCCGCGGACCCGGAGGCGACCGCATGCAGCAGACGCGTCGGATACGCAGGGGCGGAGGGGGAGGCGGAGGCGGAGGCGGAGGCGCAGGCGGAGGCGGAGGCGCAGGGGGAGGCGCAGGGGGAGGCAGAGGCGACGGACGGTCGGGCCCGTACCGCGGCCGTCATCGCAGGCCCGGCCGGCTCGGCGCGCTCGCGGGTCTCGCCGCGGTCACCCTCGCCGCGCTCACCACGGCGAGCGCGACCCTCCAGGCCCCGTCCCGGGCCAGCGCCGGTCCGGCGGCCACCGGTCTGGACTCGCCCCTCGGCCCGTGCCGTATCGCCTCCGGCTCCACCGTACAGATGTCCGAGGGTGTGCCCACCCCGCCCGGCTACTCCCCCTCCACCGGCACGGTCCGCGCCCTGAACCTGATGATCGACTTCCCCGACGCGCCGGGCCCGGGGGACGCGCTCGGGCGGCTGGGGGAATTCTTCCCGCAGACGTCGGAGTGGTTCAGGACCAGCTCGTACGGGCGGCTCGACTACCGTCCCGAGGCCCCGGTGACCACGTGGCTGCGGATGCCGCAGGACTTCACGGCGTACGGGATAGTGCGCGGGTCACCGTACGAGCCGGGCTACCGGAAGCTCGTCGAGGACCTCGTGCGGGTCGCGGACCCGAAGGTCGACTTCAGCGAGTACGACCTGATCAACGTCCTGGTCACGCCGAACGCGGGCCCCTCGGCGCTGGACACGGTCCTGTCCGTGACCTTCTCGGGGAACGGGGACGCGCCCCACGCGGACGGCGTGCCGCTGGCCAACACGTCGTTCGTCTACAGCCGCCAGGACGACGGCTCGGGGTCGTACGCGGAGACGGGTTACCGGGTGCTGCCCCACGAGAACGGCCATGTATTCGGCCTGCCCGACCTGTACACGCCGCAGGGCGGGGGCACGGTCGGGCACTGGGACATCATGTCGGAGGACTGGGGGGCCAACAACGACCTGCTGGGCTGGCACAAATGGAAGCTCGGCTGGCTGGACGACTCACAGATCAGCTGCGCCTCCACGGACGGGAGCAGTGAGCACCTGCTGGGCCCGCTGGCGACGGCGGGGGGCCCGAAGCTGACGTTCGTACCGATATCGGAGGACGCGGGGTACGCGGTGGAGGTACGCACCCGGGCCGGCAACGACGAGGCGGTGTGCCGGCCGGGGGTGCTGATCTACCGGGTGGACTCGGGGGTCGACACGGGGCGCGGGCCGGTGACGGTCGCGGACAGCGCGAAGACGAGCGGGGGCTGCACGCGGCGGCCGAACGTACACGCGGAGCTGTCGGACGCGCCGTACCGCCCGGGCGAGTCGTTCGTGGACCGGGCGAACGGGATCCGGATCGCGGTGGTGGGGGAGGAACGGGGCGAGTTCAGGGTGCGGGTGACGAGGTCGTAGGCGGGCCCCCTCACTCTCCCCCGTCCCGGCTGACACGTCCCTCCCGGACAGCGGCCCGGACACAGGTCAGGAACCACCCACCGTCGCCTTCCGGGAAAGCGGCACGGCCGGCCTCCGGATCGCCCCAGTACCCCCGCGCGAGCGACTGCCCACGCAGCCACAGCTCCCCGGCTTCCCCGTCGGGGAGGACTTCGCCGCGGGCCCCGGTGACGCGGACTTCGGTGACGGGGGTGGGCCGCCCGTCGAGAAGCACGGCGCCACAGGTCTCCGCGAGAAACCCACCCGGGTCGGCATCCGCCTCCCCCTTCCCCTCTTCCTTTCTCTCCCCCACCAGGAGGGCGCCGCCGACTGCCATGGCGCGATAGACGTCGGCGAAGGCGGCGGGGTGGAAGAAGGGGTACGCGAGGTTCGTGACGGGCACAGGCCCGAACCCAGGAATCCGCCCCCGCTTCCCAAGATCGGAGACGGCGGCGAAGAAGCGCGCGTTCATCACGGCCCCGGCCTGAGCAAGGTGGGTGGCAACGGCGCCGAGGGGCGGCCGGCCCGAACTCGCCTCACCCGCGTAGAAGATGGTGGAGAAGTCCTCAGGCCGCACGTCGAGCGCGGGAGGAGCGAGAGCAGGATCGACGCCCCCCAGCTCCCCCTCTCCGCCCTCACCCCACACGACAACCCGCGCCGCGGCGGCATCGGCCCAACCAGCAGCGCGCGGCAGCCTCTCACGATCGACGAACAACAACCGGGGGTCGCAGTCGTCGAGCACGGACGTGAACGCCTCCTCCCCCCAAGAGGTGTCAACGGGAACAGCCACCAACCCCGCCAACTGAACGCCCCAGAAGGCAACCTGCCACTCGACCCGATCGCTCATGGCAATGCACACGCGATCCCCGCCCCGCAGCCCGAATTCCTCACCCACAAGCCGCACAGCCAAAGCGGAAGAGGCGGCGAAGAACTCCCCGTAACTACAGGTCCGCTCACCGATCAGGAGAAACGGCCGGTCCCCGAAGGCCCAAGTGGTCTCCACAAACTCAACCAGGGTCCGGGGCCCACTCGCATAAACGAGGCCGCCCCCCTCCCCCCGTACCACCCCAAAGGGCGCCCCGGACGAGCTCAACGCACCGACATCCCGCCCAAGATCCCCCACACCACGGGACGCTATGCGCCCCCACCCCCGAGGTCAACAACCGGACTCCAGCACGCCCTTCACGGCAATCGGCATGCACCCGGCAGCTGAATTCCGGCCTCTCCCGCCCTGGCGCAAGACTCAGGAACGCTTCAAGCCCCACGTCTGCAAAACGTAGGGCCGCCCCTTCTCCTCGCCGGTGATCAGCGGCACGTCGAGCAGCCCGAAGCCCGTCCTGATGGCCACGGACACGCTGGCGGCGTTCTCGGCCTCCACTTCCAGAACGACCTGCTCAACGCCCAACTGCTCGAAGGCGTACGCGGCCATGACGCGCACCGCCCGAGCTGCCAGCCCTTGCCCGCGATGGGCCGGACCAACCGCGTACCCGAGTTCCGCGCCCTCGGACACCCGCCGCAACATCACTTCACCCAGCGGCGCGCCGCCCTCGACGGTGATGGCGAGGAGGATGGTCGTACCGTCCTTCCGCATCTGCCGGTCCCGCTCCAGCCGCGCGCGTGCGGCCGCCTCGTCGAAGGGCGAGACGATCGGTGTCCAATAGGCGATGTCGGGGTGATCGAACAGCGCCGGCATCGCGACCAGATCCGCCTCCGTCCAGTCACGAAGGACAACCCCCTCCCCCGAGAGCTCGATCCGCTCGGGCAGCGACGACGTGGTGACACTCACGGTGGGAACCTCTCTGGACCTCTCTGGCCTGGTCAGATCGAGGCAGGCTACCCAGAACAGACATACGTTCCCACCACGTTCCCCGAAGCCCCGCCGAAGGAACGCGTCGTGCGGCACGGACGAACCGGACGCTGCCCCGGCGGCCGCCCGAGTCCCGGCTCGCTACCCCTCTCCGAGGCGTCGTCCGGGACGGGCATCCGCTACCCTGTTTCCTGGTGAGCCGCTGAACCGGTTGGCTGCGCCCCACAAAAGGGTGCAACAGTGCTGGTACCACGTCTGACCAGCGGACTTGGCCGCCTTGCCAGGAGGATTCATTCGTTCAAATTCCTCGAAGGCTTAACCCAAGCCCCGCCTTCGTAGCTCAGGGGATAGAGCACCGCTCTCCTAAAGCGGGTGTCGCAGGTTCGAATCCTGCCGGGGGCACCACACGTTAAGCCGCTGACCTGGGGTTTCTCCTCCAGGAAGGCACGCTATCCGGCCTCGGACTCCTCGTCCGGGGCCGTTTGCGTGAGCGGTGAGTGAGCGGCCCGGCCGCCATTCCCCGATATTTCCCCCATAGGGTCGACGGGAACCTCGACTTGCAGGTCCCGGAAGCCGTCCGAGACCTACTGGAAGAGATCAACAGCAGCGACTTCGAACAAGGTCTGACAACGGCCAACAGGATGAGTTGATCTGTCGCAGGCGATCAGGGCGCAGGCGAGCTTGAGGAAGGCTTCGTGGATGCTGCTCGGCGTTCCCAGCGGATGCGGAGTCGTTTGAAACCGTGGAGCCCCGCGAAGGTGCGTTCGGCGACCCACCGGTGGGTGCCCCGTCCTGATCCGTGTCGGGTACCGCGTCGTGGGATGGCCGGCACGATACGGCGGGCGCGGACTCGGTTGCGGTAGAGGTCGTGGTCGTGGTCGTACCCACGGTCGGCAAACAGTGAATCCGGCGTGCGGTTAGGGCGGCCGCCTCGGCCTCTGATCGCGGGAACGGCGTCGATCAGGGGCAACAACGGGTGACGTCGTTGCGGTTTGCCGCCGGTCAGGATGACGGCGAGCGGGGTTCCGCAGCCGGCGGTGATCAGATGGCGTTTCGAGCCGGGCCGGCCTCGGTCGACTGGCGAGGGGCCCGTGCGTAACCCCCTTTCAAGGCCCTGCCGTGCCAAGAGTCGACCACGGCTCCCCACTAGTTCAGCCTCGCTGCGGCGTTCAGCTCGGCAAGCAGGACTTCGTGGAGACGCCGCCACACACCGGCCCTGTTCCAGTCCCGCAGCCGGCGCCAGCACGTCATCTCCGACCCGGGGCCCAGCTCCTGCGGCAGGTGCTCCCACTGGATTCCCGTGTGCAACACGAACAGAATCCCGCACAGCACCTCGCGGTCCGGAACCGGCCTACGGCATAGATCTGATCCCACTTCTAAAGCGGGTGTCGCAGGTTCAAATCCTGCCGAGGCACATGGGAAAGAGGCCTTGGACCGATCAGGATCCGGGGGCTTTCTGTGGGAGGCGTTGGCGTCGGCGTTGGGTTGGGTGACGGGTGGGGGGTGCGGGGGCACGATGGGGGTGGCGGTTTTGGGTCTTTGGAGGGCTGCGCATGGGGGACGTTCCGGCGAGGATCGATGCCAGGAGTATGGGGATTCTGCATGAGGCGTATCACAAGATGCGCGGGGGGCTTGCAGGGGATCGGTACGATTTGTATGACTACGTCCGCGCTACCGCTGCGAAGCTGGCGCCGTTCGACTCCTTCTACGTGGCGCTGCTGCACGGCGCCAACCGGGTGCGCTTTCCGTACGGTTATGAGGGGAGCGTCTTCGATGACCCCACCTCCCACACCTACGGACCGAGCGGGCAGACGGCCTGGCTGGTCAGGCATCGGCAGACGTATCGCTTCGCCTATGACAACGGCGCGGTGCTGAACGCGAGCATGTCGTTCGGGGACACCCGCAGACGGTCGGCCGACGCGGTCACCGTACCGATGTTCCGGACCGAACAGGGGTCTCGCGACGTGCTGTTCGGGATGGTGTCCATGCACAGTTACACCCCGGGCGCCTTCGACGACAACGCCGTTCGTTCCTTCGAGTGGCTCACCGGGTTACTGGCGCGGGTCCTGACCCGCGAGAAGGAGGACACCGAGGCCTTTCTCCTGCTGCTGCCGGGCGGCGGGGTGTCACGGACCCTCACGTCGGATCATGTCATCGAGTACATGGCCGCCCGGCTGTCCGAGATCCACGGCATCGCCCGGCACATGGTGGAGGAGGCGGGAGCCGAGGCCGGGGACGGAGGAGCGGGCAGTCTTCGGGCTCCTGAAGAGATCGTCCGGCTCTGTGAGCAGACCCAGACCGAACTGATGGAGATGGCGCTGTGGGCCGACCAGGGGCCCGAACAGCGCTTTCTCTCACTGACCGAGGTGGAGCAGCGGGTGGCGGTGCTGCTGGTGAACGGGCTGGGGAACCAGGAGTTGGCCACCGAGATCGGCCGTAGCCCGAACACCGTGAAGGCGCATCTCAAGAACATCTACCGGAAGTACGGGATGACCACCCGGGAGCAGGTCGCCGAGGACGTCCGTCGGCACCTCGCGCGCTAGGGGTCGTCTTCAAAGCTGTTTGTGCGATGCGGGATTATGGCGGGTGTGGTGCGTCGTCATGAGTTGTCGGATGTTGAGTGGGCTGTGTTGTCGCGGTTGTTGCCGAGTTCGGGGACGGCTGGTCGGCCCCGGTCGGATGACCGGGTGGTGCTGAACGGGATCGTGTGGAAGCTGCGGACCGGTTCGGCCTGGCGGGACGTGCCGGAGCGTTACGGTTCCTGGCAGACCTTGTACACGCGTTTCCGCAGGTGGGCGCTGGACGGAACCTTCTCCCGCATGCTGAAGGCGATCCAGGCGGAGAGGGACGCGGCGGGTGACATCGACTGGCTGGTGTCGGTGGACTCCACGATCGTGCGGGCCCACCAGCACGCGACCGGTGGGAAAAGGGGGCTGCCGACCGGGACGAAGCGGGTGATCACGCCCTCGGCCGATCCCGTGGAGGACTGAGCACCAAGGTCCACCTGGCCTGCGACGGACACGGCCGGCCCCTCGCCTTCGTCCTGACCGGCGGCAACACCAACGACTGCACCCGCTTCGAAGACGTCCTGGACGCCATCCGTGTTCCGCGCACCGGCCCGGGACGTCCCCGCACCCGACCCGACCACGTCATCGCCGACAAGGGCTACAGCTCTCGCAAGATCCGCGCCTACCTGCGCAGACGCGGTATCGGGCACACCATCCCCGAACGCATCGACCAGGCCACAGGCCGCCTGCGCAAAGGCTCACGCGGCGGCCGCCCACCCACATTCGACAGGAGGGTCTACCGGCTCCGCAACGTCGTCGAACGATGCTTCAACCGACTCAAGCAATGGCGCGGCCTGGCCACCCGCTACGACAAAACCCGCGAGTCCTACCAAGCCACCGTCACCATCGCCTCCATCTTCCTCTGGATATGACCTTTGAAGACGACCCCTAGGGCGGGTCCGCGAAGTGGCGTCGTTCGCCCGCAGGGCGGGGCTCGCGGCGTCTGGTGCGTGCGATCGCAAGGCGGAGGACCGAGCGTGTACTGGATGCACTCGCCCGGTCCGACAACGCCGCGAGCGCGCGTGCCAGGCGTCGCGAGCCAGACGCCACTTCGCGGACCCGCCCTGGGGCGTGTCCGTCGCTCCGTCCCTCACCCGGCGGGTGAGCCCGGCCCCCGTACCGCTCATCCTCCGAGGGATGGGCGCGCGCCGGCCCTGGTGGCACGGTGGTGGCAGGCCGCCGCGGCGGGCGGCGGGCCTTCCGTTCGGAACACAGGGGACGCACTTCCATGACCCTCGATCTCTACCTGGACAAGACCGACGACGAGCTGTTCGAGCTGCTCGGCGCCGGCCTCCTCGACGACGGACTCGGCATCTCGCCGGCGGACCGGGGCGCCAACCGCCGTTTCGGCAAGCAGTGGTTCGAGCACAAGCACCGTGATCTGCAACGCAAGATCTGCCACCAGGAGCGGGTCCGGGGCCTGCTCGGCACCACCGGCTCGGACCGGGTGCTCGACGCGGCAGCGGTGTACGAAGTACTCCAGCACCTCGGTGAGGAGCCGGCCACCGCGGGCGTGCTCGCCGTGCTGGTGGCCCGTATCGGTCTCGGATCCTTCTGTGCGAACGCCCCGGCGCCGTCATGAGCGGCGGGGAGTCGATGGCGGAACGCAAGCTCCGCCGGTTGCAGGTCAACCGAACCGACCAGCTGGCGCACATCCGTGCCGAACTGGCCAGGCTCGGCGACCACGAGTCGCTCCGTCAGCTGGACGCGAGCATGGCGGACTGGCGGAAGAGCGAGGGGGCGTCACCGTACGATCCGGCGACGGCGTTGATGCGGCATGTGACCGAGGAGATGAAGACGGCGCTGCGGGACCTGGGCTTTCCCCAGGAGCGGCTGGACACCGTGTTCGTCTGCTCGTTCCCGCAGGACGACGTGTCGGCCCAGATGACACCGTTCGCCGACGGATCGGGGCTGGTGGAGGTCTCCGACTCGATTCTCACGCTGGCCGGTGTGTACGGTCAGTTCTCCGGGATCGGACTGGCGCGGATCGGCGGGCGGGGCCCGGTCAGAGGACTGTTCGAGGCCCTCCGCGCGGCCCGTGAGGGGGCGATGGGTGGGGATCCCGCCGTACTCACCGCGTTGTTGCGCTACTACAACGTGAACCAGCGGGTGTACGGAAAGTCCGCGAAGCTGGGGCATCGGGCGGACCCGCTGGTCATGGAGATCGGCAGCCTCGTCACGCTCCAGGCCGCCCGCTTCGTCGTCGGTCATGAGATCGCGCACCACGTGCTGGGGCACCGGACCCCGATGAGCGCCTTCTCACCCGGTGAACACGTCCCGGCGTGCTCCGGCGACCAGCGTCTGGAACTCGACGCGGACCTGCTGGCCCACCGGGCCACCGTACGGGCGTCGGAGCGCGAGTTCGCGGGCACCGAGGCGGAACCGGCCATACAGTTCTCCTCGGTTCTGGGCCCGCTGGTCGCGATGCTCGCGGTCCATGTGACCGAGCGGGCCCTGTTCGTCCGCAGCGGCACCACCCACCCGCCGGCGCGGATCCGGGCCAAATTGCTCCTCGACCGGATCGACGAGCGGGAGCAGAAGGTCGCCACGCTCTTCCTCGGCACCCTGCTGACCGCGACGGAGCGCTCGGCGGTGTTCGACGGATCGGCACCGGTCTTCGACTGGGAGTGGGTCGACCGGTCGCCCGATCTGTTGTCGACCCAGCCCCAGGAGTACCTGCGGACCATCACCGTCCTCGACCGGATCCAGAGCCGGTCGCGGGACTCGCTGGTCGAGATGCTGGAGCGGATGGCCGGGGATGCCGGGAGCTGGGTGGCGGAGGGCGCGCGGCTCGCCGTCGGGGGCAACTGTGAGGGTGCGCTGCGGAGTTGGGGCGTCGACGCGGAGACCGCGGCCGTGCTCGCCGATTCCCGGCGGGCGCTCCTCTTCCACACGCTGGTGGACGAGATCCGTACAGGGCTCGCCAAGCGCGGTACGGCGGACACGGCGCTCCTCACGGTCTCGGTGGCGGCGGCGTGCCTGGCCGGCTCGGGGCTGAGGGCGGCCGCCGGGCGGTGAGGGGGGCGGCCAGCAGCCGGCCAGCAGCCGTGCTCTGTGGGGCGGCTGTTATCCGCGTACGGACCCGGCTACTACCGGCCTCTTCGGCCGGGGAAGGCCACCCGGGAACGGGGGGAACGGGGGGAACGGGGGGAACGGGGGGAACGGGGGGAACGGGGGGAACGGGGGGAACGGGGGGAACGGGGGGATGGGACAGCTGGAGACAGCTGTCCCATCCCCCCACCTACGGAAGGGTTCGGGGCCGGGCGTCAGGTGCGGTCAGGTGCAGGTCAGGTTCATCTGGGCTGCCGCGTGGTGGGCTCCGTAGCGGGACGGGGTGCCCCAGTCCTGGCCTCTGTCTCTCAGGCGGACCGTGAAGTGGTCCGCCTTCACACGGTAGTTGCCAACCTTCAGCAGGGTGCCCCGGTGTGCTGATTGGCGGATGCCGAAGGCCGCGTAGCCCGACGTGGGGTCGTCCTTGTCGGACAGGACCTCGTAGACCGAGGGGTCGCCGGCCGTGTCGCGGGTGTTGTCGGTCTTCGGGATGTAGACCGACAGGGCGCACTTCTCGTAGCCCCTGCCCAGTTCCCACGACCAGGTCGCCGTCGAGCCGCGGTCGTCGTTCGCGCTGCCCGACATGGGGATCGCCGAGAAGCTGCCGTCGCACGAATCGCCCTGGTGGCCGCCGGACTTCACCGTGTACCAGGCCGCGTCGCCGTTCTCGAAGCGGCCCTTCTCCTCGTACTCCCCCGTCTCACAACCCGGCCCCGCCCACACCGAGTAGCCCTGATTCGGTTGCGAGGTGGGAACCACTGCCCCTCGCAGGGCGGGGAGTTGGGGCTGTATGACGTCCGTCGGCGCCGACGTGGACGGTGCGGTGTCGTCCGTCGCCGCGTCTGTGGTGTCGCTTGCTGTGAGTGTGAGCGTGACTACCGCCGCGACCACGGCCCCCAGCGCCAGGACCGCCAACACCGCGCGCAGTGCTCTGCGCGACGGGTACTCGGGGTGCTCGGGCCTCATGCCGCCCCACTATGCGCGATCACACCCCCACCGGAAACCGGAAGCCGGGGATTGACCTTGCCCCAACGGCAGGGTTCACCCTCCCGTCACCGGGCCGACAGCGGCCCGGCGACGGAAGATGGGGCCATGGAAGACCTCGGGGAACTCCTCACCATCGGCGAGTTCGCCGCCCGATCGCGGCTCTCGCCCAAAGCGCTGCGCCTGTACGACCGTCTCGGTCTGCTCGCGCCCGACCGGGTCGACGCGGTCACCGGCTATCGCTGGTACCGCCCCGACCAGGTCGAGCGGGCCCGGCTGGTGGCACTGCTCCGGCAGCTCGACATGCCCCTCGCCCGGATCGCCGAGGTCGTGGCGCTGCCGGGACCGCAGGCCGCCGACGTACTCGCCGGCTACTGGGCCGAGCGCGAGGAACGCCACGCCACACAGAGTGCGGTGGCCACCCATCTCCGTGACCGATTGTCCGGTAGAAGGAGAAGTCCGATGTACGAGATCAAGACCGTGGACGTGGGCGAGCAGGCCGTACTGACCGAGCGCAGGCATCTGCTCGCCGCCGAGCTGCCGCGCTGGATCCCCGCCGCCCTCGACCGGCTCACCGGCGCCGCCGAGCGGTGCGGGGGAGTCGCGGGCACCCCCTTCGTCGCCTACCACGCCGAGGTGAGCCTCGACAGCGACGGGCCGGCGGAGACCTGCGTGCCGGTGTGGGACGTACGGGCGGCGGAGGCGTACGCGGCCGAGAACCACCGTACGACCGGACTGCGCATCGAACCCGCGCAGCGGCTGGCGTACGTACGGGTCACCAAGGCCCAGGTCGCGCACCCGCAGATCCTGTCCGCCTTCGAGGCCGTCGAGGAGTGGATCGCCGAGCGGGGGCTGACCATCGCCGGGCCCTGCCGGGAGATCTACTTCGAGGCCGATTGGGACGGGGCCGGACCGTCGGACGAAGTCTGCGACGTCGCCTTCCCCGTCAGGTGAGACGCTGCCTTCCCTGTGAGGTGAGACGTCGCCTTCCCCGTGAGGTGGGGTGACAACAGCACGGTTGAGGGGGGCCTCCCGGTCCCCCTCAGCGCAGTTCCTCCGGGCAGCCCGTCCCCCTGGGCAGCTGGTACGGCGCCGCCAGGCGGTACACCCCCGCCCGGGGCGCGAGCAGTTCCGTCCACTCGTCGCCCTCCGCGTCCTCCTCGGTCTTCATCAGGCACCCGTTGGGGTTCGTGTAGACCTTGGGGCCGTCGTCGTCCTTCGCCTTGGACGCCTCCGTCTCCTGCGGCGGCAGCACGCTCTTGCCCTCCGCGTCGACCAGGCCCAGCCAGGGCGAGTACGGGATACGGATCAGCACCCGGCCCGCCGTCTTCACGTGGATCGTCAGCTCGCCCGCGCCCGCCCGGTCCACCGTCGCCGGCGGATCGGCCAGCGGCATCGGGTCCTCGACGGCGAACAGCTGCCAGTTGGCGTCGCCCCACAGTGGCTTGAGGTAAGGCTGGCCCTTCTGGACCAGCTCCGCCTCCATCTTCGCCCCCGTGTCGGGCTTGCCCTTCGGCAGCACGACGAAGTGCACGGCCCAGCGGTCCAGCCAGCCACGGTAGTTGTCCGCGGACAGGGTGTCGTCGTAGAAGATCGGGTTGCGCTCCATGTCCGCCTGCCGGTTCCAGCCCCGGGCGAGATTGACGTACGGGGCGAGCGCCGAGGCCTCGCGGTGGCTCCTGGCCGGGACCACCTCGACCCGGCCCCGCTCGGCGCCGGCCCGCTGCAACTGGTTGACCAGCGGCGCCAGCTCACGGGTCCAGGAGGCGGTGGGTGCGGTACGGACGATGTCGTCGACGCCCTTGAAGCCGATCCAGAAGTTCAGGCCGGCGAACGCCACCACCAGCGCGTACCACCGGCGTGAGCCGGGGTGTGTGTACGGGAGCGCGGCCAGCAGCACCACCCCCGCGACGATCATCGCGAGGCGGGACACGTTCGAGCCGATCTGGGAGTCGACCACCCAGGTCAGCAGCACGCCGACGCCGTAGACGGCCGCGGCGGCCCGTACCGTACGCCAGTCGCGCGGCACCAGTACGAAGACGAACACCGCGAAGACGAACGGCAGCGACGCCGTCCCGACCGACATCGGCTGCGTCCCCGAGAAGGGGAACAGCCAGGCGGACACGGCCACCACGACGGCCGGGGCGAGCCCGAGCGCGTACGCCCCCGGGCGCCGCTTGTTCACGAACAGCGCCGCCGCGACGACTCCGAGGAACAGTCCGGCAACGGGACTCGCCGCGGTCGCCAGCCCGGCGAGCGGGGCGGCGGCCACCGCCTTGAGCCAGCGCTTCCTGCGCCAGCGGTGCGGCCAGCAGAACACGGCGGCGACCGCGCCCAGCGCGAACATCACGCCGAGCCCGAACGTCACGCGCCCCGACAGGGCATTGCAGAGGAACGCGAAGACCCCGGCCATCGCGCACGCGACGGGGTTACGGACCGCGCGGACGCGCACCAGGATCAGGGCGAGCAGGGCGGCGGAGACGGTCCCGGCGATCATCATCGTCGTACGGACGCCGAGGACCGACATCAGGTACGGCGAGACGACGCTGTACGAGACCGGGTGCATCCCGCCGTACCAGGCGAGGTTGTACGCGGAGTCGGGGTGGCGGCCGACGAACTCGGCCCACGCGTCCTGGGCGGCGATGTCTCCGCCACTGTTTGCGAAGAAGAAGAACCAGAGGAGATGGACGACCGCCGCGAGCGCGCCGGTGAAGAGGACCGGGTGCCTCCGCACGCGGTCACGGAAGCCGCGGAGACCGGTGGCGAAGGCCCCGGTCTCGCCGGCCGGCGGCGCGGGCAGCTGTCTCAGCGCCCCCTCGGGGGTGGTGCTGCCGTCCGTACGGGCCGGCTCAGTGGTGGTCACTGCGGCTCTCCACGTCTCCCCGACATGCCCCTCCGGGCGCCGCCTTGCCGCGTGCGCCCGGGGGCCTCATGTCCTAAGGACGCCGTCCCCGCGTCCCACAGTTGCCCTGCCCCGTTCAGCAGATGTCCGTTTCGGACGCTAGCACGGCGGGCGGGCCGGGGAGAGGGGCATGTGAGACCCCTCTCCCCGGGGTGGGGATCAGTGCTTCCTGGGGGGGCGGGTCGGCGCTTCCCTCCGGGGGGGGCGGGTCGACGCGCCCCCCAGGGGGAGGTCGACGCGCCCCCGGGGGCGGGTGGGTGCTCCCCTCCGGGGAGCAGGTCGGCGTTTCCCGGCGGCGGGTCGGCGCTTTCCCCCGGGCGGAGATCAGCCGACGCGGGTCAGCTTGGCGCCGAAGCCGGGCTCCGCCAGGTCCTTCTGGAGGGCGACCGGGGTGGAGACCTTGCCGTCGCCGGTGCCGATCGTCAGCTCGCCGACCACCGTGCCCGCCTTCGCCGTGTGCGGGACCTTCGTACCCTTGTCACCGAGCTTGAGCGTGACCTCCAGGCCGGCCCAGCCGACCGGCTTGAGGTCCTTGGTGGCGACGACCGGCGTCGTACCGCCCAGCCCGTCGTCCACCTGCCCCACGACCTCGCCCTTCTTGACGACCGCGGCGGACGTGACGCCGTCCTGGGACGCCTTGATCAGCTTGAGGCTGTTCTGGATGGCCAGGTTGAGCTTGTCGTCCAGGGTGGTGGCCTGCTGCGCGCCCATCACTATGCCGATGATCCGGCGGTTCTCGCCGTCGATGATGGTCTGCGCGGTCCAGAGCAGGTTGCCGCCGGCCGGGGTGGAGGAGCCGGTCTTGATGCCGCTCACGCCGGGCTCGGCGAGGATCTTGTTGTTGTTGAAGATCCGCTTGCCGATGCCCGGGATCTCGATGTCCGGGGTGTTCACGATCTCGCGGAAGACGTCGTTCCGTACCACCGCCTCGGCCAGCTTGAGCTGGTCGGCCGGGGTGGACACGGTCGTCTCCATGAGCCCGCTCGGGTCCGTGTACGTGGAGTTCGTCATCCCGAGGTCGTCGGCGGCCGCGTTCATCTTCGCGACGAAGGCCTTCTCGGAGCCGGCGTCCCAGCGGGCCAGGAGCCGGGCCGCGTTGTTGCCCGACGGGATCATCAGGAGCTGGAGCATCTCCTTCTGCGTGTACTGCTGGCCCTCCTGAAGAGGCGCCGTCGACTCGTCGGGACGGTTCGACTCCTCGCCCGCCTGCTTGTCGACCGTGATCTTGGGGCCGACCTGCTTGCCGGTGATGGGGTGGTCCTTGAGTATCACGTAGGCCGTCATGGTCTTCGCGACGCTCGCGATGGGCGCGGGCTTGCCGGCGCCGTACTTCCCGAGGCTGCCGACTCCTTCGACCTCGAGGGCACCCTGGCCCTCGGACGGCCAGGGCAGGTCGAGCTTGCCGCCGTCGAAGGTGAAGGTGGCAGGGGCAGTGAGGGAGAGCGCGGGGTCGGGCAGCGGGCGGAAAGCCTGCACGATCGCAAAGATGATCAGTACGAGGAGGACCAGCGGGGTCCAGATCTTGACCCGCCGGACCGCCGTACGGACCGGGGTCTGGGGCGGGGGCGGGGTGTTGGTCAGCTCGGCGAGGAGATCGAGCGGGGGCATGGGCGGCATGGGCTGCTGCCGGGTGCGTTCCGCGCCGGAGAGCGCGGGTCCGGTGTAGCCGGCGGGTGTGGGGGTCGGGGTGCCCGGGGTGCTCGTTCCGGTGGAGCCGGGGAAGGGTGCCGGCTTCGACGCGGGGGCGGAGGCGGAGGGCGGGGGCGTTGCCCGGACCTCGGACTTCTCGTCCCTGCGCAGCGGTACGAAGGTGCTGGCGCTGGTGCCCGGGTTGTTCTTGGCGGGCGGCGGCGTGGGCCTTTTGAGCGTGGTGGTGGGCTGGTCGACGGGCCGCGGCCGCTCGAAGGCCTTGAAGACGGCGGTCTGGCGGTCGACGGGGGTTTCGTCGGCGGGGGGTTGGCCGGGGGCCGGGTCGGTGGCGGAGCCCGGCTTGGGCTCCGTGCCGGAGCCGGAGTCGGAGTCGGAGTCGGATCCGGCCTGTGGCTTGGAAGCGGCCTGTGGCTTGGAAGCGGCCGTCTGCCCGGCCTTCGAGTCGGCCTTCGAGTCGGCCTTCGAGTCGGCCTTCGGCTCGGGTCCCGCTTCCGGGGCGGAGCCGGGATCGTCGTCGGTACGGGACCGGCCCCACGACGTGCCCGTGGAGGTCTCGGACTTCACCGGCCCGTTCGGGCGGCCGGGTGCATCGCGTCCGTCAACTTCCCCGAACCCGTCGGATCCCTCGGACTCTCCCGAAGCGGAATCCGGCGACTGGGCGTCCGAAGAGCCCGAATCATCCCGGATCCCGGACGCGGCGGCCTCGGCCGGCTCCGACGCCTCGGCGTCGCGTACGGAATCGGAATCGCCGTCAGCCCCCGCGGCACCGACCGAAGCGGACTCCTCGTCCCGCCCGGACGCGGCCCCGGAAGCCCCCTGGCTGCCCGTGTCGGCCTCCGGAGCGCCCGACTCCGTGGAATCACCCGCACCGCGCTCCCGAAGCCCGGAGACGGCCGCAGGAGCGCCCCCGGGCTCGAACGAGCGCCGCTCCGCCGGGTCCTGGCCGTCCTCCGGGGCCGGCGTGGCTGCGGAGGTTGGCGTGGCCGCCGGGTTTGCCGTGCGCGCCGCGGTCGGAGTGACCGCCAGGGTGGGCGTGCCCACCGGGGTCGGGGTGCCCGCCGGGGCCCGCGTGGCCCCCGGGGACTCAACAGCCCCCGACGGGGCGAAGGTCTCAGAAACATCGGCGGCCCCCGAGGACGCCGGGATCCCGGGCGCCTTAGCGGTCTCCGAAGGCGCCGGGTTCCCGGAAGCCTTAGCAGCCTCCGAAGGCGCCGGAGTCTCCGGGGACTCAGCAGCCCCCGAACGCGCGCCTGTCACACGGGACTCGGAAGCCTCGCCCTCGGACCCTCCGCCCTGCGAACCCTGTTCCTGCGGAGCTTCGCCCTGCCGGACCTGACCCCCGGGGGCCTGCCCCTGCAAGCCCCGGTCCTCGGACGCTCGGCCCTGCGGAGCCCCGCCGCCGTCGGACACATCGCCCTGCGGAACCCCGCCCTTGGGCTCTTCGCTCTCCGGGGCCCGGCCCTGAGGGACTTGGCCCACAGGAACCTGGCCCACCGGAGCCTGACCCTGCGAGGGCTGGTCCTCGGACACCCGGCCCTCGGAAGCCGCACCCTCCGGGAGCCGGCCCTGCAAAGCCCGCCCGCCGAACGCCTCGTCCTGGGGGACCTGGCTCCCGGGAGCCTGACCCCGCGAGGCCTGGTCCCCGGACACCCGGCCCTCGGAAGCCGCACCCTCCGGGAGCCGACCCTCCGGCGCCCGCCCGCCGAACTCCTCGCCCCGCGAAGCCCGACCGCCCTCGGACACCCCGGCCTCAGGAGCCGAGTCCTGCGGGATCCGGTCCTGCGGAACCTGACCCTGCGAAGGCCGCCCGTCGGACGCCTCGTCCTGCGGAGCTTCGCGCTGCCGGACCTGACCCTCCGGGGCCCGCCCCTGTGAGGGCTGGTCCTCGGGCGCCCGGCCCTTCGGAGCTTCGCCCTGCGGGAGATGACCCTCCGGCGCCCGCCCGTCGAGGGCTTCGCCCTGCGGGACCTGGCTCCCCGGAACCTGTCCCGGCGACGGCCGGTCCTCGGACGCCCGGCCCTTGAGAGCCGCGCCATCCGGGAGCCGGTCCTCCGGCACCCCGCCGTCGGACGCGTCGCCCTGCGAAGCCCGGTCACCCTCGGACGCCCCGGCCTCAGGAGCCGAGTCCTGCGGAGCCCTGCCCTCGGATCCCCCGCCCTCCGGGACCCTGTCCTGCCCAACCTGATCCCGCGGAGCCCGGTCGCCCTCCGCCGCACCGGCCCCAGAGGCCCGGTCCCCCGGAGCCCCGCGCTTCGGGATCCGTACCCCTCGGGTCTCCGGGACCTCCCGGACACGCGGTGTCTCCCGGGCGTCCGGTGTCTCCCGGGCCGACGCGGCCTCGCGCGTCTCCGGAGCGGGCTCCCCGGTCCTCCGGGCCCCCTCGCGGTCCAGCTCTCCGGTCACCGTCCGCAGCACCTTCGTCGCGCCGTCCGCGGGGGTCTCGGGCGCGGCTTCGCGGAAGACCGCCAGGCGCGGGTCCCGTTCGCCCGGAGTCGTCTCCCCCGACGACTTCTGCTGCTCCGACTTGCCGGGGGACTCGCCCGCCACCGCGTCTCCTTCATGTCTCATACGGCACCTCGCGCGACGCGCCGTACTGTCCGAACCATCTACGAGTTTCCTGTCCGGAACCGCTGTCCCGGTGCTAGACGAGAACGACATACATAACGGTTCCCGCACAAAGCACCCAGGCACTCTCGACAGACCATTGTGAGAGGGGTCACCCTGTCATTCATCCACGCGGGGAGGCATGGATGGGCAAGAGCCGCAGAACAATTCCGGAGGAGCTTCTGCTTCTCGCTCTGGACCCGGCCACGGGTACCACAGCGCAGCCGCAGTCGCTCGACCTCGGCCTGGCCGGGGCACAGCTAGTAGAGCTGGCTCTGGCAGGACGGATAGCCCCCGATGGGGATCGTATCGCCGTGGTGATGCCACGGCCGACCGGAGATCCGACTCTGGACTCCGCACTGGAACTGCTGCGCAGACGCGGCAGCCCGGTTCGGGCTGTCCATTGGATTGGCGGGCCCCGCCTGGGGCTGCGCCAGACTTACCTCTCGCACCTGGAGCGGTGCGGCATGGTGCATGCCGTTTCGACCCAGATGTGTGGAGTGCTGCCGACGACTCGCTACCAGGCGACGGAGACGGCGATCAGCCGGGAGATCAGGGCCCGGCTGGACAGTGCGATCCGCACCGGCGTACCGCCGGACCCGCGGACCGCGGCGCTCGCCGCGCTGGCCCACGCGGTCGGACTCGGCAAGCACCTGTACCCCGGGAACGAGGGGCGCTCGTCGCGCTCCCGCCTCCGGGACCTGATCAGACACGACCCCATGGGCGGTCTTGTGGCGCACGCCGTCATGGACGTCCAGAACGGTGCGGGCGCTCAATCGCACCGCGGCCAGCCGGAACGGAGCGCGCAGGGCGCTCCCGCCGGACGGCCGGGGGGCGTGCCGATGCAGCCGCATCACGTGAGTGGCATGGCTCGCGTCGCAGCGCACTGACCGTCGTACGTACGGACAGTCGTACGGACAGTCGCGCTGACAGTCGCGCGCCCGCGCCACACCACGCGGGTCGGTAACGCCGCACCTGTTGTTCCGTCTTGACCGCACCGCCGCAGAACCGCACCACCACGCAATCCGCCGCACCGTCGTCCCCAGACCCGGTTCGGGAGCCGCACAGGACACGCGGGGCAGACCTGACTCCAGGGCTGCCCCGCGTGTTGCGTTCCGGGCACCCGCCCACGCCTGTGGCCCTCCGGCGCCGCCCCCGCGCGGAAACCGGCGTATTCGTCTCTGTGGCCGTTTTCCCGCGCAGTTGGGACCTTTGGTGGCAGTCTGCTGAGCAGTAGATACGTACAGCTATCAGCTATGCAGCCGGAGGTGCAGTTTCCCGTGGCGCCCAACGTCAACCCCACCGTCAGGCGACGCCGATTGGGACAGGAGCTTCGACGGCTCCGTGAGCTCAAGGGCATGACGGCCGAGGAGGTGGCGGAACGCCTGTTGGTCTCCCAGTCGAAGATCAGCCGTCTGGAGAACGGCCGCCGCTCCATCAGCCAGCGCGACGTCCGCGACCTGTGCGGCGTGTACGAGGTCGAGGACACCCGCATCGTCGACTCGCTGATGCAGATGGCCAAGGACTCCCGCCAGCAGGGCTGGTGGCACGCCTTCGGCGACATCCCGTACAGCGTGTACATCGGCCTGGAGACCGACGCGGCCTCGCTGCGCGTGTACGAGCCCCAGGTGGTCCCCGGGCTGCTCCAGACCCGCCGGTACGCCGAGGCGCTCATCAACGGCGCGCTGCCCGAGTCCGCGGCCGGCGACGTCGAGAAGCGGGTGGGGGTACGGATCCGCCGCCAGGACCGCGTCACCACCACTGAGGAACCGTTGCGCCTGTGGGCCGTCGTGGACGAGGCGGCACTGCGCCGGGTCGTCGGCGACCGCCAACTGATGCGAGAGCAGCTCGAATACCTCGTGGAGCAGTCCCAACTCCCGCATGTGACCGTGCAGGTGCTGCCGTTCGACATGGGCGCGCATCCCGGCATCTCGGGTCACTACGCGATTCTCGAATTCCCGGACGCGTCCGACTCCAGCGTGGTCTATATCGAGGGCGTGACGAGCGACCTCTATCTGGAGAAGGCGAATGACGTGCAGCGGTACAGCGTGATGTACGAGCATTTGCGCGCGCAGGCCCTGAACGTCGACCAGACACGGCAGTTCATCGCGGAAATCGCCAAGGAATACGCCCGCTGAGGCGGTCGGGGGGCGGCGGCCGCGCGCCGGCCGCCCCCCGGCACCGCTTCCGGCATCACTTCCCAGCAGCTTCCCAGCAACTTCCCCGCAGCTTCCCAAATGTCTCGTACGTCCATTTCCCCGCCGGGGTGAGGGCACGCTACACCTCAACCGCCCCAACGCGGAAGGCTGCCCTCCGATATGCCATCCGGATGAGTGAACGCCCGTCCCGCCCATCGAGGCGGACGAGTAGCGTCGATCATGCCAGCAGGAAGTTGGCGTGATGTTCCACCACTTGCTGAACCGGAGCGAACATGGCAATTCTTCAGGGCGCTACGGACACGTGGACGAAGTCCTCGTATTCCGGCGGTAACGGCGCTTGCGTCGAGGTCAAATCACCCGAGGTCCAGTCCATCGCCGTACGGGATTCAAAGGCACCCGAGGGTCCCTCGATCTCCTTCGTCCCCGCATCGTGGAATTCCTTCGTCCAGGAAATGAGCAGGGGCGCGTTCGACATCGGCTGATCGCGGCCGCGTTCGCACCCCCCTTCGCACCCCAAGGTGAGAGCCCTCTCGACCGGTCCGCCGTCCTGGCCGAGGGGGCTCGGCCATGCCCCAGCGCCTTACCGCCTCACTTCCCCACTCCCTCACCCGACCGCACGGGACCCGCATCCCGGCGGTCGTCTTTTTTTGCCTCCGAACGACCGGACGCTTCGAACGTCGGCCTCATCGACCTCTTCGAACTCTGACGAAGTGCTCGCTCATCGTGTGGTCGTCGTCACGTTCACGACAACGCCCCGTAGAGTCAAGAACAAGTAAAATCGTTCGGCTTTCTGATCCATGTTCACATTTATGACCTCGGGAGGCCTTGACCCGCCGCCGCGCCAAGCGGTTCAATCCCCGAAGTCCCCGCTCCCGCACGGGGCCACCGCTGATCCGGACGTACTGACGAAGAGCATCGACGTTCACAAGGCGGACCCCTGGAGGGGGCACATGAACAGCCTCGACTGGATCGTGCTCATCGCATACTTCGGTGTGATGGTCGCGATCGGCATCTGGTCGCACAAGCGCGTGGACAACGTCAGCGACTTCTTCACCGCCGGCGGCAAGATGCCGTGGTGGCTGTCCGGCATCTCGCACCACATGTCCGGCTACAGCGCGGTGATGTTCACCGGCTACGCGGGCATCGCGTACGTCTACGGCGTCACGTCCTTCGTGACCTGGTCCCTGCCCATCGCCATCGGCATCGGGATCGGCTCGAAGCTCTTCGCGCCACGCCTCAACCGGCTGCGCTCGCGGCTGCACGTCGCCTCGCCGCTGGAGTACCTCAAGAACCGGTACGACGTGAAGACGCAGCAGGCGCTCGCCTGGTCGGGTCTGCTGCTGAAGATCGTGGACGTGGGCGCCAAGTGGGCCGCCATCGCCACCCTGCTCTCCGTCTTCACCGGACTCTCCCTCAACCAGGGCATCCTCATCACCGGTGTCATCACGGGCATCTACTGCACGGTCGGCGGCCTGTGGGCGGACGCGCTCACCGAGCTGGGCCAGTTCATCATCCAGCTCTTCGCCGGGATCGCGATGCTCATCGCCGTCATGGGCAAGCTCGGCGGCTTCAGTTCGCTGTGGACGGTGTGGGACAAGCTCCCCGACGGGCACGCGGACCCGGTGGCGGGCCCGTACACCGTGACGTTCCTGCTGGCGTTCCTCTTCATCAAGACCTTCGAGTACAACGGCGGCATGTGGAACCAGGCGCAGCGCTACATGGCGACCGCCAACGCCCGTGAGGCCACCCGCTCGGCGCGGCTGTCCTCCATCCTGTGGCTGGTCTGGCCGCTGGTCCTGTTCTTCCCGATGTGGTGCGCCCCGCTGCTCGTGAAGGCGCAGAAGCCGGACGCCTCGGACTCGTACGCCCTCATGGTCGAGCAGCTGCTGCCGCACGGGCTGCTGGGCCTGGTCATCGTCGGGTTCTTCTCGCACACCATGGCGATGTGCTCCTCCGACGCGAACGCCATCTCGGCCGTCTTCACCCGCGACATCGCGCCCGCCCTCTCCAAGGCGGCGCGCGGCTGGTCGGAGCGGGCAGGGCTGGCGGCGGCGCGGCTGTCGACGATCTCGTTCCTGGCGCTGTCCATGGCGATCGCCACCCAGGTCAACTCGCCGACGTTCAAGGACATCATCACCGTGGTCATCAAGTGGGTGGCCGGCCTGATGGGTCCGATCGCGATCCCGTTCATGCTGGGTATGCTCAAGACCTTCCGCAGGTCGGGTCCGACGGCGGCGCTGGTCAGCTGGGCGTTCGGCCTGCTGGCCTTCTGGCTGGTGAACTACCCGATCAACTGGAACGTCGACGGCGGGGTGCCGCTCCAGTACCAGGTGTCGGTCCCGCTGGCCGTCTCGCTGGTGCTGTACATCGTGATCGGCTTCCTCAAGCCCGAGGACACCCCGGAGCGCGATGTGCTGCTGGCGCGGATCAACGGCCAGGGAGACGGGGACGGTTCGGGCCTGACGGCGGCGTCGCTGAACCTGCCGGGGCAGGCGGAGCCGCGGGACGCGAAGGTGGTGGGCGGGAAGGCGTCGTCGGACGGCTGACCGCTGGCCCGGCGGTCGCGTACATGAGTACGTGAGCGCCGGGCGGGCTTCGGTTCGTTCCAGGCCCGTCCGGCGCTCCGTACGCCTCGTTCAGCCCCTCGGGTAGCGCGCCAGCCAGCCGGACACCGCGACCGTCGGGCTGTGCAGGGCGGGCCCCTGCGTCATCTCCATCGCGAAGTCGTCGGCGAGTTCGAGGAGGGTCGGCCGGCCCTCCAGCTCCGCCAGCCAGGCCGGCGGCAGCGCCGTCTCCCCGTGCAGGGTCCCGAGCAGCGCCCCGCACAGCGTGCCGGTGGCGCCGGACGGGCCGTCGTGGTTGACGGCGAGGCGCAGCCCGTGGCGGATGTCCTCACCGACGAGCGCGCAGTACACGGCGACGGCCAACGCGTCCTCGGCGGCGCGTCCTTCGCCGAGTTCGGCGATACGGTCAGGACCCGGAATGCCCTGTCGTACGGCGCCGAGCGCCGCCTGGAGGGCCTGGGACACCGGTTCGTGCCCCGGGCGCGGGCCGAGCAGCAGCAGGGCTCGCGCCACGGACGCCTCCAGCGCCTCCCCCCGGGCCAGACCGTGCACGATCACGGCGAAGGCACCGGCGGAGAGGTACGCGGTGGGATGGCCGTGCGTCTGCGCGGCGCACTCCACGGCGAGCTGGCACACCAACTGCGGCTCCCACCCCACGAGCAGGCCGAACGGCGCGGACCGTACGAGCGCCCCCGCGTCCCTCGCGGTGGGGTTCTTGGGCTTGTCGAGCGTGCCCATGACGGTGTCGCCGAACCCGGTCAGGCACGAGATGGTCGGGTCGCGGCGTACGTACAGCCACTCCTCCTGCGCGAGCCAGCCGTTGTCCTTGCGGCGGAGGTCCGGCCCCCAGTCGCGCTGTGTGGCCGCCCAGCGCAGGTGCGCGCGGTGCACGTCGGTCGGCGGGTGCCAGGCGCCGGTGTCCCTGCGGACCTGGGCGCGGATCAGTCCGTCCACGGTGAAGAGGGTCAGCTGGGTGGCGGCGGTGATCGCACCGCGGCGGCCGTACGCGCGTACGTAGTCGACCACGGCGTCCGAGCCGTGCACGCCCCGGATCTCGTCGAGCGTGAGTCCCGCGACGCCCGCCCCGAGCGCGTCCCCGACGGCACCACCGAGCAGACAGCCCCGTACCCGGCTGCGAAAGTCCTGCTGCTCCGCGCGCCCCCAGACGGCGGCTCCGGACGGTGTGCTCACGCGCCCCTCTCCCTTCGCCGCGCCTCGCGCCGCACCTCTCGGCGGCTCGGTGCGCAGCACTGTAATCGAACGGGGACGGGGGGTGGCGGCGCGGGCGGAAGCGGCGTGATCTAGACGCTGTCTTGTCGGTGATGCCGGGCTCGTGAGAGTGCGGCGGCCGATTCCGCGCGTATCTGTTCCCGGTATTCGATGGCCCACGCGTAGTCGGGGCGCAGCGCGATCGCGCCGTCCAGGTCCGTCAGTGCCTCGGCGACGCGGTGCAGGCGGTGGCGGGTGGCTCCGCGGCCGGCGAGGGCCGAGGGGTGGGTGGGGTTGAGCGTCAGGGCGCGGGTCAGTTCGCGGTCCGCTTCCTCGTAGCGGCCCGCGAGGCGGTGGATGTCGCCCCGCTCCGACGCGATCCAGTCGCTGTCCGGCGCGATCTCCGCCGCCCGGTCCAGGTCGGCGACGGCCCGGTCGTGCTCACCCAGGGCGCAGAACAACCGCCCCCTGCGCACCAGCGCCCACAGGTAGCGGCCGTCCAGGGCCACCGCGCGGTCGAGGTCGGCGAGGGCCTCGGTGTGGCGTCCCAGGCGGTGCAGGGCGCTGCCGCGGACCGCCGTCGCGTACGCGTCCCCCGGCGCGGCCTCGATCGCCCGGTCCAGCAGGGCCACCGCCTCCTCGTACCGTCCCGCCGCGCGCAGCGTCTCACCCCAGGCCCGGAGGATCTCGGGGGTGTCCGGGGCCAGTTGGCCGGCGCGGCGGAAGTCGGCGAGGGCCGCCGGGGTGTCGCCGCGCCCGCGGTGGGTGACGGCCCGGTCGAGGTACGCCTCGTACCGGCCGGGGACGAGGGCGAGCGACCGGTCGAGGTCGGCGAGCGCCGGCTCGTACCGGCCCTCGGCGCTCAGGACCCGGCCGCGTATCCGGTGCGCGACCGCGCGGCCCGCCGTGTCCAGGGCGCTGCCGTCCAGGAGGAGGCCGAGGGTGGTCCGTACGCCCGTCCCTACGCCTGCGTCGTCTTCGTCGAGCGCGGCGCCGAGCCGCCGGCCCCACTCCCGTACCACCGCGTCGTCCGTGTCCTCCCCCGCCTCCGCCAGCGCCAGCGCGCAGCGCCGTGCCGCGCCCACGCTCTCGCGGCAGGCCTCCGCCACGTCGCGCAGGGCGGCGGCGAGGGCCGTCCCCGGGTTCGCGCAGAGGGAGTGGTACGTCTCTTCCAGGCGCAGCGCGCGCCAACGGCCGCTCTCCCAGCGGTCGTCCGCGCGCGGGCCCGTCTCCTCCTCTTCCCGCCAGGCGGCGAAGCGGCGGGCGAGCGCGGTGTGGCGGGCGCTCCAGCCGCGCGGCGAGCGGGTTCTGCGCAGGCGGAGCATGGGGGCGCGGACGACGTCGTGGTAGCGGAGTCCGGCGGCATGCGCGGTGGTCTTCGCGCTGGCCTTCGCGCTGGTCTTCGCGCTGGTCTTCTCCGTGACGAAGGGCAGGGCGCGGAGCCAGTCGTACAGTCCCGCCGCGTCCTCCCCCGCGTCCTCCCCCGCCTCCGCCTCCTCCACCACCGCCAGGAACACGTCCTCGTCCAGTCCGCGCGGCAGCGCGCACTCCAGGGCGACGCGCCTCCGCAGCGGATCCCGCTCCCACTTGAGGAAACGGTCGACGGCGGTCGCGCTCGGGTCGCCGACGTCGTCCGGGTCGGCGGGGCGGTTCTGGGCGAGGGTCGAGACGAGGACGGGCAGTCCGCCGGAGAGCCGCAGCACCTCCGCCACCACCGTCTCCTCCGTGACGGACCTCGCCGCGAGGAGCCTGCGTGTCTCGTCCTCGGTGAAGGGGTCGAGGCGTACGTCCGTCATGAAGTCGGCGAAGCCGTCCCACAGAGTGGTGTCGAACGGTTGCCGGCCGGCGAGGGTCACGACGACCTGGAGGGGGAGCTTCCCGTACCGCTCGGTCGTCATCAGGTCGTGCAACCAGCCGCCCAGGAAGGGTGCGGTGCGTTCGTACGTGTCGAAGAAGAGCGTGATCCAGGGGACTTGGCGGAGGACCTCCGTCAACTCCCCGACCAGGACGGGCGTCAGGACCTGGTCCGGGGTCAGGACGAGCCGTACGTCGTCGGGGTTGCGGAACCGCGCGCTGAGCGCGGCCCGCAGCCGGTCGGCCCCCTCGGCGAGGTGGGCGGTGTCCAGCACTCCGGCGAAGGCCCCGACGACGGGGACCATGCCGAGGCCGATGGTCCCGGCGGTGGCGAGGGCGGTGCCGGCGGCGGAGGGCGGCGGGCGGCGCTCCTCATTGCCCGTCTCCCCCGTCTCCGCCGTCTCCGCCGGATCGGCGAGCGAGGCGGACTCCGCCTCGTGGCGGCGTTGCCGGTACGTCTCCAGGAGCCGGTCGAGCCGCTTGAACGGGTGCCCCTGGCGGGCGAATTCGGCACTGAGGGCGGCCAGGGCCTCGGGCACGCTGTTGGCGGCCTCGTCCACGTACGCGGTCAGCGCGTCGCACTCGCGCGCGGTCTTCTCCCACTCCCGGACGAGCGAGGTCTTGCCGACGCCGGCGATGCCGTGGACGTGGAAGAGGAAGCGGTGGGCCTCGTCGTCGGGGGCGAGGCCCAAGTTGTCACGGAAGGCGCCCAGTTCGGCCCGCCGCCCGACAAACCGCTGCCGCCGCCGGATCAACTCGGCCATGGACACCTGCCCATGCCCACTCCCCCGCCCCTGCTCCCGCCCCGCCATACGCCTCGGCCCCTCCCCGTCACGGTCGCTCCAGTGTGGCAGCCGGGCGGGGAGGGGCCGAGGGACCCGAGGGGGGTCAGCAGAAACAGGGTTCGTGGCCGAAGCCCACTCCGGGCAGGTCCCTCGCCGAGAGCGTTCCGGAGAAGACCCTCACCTCGTCCACGGCGCCGTGCAGGTACTCGCCCCACCCGTCGGCGGTACGACCACGTCCGACCTGGAGGGGGCCCGTGCTCTTCCACGCGTGGTCGAAGGTGACGAGGGAATCGCCCTGGCCGCCCTCGCCGTCCACGTACAGACGGAGCTCTTCGAAGACCTCGTCGTGGACGACGGCCACGGTGTGCCCGATCCCCTGTCCGCCGTCCGCCATGGCGAACCGGCTCAGAACGGTCTCCTCCGCGCCCTGTTCGTCGGCGTGGGACATGACCAGTTGGAGCTGCGACGTCGACGGTTCGTAGCGGACCTTGAAGGCGTCCGTGTTCGTCCCGCCCTGGGACAGCACGGTCATCGGGCGGTCCGGCTCACTGTCGGCCAGGCGGAACACGGCGGCGACGGTGAAGCTCTCGTCCGTGCCGACCACGGGTCGGTCCGTCGCGGCGAAGCCGGTGACACCGTCCAGTTCCAGGTGGCCGCGGCCCACGAGGGCGTCGAAGGGGCTGCTGTAGATCGAGGTGCCGGGTCCCAGGACCAGCGGCGCCCCGCCGTGAGTGTCCTGGGCGAGGCCGTCCGACGCGCTCTCCAGCGCCCAGTGCCCGAGCTCCTTGGCCTTGCGCAGGGGGAGCGCCGTCACCTCCTCCGGGACCACGACCCGGTCGAAGACCCGGACGTCACCGATCTCGCCCTGCCAGCGCTCCCGGTAGCCGTCGGCGCCGCGTGCCCTGCCGATCTGGAACGCTCCGGGGCTCGCGACGGCGGTCGCCCGCTGTTCCGTACCGACGTCCCGGCCGTTGACGGTGAGCCGCAGCAGGCCGGTCTCGGCGTCGTACTGACCCAGTACGTAGTTCCACTCGCCGGCGTCCGGGTCGCCGCCCGACACGCGGGCACCGCCGAAGGCGAACGACCACACCGGCGCGCCGTCCTCGACACGTGATCCGAGGGTGAACCCGGGTGCCGCGCCCGCGTCCTGGCTGGCGATCGTCCGGGTGCCCTCCAGCTGACCGGACCGCACCCAGGCGCCCACGGCGAAGGTCTTCGTGGTGTCGATCACTGATGCGTCCGGAGTGAGGAAGCCGTGGCCCGAACCGTCCAACCGGACCACCGAGGTGAGGGGCGTACCGGACGGCCCGGTGGCTCCGAAGGTGACCCCGGTCCCCGCGCGGGCGGCGGGGCCGGTCACGGCGGACGCGGCGGTGGAGCCCGCCGCGTCGGCCAGCGTCCATCGCGCGACGGGGGCGTCCGGGCCGTTCACCTTGAAGGAGAAGGTGGTGCGGTCGCTACCGTTTCCGGCGCGGTCGTACGCCTGCACACTCAGCGTGTTGACACCCCACTTCAGCGGAAGGTGGCGGATCGCCACCGGGCCACCGGGCACGTCCGGCCGGACGGTGACCGGCACGCCGCCGATGAAGTGGTACATGTACGAGACGACCTCGTCCGAGGGCGAGTCGACGGTGAACGTCGCGTACCGGCCCGCCCCGCCCGAGGCCACCGTGTCGTCAGGGAAGTCGGGAGCCACCACCACGGGCTTCTCGGGTGGTGTCCTGTCGTACACGAACTCGCAGGCCGGGCCGTCGCCTTCGTCGCTCCAAGGGGAGAGGGCCCTACCGTCGTCCGCGCGGACCCGCCACGAGATCACCGTCTCCGCGGGAATGTCCGACGGGAACCGCAGGGTCCAGAAGTCGCCGGAGCGTTTTCCCGGGGTCGTGTAGGTCTTGCGCTGCTCCACACCCGAGTCGTCCCGCCACCACAACTCGAACTGCGCGCTCAGGGTGTCGGGCAGGGTCTGGCCCTGCCCCAGTTGGTCATACAGAGTGGCCCTGACCGTCGGAGCGACCCGCACAACGGGCCTGTCCACGCCCTCGGCGCACTCCTTGCCCTCGGTGAGCAGATCCGCCGCCACCGGCTGCCTCGGCGGCAGATTCTCGGCAGCCGTCGCCGCCACCGCCCCGCCGTGTCCCGCCACCACCGCCGCGACGGCGAGTGCCGCCGTCGCGAGGCGTCTTCGGCCTGCGTGCCTGGTCATGTGCTGTCCCTCCCCTTCGGCCGCCGGGTCTCGACGGGCCGAAGGGGACACTAACAACGAGCACTGGCACAACCCACCGGTTTTCAGACCTCGTTCGGCACCAGCGGCAGCAGTTCCGGCAAGTGGCCGTCCGAGGCCTTCGCCGCCGCCACCCGCTCCTCCGGGACCTCGCCGTACAGCGTCGTCCTCGGGCGGGACGGGCGGCCCGCCGCGTCGGCGATGGCGATCAGGTCCTTGACCGAGCGGTACGAGCCGTAACTGGAGCCCGCCATGCGGGAGATGGTCTCCTCCATCAGCGTGCCGCCCAGGTCGTTCGCGCCGGAGCGGAGCATCTCCGCCGCGCCCTCCGTGCCCAGCTTCACCCAGCTCGTCTGGATGTTGGTGATGTGGGGGTGCAGGAGGAGGCGGGCCATCGCCATCACCGCGCGGTTGTCGCGGTCCGTCGGGCCGGGGCGGGCGATGCCGGCCAGGTAGACGGGGGCGTTGGTGTGGATGAAGGGCAGGGTCACGAACTCCGTGAAGCCGCCCGTCTCCTGCTGGATGCGGGACAGGGTGCGGAAGTGGCCCAGCCAGTGGCGCGGCTGGTCGACATGCCCGTACATCATCGTGGAGCTGGAGCGGATGCCCAGCTCGTGCGCCGTTTTGACGACCTCGATCCACGTGGCCGTCGGCAGTTTGCCCTTGGTGAGGATCCAGCGCACCTCGTCGTCCAGGATCTCCGCCGCCGTACCGGGGATCGAGTCAAGTCCCGCTTCCTTCGCCGCCGTCAGCCACTCGCGGATCGAAAGGCCCGTGCGCGAGGCGCCGTTGACGACCTCCATCGGGGAGAACGCGTGGACGTGCATGCCCGGGACGCGCTTCTTCACCGCGCGCGCGATGTCGAAGTACGCCGTCCCCGGCAGGTCCGGGTGGATGCCGCCCTGCATGCAGACCTCCACCGCGCCCACCTCCCACGCCTGTTCGGCGCGGTCGGCGACCTGGTCGAGGGAGAGGGTGTACGCGTCGGCGTCCGTACGGCGCTGGGCGAAGGCGCAGAAACGGCAGCCCGTGTAGCAGACGTTGGTGAAGTTGATGTTGCGCGTGACGATGTACGTGACGTCGTCGCCGACCACGTCCCGGCGCAGCGCGTCGGCGATACGGGTCAGCGCGTCCAGCGCCGGACCGTCCGCGTGCAGCAGCGCCAGCGCCTCGTCGTCGGTCAGCTTCGTCGGGTCCGAAGCCGCCTGGCTGAGGGCCTGCTTCACGTCCGCGTCGATGCGCGACGGCACCATGCCGGGCGCGGCGGCCTCGCGCAGTTCCTCCCAGTCGCCGTAGACATGGTCGAAGTCGTCACGGCGGTCGGACGTCCGGCCCTCCGTGTCGATCGTGTGGTGCAGATCCGTACGGCCGGAGGCGGTGAAGCCCTCGTCCGGCTCCTGCCAGGGGATGCCGGCCGGGGTGACGTCCTCGCGCGCCAACCCCGTCTCCGGGTCGGACAGCGCCCGGACATGCGGCATCAGCCGGGGGTCCAGCCACGGCTCGCCCCGCTGGAGGAACTCCGGGTAGATGGTGAGCCGTTCACGCAGGACGAACCCGGCGGCGGCGGTCCGCTCGGACAGTTCGTCCACCATCGGCCACGGGCGCTCGGGGTTCACGTGGTCGGGGGTGAGCGGCGAGACACCGCCCCAGTCGTCGATGCCCGCGCCGATCATCAGCGCGTACTCGCGGTCGACCAGGTTCGGCGGCGCCTGCACGCGCGCCGACGGGCCCATGATGTGCCGGGTCACGGCGATCGCGGCGGCCAGTTCGTACAGATCGGCGTCCGGCATCCCGCGCATGGCCGTGTCCGGCTTGGCGCGGAAGTTCTGGATGATGAACTCCTGGAGGCCGTGGTAGGCCCGGCTGGTCTTGCGCAGCGCGAACAGCGCCTCGGCGCGCTCCTCGTACGTCTCCCCGATGCCGATCAGAATCCCGCTGGTGAAGGGGACGTTGGAGCGGCCCGCGTCCTCCAGCACCCGCAGCCGCACGGCCGGCTCCTTGTCGGGCGAGCCGTGGTGCGGGCCGCCCGGCTCGCTCCACAGCCGGGTCGCGGTGGTCTCCAGCATCATGCCCATCGACGGCGCGACCGGCTTGAGCCGCTGGAGGTCGGTCCACGTCATGACCCCGGGGTTGAGGTGGGGCAGCAGCCCCGTCTCCTCCAGGACGCGGATGGCCATGGCCCGTACGTACGCGAGGGTGTCGTCGTACCCCTCGGCCTCCAGCCACTCCCGCGCCTCCGGCCACCGGTCCTCGGGCCGGTCGCCGAGCGTGAACAGCGCTTCCTTGCAGCCCATTTCGGCGCCGCGCCGGGCGATGGCCAGGACCTCGTCGGGCGAGACGAACATGCCGTGCCCGGCACGGCGCAGCTTGCCGGGCACGGTCACGAACGTGCAGTAGTGGCACTTGTCGCGGCACAGCCGGGTCAGCGGGATGAAGACCTTGCGGGAGTACGTGATGATCCCGGGGCGGCCGACCGCCTCCAGTCCGGCGTCCCGGACGCGGGCGGCCGAGGCGCAGAGGTCGGCGAGGTCGTCGCCGCGCGCCTGGAGGAGGACGGCGGCCTCGCCGACGTCCAGCGCGACGCCGTCCCGGGCCCGTTTCAGCGCCCGTCGCATGGAGTTGGCCGTGGGGGTGGCGGGGGCGGTGGGGGCACTGGGAGTGGTGGGGGCTTCGGCGGTCGGCGCGTCGGCCCGGGTGTCGGCCTGCGCTGCGGTCGGTCGTCCGGCCCTGGGCTGATCAGGCGCGTGCGTCGTCATCCTTCGAGGATACGTACGCCCGCGTGAAAGGGCCGGGGCCTCCGTCCGGACAACCGGGGCGGGTACGGAAGCGGGTACGGAGGGGGCTACCGAAGCGGGTACGGAGGCGGGTGGACGTGCCGCGAGGCTTGCGCGACCTCCGGACCCGCAGTAGAAGACAACCAAGATCTCACCTGCGGGGGACATGGCCCGGCCGACCCCCACGGCACACCCCGCGCGCGAGTGACCCGCCCCCACTCAGGGCGGTACGGACCCCTGTCCGCTCATTTCCCCTCGTCCCCCCACACGCTGTACCTGAGGAGTTCTGATGCGTTCTCTTTCCCCTGCCCTTTCGCGGACCACTCCGCCGACCACCTCGCCGACCACTCCGGCAGCCGGTGCGCCCGCGCGGCGCCGCCGCCGCAGGACCGCCCTGCTGGGCGCGGCGGTGACCGCGGCCTTCGTCGCCGGCCTCATGGCCCCCGCGTCCGCGTCCGCCGAGTCCAACGGCGGTCTGCGGATCATGCCGCTCGGCGACTCGATCACCGCCGGCTCCAACATCGCGGGCGCCTACCGCAACCGCCTGTGGGAGCGCGCGGCGGCCGACAAGCGCCTGGTCGACTTCGTCGGTACGCAGTACCACGGGCCCACCTCGCTCCCCGACCGCGACAACGAGGGCCACTCCGGCTTCCGTATCGACCAGATCGACGCCCAGGTCGTCGACTGGGCGAAGCGCGCGAATCCCCGTACGGTCCTGCTGCACATCGGCACGAACGACATGACGCAGAACTACGACCTCGCCGGGGCGCCGGCCCGGCTGTCCGCCCTGATCGACCACCTCACGGCCGCCGCGCCGAACGCGGACGTCTTCGTCGCGAGCATCATCCCCTTCACCAACCCGGGGGTGGAGGCGCGGGGCAAGGCGTACAACGCGGCGATTCCCGGCATCGTGAACCAGTGGGCGCAGAAGGGCCGCCGCGTCCACTTCGTCGACATGCACAGCGCCCTCACGGCCGCCGACCTCGCGGACGGGGTGCATCCCACGGCGACCGGGTACGCCAAGATGGCGGACCGCTGGTACACGACGTTGCGGACGGGGCCCTGGATCTGACGGCCGCGTAGCCCTTGGCGCTTAGCAAAGCAGCACCACGGCCGCGCCACCGACCACCGGGCCGGGCGGCGCGGCCGTTCGCGGATACGTGTCCTGCCGCGCACCGATCCTCCGCCGCCTGCCCGCCATCCGCCCATCCCCCTCCCTTGCCCACCGGTTCACGGCCGGCCCCCAGACTTCACGGGCACGATCTCGCGACCGCTTGTGTCCTTCTCGACCGCCGGGGGAATCGCCGCCATGCAGCTGGACGACACAGACACCAATGCCCACACCGACTCCGACAACACGCCGGACCGACGGACGCTCCTGATGACGGGAGCCGCCGCCGCGCTTACGTTGAGTACCGTGAGTTTCGCGAGCCCAGCCTCCGCCGACGGCAACAACGACGACCCCCTGACCGGCGACGACGTCCCCCACGTCACCAGAACCGTGCGCGGCACCCTCCCGCCCGGCTCCCCCGACTTCGTCTACCTCCCGGTGGAGATCCCGCGCGGCGTCCGCGAGATCCACGTCTCGTACGCGTACGAGCGCCCGGCCGTCCCGCCGGGCACCCAGGGCAACGCCCTCGACATCGGCATCTTCGACGAGCGCGGCACGGCTCTCGGCGGCCGGGGCTTCCGGGGCTGGTCGGGCGGCGCCCGCACCGAGTTCTTCCTCCGCGCCGACGACGCCACCCCCGGCTACCTCCCCGGTCCGGTACTGGCCGGCACCTGGAACATCGCGCTGGCCCCGTACACCGTCTCCCCGCAGGGTCTGGCGTACGAGGTCACCCTCACGCTCAGCCTCGGCGCGCCCGGCACCACCCCCGCCCCCAGCTACCCGCCGCGCCGGGCGAAGGGGCGGGGCCGGGCCTGGTACCGGGGCGACTGCCACCTCCACTCCGTGCACTCCGACGGCCGCCGCACCCCGGCCGAGATCGCCGCGCTCGCCCGTACGGCCGGCCTCGACTTCATCAACACCAGCGAGCACAACACGTCCGCCGGGCACCGCGCGTGGGACGGCCTGTGGGGCGACGACCTGCTGATCCTCACCGGCGAGGAGGTCACGACGCGCAACGGCCACGTCCTGGCGATCGGGATGGACGCCGGTACGTTCGTCGACTGGCGCTACCGGGCCCGCGACAACCGCTTCGGGCACTACGCCCGCGAGATCCGCCGCGCGGACGGTCTGGTCGTCCCGGCGCACCCGCACGCGACCTGCATCGGCTGCAACTGGAAGTTCGGCCTCGGCGACGCGGACGCGGTGGAGGTGTGGAACGGCCCGTACACGGTGGACGACGAGGTGTCCCTGGCGGACTGGGACAACACCCTTGTCGTGGCGGCCCGTTCAGACCATTCAGCCATGGCCTGGACCCCGGCGATGGGCAACAGCGACGCCCACCGCGACCCGGACGCGATCGGCACCCCGCAGACGGTGGTCCTCGCCGAGGACCTGACCCGCGAGGCGATCCTCGCGGGCATCCGCGCGGGCCACAGCTACGTCGCCGAATCGGCCCGCGTCTCCCTGACGTTCACCGCCTCGGGCGGCCGGGGCGCCCACGCGGGCATCGGCGAGCGGCTGCGCGTGGCGGACGACGCCCCGGTGACGGTACGGCTGGAGGTCACCGGCGCCCCGGGCTGCACCGCCCACTTCGTCACCGACCAGGGCACGCTCCACACCACGACGCTCCCGGCCTCGGGAACCGGCACGGCGGAGTGGCGCACGACACCCGCGTACGCCACGTACGTCCGCGCGGAGGTCCGCCACCCGGCCACGATCCCGGGCCTGCCGGGCCCGCTGGCTGCCTTCACGAACCCGGTGTTCCTGGGCGACTAGCGGAGCCGGGGCCGACCCCGTACCCACCGCCCGCTAGCATCCCGATCATGACAAGTCGGGGGTGGTGGCGGACGGTTGCCGTGACAGTGGTGGCGGTGCTGGCGGCGGTCTGCGTCTCCGGCTCGGAGCCCCCGGACGTCATCCGCACGGCGTCGGACCTCGGCCCCCTGCCGTCCGACCGCTACGACTACACGCCGGAGGACTACCAACGGGAGAAGCGGGCCTCGGGGTTGCTGGTCCGGCGGTGCATGGCGGCCCGCGGCCACCAGGACTTCCCGCTCGACCCGCGGTATCCCAGCGACCCCCAAGTGGCCACCCTCACCGCGGTCAGCACCGAATACGGCCTTCTCGACCTCGACGCCGCCCGTCGCTGGGGCTACGGCTGGGATCCGGCGCGGCAGCGGTCCGACCTGCCGAGGGGCCGCCGCATGACCGCCGCCGAGTACGCGGACTGGCCCGCGTGCAACGCCGAGGCGGGCCGACCGCTCATGCGCGGGGTCGACATCAAGCGGGACTGGCTCTACGCGAACACGCGGACGACCGGGATCAACAAGGCCGTCAAGGGCGACCCGCGGCTCCGCGCGGCCTGGGACGTGTGGTCCCGCTGCCTTGCGGAGCAGGGATTCGGCACGTACGCCGACCCCGTCGCGGCGTACACGGACGACGCCTGGCAGCGGGACAACGAGGGGAACACCCGTCATACGCGGCGGGAACGGGCCACCGCCGTCGCGGACGTCACCTGCAAGCGCCGCCACCACACGGCCGAACTCTGGCGCGACGCGAAGGAACGGGCGCAGGCCGCGGACATCGCACGGCATCGCGACCGCTACACCGCCGGGCTGCACGCGCTGCGCACGTACCGGGCCAACGTCTCCGAAGTGCTGCGGAAGCTCGGTTAGGGCCTGACCTCGCCCTATCGGAGCCGACGGTACGGAAAATGACGCAGGCGCCGGCGTCGCCCCGCTCGGCGGTATCGGCGGTATCGCTCACCTTCCAGTCCCGGCCCGGACACGATCCTGTTGAAGCCTTGTGCAGACCGGTCCTCCCTGCTGACGCGCCCACCTCCGACAAGGCAGACTGTCGAAGGCAATAGGCGATATCGGAAGTAGCGATACCGGTGGGGCGATACCGCGAAAGCCTCACCGGCGGCGGTGATACGGCAGCGGCAGGAGCGGGGGGCAGGGAGCCATGGACCGTGACGGCGGGCCGCGTGGAGCGGATCAGCGGGCCCAGGTGACGCCCGGTGGGACGGATGAGGCCGGCGAGGCAGGCGGCGCTCTTCGGTTCAGCCTGCTCGGGCCCGTCCGTGCCTGGCTCGGGAGTGAGGCCCTGCCCACCGGGTCGCCGCAGCAACGCGCCCTGCTGGCCGCCCTCCTGCTCCGCGAGGGCCGTACCGCCACCGCCGGGGAGCTGATCGACGCCCTCTGGGGTGACGACCCCCCGTCGCAGGCGCTCGCCGCCGTACGGACGTACGCCTCCCGCCTCCGCAAGGTGCTGCCCGGCGGGGTGCTGGTCAGCGAGTCCGGTGGATACGCCCTGCGTGCCAGACCCGACGCCCTCGACCTCGGTCTCGCCCAGGAGTTGGCGGCCGACGCGGAGAAGTCGCGGGCCGCCGGGGACCGTTCGCAGGCGCGGGCGCTCCTCAACAAGTCGCTCGGGCTGTGGGACGGGGAAGCTCTCGCCTCCGTACCGGGGCCGTACGCCGAGACGCAGCGCACCCGGCTGGAGGAGTGGCGGCTCCAACTCACCGAGACCCGGCTCGACCTGGACCTGGAGCTGGGCTGCCACGCCGAGGCCGTCTCCGAGCTGACCGCCCTCACCGCCGCGCATCCCCTGCGGGAGCGGCTGCGCGAACTGCTGATGCTGGCGCTGTACCGCAGCGGACGGCAGGCCGAGGCGCTCGCCGTCTACGCCGACACCCGCCGCCTGCTCGCCGACGAACTGGGCGTCGACCCCCGGCCCGAACTCGCCAAGCTCCAGCAGCGGATCCTCCGGGCGGACGCGGAGCTGGCCCGCCCGGTGGAGGAGCCCGCGCCCGTCCACACCGTCATGCGCCCCGCGCAACTGCCCGCGAACGTGCCGGACTTCACCGGTCGCGCCTCCTTCGTACGGGAGCTGGGCGACCGGCTCGCCGCCGCCGACGGGTCCGTGATGGCGGTCTCCGCGCTGGCCGGCATCGGCGGGGTCGGCAAGACGACCCTCGCCGTCCACCTGGCGCACGAGGCCCGGCCGCACTTCCCCGACGGCCAGTTGTACGTGGATCTCATGGGCGCCGGGCCCCGGGCGGCCGAACCGGAGACCGTACTGGGCGCTTTCCTGCGGGCGCTGGGCACGCCCGACACCGCCATCCCGGACACGCTGGAGGAGCGGTCCGCGCTCTACCGGTCGACGCTGGACGGCCGCCGCATCCTCGTCCTCCTGGACAACGCGCGCGACGCCGCGCAGATCCGGCCGCTGCTGCCCGGGACGACGGGCTGCGCGGCGCTCGTCACCAGCCGGGTCCGGATGGTCGACCTGGCGGGCGCGCACCTGGTCGACCTGGACGTGATGTCGCCGGAGGAGGCGCTCCAGCTGTTCATCCGCATAGTCGGCGAGGAGCGGGTGAACTCGGAGCGCAAGGCGGCGCTGGACGTCGTCGGCGCGTGCGGGTTCCTTCCGCTGGCGATCCGGATCGCGGCGTCACGGCTGGCGGCCCGCCGCACGTGGACGGTGTCCGTCCTGGCCGCGAAACTCGCCGACGAGCGGCGGCGGCTGGACGAACTCCAGGCCGGCGACCTGGCGGTCAAGGCCACGTTCGAACTGGGCTACGGGCAGCTGGAGCCGGCGCAGGCGCGCGCGTTCCGGCTGCTGGGGCTGGTGGACGGCCCGGACATCTCGCTGGCCGCCGCCGCTGCCGTACTGGACCTGCCGCCGCACGCGGCGGAGGACGTCCTGGAGTCGCTGGTCGACACGTCCCTCGTGGAGTCCGCCGCGCCGGGCCGCTACCGCTACCACGACCTCGTACGGCTCTACGCGCGTGCGTGCGCCGAACGCGACGAACACCCCCCGGCCGGGCGGGAGGCGGCACTGTCACGGCTGCTGGACTTCTACCTGGCGACGGCGGCGAAGGTCTACGCGATCGAGCGGCCCGGCGACCGGCTGGTGGACCACCTGGAGCCGACGGCGTACGAGGGCCTGTCGTTCGACGACCGGCACGACGCGCTCGACTGGCTGTACGCGGAGGCGGACTGCCTCCTGGCCTCCGTACGGCAGTCCACCGGACCCGGCGTGCTGCGCCGGGCCGTCGATCTCCTCTGGGCGGCCAAGGACTTGGGCGAGTCGGGCGCCAACTCCAAGCAGTACGAGTCCTCGGCTCTCGCGGTCCTGGAGGCGGCCAGGGCCGCCGACGACGCGCGGGCCGAGGGGCGCGCGCGGACGGCGCTGACCAACGTGCACCTGGTGGCCGGGCGTTTCAACGAGGCCGACGAGGAGGCCAGGCTCGCCATGCTGCTGGCGGACAAGGCCCGGGACCCGCTGCCCAGTTGCTGGGCGCCCAACGACCGCGGCATCATCGCGATCTACCAGGAGCGGCCCGCCGAGGGGGAGGGCTTCCTGCTCCAGGCGATCGAGAACTTCCGCGCCGACAACAACCTCGTCGGCGAGGCGAGCGCGCTGTGCAACCTCTCGCGCATCCACCTGTCGCTCGGCCGGACCTCCAGCGCGATCGAACTGGCCCAGCAGGGCATCGACATCTACGACGACATGGGGCTGACGCTGCGCCTGGCGAACGGCCGGTACGCCCTGGGCATCGCCCTGACCCAGGCCAACCGCCTGGCCGAGGCGCTCGACCAACTCACCGAGGCGCTGGAGCTGTTCCGCGACAACCGCCAGCCGTTGTGGGAGGGCGTGACCCATTTCCGCCTGGCCGAGGTCCACCTGGTCGCCCGCCGCCCCACGCTCGCCGCGTCCCACGCCGAACAGGCCATCGCGCTGCGGGGCATCGGCGGCGAGTGGCGGCGCGGGACGGTGCTGACCGTGCTCGGCAAGGCGCTCGACAGCATCGGCCAGTCGGGCCGGGCCCGCGCCTGCTGGCGGGAGGCGCTGGACATCTACGAGCGGCTCGGCTCCCCCGAGGCGGAGGAGACCCGGAGCCTTCTCACGCCCCTCGCGGCGGCGTGAGGTCAAGATCACTGGGCTCGTTCATCGTTCGTTTATCGGCGCACGGCAGTCTTACGCCCATCGAACCGTCGCGTCGGGGGGCAGACGGTCGATGGGGGGGAAGCCGGGCCACTTCTGCGGAACGGCTACGGGAGCCCGACCGACAGTCCCCGGGGGAATTGTCGGTCGGGCGTCCTTGATCATGTATCAAGACAGATAGGGGAGTTGACGACGATGAGCGACGTTACGAAGCCTGCCAAGAAGCCTGTGGACGGCCTGAAGCCACTCGACAACCACGCGTCGGGCGCGGAGGTGGGCGGCACGACCACCACGCCGAAGCCGCAGCCGGTCGCCGCGGGCGACATCGCCACGCTCGACAACCACGCCTCGGGTGAAGAGATCACCACGATGGACAACCACGCGTCCTCCCCGCCGCCGAAGCCGTGAGCTGAACGACCACGACGGGGGAGGAGCGGCCGCGGCGGCGCGGAGGGGGAGCCGCCGCGGCCGCTTCTTGCACGACGCTTCTTGCACAGCGTTTCTTGCACGGCGCTTCACATACGACGGCCGAGGGGCCGGGCGGGTCGCCCGGCCCCTCAGTCATGCCTCAGCTCGCGACGCGTGCCGTCGCCGCGCAGTCGGTGACGTTCCTGACCACCTTCGGGCTCTCCATGCGGACCCGTACCGTCGTGGACTCGCCGCTGTCCAGGGTGACTTCGGTGTCCGCGTTGTCCAGTACGGCGCCCGTCGCGCCCCGGAAGTCCACGTCGACCTCGTAGGTCGCGGTGGTGCCGGTCGGGGCCTGGACCCGTACCGTCGCGTACGTGACGGCCTTCCGCTTGCCCTTGGCCTTGCGGACGCAGGTGACCACCTCGGCCACGACGTCGCTTCCCGAGGTCGCCCCGGCGGTCGGGGCGCTCGTGTACGAGTCGCCCGACGAGTAGTCCGCGTCGGTGCCGGAGTCCGAGTCGTAGTCCGAGTCGGATCCGTTGTACGAAGAACCGTTGCTCTTCTTGGAGTTGGAGCAGCCTCCCCCGCCGCCGCCCGACCCCTTGCTCTTGCCGCTCTTGCTTCCGTGGCCCGACGAGAAGCCCGTCAGAGCCAGGACCACCGCGACCAGCACCGCCGCGAATTTCAGACGTCGACGTATCAAGTCCGTTTCTCTCCCCCGTTGTCGCTCATGGATCGACACCGACGCTACCGCGCCCCGCCACCCCCGCGCCCGGTGGCCGTCCCCTTCACCGCGTCCAGCGCGTACACGCAGCGGTCCTTGCTGCACGCGTACACCACACCCCGCCGCGCCACCGGCGACCCGGTGATCTCGCCGCCCGTCGCCAGCTTCCAGCGCAGCTGGCCGCCGCTCGCGTCCAGCGTGTACAGCACGTGGTCCGCCGAGCCGAAGTGGAGTCGGCCGTCGGCGACGACCGGAGCTCCGATCACCTCGCCGCCCGCCGCGAACCGCCACTTGGGCGTGCCCGTCACCGCGTCGAGCGTGTAGAGCGCGCTGCCGCTGCCGACGTGGACGTTGCCGTCCGCCACCAGCACCGGCTCGATGGACTGGCGGGACTCCGTGGCGATGCGCCAGCGGTCCTTGCCGTTCGCGGCGTCGAGCGCGTACACCGTACCGAGGTAGTCCGCGAGGTACACCCCGCCGCCCGTCACCGCGGGCCCCGGCGCGAAGGCCGGGGGCGAGAGGAAGACCGCGGGGGCCTCGAAGTGCCAGTGGACCCGGCCGCTGACGATGTCGATCGCGAGCACGCGCGTCCCTGCGGAGACGTACAGCCGCCCGTCCGGCGCGGGCCTGACCCGTACCGGCACACCCCCGCAGGACGCGGCGTCGCCGACGGGGTACGACCAGCGCTCCGCGCCGGAGCGCGCGTCGAGCGCCCGCAGCCGGGCGTCCTGCCACACGTACACCGTGTCGTCGAAGACGGCCGGACCGGCCTCCGGCGTCTCGAAGTCCGTCTGGGCACCGGACGTCTCCCACAGCTTCTGCCCGCCGGCCGCGTCCCAGGCCTGTACGCCGCCCCCGCGCGTGCCGGTGACGACCGTGCCCCGGTCGACCTTGAGGGAGTACACCCAGGCGTCGGTCTGGAGGCGCCAGCGCTCGCTGCCGTCCTGGCCGTCGAGGGCGTACAGCGTCGGCCCGTCCGAGGCGTGGATACGGCCCCCGGCCACGGCCATCGCCCAGGCCACGTCCCGTGTCTTGAACTGCCGGCGCCCGCTGCCCACGTCCAGCGCGTGGACCTCGAACGACGTCACGTACAGCAGATCGCCGTCGACGACGGGGGTGCCCCAGACGTCGTTCGACATCCGGAACCGCCAGGGGCGCCAGCGCCCCGGCGCGCCGTCCGGCGCCTGCGCGGGCGCCGGGACCGGCGGGACGACCGGGCTGGTGACGCTCTCCGCGCCGGCGACGGTGAGGCCGGCGGGCGGGCGGATCCAGCCGGTGGCGGGGCCCGCTTCGGCGGCCACCGCGCCGCGCGCGTCCGCGACCCGGGGGCCCGGCCCGATCGGCACGGGCGAGCCCGCGAGCCGTACCGGACCGGCGGCGGCCGGGGACTGCGGAGACTGAGGGGACTGCGGCGACTGCCCCGCCGGGAAGGACGCGGGCGGGGCCGGGCGGGTCCCGCCACCGCCGCGCGGGTCGTTGCCCTGGCGCCGGGCGGACTGCCACTCCGGGTGGTGCGGCGGACGGGGCGGCGGGGGCGGCAGCACGGGCGCCGGAGGCCGTACCGCCGGTACGGGAGCGGGGCCGCGCCCGCCCGCCCTCCGGCGCTCGATCATGGCCGTGGCGAGATCCGGCAGCCACGCGGACGCCGTACCGCTGTCGTCGCTGCCCGAGGCGAAGAGGTGCGGCGCCAGCTGGGCCTGGAGGTCGGCGGGCGAGGGGCGGCGGGTGGCGTCCATCTGCATGCAGGAGTCGATGAGGGGTCTCAGCTCGTCCGGCAGGCCCTCCAGGTCCGGGCCCTCGCGCAGCAGCATGAAGACCGTCTCGACCGGATTGCCGCCGTGGTAGGGCGCGTGCCCGGTCGCGGCGAAGACGAGGGTCGAGCCGAGCGAGAAGATGTCGCTGGCGCCCGTGACACTGCGTGAGTCCCTGGCCTGCTCGGGCGACATGTACGCGGGGGTGCCGACGGCGACGTTGGTCATGGTCAGCCGGGTGTTGGAGACACCGGAGGCGATCCCGAAGTCGATGACGCGCGGGCCGTCCTCCACCACCAGGACGTTGGAGGGCTTCATGTCACGGTGGACCAGATTGGCGCCGTGGATGGACTGGAGCGCCTCGGCGATCCCCGCCGCCAGCCAGCGCACCGCCTGGGCCGGCATCGGACCGCACTCATTCACTATTTCTTCCAGCGAGGGCGCCGGTACGTAGGCGGTGGCCAGCCAGGGCACGGCGGCCCGGGGGTCGGCGTCCACGACGGCGGCGGTGTAGAACCCGCTGACGGCGCGGGCGGCCTCCACCTCACGCGTGAAGCGGACCCGGAACAGCTGGTCCTCGGCAAGTTCGGTACGGACCGTCTTGATCGCGACCCGGCGTCCCGATGCCGAACGCGCGAGATAGACCAGCCCCATGCCGCCGGCACCGAGCCGTCCCAGCACCTCGAAAGGGCCGATACGCCTCGGGTCGTGCTGCGTCAGCTGCTCCACTTGCCTGCCACCTCCCCGTACGGGCCACAAAGGTACGGCCCCGTGCCCCCTGATTCTTCCTGTCGGAGGCATCGGTTGCGAACCCGGGGGCGGATCGGAGTGTCCTACCGCGATCCGGACACCACGTGTGCCCCGCGCTTACGCCGATTGCTCCGCTTCCTCGTCGCTCTCCGCGCTCTCTTCGCTTTCCTGCGTCCCCGCCCCGGGGTCCGGCTTCTCTTCCGGTTCCTCCAGTACGGCGAAGGACGCGCCCTGGTTGTCGTTGAACACCGCCATCCGCCCGTACTCGATGTCGAACGGCGGGGCCGTCACCCGGCCGCCGAGCCGGACGACGGCGGCGGCCGTCGCGTCGCAGTCGGCCACCGCGAAGTAGCTGAGGAAGTGGCCCGGCATCTCCACCGGGAAGGCGTCGGTGATCACGCTGCGGCCGCCGATCGCGGTGTCCGGGCCCGGTTCCGTACCGGCCGGGGACCACATGCGGAAGTCCACCGCGTCGTCGGACACGTCCGTGCCCCGGAAGCCGAAGACGGTCTCGTAGAAGGGGTCCACGCTCGCCTTGTCGCGGGTGTAGACCTCGGTCCAGCAGAAGGATCCCGGCAGGCCCTTCTTCTCGAAGCCCGTGTTGTCCCCCGTCTGCCAGAGGCCGAAGACGGCGCCGGCCGGGTCCGCCGCCAGCGCCACGACGCCGAGCACGCCCAGCGACATCGGCTCGCGCACCATCTGGCCGCCCGCGGCCGTGATCGTACGGCTGAGGGCGGCGGCGTCGGGGGTGGCGAAGTAGACGCCCCAGACGGTCGGCATGCGGCCGTCGCGCTTGGCGGTGAGGCCGGCCACGCGCTTCCCGTCGCTGAAGGCTTCCGCGTAGCGCCCGGGGGCGGGAGTGCCTTCGCCGCCGCCGCCTTCGCCACTGCCGCCACTGCCGCCGCCTTCGTCACCGTCGTCGCCGAAGGTCCAGCCGAACAGCTCTCCGTAGAAGCGCTTGCCCGCCTCCAGGTCGGGAAGCGACACATCCACCCAGCACGGCGTGCCTTCCGCGAATGCGGCCATGAGCCAGGATCCTTCCGTGCGCCTTCCGCGTGTGGTGCCCGTCACAGCCAAGTTAAGGCGCTACGGGGCGGGGCGCAGGCCAGGAAAATAGAACATATGAGCCATTAAGATGACATCACCCCTGTGGGCGCTTGGATCGCGCACCAAAGTTGTCCACCGAAGTTGTCCACAGGCTGTTGATAACACTATTGGCGGGCGGGGTGGTGCCGATCTGGTTCCGAAGCACTTCCGGAGCCATACGAACCCGGGCGGACCCCTGGGGACCCGTACGCGGAAGGGGTGGTTCCCCATTTGCAGTCGGTCAAATCGCGCTCAGATCACCCGTCGGTAAGCTGACGGCATGACAGGACAAGTACGCACCGTCGACGGCCGCGTGGCTGGTCGACGCGGCCAGGCGACGCGGCAGAAGCTGCTCGACTGCCTCAGCGAGATGCTCAGCTCCTCGCCGTACCGGGACGTCAAAGTCATCGACGTCGCCCGGAAGGCGGGGACTTCACCTGCGACCTTCTACCAATACTTCCCGGATGTCGAGGGCGCCGTCCTCGAAATCGCCGAGGAAATGGCCAAGGAGGGCACCGGGTTGACCGGACTGGTCTCCGGCCGCTCCTGGGCCGGCAAGGCCGGCTGGCAGACATCGGAAGATCTGGTGGAAGGTTTCCTCGACTTCTGGCGCAAGCACGACGCGATCCTGAGGGTCGTCGATCTGGGCGCCGCGGAGGGGGACAAGCGGTTCAACAAGATCCGCATGAAGGTCCTCAACTCCGTCACCAACTCCCTTACGGATTCCGTGAAGGAGCTCCAGTCCAAGGGCCGGGTGGACAAGGACGTCAGCCCGGCGGCGCTGGCCGGTTCCCTGGTCGTCCTGCTGGCCTCGGTGGCCTCGCACCAGAAGAGCTTCCAGGGCTGGGGTGTGAAGCAGGCCGAACTGAAGCCGAACCTGGCGCTGTTGGTGCACCTCGGCATCACCGGCAGGAAGCCCACGAAGTAATCGCGCCGCGCGAGCCGGCGCAGCGGCCGGCGGGCACGGCACGGGCGTGCCCCACTTCCCCTGTTTTCCCCGTCTCCCCGTCCTGTCACGCCGGCGGCGGATCAGACGACTGATCCTCTGATCCCCGCCGGCGCTCCCGTCCCAGGAGGGGGCGGAGGTCAGGCCGTGTGGGGGCGAATGCCAGGCCGTACGGCGGCATCGGTCCGTGCGTGCGTGGCGGCGTCAGGCCGTATCGGCGGGAAGCAACCGTTCCACCAGCGCGGCGAGCAGCGCGCCCGCGTGCGGGTGGGTTCCAGCCGCATTTCGAGCAGGGCGCGGTAGCCCGTACGCAACGCGGTGACCCGTTCCACCACCTCCCCCTCTTGCACCAGCTCCACCAGCCACGCACGGGTGGCGGGTCCCTCGGCCATGACGGCCGGCGTCGCGTTGCCGGGGCGCGGCCGCTCGTAGATAGGGCCGCCGGCCTGAGTGAGAGGTCGTCGCGGCCGGCGAAGCAGTTGGGCGCGGTGCCGCCGGGGGGTGGAGGCGGCCGGGTTGAATGGCGTGCATGGACGACGAACGAGGCGAGGGCCAGGACGAGCGCCGGGGCGAGCGCCGGCAGGAGGCCTTCCGTGCGCTGTTGCGCGCCCAGCGCGTCTGGGACACCGAGCTGCCCGCCTTCGACCCCGCCACCGCACCCGGCGAACCGCTGCCCCTCTTCCACCGGTGGTTCGCCGAGGCGGTGGCGGCGGGCCAGCCCGAGCCCCACACGATGACCCTCGCGACCGCCGACGAGCGGGGCCGGCCCGACGTGCGGACCCTGATGCTGCACGACGCGGATGTACGGGGCTGGCACTTCGCGACCCACGTGACCAGCGCCAAGGGCCGCCAGCTGGCCGCCCGGCCCGAGGCCGCGCTCGGCTTCTACTGGGCGGCGCAGGGCCGTGCGGTACGGCTCCGAGGGGCGGTGGCGACGGCCGACGCGGCGGAGACCCGGGCGGATCTGCGGGCCAGATCGAAGGGCGCGCTGGCCGCCGCGCTGGTGGGGCGCCAGAGCGAAGTCCTCGGCTCCCTGGAGCAGTTGGCGCGGATGAGCGAGGACGCGTGGGAGCGGGCCGGACACGATCCGGCGCCCGAGGCCCGGTCCTGGACGGGGTACGTACTGGTGCCGGACGAGGTGGAGTTCTTCCAGGGCGACGCCCGCAGACAACACGTACGGCTGCGCTACCGGCGCGAAGGCGCCACCTGGGCAAGGGAGTTGCTCTGGCCCTGAGCTTGTCGTCCAGCCTCCGGTCAGATTCGGCTGCCGGAGACTCCGTGATCATGCTCCAGGGGTGGTGGGCTTCGTCGCGCCGAGACCCTGCCCCGTACTCGGAGCCCGCCCACATGACCGCCGGCGTGCCCAGCGCGTGCGGCGTGCCCTGCGGGCGGGGCGTCCCCGCAGCCGGCCGCGAGAGCCAGGACGACCGCGAGAGCGGCGGTTCGGGCGGCGTGCCGCAGTACGGTCGTTCCACGGACGGCGAATGCTTGTGGTTGACGGACCGGGGGGTGGGGGCGTGCTCCGAGGCGCCTTATGCCAAGCGGTTGCGCAGCTCTTCGGTCTGGGTGGAGCGGCGTTGTGTCTCGCACAGGGCCAGGGCCTGTTCCCATGCTTCGCGCGCTTGGTCCGGCCGGTTCATGGCGTGGTACGTGTCGCCGAGGTTGGTGAGGGTGTCGGCCTCGTTGTAGGTACTGCCGACATGGCGGAAGAGCGACAGCGCCTGCCGGTAGTGGTCCAGGGCTTCGGTGTGCCGTCCGGTGTGGTGGGCGATGTAGCCCAGGCTGTCGTGAGTTGACGCCTCGTCACCGCGCTGTCCGTCCGCGCGGAAGAGGGCGAGGGCCTGTTCGCAGTGGTCCTGCGCCTCGGAGTGGAGCCCGAGTTGGGCGTGCATCCAGCCGACCGCGTTGAGCTGGTTGGCCAGCCAGACGGGGTTGTCGAGCCTCCGGTACAGGCGCAGAGCGCGGACGGCGTGGTCGAGGGCCTTCTCGTCGTCCCCGTGTTGTTCCCAGGCCCGGCCGAGGGTGCGGCAGATGTGCGCCTGGCCGGCGAGGTCGTCAGTCTGCTCGGACAAGGTGAGGGCCACGTGCAGGTGGTCCAGGGCCTTGGCGTGCTCTCCGGTCTGTGCGTGGGCCTGTCCCAGACGCCAGTGGGCCAGGGCCCGGGGAACGGGAGCGCTGCCATGGCGTTCGGCCGCGGTGAGGGCGGCACGCCAGACGGCGAAGTAGTCCTGTAGGTGGTGGCCGCCCAGGTGGTAGGAGATCAGTGTCCAGGCCAGCTGCCACACCTGCGCGTACCGGCCCTGCTCCAGGGCGAGGATCTGGGTGGCCAGCAAGCAGGAATGTTCGGTGGAGAACCACTCCAGCGCGGCTGCCGTGTCCGCCAGCGGGAGCGGGGCGCAGCCCGGGGCGGGCGAGTCCAGTTCGGGCCGGAAGGGGGTGTGCGGGCCGTCGAGGAGCTGGTTGGCGGCGAAGGCCGTGTGCAGATGGAAGTCGACCAGCCGGGTCAAGGCAGCGGCGGTGGAAGTGTCACCGGCAGCGGAAGTGTGGGTGTCCGTGTCGGTGTCTGTGTCCGTGTCGGTGTGAGTACGGGTGTCAGGGACCTGGCCCGCGTCGCCCAGTTCGGCGGCGAACAGTCCGATGAGGTCGTGCATGCGATAGCGGCCGGGGCGGTACTGCTGGATCAGATGCGCGGCCTCCAACTCGGCCAGGAGTCGGCGGGTCCGGGGCAGGGGAAGAGCCGCGAGGGAGGCGGTGGCGGGCAGACCGATGTCCGGGCCCGGCGCCCGCCCCAACAGGGCGAACAGGCGGCCGGCCGGCGGGGTCAGGGCGCGGTGGGAGGTGGAGAACACCGCGCGCAGGTTCACGGACACGTCTCCCGTGGTCAGCGCGTCGAGCCGGCCGGTGGCCGACCGGAGTTCCTCCGCGAGGACGGCGAGAGGGAACCCGGGATGCGTGACGGCGCGCGCGGCCACGATGCCGAGGGCGAGAGGGAGACCCGCGCAGTGCTCGACCAGGGCGTCGACCGCCTCGGGTTCGGCCGTGGCTCTGTGCGCGCCGAGATGACGGGTGAGCAGCTCGCGGGACTGGTCCGCCTGGAAGGCGTCAAGGCTGACGAGGCCCGCGCCGTGCGTGGTGACAAGGGAGGCGAGGCGGTCACGACTGGTGATCAGTACGCGGCAGGACGGGCTTCCGGGCAGCAGGGGACGGACCTGGTCGGCATCGCGCGCGTTGTCCAGCACGATCACCATGCGCCGCTCCGCGAGCAGACTGCGGTAGAGGCCCGCCTGGGCTTCCAAGTCGGCCGGAACGGCGTCAGGGTCGACCCCCAGAGCGCCCAGGAATCCGCGCAGGGCGACCGCCGCCGGCAAGGGTGCCGAGGACGGCTCGAAGCCGCGCAGGTTCACGTACAACTGCCCGTCAGGGAAGTGTTCCACGTTGTCGTGCGCCCAGCGCAGCGCCAGCCACGTCTTGCCGACCCCGCCGATCCCACCGATCGCGGAGATCACCACGGCGCTGCTCCGGGAGGTCCGTTGGACGTCAAGGGCGTAGGTGAGCTGCCCAAGCTCTCGGCTCCGGCCGGTGAACACCGGTGGGGAGGAGGGGAGTTGACGCGGTGCGCCGCGTAACGCGGACGGCGGCGCGGCCGGGGCGGACAGCGCGGCGGCGCCGGTGAGTATCTTCCGGTGCAGCTCCCGGAGCTGCGCGCTGGGGTCGGTGCCGAGTTCTTCGGCGAGCCGTTCCCGGGTGCGCTCGTAGTGCGTGAGCGCGTCGGCCGGGCGGCCGCACCGGTAGAGGGCGAGCAGGTACTGGACCGCCAGGCGCTCGTCTAGGGGTTGATCGGTGACCAGCTTCGCGAGCTCCGGGAGGATCGCGTCGTGGCGGCCGAGGTGGAGTTCCGCCTCGTACAACTCGGCCAGCAGGCCCAGTCGTTCCTGGTGGAGACCCGCTCTGTGCCGGGCCGCCCAGTCGCCGCCCACGTTCCCCAGCGCCTCACCGTGACAGAGTTCGGCGGCCCGGCGGTAGAGGTTCCGGGCCTCCTGGTGGTCCTGCTGTCCCGCGGCCTTGCCACCCCGCTGGACCAGCGCCCGCATCACGTGGACGTCGACCTGTTCCGGGTCCAGCGCCAGAACGTAGCCGCCCGACTGCTGGGCCAGCGGAGAGCTCGTCCCCGCAGAACCACCGCCGTGGTCCAGCAACTTACGGAGCCGGGCGACGTAACTGTGCAGGCCGGCCCGGGCCGCGCGGGGCGGGGCGTCGTCCCACACCCGCTCGATCAAGGTGTCCACGCTGACGAGCCGGCCGCTCTGCAACGCGAGAACCGCCAGGACGCACGCCTGCTTCGCGGGACCGGCGGAGACGTACGCGCCCTCAGCGGTCTCCACCATGATCCGGCCGAACAGGCGGATGCGGGGCTGAGCGGAGACGGGGCTCTCGATACGGCTCATCCGGCAACCGTCTCACAACGCGGTCCCGCCATCCTCCCGGATTCCGGCCGCCTGGCGGCCGGAATCCGGCTGCCGGGCCGGCGACCTCACCGCCGCACCTCCCCCGGCCCGTACGACCCTAGTAGGCGGGAGAAGCTGACGAGACACTGTCTCCTGACAGGCGATCCCGACCGCGTGCCGGCGGGGTTCGACAGGTCGGCTGCGCCGGCTCTGCCAGTAATCCGGTGACGGGATGTCAGTACCCCTTGATAGACAAGGGCCATGGATGCCGAAGCTCTTCCGCAGTCTGTAGATCACCCTTCCGAGGCCTCGTTCAGGCAGGGCTGTCTGGCCCATGAGTCAGGGCAGTGGGAGCACGCCCAGGAACTGTTCGAGGAGGCGGTTCGTGGTTCGGGCCCGCAGATGCTCTGGCGCGTGGCAGAAGCCTGCCTGTACTGCGACGAGGCGGCGTCGTGGATGCGGCGGGCCGTGGTCACGGAGAGCGAGCCGGGCGGTATCACGGTCGGCCCCGAGGCATTCGGGATCCTTGGGGGCCATGGCGACGCGCTGGTGCAGAACTGGGGGATCGTCGTCGAGTCGGACGAACCGGCCCGCGCGGTCACCGCACTCACCGCTGCGAAACCTCGGCTGATGCGCGTGTTCGAGGACGGCCGCGAACTCTCTCCGGAGGAGGCCGAGGTCCTCTGGGACGAGGCCTCGCCTCCCTACAGTCCCAACTACGCCGCCGTCGAAGCCACAGTGCCCCGCATCTGGATGGACTGCAAGGACGGGATCTACCCGCACATGGCCCGCACCGCACTGCGCGTCGTGGCCGACGAACTCCGCAAAGCCGGGGTGCGGCAGGCACACCTGTTCAGCCCTTCCCACCGCTAGGGCGTGTCCAGGGGAGCATGGCGTCCCCACTACTAGGAGTGGGGACGCCCGCGGAGGGAGCGGCTTACACGTAGACCCACAGGTGGAAGCGGCCGTCCGCCATCGGCCCACGGCACTGAGGACGCTGCCCCTGGTAGGCGAGTTGGGCGGCTCGGCCGTCACAGAAGGTTCGGTTGGGGAAGGTCTCCCCGGTGTGGATCCACGTGGCGGGAACGGTGGCCGAAGCGGTGGCGGCGGAGGCCTCCGCCGTGGCCGCACCGGCGGTGGCGGGCAGCGCCATGGCGGCGACCGCGGCAACCGCCGCGACTGCGGCAGCAGTTCGTGATCTCATTCAGTCTCCCTGGTTGATTCGGGCACGTGGCAACCATGGCGAAGAGACCTTGGGGAAACCTTGGGAAACCCTTGGACACGTGAACGCACCCGGGGCCGCCGCTCGTTCCGCGACGCGACGCCGGTACGCCCACGCTCGGCGTCCTCGCGGACAGGGCGCGAGGATTGGGCAAGAGTCCGGGAGGATCGGTCTTTCCCCGGGTCGGGGGCGGCGGTTGGCTGGGGGTGACACATCCCGTACGGAGCCAATCGGACTCCGCAGGCCCAGGAGGCACCCCATGAACGTGGCCGTCGTCACCGGCGCGAGCTCAGGCATCGGGCAGAGCGCGGCTCTTCACCTCGCCCGGCGGGGCGCCGGCGTCATCCTGACGTACAGCTCCAACGAGCACGGGGCCCAGGACACCGTCGCGCGGATCGAAGAGCAGGGCGGTACCGCCGTGGCCCTGCGCCTGGACCTCGGCGACAGCGCCGGATTCCCCGCCTTCCGGGCGGAGGTGGCCGATGTGTTGCGCCGTACCTTCGAGCGGGATTCCTTCGACCAGCTGGTCAACAACGCCGGATTCGCCGGGATGGCGATGATCGAGGACGCCCTGGAAGAGGAGTTCGACCGGCTCACACGCGGTCTGTTCAAGGGCCCCTTCTTCCTCACCCAGGCCCTGCTGCCGCTCCTGGCCGACGGGGGCGCCGTCGTCAACGTCACCAGCAATTCCGCCCTGCCCCACGTGACCGCGCCGGGATACTCCGTCTACGCGGCCCTCAAGGGCGCCCTGGTCGTGCTCAGCCGCTACATGGCCAAGGAGTTCAGCGCCCGGGGCATCCGCGTGAACTCGGTCGCCCCGGGCGCGACCGTCACACGTTTCGCCGGTGACGCCTTCGCCAAGAACCCCGAGATCATCCCGGAGCTGGCGAAGTCGTTCGCTCTCGGCCGGGTCGGCGAGCCCGACGACGTGGGCATGGTCATCGCGATGCTGGTCTCCGAGGAAGGCCGCTGGATCACCGGTCAGGACATCGAGGTCTCCGGCGGGCAGAACCTCTGAACCCCACCTCTGACGCCGACGCCCGGGTGAGCGGTCACCAGGCCGCTCCGCGCGACACCGGCACCATGGATCCGCTGGACGAGATGCGCGCTCTCCTGCTCCGGCGGGCGCCCGCCGACATGACCACGGCGATCGACGGGGTCCGGGCCTGCCGGTTCGACCGTACGGACGCTCCCACGCCCGGCATGTCCGGGACCGTGCTCGCCGTGATCGCCCAGGGCCGCAAGCGTCTCGCGCTGGGCGAGCACCGCTACGAGTACGGGCCCCGCCAGTACCTCGTCGCCTCCGCCGATCTGCCCGTCACCGGGCACGTCGTCGACACCAGGGACACCAGAGACACCGGCGCCACGGACACCGGCGCCAGGGACACCGGCGCCACGGACACCGGCGCCGGGGACACCGGGCGGCCCACCCTCGGCTTCGGCATGACCCTCAGCCCCGCCGTCCTCGCCGAACTCCTCCTGGCGGCCGACCCCCACGACCTGCCGCCCCCCGCGGACACCACCGCGCCACCCGGCATCGCGGTCTCCACGGCCCCGCCCCCGCTGCTGGACGCCGTCGTACGCCTGCTGCGGCTCCTGGACCGGCCGGCCGACCGCAAGGTCCTCGCCCCGATGATCAAACGTGAAATCCTCTGGCACCTCCTGCGCGGCGAGCAAGGGGGCGCCATCCGTCAACCGGGCCTGGCGGACAGCGGTCTGGCCCACATCAACCGCGCGGTGCGGCGGATCCGGGAGAACTTCGCCGACCCGTTCCGCGTCGAAGACCTCGCGCAGCTCGCGGGCATGAGCGCGTCCGCCTTCCACCGCACCTTCCGGACGGTCACCGGCATGAGCCCCATCCAGTTCCAGAAACGCATCCGCCTCCAGGAGGCCCGGCTCCTGCTGGCCGGCCGCCCGTCCGACATCAGCGGTGTCGGCCTCCGCGTCGGCTACGACAGCCCCTCCCAGTTCAGCCGCGAATACCGCCGCCTGTTCGGCACACCGCCCAGCGAGGACACCACCCTGCGCGCTCCCTCGGCGGAACACGCCACCGCCCTGCCCTGACGGCCCCATCGGCCCTGATGTCCCGCTGCGCTCGCCCCGGAGCGTGGTCTCAGCCCCCCAGCGAGACATCCAGCAGTACGTCCGGGTCCGTGGCCAGCCTGGCGTGTTGGTGGACGTCCTGGAAGGCGTCCGTACGGCCGGAGGCGAACATCCCGTCCCTGATGGTGCCTTCGTACGGGTAACCGCACCGCTCCGCGATCCGGCACGAGGCGTCGTGGCCCAGCGCGTGGCCCAGGTCGATCCGGTGCAGGCCGACCTCCTCGAACCCCCACCGGCCGCACACCGCCAGCGCGCGGCTGGCGACGCCCTTGCCGCGGGCCTCCGGCAGGACCCAGTACCCCACACGCGCGCTACGCATCCGCAGGTCGATCAGGGCCAGGCCGACATGGCCGAGGATCCGCCCGTCCACCGCGTCGGTCACGCAGAAGTGCGCCATCTCGCCGCTCTCCCGGCCCTCCGCGCGCTGGCGGATGTGCTCCGCCGCGCCGGCCTCGTCGGTGACGGGGACGAGCGGGGTGTTCCAGCGCAGGAACTCGGGGTCGGTCTGGCCGCGCACCAGCGTGGCCTCGTCGCCGGTACGCCACGGGCGCAGACGGAGGCCGTGTCCGAGGATGTCGGCCGGTGGGGGGAGGCGGCGGCGGTCGTTGTATATGTCGTGGTTCACGCGCCCATTCAACCTCTCGCCACTCGACCTCTCACCACCCCGCGTGATCGATTCGCAACCGAACCCCGGCTTGACCGAGACCAAACAATTGGTGTCGCGATTACGCTCGGTACATGGCCGCCGACACCGACCCCAGCACCGACCTGCCCGTGTACGTCATAGGCGGTGGCCCGGGTGGGCTCGCCGTCGCCGCAGCCCTGCGCGAACGGGGCGTACGTACCGTCGTACTGGAGAGGTCCGAGGCCGTCGCGGCCTCTTGGCGCCGCCACTACAGCCGGCTGCGTCTGCACACCACCCGGCGGAAGTCGGCACTCCCGGGGCTCAAGATCCCGCGTTCGGCCGGGCGTTGGGTGGCACGGGAGGACGTGGTCCGCTACCTGGAGACGTACGCGGAACACCACACGCTCGAAATCGTCACCGGTGTAGAGGTCACGCGGATCGAGCGCGCCCCGGGCGGTGTCGGCTGGTTGCTGCACGCGACGGGCGGACGGCAGCTGACCGGGCGCGGAGTGGTCGTGGCGACCGGCTACAACCACACGCCCAAGCTGCCCGACTGGCCCGGACGCGAGGCGTACGAAGGGGAGTTGCTGCACGCGGGCGAGTACCAGGACGCGCAGCCGTACGCGGGCAAGGACGTGCTGGTCGTCGGCGTCGGCAACACGGGCGCGGAGATCGCGGTCGACCTGGTCGAGGGCGGCGCGGCGCGGGTACGGCTCGCGGTGCGCACCGTCCCGCACCTCGTGCGCCGCTCGACGCTGGGGTGGCCGGCGCAGTCGTCCGGCATCCTGATCCGCCGCCTGCCGGCCCGGCTCGTGGACCCGCTCGCCTCGCTCCAGGCCCGGATCGCCCTCCCCGACCTGACGTCGAAGGGCCTGCCCCGGCCGGACACGGGCCTGCTGTCGCGGGCGCGCGAGGGCGCGATTCCGGTGCAGGACGTGGGCCTGGTCGACGCGGTCCGCAAGGGCCGGGTGGAGCCGGTCGCGGCGGTGGAGTCCTTCGAGAAGGACAAGGTCGTCCTCGCGGACGGCACCCGGATCGCCCCGGACGTGGTGATCGCGGCGACGGGCTACCGGCGCGCCCTGGAGGGCCTGGTGGGCGACCTGGACATCCTGGACGCCCGGGGCCGCCCCCGCGTCCACGGCTCCCGCACCGCCCCCGACGCCCCCGGCCTCCACTTCACCGGCTTCACGAACCCGATCAGCGGGATGCTCCGCGAACTGTCCCTGGACGCGCGGCGGATAGCGAAGGCGCTGTCCCGGTGACCGGTGGGTCCGCCGGGGCCGGGAGGCGTACGACGTAGCACGTATCGAGTACGAACTCGGTGTCGCTGTACGTGCGCGGCGCGAGGCGCTCGGGACGCCCCCGGCGCAGCCGCGATCCGGCCCCTCACACCCGCACCGAGGCCGCGCCGCCCCAGTAGTAGGACGGCGCACCCGAACGGCAACACGCCCCGCGCCCGGCGCGCCGCCGCTCTCACGCCACCGCCACCACCGCCGGCTTGACCGGCGGCACGCGGCGGATCACCAGCGCCATCAGCGCCGCCGCCGCGCACAGCGCGCCCGACGCGTACCAGACCACGTCGTACGAGCCGAAGACGTCTCGCGCGACGCCGCCCGCGAACGCGACGACCGCCGCGCCCACCTGGTGGGAGGCGAGGACCCAGCCGAAGACGATCGCGCTGTCCTCGCCGTAGTGCTCGCGGCACAGGGCGATCGTCGGCGGGACCGTGGCGACCCAGTCCAGGCCGTAGAAGATGATGAAGAACAGCATCGGCGGATGCACGGCCGGCGCCAGCAGCATCGGCAGGAAGAGCAACGAGACGCCGCGCAGGGCGTAGTAGACCGCCAGCAGCCGCCGCGCCTCGAAGCGGTCGGTGAACCAGCCGGAGGCGATCGTGCCGATCACGTCGAAGACCCCGATGACCGCGAGCAGCGAGGCCGCCGCCGTGATCGGCATGCCGTGGTCGTGTGCCGCCGGTACGAAGTGGGTCTTGACCAGGCCGTTGGTCGAGGCGCCGCAGATGGCGAAGGTCCCGGCCAGCAGCCAGAACGGCCCGGTGCGGGCCGCCGACACCAGCACCTTGACCGCTCGCCGCGCCGCCCCCGGCACCGGCCCCGGCTTGGGTACGTAGGTCTCCGCGCCGTACGCCGCCAGCCCGACGTCCGCCGGGTGGTCCCGCAGCAGCAGCCAGACGAACGGGACCACCGCGATCGCGGAGAGCGAGACCGTGATCGAGGCCGGCCGCCAGCCGTGGTTCTCCACCAGCCAGGAGAGGAACGGCAGGAACACCAGCTGCCCGGACGCGCCCGCCGCCGTGAGGATGCCGGTCACCAGTCCGCGCTTGGCGACGAACCAGCGGTTGGTGACGGTCGCCGCGAAGGCCAGCGCCATCGAGCCGCTGCCGAGGCCGACCAGGACGCCCCAGAACAGGACGAGTTGCCAGGCCGCCGTCATCCAGACCGTGAGCAGCGCGCCGACCGAGATGATCGTCAGGGCGACGGCCACCACCCGGCGGATGCCGAAGCGGTCCATCAGCGCGGCGGCGAACGGCGCGGTCAGCCCGTACAGCGCCAGGTTGACCGAGACGGCGAACCCGATCGTGCCGCGCGACCAGTCGAACTCCTTGTGCAGCGGGTCGATCAGCAGTCCCGGCAGCGAGGCGAAGGCCGCGGCGCCGACGATCGTCACGAACGTGACGACGGCGACGAACCACGCCCGGTGGATGCGGCCCGGGGCGCGGGGAGCGCCGGTGGCCGTCGCCGGGGGCGCGGGAGCGTCGTCCGCGGAACGTTCGGTTGTCTGTGTCACGTCAATCAGGATCTCGGAGGCCGGGGACACGGGCGAGTGGCCCGACGGACAGCGTTCGCTAGGATCGGGCCATGGGAGGAGAGAAGAGGATGCGCTCGGTGACCCCGGCGCCACCCCTGGAGAAACGTCACTTCACGCGCCTCAGCCCCCGCACCGGCCGCGCCGCCAGCAGCACCCCGCACACCCCCACGTTGATCACCGCTCCCGCGACCAGCACGTCCCGTACCCCGATCGACTCCGCCACCGGGCCGGCCAGCGCCCGGCCCACCGCCAGCATGATGAGCGAGCCCGCCACGTCGTACGCGTGCAGCCGGTTGAGCGCCTCGTTCGGGATCTGCGTCTGTACGGTCGTCGACCACATCACCAGCCAGAACGCCAGCGAGACCCCGCCCACGAAGAAGCCCCCGGCGAGGACCGGCACCGGGACGTCGTACGCGAGCACCAGCACGTTCGGGATCACCCCGAACAGCGCGAACGTCCCCGCGAAGAGCGGCCGGCGGGGCCGCAGCCGCATCGCGATCAGCGCGCCCACCACCTCGCCCGCGCCGTTGAAGGTCATCATCAGCCCGTACATCGCGGAGCTGTGCCGGTCGGTGACCACCACCGCCTCCAGCGGGGTGATCGGGCCGAGCACGGTGATGCCGTACACCGACCACACCGCGATGACCCCCCACAGCCAGGAACGGGCCCGGAACTCCCGCCAGCCGCCGACGAGTTCGGAGAGCATCGACTCCCCCTTCACCGGCTCCATGGAATCCATCCGGATGAAGAGGAAACAGATCCCGCTGATCCCGAAGGTCGCCGCGTTGACCCCGAAGATCATGCCGGGGCCGCCGAACCCGGCCAGCGCGCCCGCGATCGCGGGACCCGCCATCGCGGTCACCGACTCCGCGACCCGCAGCACCGCGTTGCCGCGCTGCACGTCGGGCGCCATCAGCGGCAGCATGCTGGCCACACCGGGCTGGAAGACGGCGGCGCCGAGGCCGTTGAGGGCGCTCAGCGCGTACACCAGCCAGAGCGGCGGCGCCCCGGAGGCGAACGCGCCGGCCAGGACCACTGTGCTGACCAGCCGCACCACATCGGCGAGGACCATCATCCGGCGCGGGGTGAAGCGGTCGGCCAGCACCCCGCCGACGATCACGAACCCGGCGAAACACACCATCCACGAGCCGAGCGCGAAGCTGACGGCCGAGGCGCCGTGCCCGGTGTCGAGCAGCCCCGCCGCGAGGGCGACGGGCACCATGCCGTCGCCGAAGCGGGCCACGGTACGGGCGAGGAAGAAGAGCCGGAAGTTACGGTTCCAGAGCGTGGCCCCCGGGTCGACGTCGTGGTCGTCCGGCGGGGCCGGCAGCGGTTCGGGGGAGGCCTGGGCCGTTATGTGTGGGTGGGTCACAGACTTGTGGGTCACAGAAGGGACAGATATCAAGGAACTGGTCTGGACCACCAGGGGGTATCCAGCACGCGGACCACGGAACGGCAGCCGGGCAACGACCGGACAGCGACCCGACAGGAGAGAGCGCCATGCAGGACCGACCGCCCCACCGCGTCGTCGTACTGGCCCTCGAAGGGCTGCTCCCCTTCGAACTCGGCATCCCCCACCGGATCTTCGGCCGCCCGGCCGACGCGGAAGGCAGGCCGCTGTACGAGGTCGTCACGTGCTCGGTCCGGCCCCCGGGACCCGTACGTACCGATTCGGACTTCTCGATCCTCGTCGAGAACGGGCCCGAGGCGCTCGCCACCGCCGACACCGTGATCGTCCCGGCCTCGTACGAGCTGGGTCCGGTCTACGACGAGGGCCGTCTCACCGAGGAGTTGGCCGCCGCCTTCGCGCACCTGCGGCCCGGCACCCGGCTGGTCTCCATCTGCACGGGCGGCTTCGTGCTGGCGGCGGCCGGGTTCCTCGACGGCCGCCCCGCCACCACCCACTGGTCCAGCGCTGCCCACTTCCAGCGGCTCTTCCCGCAGGTCAAGGTGGACGCGGACGTCCTGTTCGTGGACGACGGGGACGTGCTGACCTCGGCGGGGGTCGCGGCGGGGATCGATCTCTGCCTGCACATCGTGCGGCGCGACCACGGCACGGCGGTCGCCAACGACGTGGCGCGCCGGACGGTCGTCCCCCCGCACCGGGACGGCGGACAGGCCCAGTACATCGAACGGCCCCTGCCCGAGCCGCAGTTGGCCTCCACCACCGGGGCGAGGACCTGGGCGCTGGTACGCCTCCACGAACCGATCCAGCTCCGGGACATGGCGGAGCAACAGTCCATGTCCGTACGGACGTTCACGCGCCGCTTCCGTGAGGAGACGGGGATCAGCCCGGGGCAGTGGCTGGTGCGGCAGCGGGTCGAACTGGCCCGGCACCTGCTGGAGTCGACGGATCTCTCCGTCGACCAGGTGGCGCGGGACGCCGGCTTCGGCACGGCCCAGTCGATGCGCCAGCACCTCCAGTCGGCGCTGGGTGTCGCGCCGACGGTCTACCGCCGTACGTTCCGGGCGGGAGCGGCACCCGCCGGGTGACCCGGGGGCTCCCGCTCCCGCGCGTACGCCTCATGCCGTACGGGTCACGGCCCGCGACGACCGGTAGGCGGGCGCGGGCGCCGGAGAGGCCGGGACCTTCGAAGGGGGAGGCGGGGAGAGGGGGGCCGGCGGCCTGGCGGGCCGGGAGGTGACGGCCGGGGGTGGCGGCGGAGTGGCCTCGGCCGCGAGGGCCGCGCGGGGCGGTTCGGGTGTCCCCGCCGCCGTACCCGCCGCTGTCCCCGTACCCGCATCCGATCCCGTCGCCGACTGCGGCGTACATCGGTCCACTTCGCACCAGATGCGCTTGCCCGCTCCCTCCGGCTGCCAGCCCCACCGGTCGGCGAGTCCGTCGACCAGTTCGAGACCGCGGCCGTTGGTGGCCTCGCTGGTCGCGTGGCGCGGGCGCGGCGGGCAGGCGCTGGAGTCCGCGACCTCGACCCGTACGGTCCCCGCCTCCGCCGCGCCCGAGCCGAAGAGCATCCGCAGCACGGCCGGACAGCCCGTGTGCACCACGGCATTGGTCACCAGCTCGGAGATCAGCAGGATCAGCGTCTCCGCGACCGGCTCGTCATCCTCCATCCCGGAACCCACGAGCCTCGACCGGGCCCACCGACGGGCCCGCCCCACCTCCGCGGGATCGGGCCCAACCTCCAACTGAACCAGAAGCACCTGCACCGCTCACACCATCCGAACCGGCGGACACATCGCCTCGCGCGTCGACAAGGTCCTCAACAAGGTCACAGAACGTGATTCCCTTGCGACACAGCATGGTTGACGTACAGTCACCGCAACAAGCGCTTCGGGCATATTCCAGCGCGAAGGAGTACGCGTGGTGCATACTGTGCGACGCACGTCACGGGGAGTCGAACACGGGCGCGCACGGCGCCCTGACGGCGTGCGAGCGGCGCGCATTCGGGCTTCCGGCGCCGCCGTACCGGCAGCACCGCGACCCTCGCGCCTCAGGACCTCTCGCACCCGAGCGAGCGTACCGGAGCACCCGCGCGACTCCGGGCCGTGACGGCCCGCCGTAAGGACACAACCCGGTATCGACCTCGGAGCGCGGGCGCTCACCACACAGGGTGACGCAAAAGAGTGCTGAGGCCAGAGCTTTTGGGCGCGGTCGACCCGGTGTCGGCCCGGTGTCGGAGCGCCGGGCACCGGCGCCCTCTCAGAGCCGTCGGGCACAGGTGGGGGCCGGGTGGTCGGCCGGCCCCGGCACTGTCAGGGCTCGGGCGTGACGTAGTACGCCGCGAAGCCGGTGAGGATCTCGTCCTCCTGGATCCGCCCGTCGCCGTCCGCGTCGAGGGCGGCGGCCGCCAGCGCGGCGGCGTCCGGGGCGACACCCAGGACGCGCAGCGCGCGCTCGGCCGCCGCCGGGGTGACGCCGTCACCGTCCTCGTCGGCCACGGCGATCACCGCGTGCAGGAACGGCCGGGCGATCTCGGCGAACCGCTGCGGGCTGTCGCGCAGCCGCTTCACCGCACCGGTGATGAACTCCTGCTTGCTGACACGCTGGTCGCCGTCGACGTCCGCGATGCCCGCCATGCCCTGCCAGAACGCCTCGGCCCCGCTGTAGAGCGCCTGCCCCTTGTCGGAACGTGCCGTCACACCGAACTCGGCGAGCAGGTGCGCCGCGGCGCCGCTGAAGTCCTCGCGGTCGATGAAACCGTTGCCGTCCTGGTCGAAGGCCGCGAACCGGCGGGCGATCTTGCCCTCGTACTCTGTGCTGTCCATGGCGGGAGCGTACGACGACGGACCGCCGTCGTGTGGGGGGTCAGGCGGACAACGGCCTGGCCCGGACCTCCACGGCGCTCGCCACATCGGGGTAGATCTGGAACAGACGCCGGACGCCGAGGGCGGCGAGGACCCGGTTGACATGGGATCCCTCCTCCGCGCCCCGGGCCGGCAGGACGATGTGCAGACTGCCCCCGCAGGAGCGGATCAGCCGGCGGGCCGCGATCAGGACGCCGACCCCGCTGGAGTCGCAGAAGAAGACCTGCGAGAGGTCGAGCACCAGCGCGTGGCGACCCGCCGCGACGGCGTCATGGACCCGCTGGCGGATCTCGGGGGAGGTGATGAGGTCCAGCTCGCCTGTGATGCAGAACACGGTCCACGGTCCCCGCTCGGTCTCGTCCACCTTGAGCGTCACGTGCCCGAACCCCTCTCTTCAGTTTGTGGGGGATTCCGGGGCTCTCCTCCAGCTCCCCCATGGACTGGGGCGTTTCCCTGCCTCATCTCCGCCAAACGAGATCGATGAAGAGTGGCGCGATCCCGACTCCACCCGGCCGAAGAGGGGCGCACTTGACGTAAAGGGGCGTGCGTTGTCGGTCCCGCCGACTACATTCGAAGAGGCAGCGGGCTGCCGCGTCATGGGGGACAGTGACACGGAAGCGGAAGAAGAGAAACGGTAGAAGCGGAAGCGGGGCAGAGGCAGCGGCACGGCCGGCAGGCCGAGGACAGGGGTGGGGGTCGCATGGCGAAGGAGACACCGCCCCGCTGGGACCGCAGGATGCAGCAGCGGCTCTCGCGGGGCGAGGCCGCCGCGCTCGGTGAGCTGTACGACCGGTTCGCGTCGCTGGTGCACAGCCTCGCCCACCGGGTGCTGGACGACGACGCGGACGCGGACCGCGTCACCCGCGAGGTCTTCGGGCACGTGTGGGAGAACCCGGACGCGTACGACCCCCGGCAGGGCTCCCTGCGGTCGTGGGTGGCCAGGCTCGCCCGGCAGAAGGCCGTGGAGCGGCTCCGGCAGACCGAGTCCGCCGCGTACGAGGCGGCCGGTCAGGACACGGCGGAGGGGCTGGCGGAGCTGGAGCTGAAGGTGCGCCGGGCCGCCGCGGCGGCCCGCGCGGACTACATAGTCAGCTCGATGCCCACGTCCTTGCGGGACGCGCTGGAACTGGCTTATTTCCAGCGCAGGGACTACCGCCAGACCGCGGCGGACCTCGGGGTCACGGAGGACGAGGCACGCCGCCGGCTGAGGCTGGGACTGCAACTGCTCTCCACGGCCAACACTCAAGCGCTGGAGGGCTTCTCGCCTCCGGGGAACGGACGCTCCCTGTGACCGGCCCGCTGGACGGCGACCGCGGTGACGGGCGGGCCGGGCCCGACGGGCCGGGTGGCCGCCAGAGGCGTTTGCCCTGGCTGCCGGGTCCGCGCGCGGCCCCCGACGACCTGGAGCCGGGGCCGATGACCCGGCCTGCGCAGCCGGCAGGGCCCGGCACGCTTGGCCCGCCCGCGCCCATGCCTGCCCTGCCCGCGCACCCGGATCCCCCGGAGCCTGCCGACCCACCCGAGCCCGGCGGCCCACCCCAGTCCGGCGGTACGTCCCCGTCCGACGGCCCACCCGCATCCGGCGGTACGTCCGCCTCCGACCGGGCCGGCAAGCGGCACGAGGGCCTGTCGCACCAGGTGCTCAAGTCGCTCCTCGGCGCCTGGGCGCTCTCCGCCTGCTCGGCCGAGGAGACCGACCTGGTCGAGGCGCACCTCACCGAATGCGCCCCCTGCGCCGACGAGGCCCTGCGGCTGAGAGACGCCGTCGGGCTGCTCCAGGACGACCGCAGCCTCGATCTCGACCCGATGCTCCGCTCCCGGGTGCTGGAGAACTGTCTCGGCCGGCGCCCCGCCCGCATCCCCGTGCCCGGCTGGGCCGCTTCGTACGACGCCGAGACCGCCCGGCTCGACGCGCTGCTGCGGGACTTCGGCGACGACGAGTGGCGTGCGCCGGTGACGCTCAAGTGGTTCCAGGACGAGCGGACCGCGTCGCGGAGGACAACCGTCGCCGGGGTCATCGGCCATCTGATGGCCGTGGACGGCCTGGTCTCCGCCGCCCTCGGGCTGGACGACCCGCTCGCGGCCCCGCTCGGCGAATCGCTCGGCGCGCCCGTGCCCGTGGCTCCGGCGGACCGTACGGCGCGCTTCTGGCGCGACTCCGCGTTCCCGACCGCCCCCACCGTCCGGGGCCCGTGGCGCGAGCAGAGCCACACCCTCATCCGCACGGTGTCCTTCGCCGGGCGCGGGGCCGCCGAACTGTCCGTGTCGTACGGGGACTTCGCGCTGCCCCTGCGGGACGCGCTGCTCGACCGCGCCTTCGAGTGCTGGGTGCACGGCGGGGACATCGCGGAGGCGGTGGACTATCCGTACGACCCGCCCTCGGGACCTCATCTGCACCGGATGGTCGACCTGGCGGCCCGGCTGCTGCCCGCCGCCCTCGCCGCGCGCCGCCGGGGCGGTCTCGCCTCCCCCGCCCAGGGGCTGGTGATGCCCGGCGCTCCCGGCCGGTCGCTGCACCTGGAGGTCGAGGGCCCGGGCGGCGGGGACTGGTACATCCCGCTCGACTCCCCCGCCGCCGTCGGCTCCCGCGAGCTGGCCGTGGCCCAGATCGCCCTGGACGGCGTGGAGTTCTGCCAGCTCGTGGCGGGCCACGTGTCGCCGGAGGAAGCGGCGGCGGGGCAGGACGGTGACCGCGAGGCGATCAGGGATGTCCTGCTCGCGGCGGCGTCGATGAGCCGCCTCTAGGCGGTGGCCTCTGCCCGGTGTCCGTTGCGCTTACTGATTGTCCTCAATCGCCGGACGGGCTGGGTTTGTCGTGGTGACGGGGGCCGGGGCCTGCGGAGGTACGTATGTCCGGACTGCATGTTTTACGGCGCCTCAGGAACTCGTCCAGTTCACCGGTAGCCACGCGCCACAAAACACGCTTTACGTCCGGACACACGCACCTCCTCCGACCCCACCCCCCTCACGCCGAGGGTGAGCCGAACGACCCCGCCGGCCCGGGGAGCCTCGCCTCCGCCCGGTGGACAGTGCCGCTTACCAACGTCCTCAAACGCCGGACGGGCTGGATGGTGCCCCTGCCCGGTGCGCGCGCGGCTTACCAATGTCCTCAAACGCCGGACGGGCTGGAGTGTGGCCTCTGCCCAGTACGCGAGCGCGGCTTACCAATGTCCTCAAACGCCGGACAGGCTGGATTTTGGCCTCTGCCCGGTGCCGGGTGCGGGTTACCGCGTCCTCAAACGCCGGACAGGCTTGATTTGCCTTGACGCGGGCGTGAAAGGGGGACGGGCAGGGGTCGTGTCCGGAACGTAGAGCGTGTTTTGTGTCGCGTGGCGAACCCGAACCAAACAAGGTCCCGAACGCGACGTAAAACATGCAGTGCAGGACACGACCCCTGCCCGGCCCCCGGCAACAACCCGCACCCAAACCACCGGGCCGCAGCGGGCACAACCAAGCCCGTCCGGCGATTGAGGACAATCACTAACCCGCACCCGAGCGCACCGGGCAGACGCACAAACAAGCCCGTCCGACGACTGAGGACAACACGGAACCGCCTCAGGCGAAAACGACCGTCCGGTGCCCGTTCCGCAGGATCCGCCGCTCCGCATGCCACTTCACCGCCCGCGCCAGCGCCCGGCACTCCACATCGCGCCCGATCGCCACCAGTTGCTCCGGTGTCACCCCGTGGCCCACCCGCTCGACCTCCTGCTCGATGATCGGCCCCTCGTCCAGCTCCGCCGTCACGTAGTGCGCGGTCGCGCCGATCAGCTTCACCCCGCGCGCGTGCGCCTGGTGGTACGGCTTCGCGCCCTTGAAGCTCGGCAGGAAGGAGTGGTGGATGTTGATGATCCGGCCGTTCAGCTGCTTGCACAGGTCGTCCGAGATGACCTGCATGTACCGCGCCAGCACCACCAGCTCGACCTCCTCCGCCCGGACCAGCTCCAGCAGCTCCGCCTCCGCCTCCGCCTTGGTGTCGGCGGTCACCGGGATGTGGTGGAAGGGGATGTCGTACGAGGCGACCAGTTCGGCGAAGTCGGTGTGGTTGGAGACCACGGCGGCGATGTCGACCGGGAGCGCGCCGGTCCTGGACCGGAAGAGCAGGTCGTTCAGGCAATGCCCGAACTTGCTGACGAGCAGCACGATCCGCATCCGCTGGTCGGCGTTGTGGATCTCCCAGTCCATCCGGAACGCGTCGCCCACGGCGGCGAAGCTCGCCCGCAGCTTCTCCAGGGTGGTCACCGGCGTCTCGGCCGAGAAGTGCACCCGCATGAAGAAGAGACCCGTGTCGTGGTCCCCGAACTGCTGGCTGTCCTCGATGTTGCAGCCGGTGATGAAGAGGTAGCTCGACACGGCGTGCACGATCCCCTGCTTGTCCGGGCAGGACAGCGTGAGGACGTACTGCTGCGTTCGCGAGGGGGTGGTCATGACGTCAGAGGATCCCACATCCTCCGGGCACGGGCCGGTTTCCGCCAGAACGTGGACAACACGCGGAAGAGCCCGGGCCGGACGGCCCTACGCGCTGCGCGTCATGATCCGCAACACGTCCAGCGAGCGCGGCAGCTCGTCCGGATCGTCGCCGTCACTGGCCGCCAGCCGTACGTGCGCCTCGCGGGCCGCCCGTACCGCCTCCGGCCACCCGTGGTGCTCCAGATAGGCCGACACCGGCGCGTCCGCCCCCACCTGGTGCATGATGCGCAGCACCCGCAGCACGGCGAGATCGACCAGCGCGGCCTCTCCGGAGTCGCGGAATATGGTGCCGACGTATTTCTCGGCGGACCAGTTGTCCAGCCAGGTGTCCTCGACCAGCCGGTAGACGGCGTCGGTGACGTCACCGAACCCCTCCCGGCCTGGCAGCCAGTACTCCTGGTGGAAGACGGGATCGGAAAGCATATGCAGCGCCGAGCGCACATTGGTGCGCCAGCGCCACCACGGCATGTCATTGAGCGGCATGCCGCCCATGGTGGGGGAGCGACGGGCAGGACGGGAAGAGTTCTCGGAACCTTGCTGCACGGTCGTTGATCGTACGGTCCGTCCGCAGACGGAGATCGCGACCCCCGCAATTCACCTCGCCGCCACCGGATGTTGCGGCACCCTCACTCCGTCGTTACCCAGGAGGCGGAAGGGTCTCTACCTATGACAGGTCGGCGACGCCCCATCACTGTCCGTACGCACACGAATACCTGGAGCGCGAGGATCCGCGCGCTGTGTACGGCGGTGGCGGGAGCCTCGCTGATCACCGGCTGCGGTGTGATCCCCGGCACCTCGGGCGGTTCGCCCTCCCCCATCACCGTGATGACCTTCGCGCCCGTCGGCACGAACGCCACCAACATGCCGGGCATGCCGGCCATGGCGAAGGCGTACGCCCGCTGGGTCAACGCCTCGGGCGGTCTCGACGGGCACGAGCTGCGCGTCCTCACCTGCAACGAGCGCAACGACTCGTCGGCCGCCGCCAACTGCGCGCGCCGGGCGGTGAAGGAGGACGCGGTCGCGGTGGTCGGCTCGTACAGCCAGTTCGGCAAGGAGATCATGGCGCCGCTGGAGGCCGCGTCGATCCCCTTCATCGGCGGGTACGGCATGTCCGAGGAGGAGTTCACCAGCTTCCTCTCGTACCCGGTGAACGGCGGTCAGGCGACCCTCCTCGCGGGCAACGGGCGGCAGCTCGCCCCCGACTGCGACCACACCGCGCTCGTACGGCCCGACACGATCACCGGCGACGACCTGCCCGACCTCCTCGACTCCGGTCTGGCCCACGGGCGCAGGGCCTCGGCGGCGGACATACGCGCGGCCGAGGACGCGACGGACTACACGAAGCCGGCCGAGCAGGCGCGGGAGCGCGCGGGGGACGGCGGGTGCGTGACGGCGGTGCTGGGCGAGAAGACGGAGACGTTCTTCGACTCGTACCGCCGGGTCCCCGAGGACGGCAGGAACGTCCGGGTCTCCTCGGTGCTCGGCAGCGTCGGGCAGCCCCTCATCGACAGTACGGGCGGGAAGAACGGCCCCTTCGAGGGGGCGCTCCTCACCGGCTGGTACCCGGTGGCGACGGATCCGGCGTGGAAGCCGATGCGGGACGTGATCGAGAAGCACGCCTTCCAGGACGACGCGATCGACCCGGCGGACCCGGGGGTGCAGACCACGTGGATCGCGTACACGGCGCTCAAGACGGTCGTCGAGTCGATCCATGAGGACGTGATCACGCCCGGGAAGATCACCAACGCGCTGGACCGGGGCGTCACGGTGGACACCGGCGGCCTCACCCCGCCCCTGCGCTGGCGGTACGAGGACATGCTGGGCGCGCCGGGCTTCCCGCGGATCGTGAACCGGGACGTCACGTTCCAGGTGGTACGGGACGGCCGGCTGATCGCGGAGCGCAAGGGCTTCGTGGACGTGGGCAGGACGCTCGGGTCGTAGCGCGCGGCCGACGAGGGGCCCGGGGGCCCGAGGACCGCGGTCCTCGGGCCCCCGGGCCCCTTCGCTACAGCTGGGTCGAATCCCGCTGCGAGAGGTCGTACTTGCTCGCGATGCCGTTCCACAGGCCCGAGGCCTTGTTCTTGGCCGCCGTGGCCTCGCCGCTCGCCTGGTTGCCCTTGGCCGCTTCCCGGGTGGTACGGGCCCGCCCCTGCTTGCAGCCCTTCCCCGTCCGGGCCTCGCGGGCCCACTGCGCGTAGTGGTCGTCGGCGGAGGCCGACGCCTGCCAGGCCGTGGTCAACGAGGACGCCAGCTCCTGGTGGTCGGGCAGTTTGTCGATCGGCAGGGACTTCAGCCGGGTCACCAGGTCCCTGCGCTGCACCGCCGCGTCGTGCAGGTCGGTCGCCGCCTGGTCCAGGTTGCTGCACGTCTTGATGTCGTTGACCGCGCGGATCACCGTCTCGCGGCTGTTGTTGCTGTCGCCCAGCAGCTTGTCGAGCCCCTCGGCCTGCGCCTTCACGGGATCGGCCGCGTCCTGGGTGGCGGGCTGGGAGGCGGGGGTGCTCTCCGACGCCACGTTCTTCCCGGTGTCCTGCGGGCCGTCGTCCCCGCCGCTCATCAGCGCGCCCGCGCCCAAGCCGAGCACGGCGCAGCCGACGACCACCGCCGCGATCAGCGGGCCGCGCGACCTGCGGCCGCCCGTGTCGCGCCCCGGCGGGGGCTCATAGGGAGGGGAGGGGGGCTGCTGACCGTACGGCTGGGGGGCGCGGCCCTGCGGCGGGCGGCCCCGGCTCACGTCGATCGCGGGCATCTGCTGCGTGGAGTTGGCGCCCGAGCCGTCGTCCGTACGGAAGAGGTTGTCGAACTCGGCGGGCGGCGGGCGGTCGCCGGGCTCGCCGGGGCGCACCGCGTACGAGGGGTCCTGCGCGGGTACTGGGGCGATGAACTGGGTGGCGTCCGCGTCCGAGCCGTGCGCCGGGACCGGTGCGATGAACTGCGTCGCGTCCGAGGAACGCTCCGGGGGCAGCAGGCCGGGGCCGGGGCCCTGCGGGACCGGTGCGATGAACTGCGTGGCGTCCGCGCTGCCCGCGGCGGGCACGGGCGGCAGGAACTGGGTGGCGTCGGCGTTCCCGGCGGCGGACGTCTCGGCGGGGAGCGGATGTCCGTACCCCTGGGACCCCTGGGCCTGGTCGTAGGACTGGCCCTGCCCGTAACTCTGGCCGCTCTGGCCGTACTGCTGGTCCTGATGGCTCTGGTGGCCCTGACCTTGACCGTACGGCGGCTGCTGATCCTGCCCGTACGGCTGACCCTGCCCGTATCCCTGATCCTGGCCCTGTCCGTACCCCTGCGGCTGCCCCTGGTCCTGCCCGTACGGCTGGTACGGCTGCTGGGCGGCCTGCTGCTGGGGCTCCGGGGGCTGCTGGGCGCCGTAGCCGCCCTCGCCGTACCCCGGCTCCGTCCCGGGCCGTCCGCCGCCGTCCTGCGGCCCCCAGGGCTGTCCCCACGGCTGGCCGCCCGCCGGGGCGACCTGCTCCCCGGCGACGCCCCCCGCGACGCTGGGCGGAATCCAGGGCTCGCTGCCGTCGCCGGGCAGCACGACGCCTTCGTGCGCGGGGCGAGCGGCCGGGTACTCCCGCTCGTCCCCTTGTCCGCTGTGCGTCACCGGGACTCCTACGTCGTGGAACGTGTGGACCTACGGAAATCGTCGGTTCACGCTACCGGGTGAATCACGGGCTCTGCCACGCCCGTGGATCCGCTCCCGTTCCGTCCCGCCAGGACACGGCTGTAGCGACCGAATTCACCCGTTCTGCCGGTGACTTGATATGCACCACACCCTCACACCCGCAGACCTTCGCCCCCTTCTACCCCCACCGCACTCCCCCACTCCCCCACGCTCCCGTTCACGCACGCCCCCACGCCCGCGCTCACGCCGCCTGGATCTCCAGCCGGGCCGTGAACTCACGGACGGACGGCTCGCTCCCGTACGGCTCCAGGCGCTGCTGGAGGTCGTCCAGATACTCCGCGCCCCGGCTGGAGCGCAGCGTCCCCATCAGCTCGATCGCGCGAGTACCCGTCCGGCACGCCTCCTCGACCTCCCGCTGCTGGACCTGTGCCGTGGCGAGCAGGACCATCCCGATCGCCCGCCGGCGTGCCCGGGACTCCGGATGGCCGTCGATCGAGTCCCCGGCATGCCGGGCCGCGGCGTCCGGCCGGCCCAGGTCGCGGTAGCAGTGCGCCAACTCGTCGGCGAGATAGGCGTGGTCGAAGTGCGCGATCCACTCGGGGTCGTCACCCGAGCCGTCCTCCGCCTGCTCCAGCGCCGCGAGCGCCCGGCCCGCGACCTCCTGGCACTGGCGCAGATCGCCCATGAGCGCGTGCCCCCGCGCCTCCGCCGCGTAGAACATGGCCTGCGCGCGCGGCGGGACCTGCCCCCGCGCCCCTTCCTGCGCGGCTCTCGCCAACTGGGCGATCTCCCGCGGATTCCCGAGCTGCGCGGCCAGATGACTCATGGACGCGGCCAGTACGTACCCGCCGTACCCCCGGTCCCCCGACGCCTGCGCGAGCCGCAGCGCCTGGATGTAGTACCGCTGGGCGAGGCCGGGCTGGCCCGTGTCGACCGCCATGTAACCAGCCAGCTCCGTCAACCGGGAGACGGCGGCGAAGAGCCGGCGGCCGACCGATTCGCGGTACGAGCCCGACAGCAGGCCCGACACCACGCTGTTCAGGTAGTGGACCAGGACCGGGCGGACATGGCCGCTGCCGAAGCGGTGGTCCAGGTCGATCAGCGCCACGGTCATGGCCCGGACCGCCTCGACGTCCGAATCCCCCACCCGCGCGCCGGTGTTCCGCGCGACCGCCGGGTCCGCGCCCGTGATCAGCCAGTCCCTGCTGGGCTCGACCAGCGCGGACGACGCGACCGCCGAGCCGGACAGGAAGTCGCGGCGCCCCACGTCGCTGCGCCACAACTCGCAGACCTGCTCGACCGCGCCGACGACGGTCGGGGCGAACTGGAGGCCGACGCCCGACGCGAGGTTCTTGCCGTTGGCCATCCCCGTCTCGTCGATGGTGACCGTACGGTTCAGCTTCCGGCCCAGCGCCTCGGCGATGACGCCGGGCGCCCGGCCGCGCGGCTGCTGCCCGCGCAGCCACCGTGCCACCGATGTCTTGTCGTAGCGCAGGTCGAGGCCGCGCTCGGCTCCGACCATGTTGACCCGCCGGGCGAGCCCGGCGTTGGAGCACCCGGCTTCCTGGATGAGTGCTTGGAGCCGTTCGTTCGGCTGGCGCGCGACGAGAGGCCTGGCTGCCAATGGATACCCCCTGTGGCCGCAGTGATCAGCTCACTGATCACTGCCCGGCAGAAATGCAGAGAATGCGCGGCTTGGGCTGAATCGGCGATATTTAGAGGAACCTCATGAAACATGGCGTGTTTTGGCCATGCGGGTGTACTTGCTCTGATGTGGGCCGCACCTGTCCCATCGTGCCCGACCACGGACGGTGCGTACCCGCCAACCGGCCTCCGCGGGCCCGCGCGCCCCCGTCCATGCATCCATGCGCCCCACATGCGGGTCGGCGCGCGGTACGCCCGTAACCGGAGGTGACGGCGGGAGTTGTGCTCTGCGTGGAAGAGACCCTCGGCGTCACGGGCGCGGCACAGATCCCTCATCAGCGTGGCGAACTGCCGCTGGACTGCGCGGTGCGGTACACGGAAGAACGGCACTGGGACGTGTTCCCCGGCACCTGGCTGGAGGCGGTGGCGGGCACGGAGCGTTGCTCGTGCGGCGACCCGGCCTGTGCCTCGCCGGGGGCGCACGCGACGGGCGCCGACTGGGCGCAGCAGGCCACGGGCAGTGCGCCCGCGGCGCGTCGGCTGTGGTCGGAGCGGCCCCGGGCCGCGGTCCTGCTGCCGACGGGACGTACCTTCGACGCTCTGGACGTACCGGAGTCGGCGGGATTCCTGGCGCTCGCCAGGATGGAGCGGATGCGCCTGACGCTCGGTCCCGTGACCTGGACCCCGGACCGGCGGCTGCTGTTCTTCGTCCTGCCGGGCGCGGCCCTCAAGGTGGACGGCCTCGTGACGGCGCTGGGTTGGGTGCCCGCCGCGATCGACCTGGTCACGCACGGCGAGGGGGAGTACGTGGCGGCGCCGCCGACCCGCCTCGGCGGCCACGGGGCGGTGCAGTGGGCCCGCCGCCCCACCCCGGCCAACCGCTGGCTGCCGGACGCCGACGAGCTGATCAGCCCGCTGGCGTACGCGTGCGGACGGGACGCGGCGGCGGAACGGGCGCGAAAGAGCTGATCACGCCCGGGCAGACACAGCCGACGGGCGTACGTAGGGTGGTCGTCCCGGTCGGTACGGGAACCGGCGCGGGGAGACCGAGAGGTAGTGCTCCATGCCGGAAGAACAGCACGGACCGGGCAGGACGTCCGCGACAGCGGGCCCCCCGGTGGACATAGGAACAGCTCCGCCCGTCGTGGGGACGGCCCCGCCCGCCACGGAAACGGCCCCGCCGGCCGTCCAGGTCGAGGGACTGTGGAAGCGCTTCGGCGAGCAGATCGCCGTCGCGGGCATCGATCTCGCCCTGCCGGCGGGCAGGTTCGTCGGACTGGTCGGGCCGAACGGCGCGGGCAAGACCACCACCCTCTCCATGGTGACCGGCCTGCTCCGGCCCGACCAGGGACGGGTACGGGTCGCCGGGCACGACGTGTGGGGCGACCCGGTGGCGGTCAAGGCCCGCATCGGGGTGCTGCCCGAGGGCCTGCGGCTCTTCGAACGGCTCTCCGGGCGTGAACTCCTCGGCTACACCGGGCGGCTGCGGGGGCTGCCCGGCGCCGAGGTCGACCAGCGGGCCACCCAGCTCCTCGACGTACTGGACCTGGCGGGCGCGCAGCACAAGCTCGTCGTGGACTACTCGACGGGCATGCGGAAGAAGATCGGGCTCGCCGCCGCGCTCCTGCACAACCCCGAAGTCCTCTTCCTGGACGAGCCGTTCGAGGGCGTCGACCCCGTCTCCGCGCAGACCGTGCGGACCGTGCTGGAGCGCTACACCGAGTCGGGCGCGACCGTCGTCTTCTCCAGCCATGTGATGGAACTCGTCGAGTCGCTGTGCGACTGGGTCGCCGTCATGGCGGGCGGCCGCATCCGCGCGCAGGGGACGCTCGCGGAGGTACGGGGCGGCGCGCCGTCCCTCCAGAGCGCCTTCCTCGAACTGGTCGGCGCGCACGGGCGCGGGACCGGGGAGACCCTTGACTGGCTGGGCGGGGCCCGGTGAACACGGCCGCGCTGACCCCGCTCTTCGTACGGCTGAAGCTCTCGCTCCTGCGCAACGGGCTACGGCAGTCGTCCGGCCGCAAGGCCGTGTATATCACCTCGCTCGTCATCACCCTGCTCTTCGCGGCGCTTCAGCTCCTCGGCCTCGTCCTGCTGCGCGGGAACGCCCACGCGGCCACCGTGACCGTGCTGTTGGCCGCCGTACTGGCGGTGGGCTGGGCGGTGATGCCGCTGTTCTTCCCCGGCGGCGACGAGACCCTCGACCCGACCAAGCTGGTGATGCTGCCGCTGCGCCCGCGCCCGCTGATCGGCGCGCTGCTCGTGGCGTCGCTGGTGGGGATCGGGCCGCTGTTCGCGCTCTGCCTGCTGGTCGGCTCGGCGGTGGCGTCGGCGCGGGGCGCGGCGGGGGTGGCCGCGGCGGTGGTCGCCGTACCCCTGGCGCTGCTCGTGTACGTGGCGCTGGCGCGGGCGGTCGCGGCGGCGAACATCCGGCTGCTGACCTCGCGCAAGGGCCGTGACCTCGCGGTCCTGAGCGGGCTGGTGATCGCGGTCGGCGCGCAGTTCGTCAGCTTCGGGGTCCAGCGGCTCGGCGACGCGGGCGGCCTCGCGGAGCTGACGCCGGCGGCGGACGTCGTACGGTGGCTGCCGCCGGCGTCGGCGCTGGGGGCGGTGGACTCGGCGAGTGAGGGCGCGTACGGAAGCGCGGCGCTCCAACTCCTCTTGTCCGTCGCCGCCTTGGGCGCACTCCTCTACGCCTGGCAGCGGTCGCTGGTGAAGCTGATGACGGCGCCGGACGGCTCCACGCTGTCGGCGGCGGAGCCGACGCGGAAGGGTTCGCGGTCCCTCCTGTCCTTGCCGTCCTCGCTCCGGCTGCCGGAGGGGCGTACCGGCGCGGTGGTCGTACGCAGCCTGCGGTACGCGTGGCGGGACCCGAAGACGAAGGCGGGCTGGGTGACGTCGCTGGCGGTGGGTCTGATCGTGCCGCTGCTCAACGCGGTGCAGGGGAGCGGGTCGATCTATCTGTCGCTGTTCGCGGTGGGGATGATCGGGGTGCAGATGAGCAACCAGTTCGGGCAGGACACCTCCGCGTTCTGGATGGTGGCCCTGACGATCTCCTCCCCGCGCGACGCGTACCTCGAACTGCGGGCGCGGGCGCTGGCGTTGCTCCTGGTCTCGGTGCCGTACTCGCTCCTGGTGGTCGTACTGACGGCCGCGGTCCTGGGCGACTGGGGCGCGCTGCCCGAAGCGCTCGGCCTCTCCTTCGCCGCACTGGGCGCGCTGCTGGCGACGGGCGCGGTTTCTTCCGCGCGCCTGGCGTACTCCATTCCGCAGGACAGCGGCTACAAGAACGTGGCGCCGGGCCAGGCGGGGCTGGCGTGGCTGTCGATGCTGGGGGGTGTGGTGGTGGCGGGAGCGGTGTGTGCGCCTGTGGTGGCCGTGACGTTTTGGCTCGATGCCGGGTGGGTCTTGCTGCCGCTGGGGGTGGCGTACGGGTGCCTCGTGGCCGAGGCGGGGCTCCGTGTGGCGGCGCCCCAGACGTCTCGGCGTCTGCCGGAGATCCTGTCGGCGGTAAGTAAGGGTTGACGCTGGCTGCGCTTGGTTGTGGCCTCTGCCCGGTGTCCGTTGCGCTTACTGATTGTCCTCAATCGCCGGACGGGCTGGGTTTGCCGTGGTGACGGGGGCCGGGGCCTCCGGAGGTACGTATGTCCGGACTGCATGTTTTACGGCGCCTCAGGAACTCGTCCAGTTCACCGGTAGCCATGCGCCACAAAACACGCTTTACGTCCGGACACACGCACCTCCTCCGACCCCACCCCCCTCACGCCGAGGGAGAGCTCAACGACCCCGCCGGCCCGGGGAGCCCCGCCTCTGCCCGGTGGACAGTGCCGCTTACCAACGTCCTCAAACGCCGGACGGGCTGGATGGCGCCCCTGCCCGGTGCGCGCGCGGCTTACCAATGTCCTCAAACGCCGGACAGGCTGGAGTGTGGCCTCTGCCCGGTACGCGAGCGCGGCTTACCAATGTCCTCAAACGCCGGACAGGCTGGATTTTGGCCTCTGCCCGGTGCCGGGTGCGGCTTACGGATGTCCTCAAACGCCGGACGGGCTTGATTTGCCTTGGCGCGGGCGTGGAAGGGGGACGGGCAGGGGTCGTGTCCGGAACGTAGAGCGTGTTTTGTGTCGCGTGGCGAACCCGAACCAAACAAGGTCCGGAACGCGACGTAAAACATGCAGTGCAGGACACGACCCCTGCCCGGCCCCCGGCAACAACCCGCGCATACGCAACCGGCCCGCAGCGGGCACAACCAAGCCCGTCCGGCGATTGAGGACAATCAGTAAACCGCACCCACCCGCACCGGGCAGACGCACAAACAAAGCCCGTCCGGCGATTGAGGACAAAAGCACGGCCGCCAGGCCAAGGGCGCTACGGCGCGAGGACCTCGTCCAGGAAAGGCTCGATCGCCGCGCGCCACGCGTCCGGGCGGTCGTAGTGGACCAGGTGGCCCGCATCCGCGACCTCCGCATACGCACCCCGCGGCAGCACCCGCACCATCTCCTGCGCCTCCGCCCGCCCCAGCTCCCCGTCCAGCCCCCGCACCACCAGCGTCGGGCACCGGACCTGCGCCAGCTCCTCCCAGTGCGCGTCGTACACCCACGTCTCCCGCGACGTCAGCATCTGGCGGCGCGAGAACACCGGGCCCCAGCCGTCCGCGCGCTCCGCCATCACCTCCGCGTAGAACTCCCCCCGCGCGGGCGTCGCGCGCTCCACCCACGGATCGTCCTCGCCGAACCACTTCCTGACGTCCGCCAGCGTCGCGAACGGGACCGGCCACGTCTTGAACCAGTCCTCCCACTCCCGCTGCGACGCCGCGCCCAGCGCCGACGCCCGCATGTCGCAGATGATCAGCGCCCGCACCAGGTCGGGCCGCTTCGCCGCGAGCTGCCACGCCGTCAGCGCGCCCATCGAGTGCCCGATCAGGGTGACCGGCGCGAGCCCGAGCTGTTCGACCACGGCCTCCGCGTCGGCGACGTACGCCTCGCGGGTGAAGGGGCCCTCCGCCGGCTTCTCGCTGCGCCCGTGGCCCCGCTGGTCGAGCGCGACCGCGCGGTGCCGCTCGCCGAGCCACCGGGCCGTCGAGGCCCAGTGCGAGGCGCGGCCCATGAGCCCGTGGAGCAGTAACACGCCGGACTCCCGCTCGCCGGACTCCCCGCCCCGCTTGGGCGGCTCCCCGAACTCCCAGGCGGCGAGGCGTACCCCCTCGGCTCCGGTCACATCGATGCGCTGAACCATGCGTCCTGGCACCCCCTTCGGTCCTGAGTGGTCGAGTCCGACCCCGCCAGACTATCGAACTCCCATTCGAAAACGCCGTTCTGGTCTACAACACCGCTCGTTCGAGTGACCCCGCTCGGGGATTGCCGGTCGCACCCGAGGGGAGATGTTCTCCGGGAGGCGGACCACTCGGGGATGAGGGTCCGAAAGCGCCGACCCTGGGAGCTCGGGGCTCCGGGTCGGCGCGGGGGAGGAAGGGCTCCGGTGCCATGAGGCGCCGGAGCCCTCTCCGTACGGAGGAGAGGGGCAAAGGGAGGGGGGAAGGGGAGTGCGGCGCGCGCCCAGCGCACGGGGCGTCACCGGAGGGCGACGCGGCGTACCCGTGTCCGTACCCCCACATCACCGCTCCCTCCCCGAGGTCTGCCTGACATATGCCCCGGCGGACAGCCCGGCACGCGCCCTCGGCGCTCAGGACAATGACGCGCGCCCCCGCACACCCCAACGCGCCAAGCGCTCAGCGCTTGGCCACGAACACGTGCGACGCCACCTCCGCGTCCAGCTCCGCCGCCTCGCCGCTGCTCCCGACCAGCACCCCGCCGGGGGACTCCGTCACGCTCACCACGGACCCGGGCTGCACCCCGGCCCGCCGCAGCGTGTACATCAGCTGGGCGTCGGTCTGGATCGGCTCGCCGATCCGCCGCACCACCACCGTCTTGCCCTCCGCGCCCGGATCCAGCTCCGCCAGGCTCACCATGCCCGCGTCGAGGAACGGGTCGGCCTCCGCCTTCTCGCCCAGCTCCTCCAGACCCGGGATCGGATTGCCGTACGGCGACTCCGTCGGGTGGCGCAGCAGCTCCAGGACGCGCCGCTCCACCGCCTCGCTCATCACGTGCTCCCAGCGACACGCCTCCGCGTGCACCTGCTCCCACTCCAGGCCGATCACGTCGACCAGGAGGCACTCCGCGAGCCGGTGCTTGCGCATGACGCGGATCGCCAGCCTGCGCCCTTCCTCCGTCAGTTCGAGATGCCGGTCGCCCGCCACCTGGACCAGGCCGTCGCGCTCCATGCGGGCCACGGTCTGGCTCACCGTGGGCCCGCTCTGGTCCAGCCGCTCGGCGATCCGGGCGCGCATCGGGACCACACCTTCCTCTTCGAGCTCAAGGATGGTGCGGAGATACATCTCCGTGGTGTCGATCAGTCCGGACATACGTGCCCCTCGATAATCGTGCGCTGGCCCTGACCCAATTCTGACGCATACCGCCGACAACCGTGCCGTGCCGGAGGCGCCGATGCGGCGGCGGCCCGCGAAAGCGGGCGGGAGACGCACGGGAGACGGGCGGGAGACAGGCGGGAAGCGCACGGGAAGCGTATTGACAGAGCAATGGTCCAGACCTCAACGTGATCCGCGGCACCGGCATTCCCCCACCTCCCGCCCCACCCCTGGAAGGGCTCCCCCATGAGCGAGAGCAAGCTGGCCGATCAGTTCTTCGACGCCGCGATCGGCCTGCTCCAGCGCGTACGGGACACGGAGTCCGCGAACATCGCCGCGGCCGGGCGGGCGATCGCCGACACCGTCGCGGCCGGGGGCCGGCTGTTCGCCTTCGGTGCCGGGCACTCCTCGCTCGCCGCGCAGGACGTCGTCTACCGCGCGGGCGGCTTCGCCCTGATGAACCTGCTGGCCGTGCCCGGTGTCGTGGGCGTCGACGTCATGCCTGCCACACTCGGCTCGGCGCTGGAGCGGGTGGAGGGCCTGGCGACGACCGTGCTCGACGCGAGCCCGGCCACCGCCGGGGACGTCCTGGTGGTCATCTCCCTCTCCGGGCGGAACATCCTGCCCGTCGAGATGGCGTCGCACGCGCGTGCGCTCGGCCTGACCGTCATCGGCGTCACGTCGGTGGCGTACGCGAGCAGCACCGAGTCCCGCAACTCCCTCGGCGGCTTCCTCAAGGACCACTGCGACATCGTCCTCGACAACGGGATCGCCGTCGGGGACGCGGAACTGACCGCCGACGGCATCGAGGCACCCTTCGCACCGGCGTCGACGGTCGTCACCAGCGCCCTGATGCAGGCGATGATGGCGGCGGCGGCCGGCGAACTCGTCGAGCGCGGCACCGAGCCTCCGCTGCTGCGATCGGGCAATGTGGACGGCGGGCCCGAGTGGAACGTACGGGTGATGACCGAGTACCGCGACCGGATCTTCTACCGCCACTGACGACACCGGCGGTACGGGAAGACACGGCCGGGGTCCCTGGGAATCGCTCCAGGGGACCCCGGCCGTTCGTTTTACGTGAAAACACTACTTTGCGTCACCCGCGCGCCGCTTGGCGAAATTTTGATCTTTCACGCGAAGGTAATGCTCGGGCAAAGTAGAGGAAGCTCAGGTGTTGCATCATCAGAGCTGTCGGCCCGACGGCGCACACCATCGTGCCGTTTGCCGTACGGAATCCGGAAGAAGAACCCAGGAAGACCGATCCGCGCCGGGGAAATCCCAGGCGGACGGCGGCACCACGGAAAGGGCGAGCTGTGAGATCCCGACCCGACCGCGTGCCCGCCGTCAGACGCCGGACCGTTTCGGCCTGACCCGGCTTCCCGGACGACCCCACGGCGGCCGCTCCACCGGCCTCCTCCCCGCCGCGACCCGGCGGGAGCAGCGGCCACAGGCCGCCCAGGACGTCCACCCGCTCCACCCTTTCCACACCCCCCACTGACCCGACCACACCGCGCCCCGGCCAGACCGAGGGTTGCAGGAGGCAGGCCATCATGAAGTCACTCATCGACCACGCCCGTTCCTTCTCCGTCCAGGTGGCGGAGCGTCCCGAGGAATTCCGAGAACTCGCCGCGGGGCAGACCCCGCAGGCACTCTTCATCACCTGCTCGGACTCACGGGTGATTCCGTCCCTGATCACCGGCGCCCGTCCCGGCGAGCTCTTCGAGCTCCGTACGGCGGGCAACATCGTCCCCCGCTACGACGAACGGCGCCCCAGCGGCGAGACCGCGACCATCGAATACGCGCTGCGTGTGCTCGGCATCCGCGACATCGTCGTCTGCGGGCACTCCCACTGCGGGGCGGTCGGCGCCCTGGTGCGCGGCGACGACCTCTCCGCCCTGCCCGCCGTCAGAGGCTGGCTCGACCACGGAGTGCCCTCACTGCCGGCCGGCCAGGGCCTGGCCCACGCCGTCCGCCACCACGCGGCGGCCCAGCTCGACACCCTCCGCGGCTATCCCTCCGTGCGGGAGCGGATCACCGAGGGCACGCTCGCCCTGCACGCCTGGTACTACGAAGTGGACACCGGCGCGATCAGCGCCCACCGGCCCGACCTGGGCGGGGAGTTCAGACCGCTGTGACGGCGACACCGCCCGCACGGCGCCTTCCCCACCACTCGTCCGCTCTCGGACCGCACAGCTAGGAACCCTCGTCATGCTCACGCTGTTGAAGGACCCCCGGGTCCTGAGGCGCGACATTCTCGCGTCCCTCGTCGTCTTTCTCGTCGCTCTCCCCCTGTGTGTCGGCGTCGCCGTCGCCTCCGGGGTCCCGGCCGAACTGGGCCTGGTCACCGGTATCGTCGGCGGGCTCGTCGTCGGCTTCCTGCCGGGGAGCTCACTCCAGGTCAGCGGCCCGGCCGCCGGCCTGACCGTGCTCGTGTACGAAGCCGTGAAGGAGTTCGGCACCGGCGCGCTCGGTGCCATCGTGCTCGTCTCCGGCCTGCTCCAACTGGCCCTGGGCGCGCTCGGGTTCGGCCGCTGGTTCCGGGCCATCTCGGTCGCCGTCGTCCAGGGGATGCTCGCGGGCATCGGCCTCGTCCTCATCCTCGGACAGGTGTACGCCATGGCGGACACCGCGCAGCCGTCCGGCGGCCTCGGCAAACTCGCCGGGCTGCCCGGCCTGGCCTGGGACATCGTCACCGACGGTACGACGCTCACCGCGTTCCTCGTCGGCGCGGGGACGGTCGCCGTCCTGGTGCTCTGGCCCCGCTTCCCGGACCGCGTGCGGGCCGTCCCGGGTCCCCTGGCGGCCGTCGCGCTGGCCACCGGGGTGACGATCGTGTTCGACCTGCCGCTCGCCAAGGTGGAGGTACGGGGGCTGCTGGCCTCCGTCCAGCCGCCGGGCCTCGGCGACTTCGGCGTGCTCGCCGGGGTCGCGGGTATCGGCACCCTGCTCGCCTTCACCCTGATCGCCTCCGCCGAGAGCCTGTTCAGCGCCGCCGCCGTCGACCGGATGCACGACGGGCCGCGTACGAACTACAACAAGGAACTCATGGCGCAGGGCGTGGGGAACACGGTCTGCGGGGCGCTCGGCGCGCTGCCCATGACCGCCGTCATCGTCCGCAGCGCCGCCAACGTCCAGGCAGGGGCGCGGACTTCGCTCTCCCGCATCCTGCACGGCCTGTGGCTGCTGCTGTTCGCGGCGCTGCTCCCGGCCGCCATCGGTGTCATCCCGCTCGCCTCGCTGGCGGGTGTGCTGGTGTACGCCGGCTGCAAGCTCGTCCCGGTGAAGGACCTGGTGCCGCTGTGGCGCGAGCACCGGGGCGAGGCCGTGGTCCTCGCGATCACGGCGGTGGCGATCCTCGTCACCAACCTCTTCGAGGGAGTGGTCCTCGGACTGCTCCTCGCGGTGGTGAAGACGGCGTGGGAGATCTCCCACCTGCACGTCGACGTACGGGAGCTGACCGGCGGCCGGCTGGTGGTGTCGGTCACCGGCAACGCCACGTTCCTGCGACTGCCGCGGATAATGGAGGAGTTGGAGGACCTCCCGAAGGACCGTCCCATCGAGCTGGACCTGATGGGTCTGCGCCACCTCGACCACGCGTGCCGCATCGCGCTGGAGAACTGGGCCCTGCGGCACAACGACGCGGAGACGGAGCCCGTACGGCTGCTGCCCCCGGCGGCGGCGGTGCCACGGGCCCGGGGCGTGGACGAGAGGACGACGGGCTCGGGCTGACGGCCTGACGGGCTGACAGCTTGACGGCCTGACGCCCCCGCCCCTCCCGACACACCGTTCCCCGACCGCCGGACGGGCCCTGTCGGCCCGTCCGGCGGTCTTCGGCCCGCGCGCTACTCGCGTAGCTCTCGTGCGAGGTCCAGGGAGGCCGCCACCCGGAGCGTCACGTCCTCCGCGTACACCGCGTCGGGGCGTTCGAACGCCGGGCGGCTCGCGCTCCGCAGGAACGTCACCACGCCCAGCGACCTCCCCCGGCTCCTCAGCACCGTGCACAGCGCGTGCACCGTGTCCGGCGGCCACTGCCGCGACACCGCCCACGTGGGCGGTGCGGCGGCGCCGCCCGGCGCGCTCGCCCGGACCGAACCGATCCGGTCCATCGCCTGGAGCGCCGGGTGCCCGTCCCCGTACCGCACCGGAATCCCGCCCGTGACCAGCGGCATGCCCGGCCCCACACCCCCGCCGGAAGGCGTCGCCGCCGCCCGGACCAGCCGTACCGGCGCGTCCGTCGCCGAGGCGACAAACGCCGCCGGGCGGTCCCCCTCGACCACCAGGTCGAGCAGCGCGTGGTCCGCGAAGCCCGCCAGCGCGAAGTCCAGATGGACCGTCGCCGCCTCCGCCGGGTCCTCGCACTCCGACGCCGCCCGCGCGGCCCGGTGCAGCTGACTGGAGCGGAACCGCAGCCGGTCCGCGTCCTGCGCCGCCAGCTTCGTCTCCGTGATGTCCTGGAACATCCAGCTCACGCCCAGCGGCACCGGCTCCTCCGCCAGCGGGGACGCCAGCCGCAGGAACCCGCTGCGCCAGCACCGGCGCCGCCGGCCGCCCTCCGCCGTACGGACCGTGACCCACAGCTCGACCAGGTCGCGGGGCGCGCCCTCGGCCAGGACGTGGTGGAGCGCGCCCTCGACCTCCTCGACGCCCTGGGTGATCAGCTCGCCGAGGGGCCGGCCGAGCACGGACGTACGCCCGGAACCGAGCGCCCGCGCCGCGTGCGCGTTGACGACGGTCGGCCGCAGGTCGACGTCGAGGAGGACCACACCCCAGGAGGCCTCGTCGAAGAGGGCCTCGCTGAGTGCTATGGACCGTTCCAGATCGATCTGCGCGTGGACCTCGCTGAACGCGCAGTACACCCCCGCGGGCTTGCCGTCCGCGGCGCGCACCCCGGCCGACTGGGTCCGTACGAGCACCCGGCCGCCGTCCTTGCGCAGCAGCGCGAACTCGTGGACCTGGCGGCCCGGCGCGTCCATCGCGGCCATCAGCCTGCCCTGCACCTCGCCGGCGTCGGCCGTCCGCACCGCCCAGCCCGCGAAGCCGTGCCGGCCGACGGCCTCCGCGGCCGACCAGCCGAGGACCCGCTCCGCCTCGCGGTTCCAGTGCGTGATCACGCCGCCCGCGTCGAAGGCGCAGAGCGCGGCGTCCATGCCGTCGAGCAGGGCCGCGAGCAGGTCGGAGCCCGGACCGTCGCGCGCCGGTTCCGGTTCCGTTTCCGGTACGGCTCCGGCACCGGGGCCGGAGCCGGGCGCGGAACCCGGCTCGTCCGGCCCGGGCGCGCTGGTGGTCCCACTTCGAGAAGCACTCATCCTGGCACCCCCTGGCAGGACGTCTCCGCCGGTGCTGTCGCACGTCCGATCATTCAACTTGAACGTGACTCAGCACACACATCGTTCCCCGAAATCGCCTCGTCCAACAAATCTCGGTGGCCTTCAAAATTCACTTGAGCATGCCCGGAGAGGCGCCTAACGTTGCATCCACACCGAAAGGAGGTGATCCGGAACATGATTTCAGTCCGGACAAGTGAGGTGGCTGCGGGCTAACGGCCTGCCAGTCGCACTCTTGAAGTGCTCGGCCGGTCGCCGGCCGAAATCCCAAGCAGTCACCCGACCCGCAAGCCGCCGGTATGTCCGGCCGGCTCCCTCCTCGGAGGGACCACGGCTTGCGGGTCGTCTGCGTGCGCGGGCCTCTTTCCCGCCGTACGGCAGAAGGTCGCGGAAGGCCTTACGGGCAGAGCCGCTCCACCCGCCAGTCCTTCCCCTCGCTCACGTACCGCAGCCGGTCGTGCAGCCGGTTCTCGTGCCCCTGCCAGAACTCGACCGTCTCGGGGACGACCCGGAACCCGCCCCACCCCGGCGGCACCGGCACCTGCTCGCCCTCCGGATAGCGCGCCGCCAGGTCCTCGTACCGGGCCAGCAGCTCCTCCCGCGTCCCGATCGGGCTGGACTGGTCGCTGGCCCACGCGCCCAGCTGCGAGCCGTGGGGGCGGGTGCGGAAGTACGCGGCCGTCTCGTCGCGGCCGACCCGGTCCGCCCGGCCGGTCACGATGACCTGGCGGGCCAGCGGGTGCCAGGGGAAGAGCAGCGAGACGTACGGGTTCGCCCCGATCTCCCGGCCCTTGCGGGACGTGTAGTTCGTGTAGAAGACGAAGCCCCGGGTGTCGTACGCCTTGAGGAGCACGGTGCGGGAGGACGGGCGGCCGTCCCGGGTGGCCGTGGACACGATCATGGCGTTCGGCTCGTGCAGACCGCCGGACACGGCGTCCGTGAACCAGCGGGTGAACTGGTCCATGGGCGCGGGGGCGAGGTCCGTCCCCAGCAGCGGCATGCTGCGGTACCGCTCGCGCATGACGGCGGGATCCGGGGCCTCGGACGGCTGGTCCGAAGGCCGGTCCGAAGGCCGGTCCGAAGGCCGGTCCGAAGACACGTCGGACGGCACGTCGGAAGGCAACTCTGAAGGCAGGGAGTCAGGCACGTGCCTCATCTTGCCGCAGGGGCGAGTCTTCCCGGCACGGAGTGCCACCAATCCTCCCCGGATGAAATCGGGCACTGTGCCGGATATCACGCTTCCCCGCATCGGAGGAACCCGCCAAAATCCAGGGGCGGGGCACTGTCGCCTTCCCACATCGGAAGCCGCCGTTCCCGCCTTCCCGACGGTGGGTGACCATTCGCCGTTCGGGGCATCACCGGGGTGACCGGACCGGTACCACCCGTCGCACACATCATGAGGAGCCGCCTGATGTCCGACTTCGTACCCGGACTCGAAGGAGTCGTCGCTTTCGAGACGGAGATCGCCGAACCGGACAAGGAGGGCGGATCGCTCCGCTACCGGGGCGTCGACATCGAGGACCTGGTGGGGCAGGTGTCCTTCGGCAACGTCTGGGGACTGCTGGTCGACGGGGCCTTCGACCCGGGTCTGCCGGCCGCCGAGCCCTTCCCGATCCCGGTCCACTCCGGTGACATCCGGGTGGACGTACAGTCCGCGCTGGCCATGCTCGCGCCCGTCTGGGGGCTCAAACCGCTCCTCGACATCGACGAGGCCACGGCCCGTGACGACCTGGCGCGGGCCGCCGTGATGGCCCTGTCGTACGTGGCCCAGTCGGCGCGCGGTCAGGGCGTGCCGATGGTGCCGCAGCGGGAGATCGACAAGGCGGGGAGCGTCGTGGAGCGCTTCATGATCCGCTGGCGCGGGGAGCCCGACCCCAAGCACGTGAAGGCGGTCGACGCGTACTGGACGTCGGCGGCGGAGCACGGCATGAACGCCTCGACGTTCACCGCCCGGGTCATCGCCTCGACCGGCGCGGACGTCGCCGCGGCGCTGTCGGGCGCGGTGGGCGCGATGTCGGGGCCGCTGCACGGCGGCGCCCCGTCGCGGGTGCTCGGCATGATCGAGGAGATCGAGCGTACGGGCGACGCGTCGGCGTACGTGAAGCAGGCGCTGGACAAGGGCGACCGGCTGATGGGCTTCGGCCACCGCGTCTACCGGGCGGAGGACCCGAGGGCCCGCGTCCTGCGCCGTACGGCCCGCGAACTGGACGCGCCGCGCTACGAGGTGGCGGAGGCGCTGGAGAAGGCGGCGCTGGAGGAACTGCACGCGCGCAGGCCGGACCGGGTGCTGGCGACCAACGTGGAGTTCTGGGCGGCGATCGTGCTGGACTTCGCGGAGGTCCCGGCCCACATGTTCACGTCGATGTTCACGTGTGCCCGTACGGCGGGCTGGTCGGCCCACATCCTGGAACAGAAGCGCACGGGCCGCCTGGTGCGGCCGTCGGCCCGCTATGTGGGCCCTGGGACGCGGACGGTCGAGGAGATCGAGGGCTTCGGCGGCCTCTGAGGCGCGTGACCGGGTCGCGGGGACGGGGTGGGGGCGAGTGGCGGGGGTCGGGTGGCGGGGCGGCGTTCAGGCCGGTCCGCCACGCGACCCACCACCCGACCCCCCTCCCGCCCCGTCTCCCGGCCCGCTCCCCGGGCCGCCCAGCACCCCGTCCAGGATGTGCGACCACTGCGCCACCACCCGCGTGCGGCGCGGGGTGTCGTCCGTCAGGAGTGTCGCCAGGCCCAGGCCCCGGGCCATGTCCAGGAGGCCCTGGACCGTTTCGCGTACACCCGGTACCGACTCGTCCGCGCCCAGGAGGGCGACCGCGCTGCGGTGGGCCTCGCGGCCTACCCGGGCTTCCAGTTCGGTGACGCGGGGGCGGAGTTGTTCCTCGTCGGAGGCCGCGACCCAGAGGTGGAGGGCGGCGCGGAACAGCGGGCCCGTGTAGAGCGCCACGATCCCCTCCACCGCCTGCCTGCGGTGGGCCCGGCCGGCCGGGACGAGGGCGCGCAGGGCGGTGGAGCGTTCCTCCGCCACGTACTCGACCGCGGCCGTGAACAGGTCCTCGCGGGTGGGGAAGTGGTGCTGCGCGGCGCCCCGGGAGACCCCGGCGCGCTCGGCGACGACGGAGACCGTGGAGCCCGCCCAGCCGTGTTCGGCCAGGCAGGACACGGCCGCCTCCAGGAGCCGCAGCCGGGTCGCCCGGCTGCGGTCCTGCTTCGGGGCGGCTACCGCACCCATGCCGCGTCCCGCCGTTCCAGGAACGCGGCGACGCCCTCACGGGCCTCCGCCGACACGAAGAGCGAGGCCGAGCGCTGGACGAGATCCTCGGCGTGGTCGTCGAACGCCCGCAGCACGTCCGCCGTCAGGAGCTTCTTCGCTTCCGCGAGGCCCTGCGGGGACGCCCTGCGCAGCCCGTCGAGTACGGGCGCGAGCGCCGCGTCCACGTCGTGGGCCGCCTCGGTGAGGATCCCCGCCGCGACCGCCGCCGCCGCGTCGAACCGTTCACCGGTGAGGTAGTAGCGGGCCGCCGCCCGGGGCGCGAGCCGGGGCAGGAGCGGCAGCGAGATCACGGCGGGCGCGACGCCGATCCGTACCTCGGTGAACGCGAAGTCCGCGGCCGTACAGTCGGCGAAGGCGAGGTCGCAGGCGCCGAGCAGCCCCAGACCGCCCGCCCTGACTTTGCCGGTGACCCGCGCGACGACGGGTTTGGGCAGCTCCACGATCTGCCGCATCAGGGAGACGAAGGTGTAGGGGCTGGCCGGTTCCTTGAGGTCGGCGCCCGCGCTGAAGGTGGTGCCGGTGTGGGCGAGCAGCACGGCCCGTACGGCGGGGTCCGCGGCGCAGCCGTCGAGCGCGGCGCGGAGCGCGTCGACGAGCCGCGCCGACAGGGCGTTGCGGTTCGCGGGCGAGTCCAGGGTGAGGGTGGTGATGCCCCGGTCGTGGGCGGTGGTGACCAGGTCGTCCGTCACGTGGTGATCTCCCTCTCGCGGTCCCTCAGTTGGCGCCTGAGGATCTTGCCGGAGGCGGCGCGGGGCACACCTCCGATGAACTCGACCCGGCGGATCTTCTTGTACGGAGCGACGCGTTCGGCGACAAACGTCATGACGGCGTCCGCGCCGAGCGTCTCCGCACCGGGTCGACGGACAATGTAGGCCTTCGGGACCTCGTTGCCGTCCGCGTCGTACACACCGATCACCGCCGCGTCCGCGATCGCGTCGTGGGTGAGGAGCAGCGCTTCGAGTTCGGCGGGGGCGACCTGGAAGCCCTTGTACTTGATGAGTTCCTTGACACGGTCCACGACGAACAGCCAGCCGTCGGCGTCGGCCCGGCCGATGTCCCCGGTGTGCACCCACCCGTCGGCGTCGATCATCGCGGCGGTGTCGCCGGGGCGGCCGAGGTAGCCCTTCATGACCTGCGGGCCCCGGATGAGGATCTCGCCCTCGCCGCCGGTGGCCACGTCCGTGTCCGGGTCGTCGAGGCGGACGACGCGCATCTCGGTGCCGGGGAGGAGCTTGCCGACGGCGCCGGGCGGCGGGTCGGCGGCGGCCAGCGGGACGATGTGGGTGCCGGGCGACAGCTCCGTCATGCCGTACGCCTGCCGTACGGGCGGGAGGTTCAGCCGGGCCGAACAGGCCGCCGCCAGGCGGGAGTCGAGCGGGGCCGCCGCGCACAGGACGTACCGGAGCGAGCTGAGGTCGTACCGCGAGACGGCCGGGTGTTTGGCGAGGGCCAGCACGATGGGCGGGGCCACGTACAGGCCGGTGATGCGGTACTTCTCGATCGCGGCGAGGAACTGGTCGAGGTCGAAGCGGGGCAGGACGACGACGGTCGCGCCGCCGCGCAGGGGCGCGTTCATCAATGCGGTGAGGCCGTATATGTGGAAAAACGGGAGTACCGCGAGGATGCGGTCGCCGGGGCCCATGGGGACGACGGGTTCCATCTGCGCGAGGTTCGTGGCGATCGAACGGTGGGTGAGCATGACGCCCTTGGGGACGCCGGTGGTGCCGGAGGAGTACGGGAGGACGGCGATGTCCTCGCCGGGGTCGAGGGGGACGGTGAGCTGGGGCGCCGTCGAGCGCGCCAGGTCGCGGACCGAGCGGTGTCCGACGGCCCGGTCGCAGACGAAGATCTCCTCGATGCCGCCGATCAACTCCGCCGAGCGGCGGGCCACTTCGAGGAGCGGCCCGACGGTGACGATCCAGCGGGCGGCCGCGTCGCGGAGCTGGGTGGCCAACTCCTCGGCGGTGGCGAGGGGATGGGCGGTGGTGACGGTCGCCCCGGCACGGGTGGCGGCGTAGAACACCGCCGGATACACGACCGTGTTGGGGCTGTGCAGGGCGAGGACGTCGCCCTTGCGCACCCCGGCGTCGGTGAAGGCGGCGGCGAGGGCGCGGTGGTACGTGTCGAGCTGGGCGTACGTCGTGCTCGTACCGTTCGTGCCGTCGACCAGGGCCACGGTGTCGCCGAACTCGGCGGCGCGGCCGAGGACGGCCTCGTGGATGGGCAGATCGACGGCCGGGACATCCGCGTACTCGCTGTGGAAGATCATGACGACCCCTTCGACGCTTCTACGCTTCGGCGCTCCGACGCGCGCGACACGAACGCGCGGCCGCGACATGAACGCCCAGAATCGCGTGTCCTAGTAGGACTTGGGGAGACCCAGGGACTGATGGGATATGTAGTTCAGGATCATCTCGCGGCTGACGGGCGCGATCCGGGCCACGCGCGCGGCGGTGACCAGCGAGGCGAGGCCGTACTCCCGGGTGAGGCCGTTCCCGCCGAGGGTGTGCACGGCCTGGTCGACGGCCTTCACACAGGCCTCGGCGGCGGCGTACTTGGCCATGTTGGCGGCCTCGCCCGCCGCCGCGTCGTCGCCCGAGTCGTAGAGGTGGGCGGCCTTGCGCATCATCAGGCGGGCGAGTTCCAGCTCGATGTGGGCCTGGGCGAGGGGGTGGGCGATGGCCTGGTGCGCGCCGATGGGTTCCTTCCACACCTGGCGGGTCCTGGCGTACTCGACGGCGCGGTCGAGGGCGTAGCGGCCCATGCCGAGGGCGAAGGCGGCGGTCATGACGCGCTCGGGGTTGAGGCCGGCGAAGAGCTGGAGGAGCCCGGCGTCCTCGTCGCCGACGAGGGCGTCGGCGGGCAGCCGTACGTCGTCCAGGACCAGTTCGAACTGCTTCTCGGCGGCGTGCAGTTCCATGTCGATGGGGGTACGGGTGAAGCCGTCGGCGTCGCGGGGGACGATGAACAGGCAGGGCTTGAGGCGGCCGGTCCTGGCGTCCTCGGTGCGGCTGACGACGAGCGTGGCGTCGGCGATGTCGACGCCGGAGACGAAGACCTTGCGTCCGTTGAGGATCCAGCCGCCTTCGCCGTCCTTGCGGGCGGCGGTGGTGATGCGGTGGGAGTTGGATCCGGCGTCGGGTTCCGTGATGCCGAAGGCCATGGTGAGGGAGCCGTCGGCGAGGCCGGGGAGCCATTGCCGCTTCTGCGCGTCGGTGCCGAAGCGGGCGATCACGGTGCCGCAGATGGCGGGCGAGACGACGAGCATGAGGAGCGGGCAGCCCGCGGCACCCAACTCTTCCAGGACGAGGGAGAGTTCGACCACTCCGCCGCCTCCGCCGCCGTACTCCTCGGGGAGGTTCACGCCGAGGTAGCCGAGCTTGCCGGCCTCGCGCCAGAGGGTCTCGCGGTCGAAGTCCCTTCCGTGGCGGCGGCCGAGGGCGGAGACGGCGGCGCGGAGGGCGGTGTGTTCGCCGGACTCGATGAAGGTGCTGCCGGGGGTGGCGCTTTCCTGGATGGGGTTTTCGGGGGCTGCGTTTTCGGGGCCCGTACGGTCGGCGCTGCGGCTCATGACGGCTGGTCCTCCGGGGCGGGGTCGGTGACGACGACGGCGAGCAGGGCGCCCAGTTCGACCTGGCGGCCGGGGGCGGCGTGGAGCGCGGTGAGGGTGCCGGAGGCGGGGGCCGTGACGCGGTGTTCCATCTTCATGGCCTCCAGCCAGACGAGCGGCTGCCCGGCGGTGACGCGGTCTCCCTCGGCCAGCCCGTCGGCGATCCGTACGACCGTGCCGGGCATGGGCGCGAGCAGCGAGCCGGGGGCGGTGGTGGCGCTCGGGTCGGTGAAGCGGAGGTGGGCGGGGAGGCGGTACGACCCGTGGGCGGTGTCGACGTACACGTGGTCGCCGTATGCCGGGTCGCCGTATGCCTGCTCGGGGTTCGCCGGGTCGCCGTACGCCGAGACGTGGAAGTTCCGTACGACACCGTCGACTTCGAGGCGTACGAGCCGCTCGGAGAAGCTGACGACCCGGACGGCGTCGTCCTCGACGCGGACCCCGTCGCGGGTGACCCGGTAGCTGATCTCGTGGTCGCCGTAGGTCTTGCGGTGCGGCTGCGAGGCGAGGTTGCGCCATCCGCCGAGGCGGGCGGGCACGGTGGTGGCGGCGCGCCGGGCGGCGGCGTCGGCGAGGGCGGCGGCGACGGCCGCGTGCCGTTCGCCGTCCCCGGGGGCGGGTGCGGTGAGCGCGTCGAGGTGGCGTTCGTAGAACCCGGTGTCGGGGTGGCCGCCGAGAAGGTCGGGATGGGTCAACGACCGTACGAGCAGCTCCCGGTTGGTCCCGGGGCCGTGGATCCGGGCGCGGAGCAGCGCGTGCCCGAGGCGGCGCAGGGCCTCGGCGCGGGTGGGGGCCCAGGCGACGACCTTGGCGAGCAGGGCGTCGTAGTGCGGGCCGATGCGGTCGCCGGGGCCGTAGCCGGTGTCGGTCCGGAGGCGTACGGCGTCCTGGGCCGTGCCGCGTCGGGGCCGTAGCCTCTCTGCCTCCCCTTCCCCCGCCGCCTCCGCCTCCACCGACAGCTCGTGCAGGACCCCCGTCTGCGGGGCCCAGTCCCGGGACGGGTCCTCCGCGTACAGCCGTGCCTCCACCGCGTGGCCGTACGGCTCCGGCGGCTCGGGCGGGAGCGGGGCGCCCTCCGCCACGGACAGTTGCAGCGCCACCAGATCGAGGCCGAACACCTCCTCGGTGACGGGGTGTTCGACCTGGAGGCGGGTGTTCATCTCCAGGAAGTACGGGCGTCCCTGCGGCGAGATCAGGAACTCGACCGTCCCCGCCCCCCGGTACGCCACCGTGCGGGCCGCCGCCACCGCCGCGTCCGCCAGGCCGGTGAGCAGTTCGGCCGGCAGTCCCGGCGCCGGGCTCTCCTCGATGACCTTCTGGTGTCTGCGTTGCAGCGAGCAGTCCCGGGTGCCCAGCGCCCACACCGTCCCGTACGCGTCGGCGAGGATCTGCACCTCCACGTGCCGGCCGCGTTCCACGTACGGCTCCGCGAAGACCTCGCCGTCGCCGAACGCGGACACGGCCTCCGCCGAGGCCGCCGCCAACTCCTCTTCCAGAGCTGCCAGTTCACGGACCACCCGCATGCCTCTGCCGCCGCCCCCGGCCGCCGCCTTGAGCAGCAGGGGGAGGTCCGCCTCCGTGGCCGCGCCCGGATCCACCGGCGCCAGCAGCGGCACGCCCGCCGCGCCCATCAGTTCCTTCGCGCGCGTCTTCGACGCCATCGCCTCGATCGCGGCCGGCGGCGGCCCGATCCACACCAGGCCCGCGTCGAGCACCGCCTGCGCGAACTCGGCGTTCTCGGAGAGGAATCCGTAGCCGGGATGCACGGCGTCGGCGCCCGCGGCGAGCGCCGCCTTCACGATCAGGTCGCCGCGCAGATAGGTGTCGGCGGGCGCGGCCCCCGGCAGCCGTACCGCCGTGTCCGCCTCCCGTACGTGCAGGGCGTCCGCGTCCGGGTCGGAGAAGACCGCGACCATTCCGATGCCCAGCTCCCGGCACGTACGGAAGACGCGGCACGCGATCTCGCCCCGGTTCGCGACCAGGACGCTGGTGATCATCACCCTCTGGGTCATCCGCGTCCGCACAATCTTCGTCATCGCTCGCCTCACATCCGGAAGACGCCGAAGCCGCCCCGCACTCCCGCGACCGGCGCGGTGTGGAGGGCGGACAGGCACAGGCCGAGGACCGTGCGGGTGTCGCGCGGGTCGATGACCCCGTCGTCGTACAGCCGTCCGGACAGGAACAGGGGCAGGGACTCCGACTCGATCTGCCGCTCGACCATCGCGCGCAGCGCCGCGTCCCCTTCGTCGTCGTACGGCTGCCCCTTCGCCGCCGCCGAGGCCCGCGCGACGATCGAGAGCACCCCGGCGAGTTGCTGCGGGCCCATCACCGCCGACTTGGCGCTCGGCCACGCGAAGAGGAAGCGCGGGTCGTACGCGCGCCCGCACATGCCGTAGTGCCCGGCGCCGTACGAGGCGCCCATCAGGACCGACAGGTGCGGGACGGTGGAGTTCGCCACCGCGTTGATCATCATCGCGCCGTGCTTGATGATCCCGCCCTGCTCGTACTCCTTGCCGACCATGTAGCCGGTGGTGTTGTGCAGGAACACCAGGGGAATGTCCCGCTGGTTGGCGAGCTGGATGAACTGCGCGGCCTTCTGCGACTCCGCCGAGAACAACACGCCCTGCGCGTTGGCCAGGACGCCCACCGGATAGCCGTGCAGCGCGGCCCACCCGGTCACCAGGCTCGTCCCGTAGAGCGGCTTGAACTCGTCGAAGTCCGAGCCGTCGACCACCCGGGCGATCACCTCGCGCGGGTCGAAGGGGATCTTGAGATCCCCCGGCACGATGCCCAGCAGCTCGTCCTCGTCGTACTTCGGCGGCGCGGCGGGTCCCGGATCGGGCTGCGCCTTGCGCCAGTTGAGGCGGGCGACGATCCGGCGCGCCTGCCGGACCGCGTCCTGCTCGTCCACGGCGAAGTGGTCGGCGAGCCCCGACGTACGGGCGTGCATCTCCGCGCCGCCGAGCGACTCGTCGTCGCTCTCCTCGCCCGTCGCCATCTTCACCAGCGGCGGCCCGCCGAGGAAGACCTTCGACCGCTCCTTGATCATGACGGTGTGGTCGGACATGCCGGGGACGTACGCCCCGCCGGCCGTGGAGTTGCCGAACACCACGGCGACGGTGGGGATTCCGGCGGCGGACAGCCGGGTGAGGTCGCGGAAGAGCGCGCCGCCGGGGATGAAGATCTCCTTCTGGGAGGGGAGATCGGCGCCGCCCGACTCGACCAGGCTGATGAGCGGCAGGCGGTTGGTGTACGCGATCTCATTGGCGCGCAGGGCCTTCCGCAGCGTCCAGGGGTTGCTCGAACCCCCGCGTACGGTCGGGTCGTTGGCGGTGATCACACACTCGACGCCCTCGACCACACCGATGCCGGTGACCATCGACGCGCCGACCGGGTAGTCGCTGCCCCAGGCGGCGAGCGGGGACAGTTCGAGGAACGGGGTGTCCGGGTCGAGGAGCAGCTCGATCCGCTCCCGGGCGAGCAGCTTGCCGCGCGCCCGGTGCCGGGCCACATACTTCTCGCCGCCCCCGGCGAGCGCCTTGGTGTGTTCGGCGTCCAGTTCGGCGAGCTTGCCGAGCATCGCCTCACGGTGCGCGGCGTAGTCGGCGGACGCCGGGTCGAGCGCGGTGGGGAGCACGGTCACAGCAGGACCTCCGGGAGGTGGGCGTACCGGCCGCGCAGCCACTCGCCGAGTGCCTTGGCCTGGGGGTCGAACCGGGCCTGGGCGGCGACACCTTCGCCGAGCAGGCCCTCCACGGTGAAGTTGAGGGCGCGCAGGTGCGGCAGGACGTGCCGTACGACCGTCAACTCCGCGCTCTCGGGGATGAGCCGGCGGAAGAGGTCGACCGTCAGCTCGTGCGCCAGCCACCGCCAGGCGCCCTCGCTCCTGGCCCAGACGCCGACGTTGGCGTCGCCGCCCTTGTCGCCGCTGCGGGCGCCCGCGATGAGGCCGAGGGGCGCGGGGAGGGTGGCGAGGCCGGTGGGGAGGGGTTCGGGCAGGTCGTCGACGGGCTCTGGGACAGGGTCAAGCTCCTTGGTTTGTACGGGAGTTGGTACCCGCACCCGCTCGCCGTCCGGCAGAACGGCGAGGTGGTCGACCTCCGCCGCGTCGACATACGCGGACTCGAACACCCCGTAGGGGGCGCCCTTTCCGGGCGGGGCCGTGACGTGGAAGCCGGGGTAGCTGCCGAGGGCCAGCTCGACCACGGCCCCGCTGACGGCCCGCCCCACCGCGTCCGGATCGCTGTCGCGCACGACGAGCCGGAGCAGCGCGCTGGCTGTCTCCTCGGTGGGGGCGTCGGCGTGGTCCGTCCTGGCCAGCTCCCAACGGACCTCGGCGGGGGGCGTGTTGCCGTTGCCACGTGTCGCGCCGAGCGCGTCGGTCACCTGGTCGCGGACCAGGTCCGCCTTGGCCTCGATGTCGAGTCCGGTGAGGACGAAGACAACCTCGTTGCGCCAGCCGCCGATCCGGTTGAGCCCGACCTTGAGCGTGGGGGGCGGCGGCTCGCCGCGTACGCCCGAGATCCTGACCCGGTCGGGCCCGTCGGGTGTCAGCCGTACGGTGTCGAGGCGGGCGGTCACGTCCGGCCCCGCGTACCGCGCCCCGCCCGTCTCGTACAGCAGTTGGGCGGTGACGGTGCCGAGGTCCACGACACCGCCCGTACCGGGGTGCTTGGTGATGACGGCGGTCCCGTCGGCGCGGATCTCGGCGAGCGGAAAGCCGGGATGGCGCAGGCGGCGGGGGTCGTGGTCGGTGAAGAGGGCGTAGTTGCCGCCGGTCGCCTGGGTCCCGCACTCCAGTACGTGCCCGGCGACCACCGCGCCGGCCAGCGCGTCGAGGTCGTCGGGTGCCCAGCCGAAGTGGGCGGCGGCCGGTCCCGTCACCAGCGCGGCGTCCGTGACGCGGCCGGTGACCACGATGTCGGCGCCGGCCCGCAGGCACGCGGCGATCCCGGCGCCACCGAGATAGGCGTTGGCCGTCAGGACGCCGTCGCCCCAACTCCCCTTCGTCAGAAGGTCGTCGCCCTCGACGTGGGCGACGCGGACCGGCACCCCGACCCGCTCGGCGAGCGCGCGGACGGCCGCCGCGTGACCGGCGGGGTTGAGGCCGCCCGCGTTGGCGACGATCTTCACACCGCGCTCGTGGGCGAGCCCGAGCCCTTCCTCCAGCTGCCGCAGGAATGTCTTGGCGTACCCGGCGGCGGGGTCGCGCTGCCGGTCCCTGCCGAGGATGAGCATGGTCAGCTCGGCGAGATAGTCGCCGGTCAGGACGTCGAGGGGGCCGCCGGTGAGCATCTCGCGCAGGGCGTCGAAGCGGTCGCCGTAGAAGCCGGAGGCGTTGCCGATGCGGAGGGTGTGCGGGGCGGCGCCGGTTATGGGGGAGTTGGTCGTGGGGGCGCCTGTCTTCGGAATGCCCGTCATCTCGGCTCCTCCCCCTTCGGCGCGCGGCCCGCGCCCGGGAGGCCCGCGAACGCCTGGGCGATGTCCAGCCAGCGGTCCGCGTCCGGGCCGTGTGCCCGGACGGCGAGGTCGGCGCGGTGGGCCCGCCGGGTCACCAGCAGGCCGAAGTCGAGCGCGGGTCCGGTCACGCGCTGGGGCGCGTCCTCGGGGCCGTACGCCCACAACTCTCCTCCCGGACCTGTCAGTTCGACGCGGAAGGGCTCGGGGGGCGGTGGCTCGTCCCGTACGGAGTAGGCGTAGTCGCGGGTCCGTACCCCGATCCACGCGATGTGCCGCAACCGGGCGGTCGGCGCGCGCCGCACGCCGAGGGTGTCGGCGATGTCCTGGCCGTGCGCCCAGGTCTCCATCAGGCGCGCGGTCGCCATCGAGGGGGCGCTCATGGGAGGCCCGTACCAGGGAAAACGGGCGCCGGGCGGGGTGTCGCGCAGGGCGTTCCACAGGCGGTCGCGGCCCGTACGCCACCGGGTGAGGAGTTCGCCGGGCGGGAGCGCGGCGCCCTCCCGCGCGCCGTCGTCCACGAAGGAGGAGGGGGCCGCGAGGGCTTTGCGCGCCTCCGTGGCGAAGGCCCGTTTGTCGGTGAGCGAGAGCAGCGCGGCGCTGTCGGTCCAGGTGAGGTGCGCGATCTGGTGCGCCACGGTCCACCCGGGGGCGGGGGTGGCCAGGGCCCAGTCCCGTACGCTCAACTCCCCCACCAGGCCGTCGAGTTCGTCGCTCTCGCTGCGCAGATCGTCCAGGACTGCGGCAGAGTCGGACACGGGTGCGCTCCCTCGGACTCGGACACGGCGGTGTGCGTGTCCCGGAGCATCTCAGGGGCCGAAGAAACAAGCAAGCGTGCTTGCTTTACTTGTCGGCGCCTGCTCCGGCGCTCCCGGTCGCGGTGGCCGCAGCGGCCGCGCGGGCCGCCGCCCGCTTCCCCGTCCCCGCTTTCCGCCGCCCCACCTGCGTCCGTACCGCCCCCATGCTCGCCACGATCACCAGCGCGATCGCCAGCGCCTCGGTGGTGGAGAGCGCCTGGTCCAGCAGGAGGAACCCGGCGCTCGCCGCGATCGCCGGCTCCAGGCTCATCAGTACGGCGAAGGTCGAGGAGGGCATGCGGCGGAGGGCGAGCAGTTCCAGGGTGTACGGCAGGACGGACGACATCAGCGCGACCGCCAGCGCGAGCCCGAGGGTCGACGGCACGATCAGCTTGGACCCGGATTCCACGATGCCGAAGGGGAGCGCGATCAGCGCCCCGACCCCCATGGCCAGCGCGAGACCGTCGGCCTGCGGGAAGCGGCGGCCCGTCCGCGCGCTGAAGACGATGTACGCGGCCCACATCGCGCCCGCCGAGAGCGCGAACGCCGCGCCCAGCGGATCGAGCCGGTCGAACCCGCCACCGCTGAGCAGCAGCACCCCGGCCAGCGCGAGCCCCGCCCACAGGACGTTCACCCACCGCCGGGAGACGATCACGGAGAGGGTGAGCGGGCCGAGGACTTCGAGGGTGACGGCCGCGCCGAGGGGGATGCGGTCGGCGGACTGGTAGAAGAGCCCGTTCATGGCGGCGAGGACCGTACCGAAGACGACTACCGTGCCCCAGTCGGCGCGCGAGTGCCCGCGCAGGGTGGGGCGGCAGAAGGCGAGCAGGACGACGGCGGCGAGCGCGAGCCGCAGCGAGACCACGCCGAGGGCGCCGGTACGGGGCATCAGCAGGACGGCGATGGCCGCACCGAACTGTACCGAGAGCCCACCCCCGATGACCAGCGCGACGGGCCCGAGGGAGCGGGAGGGGGACGCGGCCTCCGGACCGCCCCCGGCCTCCGGGGCACCCGAAACCTCCGGCACCACGACGGAAGCGGTGGCGGATGCGGCGGCAGCGGTACGCGGCTCATCCACCGAAAACCTCCAGGATGTCGTGGTCGGGCAGGCTGACGTCCCGACTCACGTTACGGCTCCGCGCTTCAGCCGTGAAATGCCTTTTGGACTGCCGTTATGCTCCGCACGCATGAGCATCGAGCTGCGTCATCTCCGCTGCTTCCTGGCCATCGCCGAAGAGTCCAGCCTGACCAGGGCGGCGGCCCGGCTGCACCTCACCCAGCCCGCTGTCTCCCGCAACCTCGTCGCGCTGGAGAAACACCTCGGCGTACGGCTCGCCGAGCGCTCCACCCACCACCTCGCCCTCACGGCGGAGGGCCGCGCCTTCCGCGAGCGGGCGGCGGCGGCCGTCGCGGCGTTCGACGACGCCCTGGACGCCGGCCGGCTGCGGCGCCGGCCGCTGCGGCTGGGGCACGCGTGGTCGGCCTTCGGCCCGTACACCACACCGCTGCTGCGGCGCTGGGAGCGCGAGCACCCGGAGACGCCGCTGGAACTGCTCAGGATCGACGACCGTACGGCGGGGCTGATCCGGGGCGAGGTCGACGCGGCGCTGCTGCGGGGACCCGCGGTCCTCGGGACGCCGGGCCTGGTGACGGAGCTGCTGTTCACGGAACCCCGCGTCGCGGCGGTCCCGGCCGACGGCCCGCTGGCCGCGCGCCCGACGCTGACCCTGGCGGACCTGGCGTCCCAACGAATCCTGGTGAACACCGTCTCGGGCACGACGACCCCGTCCCTGTGGCCCCCGGAGGCGGGCCCGGTGACCACGGTGACGGTGGCGAACACGGACGACTGGCTGACGGGGATCGCGGCGGGCCGCGGGGTGGGCGTGTCGAGCGCGTCGACGGCGGACATGCACCCCCACCCGGGAGTCGCCTACCGCCCCCTCCCCGACGCCCCACCCCTCCAGGTCTTCCTGGCCTGGCGCGAAGGCGCGGCCCACCCGGCCACCCAAGACCTGGCCACCCTGGCCTGGCAACTGGCCACGGGCACGTAGGCCCCCATTCACGGGGCCGGTCTCTACGGGCCAGGCTCCACGGGCCGGGCTCCACCGGCCGGTCTCCACCGGCCGGTCTCCACGGGCCGGGCTCCACGGGCCGGTCTCTACGGGCAGGCTCCACGGGCCGGTCTCTACGGGCCGGGCTCTACCGGCCAGGCTCTACGGCCCCTCCGGCCGCCGGTCCAGCGCCTCCGCCAGGACTTCGGCGAGGTGGCGGGGGTGGTGGTCGGTCAGGTGGGTCAGTTGGGTGCGGCAGGAGAAGCCGTCTGCCAGGAGTTCGGCCTCGGGGGGTGCTGACCGTACCGCCGGGAGCAGTTGGTCTTCCGCGACCGCCGTCGATACCTCGTAGTGGCCGCGCTCGAAGCCGAAGTTGCCTGCCAGGCCGCAGCAGCCTCCGCTCAACTCGCCCGTGAGGCCCGCTCGTTCGCGGAGTCTGCGGTCCGCCTCCTCGCCGAGGACCGCGTGTTGGTGGCAGTGGGTCTGGCCGGCGACAGGGCGGTTCAGTCGGGGTGGGCGCCAGGTCGGGGCCTGTTCCTCCAGGGTTTGGGCGAATGTTCTTACCGCTGCGGCCAGTTGGGGTGCTCGGGGGTCGTCGGGCAGTAGTTCCGGGAGGTCGGTGGTCAAGGTGGCCGCGCAGCTCGGTTCCAGGACCGTCACCGGGCCGCCCGCGTCCAGGACGGGTTGCATGTGGTCCAGCGTGCGGCGCATGACCTTGCGTGCCTGGTCCAGTTGGCCCGTCGAGACGTACGTCAGGCCGCAGCACACCCGGCCCTCGGGCACCGCGCAGCCGATTCCCGCCGCCTCCAGCACCCGGACCGCCGCGCGCCCCACCTCCGGTGCGAGGTGTTCGGTGAAGGTGTCCGGCCAGAGGGTCACCCGGGGAGCGGTGGGGGTGCCGGTCCCGTTCGCCGGGCGGCTTCGCAGCCATCGGGTGAACGTCTCCGGGGCCAGGGTCGGGAGGGTGCGTTCCGGTGCGATTCCCCCCGCCCTCTTCGCCACCGCCGCCAGCAGCGGCACCCGCGCCGCCGCGTTCAGTACGCGGGCGAACGGGGCCGCCGCCCGCAGCCACACCGGCAGCCGGCCCATCGCGTAGTGCGCCGCCGGGCGCAGCCGGCCCCGGTAGTGGTGGTGCAGGAATTCCGCCTTGTACGTGGCCATGTCGACGCCCACCGGGCAGTCGCTCCGGCACCCCTTGCACGACAGGCACAGGTCCAGCGCGTCCCGTACCTCTGTGGAGCGCCAGCCGTCGGTCACCACCGGGTCGGTCACCACCCGATCCCTGTCCACCCCGCCCGCCTCGCCCGCGAGCATCTCGTGCAGCAGCCGCGCCCGGCCGCGTGTCGAGTGCCGCTCCTCGCCCGTCGCGCGGAACGACGGGCACATCACCCCCGCGCCCTCGTTCGGCCCCGCGACCCGGCACTTCGCCACGCCCACGCAGCGCCGTACCGCCGCCGAGAAGTCCCCTCCCCCGTCGGGACCGTCGTGCGGATACGCGAACACCACGTCGACGGGCTCGCGCGGCAGTACGGCGAAGCGCAGGTTCTCGTCCAGCCGCGCCGGGCGCGCCAGCACGCCCGGGTTCATCCCGCCCGCCGGGTCCCAGACGTCCTTGAACCGGCCGAACAGCGCGACCAGTTCGGGCCCGTACATCGTCGGCAGCAGTTCGGCCCGCGCCAGCCCGTCGCCGTGCTCCCCCGACAGCGAGCCCCCGTGCGCGACGACCAGCGCGGCCGTCTCCTCCGAGAAGCGCCGGAAGCGCCGTACGCCGTCCTCGCCCAACAGGTCGAAATCGATGCGGACATGGATGCAGCCGTCCCCGAAGTGCCCGTAGGGCGTGCCCCGCAGGCCGTGCTGGGCGAGCAGCGCGCGGAAGTCGCGCAGGTACGCGCCCAGCCGGGCCGGCGGCACCGCGCAGTCCTCCCAGCCGGGCCACGCCTCGCTGCCGTCCGGCATCCGGGTCGCGGTCCCGGCCGCGTCCTCCCGTACCCGCCACAGCGCGCGCATCCCGGCCGGATCGTCCACGACCGTGCCGTCCAGCGCGTCCGCCGCGCGGAGAATCGCCCCGGCCGCCGCGCGCGCCTCGGCCGCCGTCGCCCCGCCGGTCTCCACGAAGAGCCACGCGCCGCCGCGCGGCAGCCCGTGCCGCCCGTCGCGCCCGTCGCCATACCGACCATCGCGCCCGCCCCGTACCAGGTCCTCCGCCATCCCCTCGACCGTGAGCGGTCCGTACGGCAGCAGCCCCACCGCGGCCTCGGCGGCGGCGCTCTCGTCCGGGTAGCCGAGGACGGCGAGAGCGCGGGCGGGCGGTGACGCGACGAGCCGTACGGTCGCTTCCGTGACGACGCCGAGCGTGCCCTCGCTGCCGCAGAAGGCGCGGGCGAGATCCACCCCGGCCTCGGGGAGGAGCGCGTCGAGCGCGTACCCGGAGATGCGGCGGGGCAGCCCGGCCGGGTAACCGGTCCGCAGCAGCGCCAGATTCCGGCCGACCAGATCCTCCAGGCCCCGCAGCAGGGCGGCCCCACCGGCCCCGCTCGCACCCGCCCCCGGCCACCCCCGCCCCAGGCTCAGTTCCGCCCCGCCGTAGGTAAGGACGGACAGCCGGTCGACGTTGTCGGCCGTCGTCCCCCACGCCACCGAATGCGCCCCACAGGAGTTGTTGCCGATCATCCCGCCGAGCGTGCACCGGCTGTGCGTCGACGGATCGGGTCCGAAGGTCAGACCGTACGGCTGTACGGCGTCCCGCAGGTCGTCCAGGATCACACCGGGCTGCACCACCGCCGTGCGCGCCTCCGCGTCCACCGACACGATCGACCGCAGATGGCGGGTCAGGTCGAGCACCACCCCGACCCCGGTCGCCTGTCCCGCGATGGACGTACCGGCCCCGCGCGGCAGCACCGGTACGCCGTACTCGCGGCACACCGCCAGCGCGGCGGCCACGTCCGCCGCGTCGCGCGGGGCGACCACGCCCACCGGGACCCGGCGGTAGTTCGACGCGTCCATGGTCATCAGGGCCCGGGCCGCCGTCCCGAAGTCCACCTCTCCGCGCACGGCGCCCTCCAGCGCACGCGCCAGCGCGGTCGCGCCCGTGTCCCTCGTGGATCCCGGTCCCTCGGACTTCTCAGCCTGGTCAGCCATGGTCCCAGGATGCCCCGGCCGCCCCCGCGAACCCGGTACATGAGTGGCACACGTACGGCATATGCCCGACGCACACCCGGTCCGCCCCTGGTTCACTTGTCGGCCACAGCACCTTCAGCTGACGGAAACACATAAGGAATCGAACAAAAATTTCCCAATTCAATCGTCAACTCTCCTATAGTGACCTCCGTTTGTGCGGTGCGCTGGGCCAACTTCACCGACCCGGAGGGCAATCCCCGATGACCGGCACCCCCGATGCCCCCACCGGCGCGGCCAGACCCACCGACAGCGGCACCCTGAAGATCGCCATCGTCGGCGGCTTCGGCGTCGGCAAGACCACCATGGTCCGTTCCATCAGCGAGATCCGTCCCCTGAACGCCGAGGAGACGATGACCCGCACCGTGGAGATCGACGCCCTCGCCGACCTCGACGGGCTCGGCAGGAAGACGGCGACCACGGTCGCGTTCGACTTCGGCCGGATCTCCCTCGACCAGGGCTCGGCGCACGACCAGGGTTCGGTGCTGTACGTGTTCGGCGGCCCCGGCCAGGAGCGTTTCTCGTTCCTCTGGGACCGCCTCTTCTCCGGCACGTTCGGCGCGGTGGTCCTCGTCGACACCCGCCGCGTCGCCGACGCCCGTCACACCATCGAGCGATTGCAGGCCGACGGAACGCTCTTCATCGTCGCCTGCAACGACTTCGGCGGCCCGTTCCGTACCGAGGAACAGGTGCGCGAGACCCTCGGCCTGACCTCCGACGTCCCACTGGTGGAGTGCGACGCGCGGGACCGCTCGTCCAGCAAGTACGTCCTGATCACCCTGATCGAATACCTGGCCGCCCGCGTCTCATCCGACGGACACGGCTGTCCGGCACCGCGCGCGAGGCACTAGGCTCCGGCCCGTGGCCGATATCCAGATTCCTGCTGACATCAAGCCCGCCGACGGCCGTTTCGGCGCAGGCCCCTCCAAGGTGCGGACGGAGGCGGTGGACGCGCTGGCGGCCACCGGAACGTCGCTGCTCGGCACCTCGCACCGCCAGGCTCCGGTGAAGAACCTGGTCGGCGCGGTGCGCGACGGTGTGCGGAGCCTCTTCGACCTGCCCGACGGGTACGAGGTGATCCTGGGCAACGGCGGCTCGACCGCCTTCTGGGACGTCGCGACACACGGCCTGATCGAGAACAAGTCGCAGCACCTCTCGTTCGGTGAGTTCTCGTCCAAGTTCGCCAAGGCGTCGAAGCTCGCGCCGTGGCTGGCCGAGCCGACCGTCATCTCCACCGACCCCGGCTCGCACCCGGACCCGAAGGCCGAGGAGGGCGTCGACGTCTACGCCCTCACCCACAACGAGACCTCCACCGGTGTCTCCGCGCCCGTCCGGCGCGTCGCGGGCGCCGACGCCGGCTCGCTGGTGCTGGTCGACGCGACCTCCGGCGCGGGCGGCCTGCCGGTCGACATCACCGAGACGGACGTCTACTACTTCGCCCCGCAGAAGTCCTTCGCCGCCGACGGCGGCCTGTGGATCGGCGTCTTCTCGCCCGCCGCGCTGGAGCGCGCCGCGCGTGTGCACGGCTCGGGCCGGCACGTCCCCGAGTTCTTCTCGCTGCCGACCGCGATCGACAACTCGCTCAAGAACCAGACGTACAACACCCCCGCCCTGGCCACGCTCTTCCTGCTGAACGAGCAGCTGACCTGGATCAACACCCAGGGTGGTCTGGACTGGGCGGTGAGCCGCACGGCCGCGTCGTCGAGCGCGCTGTACGGATGGGCCGACGCGTCCAAGTACGCCACCCCGTTCGTGGTCGACCCGGCGAAGCGCTCGCAGGTCATCGGCACGATCGACTTCGCGGACGAGATCGACGCGACGGCCGTCTCCAAGGCCCTGCGCGCCAACGGCATCGTGGACACCGAGCCGTACCGCAAGCTGGGCCGCAACCAGCTGCGCGTCGCCATGTTCCCGGCGGTCGACCCGGCGGACGTGGCCGCGCTGACGGCCTGCGTCGACTATGTGATCGAGCGGCTCTAGCCTCCCAAGGTGCGTTCGAGGGGCCCTGGTACGCGGTTCACGCGGCCGGGGCCCCTCGCCGTTCACACCGTCCGTCCGCCCGGCCGGTCTCAGCCCTTGCGCCGCAGCCGCTTGAAGCCGAAGAACAGCACCGCCGCGCCCACCAGCACCACCGCCCCGACCGTCACCTTGCCCTCCTCGGCGTCCGTGCCGGGGCCCCCGGCCGCCCCGCTCCCGCCCGATGACGTACCACCGCTCCCCGAGGACGAGCCGCCGGAGTCCTTGTCCAGGTCCACCCGCTCCACCCCGCTCTCCCCGCCCTCGGAGCCGAACATCAGCGCGCTGCCGTCCGCCGTGTACGTCACCGACTCGGCCTGCCCCTGGATGGGCGCGCGCACGCGGTGGTCGGCGCCCAGCCGGCCGTTCTTCCAGGCGTACCCGCGCGCGCTGAAGTACGAGCGCAGCACCAGCTCCTTGCCGTCCGGCGAGAACGCGCCGTCCGTCACCCACGGCACCTCCCCGATCCGCCGGAAGACGTTGGTCCCCGTCGCGGTCAGCCGCGCCGGACCCTCGTACAGCCCGCCGCCGTCCTCGTTCTTCGAGGCGATGTAGACCCGCCCGGTCTTCGGGTCGACCATCAACGCCTCGGCGTCGCGCGGCCCGTCGGCGTACTTCACCGTGAACTGGGTGGCCCGGACGGTCGCGTCCTTGAGCTGCTCCGGCTCCGGGAAGCGGTAGATCCACACGTGGTCCCAGCTGCCGCCCAGGTTGTCCCCGATGTCTCCGACGTACACATCGCCGTCGGGCCCGACCGAGATCGCCTCCACGTCGCGCGGGTCGCCGACGCCCCGGAGGGTGATCGTGGCGACCGTCTCACCGGTCCTGGAGTCGACCGCGTAGACGTACGGTCCGTCGTCGCTGTCGTTGTGGGTCCAGTAGACGCCGGGGTGGGCGCGGCTCGCCGCCAGACCGCTGGACTCGGTGATGCGCGGGTCCCTGATCGTGAAGTTCCGGTCGGGGGCCTGGTCGTCGGCGGTGGCGGCCGAGGCACCCGGCGCGGATATGCCGAGCAGGGCGGACACACCGACGAGCAGGGTGGACACACCGAGCAGTACGGTGGAAACACCCGCGAAAACACCGGAAAGACGCAGGCCAGGGTGGCGCGGAAGCGAACGCATGCCCCCAGCCTGCCATCCCGTCCCGATCGGGGATGATGACCCGATGCGTTTCATGTTCGTCGGCGACTCCATGACCATCGGCCACGCCGGCGACTTCACCTGGCGCTACCGGATGTGGCAGCACCTCGACGCGTCCTTCGGCGGTCCGTACGAGATCGTCGGCCCGCGTACGGAGTTGTACGACCTGCTCGCCGAGGCCCCCGTCTCGCACGCCTACGGCGCCCCGGACTTCCCCGGCGTCATCTGGCGGGCTGGGGCGAGGGCTGGCAGCACCTCACGCCCTTGATCCGCGATGCCGTGAGCACGCACAGGGCCGACATCCTGCTGATCTCGCTCGGGCTGATCGATCTCGGTTTCTACACGGACAGCGACCAGACCGCCGAGCGGGCCCGGCTGTTCCTCTCCGAAGCGCGCGCGGCGAATTCCCGGGTCAGGGCCGTGGTGCTGCCCGTCATACCGAACGTGCGCGCCGACACCGACCCCGCCTTCGCCGCCGAGGTCGCCCGCTTCAACGAGCAGCTGGCGAAGGCGGTCGCCGACCTGGACCGGGCGGGCTCGCCCCTGCTGCTGGCGTCGCGCCCGCCGTCGTACGACATCCACCGCGACACGTACGACGGCACGCATCCCGCCCCGTCGGGCGAGCACAAGCTGGCGGGGGCGTTCGCGGACGCGATGTACGAGGCGTGGGGGCTGGGGGCGCCGTACGAGGCACGGGCCTGACATCGGCGCGCGGACAACCCCAGGAGGGTCGGTGCGTCAGTCAGGCGACCCGGACGTCCGGCGCCGGAGAGACAGGCTCAGGGGCCGACAGATGGGCCCGGGTGGGCAGCAGCAGCGGCGTGCCGAGCAGCAGGACACCGGACACGGTGATCGCCGCGAGCGGGCTGGTGAGCGTGGCGAGAATCCCCCAGATCACCATCAGGGCGGCATGCAGCAGCTTGCTCGCGGCACTCCACGTACTGAGGATCTGGGCGGTCCGGTGGACGGGAGTGCGTCGCAGGCGCTCCGTCGCGTAGACCGGGTTGAAGATCCCCATGCAGGTGATCAGCAGCCCTTCGACAACGATCACGACGAGGAGCCCGGGGACCCCGGGACGGACCAACGCCAGCCCGAGCGGGAACACCGAGCGCAGCCAGCCGGAGACGGTCATCACCCGGTGCCGGCCGTAGCGGGTCACGAGGCGTGCGGAGAGGCGGGCGCCCACGAAGCCGCCGAGGGCGGGGATGCCGAAGGCCAGACCGTACTGCCAGGCCGGGAAGTGATACTGGCCCAGCAGGAGGACGGACAGGAGCGGGGCGGTGGCCATGATGAGGCCGCCGACCAGGATCGAGTTGAGGAACAGACGCCTCAGCGTGGGGTCGCGGAGGATGAACCGCCAGCCGTCGAGGAACCGGCCTCCGCGCGGCTCGGTGGACCGGTCGCGGGGCTCGGCGGACCGGTCGCGGGGCTCGGCGGACGGGTCGCGGGGTGTCACGACATCGCCTCCCCGGATGCGGAGGATTCCGAGGGCGGACAGCAGGTAGCTGAGGGCGTCGGCCAGGACCGTGACGACCGGGCCCAGCAGCCCGATGAGCGCACCGCCGAGGGGCGGCCCGGCCGCCGTCGCGACCCAGCTCGTGCCCTCGAATCTCCCGTTCGCCATGAGGAGGTGGTCCCGGGGGACGAGATGTTTCAGGTACGCGCCGGACGCGGCGGTGAAGGCGATGCCCGCGGTCCCGGAGACGACCGAGACAACCAGCAGTTGACCGTACGACAACATGCCGAGCAGGTACGCGACCGGAACGCTCGCCGTCGCGGCGCACCGGACCAGGTCCATGGCGATCATCACCGGACGCTTGGCCCGGTGCTCGATCCACGGCCCGAGCGAGAAGGCGGCCACCGCCGCGACGGCGAGTCCGGCCGCCTCCAGGAGCGACACGGCGAACGCCGACGTGTCCAACACCTGGACCGCGATCAGCGGATACGCGCCGAAGGCGATCCACGTCCCGTACGTACTGACGGCGTAGGCCGACCACAGCCGACCGAAATCGGACCCCAAGCGCTCGCGCACGCGCCCCCGCCTCCCTCACCACAACCGACCTTCGGGCCCCCGCATCACACCGCGCGCACCGCCCCCGGATCAAACAACCGAATCCGGGTGAGTCACAACCATCAGTTGTGCGTACATAAGCTGCGCTCATGGATACAGAGGCGGTGCGATCGTTCGTCCGGGCGGCCGAACTGGGGCAGCTGCGGCACGCGGCCGACGAGCTGGGCGTGACCCAACAGGCCGTGTCGAAGCGGATCGCGGCCCTGGAGCGCGAAGTCGGCGTGCGGTTGTTCACCCGTACCGCCCGAGGGGTCGAGCTGACCCTCGACGGCCAGGCCTTCCTCCCGCACGCCCGGAACCTCGTCACGGGTGCCGAGCGCGCGATCACCGCGATCAGGCCGGGGTCGCGCGCCCTGCGGATCGACGTTCTCGGCCTGCGGTCCGCGCAGGCCGTCCTCCTCCACGACTACTGGCGGTCACGTCCCGGAACCGACCTCGACGTGGTGACTCTCCGGGGCAGCGACCCGCGCGAGGCGGTCGCCGCCGTGCAGGCGGGCGACCTCGACGCGTCGTTCCGCTCGGTCACCGATCCGGCCGCGCTGCCGGGCGACGTACGGATGATCCACGCGTTCGACTCCCCGCTGGAACTCCTCGTCGGCCCGAGGCACCCGCTCGCCGCCGCGCGGACCCTGGCCCCGGACCGGCTGCGCGGGCACCGGATCTGGGTGCCTGGCATCGCGCCGGGCAGCGAATGGGCTGAGTTCTACGACGAGTTGGCCACCGACTTCGACCTCCGCGTCGACGCGGCGGGGCCGAACTTCGGCGACGAGGTGCTTCTCGACATCCTCGCGGACTCCGCCGACGTGGCCACCCTCGTGGGCTCGCGCGACCGGTACCTCTGGCCGACCTCCCACGACCTGCGCCGCATCCCGGTGGTGGATCCGACGCTCGCGTACCCGCTCTCGCTCCTCCTCCGCCGGTCGAATCCGCACCCGGGACTCCGGGCGGTCATCGATCACTTCGGCGGCCTGGCCCCGCTCCCCGGGCGGGTCTGGCGCCCCTCCTGGGCGCCCGCACCGGGTCGTACGGACCTCACACCTCCACCAGCAGCTCCCGCAGCCCCCTGATGACGTACCCCGGGTTCCACCCGGGCTCGGCGGTCAGCCGCAGGTCCGGGGCCCGGCGCAGCAACGCCCCGAAGGACGCGACGAGTTCGAGCCGGGCGAGCGGGGCGCCCAGGCAGTAGTGGATGCCGGCGCCGAACGCCAGATGCGGGTTCTCCGTACGGCCGAGGTCCAGGACGTCGGGTCGGTCGAAGCGGGCGGGGTCCCGGTGGGCCGAGCCGAAGAGGAGGGCCACCTCGCTGCCGCGCGGAATCACCGTGCCGCCGATCTCGATGTCGTCCAGCACCCACCGCTCGAACATCTGGAGCGGGGTGTCGAAGCGCAGCAACTCCTCGACGGCGGAGGGCAGCAGTCCGGGCAGGCCGGCGCGCAGGCGGGCCATTTCGGCGGGGTGGCGGAAGAGGGTGAACCAGCCGTTGGCGGTGGTGTTGACCGTGGCCTCGTGGCCGGCGTTGAGCAGCAGCACGCAGGTGGAGATCATCTCCTGCTCGCTCAGCCGGTCCTCGTCGTCGTGGGCGGCGATGAGCGCGCTGATGAGGTCGTCCCCGAGGTCGCGGCGGCGCCGCGCGATGAGCCCGCGCAGGTACGAGGAGAACTCGGCCGACGCCTCGACCGCCCGCCGGGCCGTCTCCTCGGTGGGGTTCAGCTCGAACATCCCGCAGATCGCCGACGACCAGGGCCGCAGCAGCGGCCGGTCCGCCTCCGGGACGCCGAGCATCTCGGCGATCACCGCGACGGGCAGCGGCTCGGCGACGGCGGCGACCAGGTCGCCCCCGCCGTCGGCGACGAACCCGGCGACCAGGTCCTCCGCGAGCCGGGTGACGGTGGGCGCGAGCCGCTCGACGGTACGCGGGGTGAAGGCCAGGGAGACCAGCCGGCGGATGCGGGTGTGGTCGGGGGCTTCGAGGTCGAGGAGGCCGTTGCCGTTGAGGGTGTGGAAGGGCTCGTGCGCGGCGGGCGGGGCGGTGCGGCCGAACTCCTCGTGGGTGAAGCGGTGCAGGTACGTACGGCCGAGGCGCCGGTCGCGGAGCAGGGCCCGTACGTCGTCGTAGTGCGGGACGAGCCACTGCCCGGTCGGCTCGAAGTACGTCACGGGCCCCTGGGCGCGGAGGCCGGCGTAGGCCGGGTAGGGGTCGGCGATGAACGCGGGCTGCCAGGGGTCGAACGCGGGGGCGGTACTCATACGGCCCAGGGTAGAGGGGGGTCGTACCCGTGGGCCGGGGTGATATCCGTGGTCGTACCCGTGGGCCGGGTCGTACCCGTGGGCCGGGTCGTACCCGTGGGCCGGACGGGCTTCCCCGTCCGTCCGGCCCACGGAGGATGTGCGGGTCAGGGACGTGGCCCCACCACCGCCCCCGAGGCCGTGTCCGTCACCGTGATGGCGACCGCCGGGCACGAGTCGGCGGCGTCCAGCAGCACCTCCGCCGGGTCCGCCTCCGCCGCGCCCGGCACCACCGCCGCCGTCGCGCTGTCCAGCTCGAACCGGTCGGGGGCGAGCGCGGCGCACATCCCCGAGCCGATACAGGCGTGTTCGTCCACCTCAAGGTGCCAGGTCATGCCGTCACCACCCCACCGTCATCCGGCGCGGGGCGCGCACGATCATCTGGTCCTTCCACTCGATCTCCCCCACCACCCGCAGCCCGGGCATCTTCGTCACCAGGGCGTGCAGCGCCTCGTGGAGTTCGAGCCGGGCGAGCTGCGCGCCCAGGCAGTGGTGCACGCCGTGTCCGAAGCCGAGGTGCTGGTTCGCCTTGCGGTCCAGCCGTACCTCGTGCGGATTCTCGAACCGGCGCGGGTCCCGGTTGGCCGGGCCGATCGCGACGAGGACGGGCTCGCCCTTGCGGACCAGGACCCCGCCGACCTCGATGTCCTCGGTGGCGTACCGGGCGAATCCCCCGGCCACACCGAGCGGGATGAACCGCATCAACTCCTCGACGGCGGTGGGGATCAGCTCGGGCTCGATGACCAACCGGGCCCATTCCTCGGGGTGTTCGAGCAGGACGTGTACGAAGTTCGGGATCTGCGAGGCGGTCGTCTCGTGTCCGGCGATGAGGATCGCGATGCACATGTCGACCAGTTCGATCTCGGTGAGCCGGTCCTTGACGTCCTTGGCCTCGATGAGCGCCGACATCAGGTCGTCCCGCGGATCGGCCCGGCGCGCGGCGACGTGTTCCGCCATGTAGGCGCGCAGGGCCACCTGGTTGGCGTGCTGCTCCTCCGCGTCGAGGATGCTGGTCGAGAGGGCCGCGTCGCTCCAGGCGCGGAACTTGGGCCGGTCGCCGGCCGGTACACCGAGCAGTTCGCAGATGACGGCGACGGGCAGCGGGAGCGCGAACTCCTCGACCAGGTCGGCCGTACCGCCGCGCGCGAGCAGCCCGTCGAGCAGTTCGCCGGTCAACTGCCTCACCCACGGCCGTAATCCTTCCACCTGGTGCTTGGTGAAGGCGCGGGAGACCAGGGTACGCAGCCGCGTGTGGTGGGGCGGGTCCATCGAGAGGATGTTCTCCTCGATGACGGCCGGGGTGAAACGGGGTTCGTCCTTCTCCAGCGACATGGCGCGGGAGAAGCGGAGATCGCCCAGCACGAACCGGGCGTCGGCGTAACGGGTGGCCAACCAAGCCGGTTCGCCGTACGCCAACTGGACGCGGATCATGCCCTCGGCGTCCTGTGCGGCGGTGTACGCGTCGTCGAGGCCGAGCCCCCCTCCGTCGTTGAACGGGTACGGGACGGGGGCGGGGGCGGAACTGGAGGCGGGTACGGCTGCGGGGGGTGTGCTCAAGGTGACTCCCACTCGAACGGTCTATCGAGCCTGGTCATGGGCTCGTTGAGGTAGCTGTCCGGAGTTTGCAAGCAGACGCTTACAACGCTAGGCAGGCCGTCGGGGAGGCGTCAAGACGGCCGTCCCCGGGCGGCTCGGGCGCTACGGTGTGCGCTGGGAGGGACCGTGGCCGAAAAACAACAACCCCGCCGCCGCGACGCGGCCGGGACCCGACAGGCGTTGCTCGATGCCGCCACCACCCTCTTCGCGGAGCGCGGTTTCGCCCGTACGACCGTGCGGGACATCGCGGAACGCGCGGGGGCGAACCAGTCGTTGATCTTCCGCTACTTCGGCTCCAAGGCCGCGGTGTTCGAGGCGGTGGCGGCCCGCGAGGGCCGGGCCCAACTGGACACCACACCACTGGAGAAGCTGCTCGACACCACGCTGCGCAGCATGCTCCGCGACGAGCCGGGCCAGCGGCGCGACCACACACTGGTGACCTTCCTGCGCTCGCTCGGCAGCGAGGGCCCGGCGGCCACCATCGCCGAACAACTGGGCGCGGACTACGCGGGCGCGCTTTCCACCCTGACCGACGCCCCGGACGCGACGCTGCGCGCCCAACTGATCCTCGCGTGGCTGGTGGGCATCGGCCTGGTCCGCGACGTCAGCCGCATGGAGCCGTTGGCGGGGGCGGACGCGGACGAGATCTGCGCGCTGTTCCTGACGGCGGCGCGGACGCTGTTGGAACGCACCGAATGAGAGAGACCGCCCCGCGGACAATCCTCCACGCCCCGGCCACGGCGACGGCCCCGGCGCTGACGCTGCGCCCGTGGCGGGAGGGGGACCTCCCGGCCCTCATCGAGGCGTACGACGACCCGTTGATGGTCCGGTCGACGCAGAACCCCGTGAGGGGCGAGGCGGGGGCGGTCCGCTGGCTGGAGGAGCGGTCGCGGGGCTGGACGACGGGGACGCGGCTGAGCTTCGCCGTGTTCGAGGAGGGGCGGTTGGCCGGACATGTGGTCGTCAAACGGCCGGGACCGATGGCGGGCGCTTCGGGCGCTTCCAGCGCTTCGGAAACGGCGGAGGTCGGCTACTGGACCGTGGCGGCGGCCCGGGGGCGCGGCGTGGCGCCGCATGCGGTGGAGACGGCGACGGTGTGGGCATTCACCACCCTTGGCAGCCCGGTGGTGAACCGGCTGGAACTGCTGCACCAGGTGGACAACCGGGCCTCGTGCCGCGTGGCCGAGAAGGCCGGCTACGTGTACGAGAGAACACTCGCGCCGCACCCCCCGTTTCGGTTGGAGGGCCACTTGCATGTCAGACACCGGTGAGGGGGGAGGGGGGGTGGGAGGGGGGTGAGGGGGGGTGAGGGGGCGGGGGATTTCGGGTGCGGGTTCGGGCCGAGGGGTAGTCGGGGGTGGCCGGGTTGTGTGGTTCGGGTGGGGCCGCCCCTTGCGGTTGAGTGTCGCGGTTTCGGGCCGGGCGTCAAGGGCGCTCCTGCGGAGCGTCGGCTTCGCCGATTCCACTGCGCTCCACCCTTGACACCCGCCCCGAAACCGCAAGGGAAGGCTGGGGGGGCGGCCCGGGGGAAGGGTCCCCGACAATCCCCGGATGCGGTTGGGGTTTCGTCGCGGGCCTCGGCTCTCGGCGGGGCTTTGCGCACCACCTGAATGGGGCGGTGGCCACTCGTCTCGGCGGCTGACAACCGTCCGTTGGCGGGTGTGCAAGCACCGTGTCTGAGATCCGTGGTCAGCTGCGGGGTCGGGCAGGGCCCCGGGCAGCCCTGGTGACCAATACACCCCATTCGCCCAGGCTTTGAGGCCTGCTGAGGGCCTCTTACCCCTGGTCTTGCGTCCTGTGTTTCGTTAAGGGGCTCCGACAGCACACAACCCACCGAAACGGGCCCGGCGACCGCCCCACCCACCACACATGCCCCCACCACCCACTCAGCTCCGGCTTGACGCCCGCGTACGGGCCGGTGGGCGGCAGTCGGCCGCCAAGACTGCCCACCACCACACCCCACCAGGCCAAATGCACCAATTGCCCTAGCTTTGAGGACTCCCGGGGGCTCCTCCCGCCCGGTCTTGTGTCCTGTGTTGCGTTAAAGGGCTCTCACAGCAAACAACCCACCGAAACAGGCCAGACCAGCCGCCTCCCCCCACCACCACCGCCCCACCACCCACCCACCACAGACACGGTGCCTGCACACCCGCCAACAGACGGTGGTTGGCCGCCGAGACGACTCGCCACCGCCCCATTCAAGTGGTGCGCAACACCCCGCCGAAAGGCGCGGACCGCGACGAAACACCAGGCACAGACGGGCCCTCCGGGGACCCCTCCCCCCGGGCCGCCCCCCTCCGCCTTCCCTAGCGGGGCCGGGGTGGGCGTCAAGGGTGGAACGAAGTGGAATCGGCGAAGCCGACGCGACGCAGGAGCGCCCTTGACGCCCACCCCGGCCCCGCGACAATCAACAACAAGGGGCGGCCCCACCCGAACCACACAACCCGGGTGCCCCCGACTACCCCTCGGCCCGAACCCGCACATCAACCGAACAGTCACCGCCCCACCCCGCCCCACCCCACCCCGCCCCGCCCCCTCCCGCGCTCTAAGGTCGGGACCGCCCACCCCGCCCCCGCCCGCAGGAGCACCTCCATGCCGCAGCCCATACCTCAGCCCACCCCCGCCCCCAACCCACCACCCCCCGCCACATCCCCCGACTACCCGCACTACCCGCACTACCCGCACTCCCCGCACTATCCGCCCGTCGAGCCCTACGACCACGGGCTGCTCGACGTCGGGGACGGGAATCTTGTCTACTGGGAGGTCTGTGGGAATCCGGCTGGCAAGGCCGCCCTCGTCGTTCATGGCGGGCCGGGGTCCGGGTGCAACCCCACCATGCGGCGGTACTTCGACCCGGCCCGCTACCGCGTTGTCCTCTTCGACCAGCGCAACTGCGGGCGCAGCACCCCCCACGCGAGCGATCCCGCCACCGACCTGCGGCACAACACCACCGACCACCTGATCGCCGACATGGAACGGCTGCGCGTCCACCTCGGCATCGACAAGTGGCTGCTGTACGGGGGGTCCTGGGGCTCCACACTCATCCTCGCGTACGCCGAGCGCCACCCCGAGCGCGTCTCGGAGATCGTCATCTCGGCCGTCACCACCACCCGCCGCTCGGAGATCGACTGGCTGTACCGGGGCGCCGGCCGGATCTTCCCCGAGGAGTGGGAACGCTTCCGCGACGGCGTTCCGGAGGACGAGCGGAACGGTGGTGGCCTCCAACGCCACCACCAAGGCCACCGCCAACGCCACCTCGGAGGTGGCCCAAGAGGTGGCCCAGGAGGTGGCCCAGGAGGTGGCCCAGGAGGCAGCCCCGGAGGCGACCCCGGCAGCGACCTCTTCGAACTCCTCGCCGCCTACGCCCGGTTGACCGAAAGCCCCGACCCCGCCGTACGGGAGCGGGCCACGGCCGACTGGTGCGCCTGGGAGGACGCCGTGCTCTCCCAGGAACCCCACGGCTCGGCCCGCCCGTACAGCGACCGGCCCCCGGCCGCCCGCCTGGCCCTCGTCCGGATCTGCGCGCACTACTTCTCCCACGCCGCCTGGCTGGAGGAGGGTTCGCTGCTGCGCGGCGCGGACCGGCTGGCGGGCATCCCGGGGGTCCTCGTCCACGGCCGGTTCGACCTGGGCGGGCCCCTGGTCACCGCCTGGGAGTTGGCGCGCGCCTGGAAGGACGCCCGGCTGGTGATCGTGGAGGACGCGGGGCACAAGGGCAGCATCACCGAACGGCTCGCCGTACGGACGGCGCTGGACGATTTCGCGGGCCGGTAGAGGCGGCGCCCGTACAACCACGCCGAGTGGTCAAGCGGCGGACGGGGGCTTGCTTCGAGTGCGCTCGAACGCGTTGGCTAGTGCGACATGAAGTACACGCAGCTCGGACGCACGGGACTCGAGGTCAGCCGACTCGTCCTCGGGACGATGAACTTCGGCCCGCTGACGAACGAATCCGACAGCCACACCATCATGGATGCCGCCCTCGACGCGGGCGTCAACTTCTTCGACACCGCCAACATCTACGGCAGGACGGCGGGCAAGGGCCGTACCGAGGAGATCCTCGGCACCTGGTTCGCCCAGGGCGGCGACCGCCGTGACAAGGTCGTCCTCGCCACCAAGCTGAACGCGTACATGGGCGAGGGCGACCAGGCGTGGCCCAACCACCACAAGCTCTCCGCCCTCAACATCCGCCGTTCGGTGGAGGCCAGCCTCAAGCGGCTCCAGACCGACTACATCGACCTCTACCAGTTCCACCACATCGACCGTGCCACCCCGGTCGAGGAGATGTGGCAGGCGATCGACACCCTGATAGCCCAGGGCAAGATCCTCTACGCGGGGTCGTCCAACTTCCCCGGCTGGAAGATCGCCCAGACGAACGAGACGGCGCAGCGCCACGGTTCGTACGGCCTGGTCAGCGAGCAGTGCCTGTACAACCTCGTCGAGCGGCGCGCCGAGATGGAGGTCATCCCGGCCGCACGTGAGTACGGCCTGGGTGTCCTCCCGTGGTCGCCGCTGGCCGGTGGCCGGCTGGGCGGCGTGCTGCGCAAGGAGCGCGAGGGCACGGCGTCCGGGGGCCGTTCGGGCGGCGGGATCACCGACCCGGCCGTCCGGGCGCAGATCCAGTCGTACGAGGACCTGCTCGACAAGCACGGCATCGACCCGGGCGAGGCGGCGCTGGCCTGGCTGCTCACCCGGCCGGGCGTGACGGGCCCGATCTCGGGGCCCCGGACCCTGGAGCAGCTGGAGTCCGCCGTACGCGCGGTGGACCTGGAGCTGTCGGACGAGGTGCTGGCGTCGCTGGAGGAGATCTTCCCCGGCCCCGGCGAGTCGCCGGAAGCCTTCGCCTGGTAGTCGGCGGTGGTGGGGGTACGCGGTGACACCGCGTACCCCTGGTCGTCGGCGGCCCGGCGTCCAGGGCGTGTCCGGCGGACAGGCCCTAACCCCCGACAGCCGCCGCGACAGCCACGATCACGAACATCAGCACCAGCACGCCGGCCATGATTTGGTTTCGGGTCTTGGGGTTCACCTGTCGAGGTTACGTCGGGCGGGAGCGACACCCTCGCCCGGGGGGCCGCCGGGGCCCGCCCCGAGCGGGCAACGCGCGACCGTCTCGTAGCGCGGAACCTGGCCCGGCCTCCACCCCACCCCCGCCGTCCCAGGCAACCGGCTGCGTACGAGCGCCAGCTCGGACACCTCCCAAGGCGTCCCTTCGAAGCCGCCCAGCGCCTCGACGTACGGCCGCAGGCCGTCCCCGGCACCGTCGTCACCTCTTTCCCGCTCCGTACGAGCCAGGGTGAGGTGAGGCTGATAACGCCGGTGTTCCTCCATCGGCACCCCGGCCCGCCGCGCGGCGGCATCCGTCCGCTCGGCGAGGAGCCGCAACGCGTCGAGCCCCCCGGCGGCCCCGGCCCACAGCGCCCGCCCGCCGAAGTGCCCACTGCCGTGGACGCGCAGCGAGAAGGGCTCGGTACGGTACGCGGCCCGCCCCAGCCGCTCGGTCAGCTCCGGCACCACCGCGTCGTCCACCTCCCCCATGAAGGCGAGCGTGAAGTGCCACCCAGCCTCCCCGGTCCACCGCAAAGCACCCGCACCACGACGCTCAAGCTCCCGCAACGCCCCCACGGCACCGGCGAGTTCCGCAACGACGTGATCAGGCGGCAACACGGCGGCGAAGAGTCTCATACGCCCAGCTTCCCCGGCCGAGCCCCCGCTCGTAACCCGGTCACCGCGCCCAGCGTTGTACCGCGCGGCTGCCACATTGCCCGGCAGCGGGGAGGAGCGCCACGATGACCGTCGTAGAGAGCGAAAAGCTGATTCTGGACATGCTGTTCGAACGACTTGAGCAGATGCCCGTCCCCGAGGGTTACAAGGTCGAGATTGTCGGGGGGGGGGAACATCCACATGTCGCCACAACAGGACGCCCACAGGGAAATCATCCGCCGCGTGGTACGAGCCCTGGAGGACAGGTTCGGCGTGGGCGTCAGGGTGCTCTCAGACGTGCGGATCAATTTCCCCGGCCCCCAGAACGGATTCGCACCGGACGTGGCCAGACTCGCCGACGGCCCCAAGAAGACGGCGTATGCGGCGGCCGAGGTCCCGGTGTACCTGATCGCCGACCCCTACACCCGCCGCTGCCACGTCTACAAGGAGCCGAAGGACAGCGACTACACCGCCGAGCTCATCGTCCCATTCGGCAACGAGATCGACCTGACCGGTACCAGCGTCGATCTCAGGCTGAGGACCGCGGACTTCCCCCGCGACTGAGCCTCGCGCCCCCATCCGCCACCGTGGCCCTGACCGGCATCCGCCGTCTCAGGGCCACACGCGTACCCCCGCCGCCTCACACCGTCGCCGGCACCCGTTCCCCCGCCGTTCTCGGTACGAGGTCCACGTGGGGGCGGCCGCCCCGGAGGTCGATCTTTACGCGGACGCCGACCACCCGGGTCAGGATCACGCCGATCGTGGCCGCCGCGATCAGGGAGACCGCGCCGCCCGTCGCGAAGCCGACGCGGGCTCCGTACGTGTCCGTCACCCAGCCCAGGAGCGGGCCGCCCACCGGGGTGCCGCCGACGAAGACCATCATGTAGAGGCTCATCACCCGGCCCCGCATCGTGGGGTCGGCCGCCATCTGGACGCTGGTGTTCGCGCTGATGTTGGTCGTCATGCCGAGCATCCCGATCGGCAGCAGCAGCAGCGAGAAGAGCCACACGGACGGCGCGAAGGCGACCAGGACCTCCAGCAGTCCGAAGCCCACGCCCGCCAGGATCATCAGGCGCAGCCGCGAGGAGCGGCGGCGGGCCGCGAGGAGGGCCGCGGCCAGGGAACCGACCGCCATCAGGATGTTGAAGAACGAGTACAGCCCGGCCCCGCCGCGGAAGATCTCGTGCGCGAACGCCGTCAGCCAGATGGGGAAGTTGAAGCCGAACGTGCCGATGAAGCCGACGAGGACGATCGGGCCGACGAGTTCGGGCTTGCCCCGTACGTACCGCAGTCCCTCCCGCAACTGTCCCTTGCCGCGCGGCACCCGCTCGACCTTGAACAGCTCGCTCTGGCGCATCAGGAGCAGTCCGGCGAGCGGCGCCAGGAAGGAGAGACCGTTCAGGAGGAAGGCATATCCGCTGCCGACCGTCGTGATCAGCACACCCGCGACGGCGGGGCCGATCAGGCGCGCCGACTGGAAGTTCGCCGAGTTGAGGCTGACGGCGTTGCGCAGCTGGCTCGGGCCGACCATCTCGGAGACGAACGACTGCCGGCTCGGGTTGTCGACCACCGTCACCATGCCGAGCAGGAACGCGATCAGGTAGACGTGCCACACCTGGACGTGGCCGGACAGGGTCAGAAGGGCGAGGGAGAGTCCGCAGAGTCCCATGGCGGCCTGGGTGACCAGCAGGATCTGGCGCTTCGGGTAGCGGTCGGCGATGACGCCGCCGTACAGACCGAAGAGGAGCATCGGCAGGAACTGGAGCGCCGTCGTGATACCGACGGCCGCCGAGGAGCCGGTGAGGCTCAGGACCAGCCAGTCCTGGGTGATGCGGGACATCCACGTACCGATGTTGGAGACCACGGCGCCCGTGGCGAACAACCGGTAGTTGCGGATCTTGAGGGACGAGAAAGTGCCGCCCTTGGTGGGGGTGGGGGCGGCGTCCGTGCTGATGGTGCTGGTAGTGCCGGTGGTGCTCGTACTGCCGTTACTGCTGTCGTGGGCGGATTGCGGTGCGGGGGCGGAGTCTGCTCCGGATCCCGAACTCAACGTGGTTTCGCCTCCTTGCGGCGCGCGGGTCAGCGGTGGCGGATCAGAGGTGGGCGAGCTTCTCCAGGACAGGGGCGGCAGCGCGCAGCTTCGCCCATTCGTCCTCGTCGAGGCCCTCGGCGAGGGAAGCGAGCCAGACGTTGCGCTTGCGGCGGCTCTGTTCGAGCATCGCCTCGGCCTCTTCTGTCTGGCTGACCACCTTCTGCCGACGGTCGTCGGGATGCGGCTCCAGCCTGACCAGGCCCTTCGCTTCGAGCAACGCGACGATTCTGGTCATCGACGGCGGCTGTACGTGCTCCTTGCGGGCCAGCTCCCCCGGGGTGGCCGAGCCACAGCGGGCGAGGGTGCCGAGCACCGACATCTCGGTGGGGCTCAGCGACTCGTCCACACGTTGGTGCTTCAGTCGCCGGCCCAGCCGCATGACGGCGGATCGGAGAGCGTTCACGGCGTCGTCGTTCTCGTCACCGTGGGACAGATCAGGCATGTATTTAGCGTAACTCATTACTCATGCTAAATACCACCGGGGGTACGGGCCCGCAAAGACCACTCGAACGAGTGAGAATGCCGTCGAAAGCGACACCAGGGGGCGGGTCCGCCCCCGACCCTGGACCGCATGGGATCGACAGTGCTCAGCCTGCGGATAGACGGTGAGCTGCTCGACCGGCTCAGGCGGCATGCCGCCAGACGGGGGATGAGCGTCCAGGACTATGTGGTCAGGACGCTCGTCCGGGACGACTTCGACGAACGGTTCCAGGCGGCCGTGGACGAGACGGAGAAGTTCTACGGGGTGCCGTAGGGGGCGTCGCAGGGATGTGCGGCGGGCGGGTGCCTCAGGCCGGACAACCCCGACCTACACTGCCCCCATGACCGGTTCCCCGACCAGATCCCCCCAGCGTGAGGCGCCCGAGCCCCTGGAGGGGCCGGTTGTCGGCACCGTCGTGGGCGGGACGATCATCTGGTTCGTCCTCTTCCTCGTACAGCTGCCGTTCTACGGATGGTTCAGCGATCACGGGCACACGTGGTGGATCTGGACCTGCCTGGCCGGCGCCGGCCTCGGTCTGATCGGCATCTGGTACGTACGGGGGCGGGACGCGGCGCTCAAGCGCGCGGCGGCGGAAGGCACCTCCGGGACCTGAGGGGCCCGGGGGACCTGAGAGGCCCGGCGGAAGATGCCTGTCGGGGGCATCCGTACCGCCACAGGATCATCCGTCTCCTCCCAGGGTCGGATCTTCGCGGAGCAGGCCCGGATCTTCGCCCCGCCAAGCGGGAAAAGCCGCCCCCGGGTCGTACCGTCGGAACCATGACTCAGCGGGCCCGGCGGGCGACAAGTGGGACCGACGGCCCGGAACCGGGCGGCGGCGCGTCACCCACCCCGGACGGTCAGGACAGCCAGGACGGTCAGGACGGTCAGGACAGCCAGGACGGTCGGAACGCCCCGGACACACCCGACCGCCGCGCCTCCGGCCTGACCGCCGCCGAGGTCGCGGAACGGGTCGTCCGCGGCGAGGTCAACGACATCCCCGTCCGCAGCAGCCGCTCCACCGCCGACATCGTCCGCGCCAACGTCTTCACCCGCTTCAACCTGATCATCGGGGTGCTCTGGGCGGTCATGTTCTTCGTGGCGCCGATCCAGGACACCCTCTTCGGCTTCGTGATCATCGCCAACACCGGCATCGGCATCGTCCAGGAGCTGCGGGCCAAGCACACCCTCGACGGCCTCGCCGTCATCGGGGAGGCCAAGCCCGTCGTCCGGCGTGCCGGAGTCGCCGCCGCCCTCTCCACCTCGGAGATCGTCCTCGGCGACCTCATCGAACTGGGCCCCGGTGACAAGGTCGTGGTCGACGGGGAGATGGTGGAGGCGGACAGTCTGGAGATCGACGAGTCGCTGCTGACCGGCGAGGCCGATCCCGTACTGAAACACCCCGGCGATCCCGTGATGTCGGGCAGCTTCGTGGTCGCGGGGGGCGGCGCGTTCCGGGCCACGAAGGTCGGGCGGGACGCGTACGCGGCCCAACTCGCCGAGGAGGCTTCGCGGTTCACGCTGGTCGACTCGGAGCTGCGTAACGGCATCAGCACCATCCTCAAGTACGTGACGTGGATGATGATCCCGACCGCGGCCGGCCTGATCATCAGCCAACTCGTCGTCAACCGGAACAACTTCAAGGACTCCCTGGCCAGGACCATCGGCGGCATCGTGCCGATGATCCCGGAGGGCCTGGTCCTGCTGACGTCGGTCGCCTTCGCGATCGGGGTCGTACGGCTGGGCCGCCGCCAGGCGCTCGTACAGGAACTGCCCGCGATCGAGGGGCTCGCGCGCGTCGACGTCGTCTGCCTCGACAAGACGGGGACGCTCACCGAGGGCGGGATGTTCGTGAGCGAGTTGCGGCCGCTGGGCGATGCGGACGAGTCGTACGTACGGCGGGTCCTCGGCGCGATCGGGGCGTCCGACCCCCGGCCCAACGCCAGTCTCCAGGCGATCGTGGACGCCTACCAGGACGGCAGGGCGCCCTGGAAGGCGACGGAGGCGCTGCCCTTCTCCTCGGCGCGGAAGTACAGCGGGGCGGCCTTCGACGAGGGGGACGGCGGGGTCTCGGGGTGGCTGCTGGGCGCCCCGGACGTACTGCTGCCGGACGGGGATCCGGCACTGGCGGAGATCGACCAGCTCAACGAGCAGGGGCTGCGGGTGCTGCTGCTGGCGCGGGTGGCGGGGGACGCGGCCGCGGCCGGGCTCACCGCCCCCGACGTCGCGGTCGGCGCGAAGGCGACCGCTCTTGTCGTCCTGGAGCAGCGGCTGAGGCCCGACGCGGCGGACACCCTCCGGTACTTCGCCGACCAGCGGGTCGCCGCCAAGGTCATCTCCGGCGACAACGCGGTCTCGGTCGGCGCGGTGGCCGCGAAGCTCGGCCTCCCGGGTGCGGAGCACACGGTCGACGCCCGCCAACTCCCCACCGACCCGGAGGAGATGGCCGACGCGATCGAGGCGGGCACGGTCTTCGGCCGGGTCACCCCGCAGCAGAAGCGGGAGATGGTCGGCGCGCTCCAGGCGCGTGGCCACACGGTCGCGATGACGGGGGACGGCGTCAACGACGTCCTCGCCCTGAAGGACGCGGACATCGGGGTCGCGATGGGGTCGGGCTCCGAGGCAACGCGGGCCGTCGCCCAGATCGTGCTGCTCGACAACAGCTTCGCGTCGCTGCCGTCGGTGGTGGCGGAGGGGCGCCGGGTGATCGGCAACATCACGCGGGTGGCGACGCTCTTCCTGACGAAGACGGTCTACTCCGTGCTGATCGCGATCCTGGTGGCGTGCTTCCAGGTGGAGTACCCGTTCCTGCCCCGGCACCTGACGCTGCTGTCGACGCTGACGATCGGCATCCCGGCGTTCTTCCTGGCGCTGGCGCCGAACAAGGAGCGCGCGAGACGGCATTTCGTACGGCGGGTCATGCGGTACTCGGCGCCCAGCGGGGTCATCGCGGCGGCGACGACGTTCGCGACGTACATGCTGGCGCGCGGCTACTACAGCGGCCCCGGCTCGCTCCGGGCGGAGACGAGCGTGGCGACGCTGACCCTGTTCCTGGTCTCGATCTGGGTCCTGGCGATCATCGCCCGCCCGTACACGTGGTGGCGGCTGTTGCTGGTGGTGTCGATGGTGGTCGCGTTCCTGGTGGTGCTCGGGGTGCCGTCGCTTCAGCACTTCTTCGCGCTGAAACTGGTGGGGACGACGCTGCCGTGGGCGGCGGTGGCGATCGCGGTGGTGGGGGCGGTGCTGCTGGAGGTGGCGTGGCGGTGGGTGGACCGGCATTTCCACCAGGCGGTGACGGCGGCGGCGTAACGAGGAAGCACACGAAGCGGACGAAGCGAAGAGGCCCGCCCCGGACGGATGTCCGGGACGGGCCTCTCACGTCACTGCTCCGAGGACTACTTCACGTCGACGTAGTCACCGGCGACGTTGATCGCGGGGGTCGTGGCCGTACCGACGAAGCTCCACCGGTAGTAGCCGTCGACCGTCGCCTTGGTCGTCGTCTTGAGCGTGCCGGTCGTGGACGTCTTGACGCCCTTGACGTTGGTGTACGCCGTGCTGGTCTTCTTGCGGAACTGGAGGATGACCGACTGCGTCGAGTAGCCGGCGTACTTCCCGGTGTCCCAGTTCGCACGCGACAGCTTGCCCGTGACCGTGACGGTCCCGTTCTTCTTCACGGGCTCGGGGGCGGCGTTGACCGTCAGCTGCGAAGCCCGCTGGATCTTCACGGTGCCGAACGCGTCGACCTTGGTGTCCTCGCCGTCCTTCGAGGTCACCCAGGCGCCGACCTTCCAGGTCGTCGCGTCCTCGTTGATCAGTTCCTCGGAGGGAACCGTCACCGTGAGGGAGCAGGTGGACGTGGTGGCGCCGGCCGCCTTGCAGGTGGCGGACTTCTCGTTCTGGTAGAAGGCGTAGATGGGGTTTTCCGGGGACGTGCCACGCCAGATGATGGTGGAGAACCCGTCGATGCCGGAGTCGTCCGTCGCGGTGACGGAGATCGCCACCTTCTTGCTGTTGGTGGTGCCGACCACGATCGGCTTGCCGCCGTTGATGACGATCTTGCTGATGACCGGAACGGCGGCCTTCGCCGCGAGCGAGCGCTGTCCCGCCTTCGGAAGCCCCGCGCGCTGCTCCGCCGAGAAACCGTAACGGTCGCTCACCGGGAAGTCGCCACGGGACGGCGACGCCTGGGAGGCCTGCGAGGCCGGGATCGCGAGGGCGGACAGGGCCAGGGCGCCGGACACGACGGCGACGGTGGCGCGAATACGCATATGTGTTTACTCCCCGTGGAAGTGTGCGGGTCTGATGACCCACACACCAGACCCGCAAGCCGAACCGATGGTTGTACACACGCGCGAAGGTTTTGCGAAGATCGCCAACTGCCCCGGCGTGCTGGGGGCGATCAGGACAGGCCCTGGGGGCCGGACTACTTCACGTCGATCGCGTCGCCCGTCGCGCTGACCGCCGGGGTCGTGGCCGTACCGGCGAAACTCCAGCGGTAGGAGCCGTCGACCGAGGCCGTGACCGTGGTCTTGAGGGTGCCGGTGGAGGACGTCTTGACCGTCTTCACCGTGGTGTAGGCGGTGGCGGACTTCTTCTTGAACTGGAGCTTCACCGACTGGGTGCCGTAGCCCGCGTTCTTGTTGGTCTCCCAGTTGGCGCGCGACAGCTTGCCGGTGACCGTGACGGTCTTGCCCTTCTTGACGGGCTCCGGGGTGGCGTCGACCGTCAGCTGGGAGGCGCGCTGGAACTTGACCTTGGACGCGGACTCGTCCAGGCCGGGCTCGTCCACGTCGATGTCGTCGTCGTTGCCGTACGCCAGCGCGAGCACGTTCCAGGACGTGGCGTCGGCGTTCTTCAGCTGGGTGGGCTTGATCGTGACGATGCCGGTGCAGGTCGTCGTGGTCTTGTTGACGACCTTGCAGGCGACCGAGTTGGGGTCCGGGTCGAACGAGTCGGCGTTCGTACCCGACCAGAGGCCGACCACGGCGACCGCGACACCCGACGCGTCGGTGGCGGTGACCGAGAACGGCACCTTCCTGCTCTTGGTCTCCGTCGCGGTGACGACGATCGGCTTGCCGCCGTTCACGGAGGCCTTGGTGATCACGGCGGGCTTGTTGGCCGCCGCCGCGAGCGCCGAACGCTTCAGAGAGGGCGCGGCCGGGGCCGCGTGGTCCTTCGCGATGTCCTGCACGGCACCGGTCAGGTGCGCGATCGCGGCGTGGGCGCCGTCCTGCTGCGCGGCCTGGGAGGCCGGTGCGGCGAAGGCGGAGAGCGCCAGTGCGCCGGAGGCCGCGGCGATGACGGTGGCACGAATACGCATGTGTTCCCCAAGTACTGGTCCTGCGAGTCTGGGTGACTCGCAGGACCAGACCGGAAACTCTGGCCAATGGTTGTACCCATGGTCGTTCTTTTACAAAAACCAGAAACACACCGCACTTGGCCGAAACTCAGTCGAACCAGCGGTCCCGCTCCAGCTCCTCCGTCCGCGACGGATCCTCCAGCAGCGCCGCCACCTCGAACCGCCGCGGCCACTGACCCGCCGCCCACGCGAGCCCCGCCGCCACCCCCTCCACCGTCGCCGCGTGCACCACACCGTCCGGGGTGCGGCGCCAGTCGAGTTCGACGCCCCCGGCGACCAGTTCCTCGTGCTCGACGTACGTCTCCGGTGTGCCCGCGCCCAGCAGGGCCCGTACCGGCTCCGGTACGTCGTGCTGCTCGCCCTCCGTCGTGACCTCCGCCGGGACCGTCTCGCCGAGCCGCCGTACCTGCAACAGTTCCGCCAGCTCCCCCGCACGCGAAGGCGATACGGGCAGCAGCGCCAGCCCGCCCGCCAGCGGCAGCAGATCGGGCGCGTCGGCGATCACCGCGTCCCCCGCGTCGACCACCCGTACCTCACCGTCCACCACCACGCGCAGCTCGTCCGGCAGCGTCACCTGGTCCGGGTCGAGGTCCGCCAGCGCGGTGTACAGGGCGTGGAGCTGCGGCGCGCTCACCGTCCTGTCCGGGTCGGCGAGCCGGCCCAGCAGCTCGGCCGCGCCGCCCGGTTCGTCGAGGAGGGCGGCGACGGAGGTCCGTACCCCCAGCGCGTGCAACACCTGCGCGTCGTCAAAGCCCGACGCGTCCACCGGGTCGTAAAGACCGCTCAGCAGCGGATCGCCGCCGGCCGCGCGCAGACCGGCGGGGCGGCGGCCGTCCAGGACGGGATGGTCCCGGAGCCACCACGCCGTGTAGGACCGTACGGACTCCGTCGTGCCGTCGGGCAGCAGGACCCGTACGGACTGCGTCAGCGCGTCCCGCAGCGGCGGGCGGGCGAGCAGCGCGAGGGCCTGCGGCCAGGCGTCGTCGTCCACCAGGTCCAGGTCCCGTACGGCCACGATCTCGGTGGCGACCGGCGGCACCGGCGTCTCCGGCAGCCGGTCGAGCACGTCCTCGCACCAGACGTCCACGGCGTCGAGCAGCCCGGCGTCGTCCGGCTCGGCGAAGTCGCCCTCGCGGGGCTCCAGTTCGTCGGGGTCGAGGACCACGTCCGTGGCCCGTACGAGGGCGAAGGTGGCGAGCACACCGCAGGCGGCCAGCGGCTGCTCACCCCACTTGGCGGCCAGGTCCCCGTCGCACAGGGCGAGTTCGTCCTCCCGCATGAGCGCGGCGAACGGGCTTCCCGGCAGCACGAGTTCACCGGCGGGCGCCAGCTCGCCGTCCTCGTCGGTCAACGCGAGGGCGGCCAGCCAGGGTTCGTCGCCCGGTTCGAGCCCGGCGTCCCGCACCAGCCGCAGGACGGTCTCCGCCAGCTCCTCGGCGTCCAGCGTGTCCGCGTCCTCGTCCCAGATGTCCCCGGCGTCCATGGAGGCGGCAACGGCGTTGCGTACCTGGGGAGTTGTCAGGACGGCCCGTGGGGTCGCCGGCATCGCCCCCAGCTTCTCCAGCAGCGGGTGGGCGGCGTCGGGGTGCGCGACCTTCAGCCCGAGCCGGGCGAGATCGGCGGGCGCCTCGGTGTCGGGGAACGGCAGCAGGATCTGCCGGGGCCCGATCGTCGTACGGCCGTTCGCGAGCGGCACGGGCAGCCCGGACAGCCGGTCGGGGTCGACGCCCGCGAGGGTCTCGTACAACCGCCGCCACCACTCGGGCGGGCGCTCCGCCCCGGCGATCCGGTCGATGGCGTCGCCGAGCGGCAGCCGCCCGACGCCGAGCGTGCGCAGTTCGGTGCGGCGCTCGAACCCGGCGGGCAGCAGGGTGGGCAGCACCTCCGCCAGGACGCGTACGGTGTCGGCGCCCCCGCCCTCCACGACCTCCGCCTCGAACGGCCGCAGCGCGGTCAGTTCCTCGCTGGGCCCGGCGGGCGCGAGGAAGGCGACGCGCGGCAGCCGCTCCAGGATCGCCGCCCGCAGCCGCCCGTCCAGCTCCCCCTTGCCGAGCGGCCCGGGGACGAGGTCGATCGTGCCGGTGGAGACGGGCTCCCAGCCGCCGAGCAGCTCCGCGTACGCGTCGGCGGCCTTGCCGACGACGAAGTCGGTGAGCGCCCCCGGCGCGGTGTGCCGCCGGCTCGGGTCGAGCGGGAACGACGCGATGAGCAGCGCGGGCACGCCGAGAGGCTCGTCGGTGGGGGTGGGGGCGTGGACGACGGGGGCGGTACGGGGGCGGGCCGGCGCGCCTTCCTCGTCCACGGGCACGGCCCAGGTGACGGCCCAGTGCGGCCGCAGCCGCTCCTCGACGGGCCGTCCCTCCAACAACTCCGGCGCGGTGGCACCGTCCCGACTCACCACGCGCCACCGGTGGATGTCCCCGCCGCCGGCGCTGTCGTCGACGTGGACGTAGGGCCCTTCGACGGACCGCCGCAACACGCGCTCCCCACGGGGGGTCTCAACAACAACCTCAGCGAGCCCAGGCAGGGTAAGCAACAAAGCATCGTCAATCCCGTCCAGCAGCCGCTCGACAAGATCGAACGCGGCGGCGTCCCGCAGGGGCAGGACGACGACGGTGTCGTACCCCTCGGGCGGCGCGCCCTCGGCGGGCAGGGGCAGTCGCAGCAGCGGTACGTGCCCGTCGCGGCGGCGCAGCTCGTCGCCGAGCGCCGGACTCCCCTGCGCGGCCTCCGCGGCCAGCTCCCGCGCCTCGTCCAGCGACCACCGGACACCACCGTGACGCCCGAGGACGGCGGGCTCGTCACTGACGGCGAGCACGGCGGCGAACCCGACACCGAACCGCCCGACGGCCCCTTCGTGCCCTTCGCGCTTGGCGGAGGCGCGCAGCGTACTGAGCGACTCGACACCGGCGGCGTCGAGGGGCGCCCCGGTATTGGAGGCGCTGAGCACGGCGGGCGCGTCGCCGTCACCCCCCACGAGCCGAAGCCGCAACCGCCCACGGCCCTGCGCGTCGCTCCCGCCCCCACTCCGCCTACTGGCCGCATCGGCAGCATTCTGAGCAAGCTCAACAACCAACCGGTCGCGGTACCCGCCGAGCGCGAGGTCCTCCTCGGCGTTGGCGTCCTCCCGGAACCGCGCGGGACTGGCCCCCCAGGCGTCAAGCACCCCACGCCGCAACCGCCCCGTCCCGAACGGGTCGGCCCCCTCGGTCGTCCTGACGCTCACGGCATGACTCCACTCTTCGGCTGACCGGACCTACGCGGCCGAAGGTACCGCGCGAGCCCCTCCCCGCGTCGTCGCGGGGTACGACGACCGAATCTCCTCGCGGAAGTGCACAGGCGCGACGCCCAACCCCGCCACCAGCCGCGCGCTCTTCGCCGCCTGTGGCGAGTGCGACGACTGGTGGTGGGCGGAACAACTCGCCTTAGACGTCGGCGCATTGAGTCTGGATTGTGCCCGGGTTGCGCCGCCCGTGCGGGTCAAAGATGTCCTCAAGCGCCGGACGGGCTTGAAGTGCCCCCGGCAACAACCCGCACCATGGCCACCGGCCCGCAGCGGGCACCACCAAGCCCGTCCGGCGATTGAGGACAAAAGCCGGCCGCCAGGCCCCCTACGACTGCCCCAGCGGAAACGCGTCCGTCGCCATCGAGTCCATCACCGGCGGCAGCGGCCGCAACGGTGGCGGCATCACCGCCGCCTCCGAGTGACCCCCACACCCGTACGCCAGCGACACCACATGCCCGTCCGCCGGCGAGAACTCGTTCGCGCAGACCCCGAACGCCTGTCTCAGCGACCCCGCCAGCGGCAGCAGGAACCCGCACGACACGCACGGCGCCGGCGCCGCCTGCGCCATCGGTGTCTTCGCGCCGAAACTCTCGTCCCAGCGGTCCGCCGCCAGGTGCAGCCCGTACCGGGACAGCACCCGCGCCCGGCGCATCCCGAGCTCCTCCGCCACCGCGGCGATCGTCCCCCGCGCCGTACCGGACGGCGAGCCGGGAGAGGACTCCGGCGACCACTCCGCCTCCGGCGCGTCCGGCGCCTCAGCCTCCGGCGCCTCCGCCTCCACCAGGTCCGCGAGATTCTGCGGCGTCACCCCCGACGCCACCACCGAGTTCGGCGGCGCCGACTCCTCCGCGTTGTACCCGGGCTCCAGCCGCAGATCCTCCGCCTCGGTCGGCAGCAGGTCCCCGGGGCCCATGTCGCCGGGACGGAGCCGTTCGCTCCACGGCACCCATTCGGGTGCCAGCAGGGAGTCCGGGCCCGGCAGCAGCACCGTCTCGTCCAGCGTGACGAGCTTCGCGCGGGACGCGCGGGTGACCGTCACCGCCCAGCGCCAGCCCCGGTAGCCGGGCTCCTTGCATTCGAAGAAGTGGGTGACGACCCTGTCCCCGTCGGCCACCGCCGTCACATGTTCCCCGACAACACCAGGGAAGGCCGCCTCCTCGGCAGCCGACCGGGCGAGGTCTACCGCCTCGGCGCACAGACGGTCAGGGGTTCGGCTTCGCGTCGTCGCAGCACTCACAGGTCTCGCTTCTCTCCTACGCCGTCTCACGGGTGCGCCGGCCGAGTAGCGATGTACGAGCCGAGGGCGGAGCGGACCAGAGGGCCGCATCGACGTCCACGCCCGACCTCTTCCCGGGCACACCTACCGTCATCCATTCTGCGGGATGGCGAAGAGGCGCGCGGCCGAGAACAACCGCCGGTGGCGCGCTACGCACGCTACCCCCTCTCTCGCTCCCCGCCCACCTGCACGCCGTCTTTCCCGCACTTCCGGCCACACCGCAACAATGCCGTAACCCTGGCGGGGCCGGGCCGGAGGCGGGTTGCGGCGAATTTCGGCCCACTCCGAGAGTTTCCGGCGCGTCAGCCCGGAATCCCCGATTCAGCCTGACCCACGCCGCCCCGCCCCGGCGGAAACACGCGCGCGCGACCGGATGAACACCCTCCGCCCTCCCGGTGACACCCACGGTGACACCCCCCGCTCCTCCGTCATGGCACTGTCACGGCCCCGTCATCGACGGGATCGGTTCGCTTCCCCTGCGGGTGGGGCACTATGACGGGGTGGCAGCCGCAAGGTCGTCCGACGACGCCGGCCCGCTCCGCAGGACGGGGCGGGCTGTCGGCCATGCCCTGCGCCTGCCGTTCACCGCCTCCGCCCGGGGCATCCGCAGGGCCACCCACGCGCACGGAGCCGGCGAGTCCGGGCTCGGCAAGCTGATCGAGCTGCACGCCGTGAACGGCGCCGGCGACGTCATGATCACCGTCGCCCTCGCGTCGACCGTCTTCTTCTCCGTACCGACCGACGAGGCACGCGGCCGCGTCGCCCTCTACCTCGCCGTCACCATGGCGCCCTTCACCCTGCTCGCTCCCGTCATCGGCCCCCTCCTCGACCGGGTCCCGCACGGCCGGCGCGCCGCGATGGCCGCCGCCATGCTGACCCGGGCCATCCTCGCCATCGCCATGTCCACGTTCGTCGCCACCGGCGGCCTTGAGCTGTACCCGGCGGCCCTGGGCGTGCTCGTGGCCTCCAAGGCGTACGGAGTGGTCCGCAGCGCCGTCGTACCGCGCCTCCTGCCCCCCAACTTCTCCCTCGTACGGGCCAACTCCCGGGTGACCCTCGCCGGACTGCTGGCCACCGGTGTCGCGGCCCCGATCGGCGCGGGCCTCCAGATCGTCGGTCCGCAATGGCCGCTGTACGGCGCGTGCCTGATCTTCACCGGGGGCACGATCCTGGCGTTCACCCTGCCGCCCAAGGTCGACTCGGCGAAGGGTGAGCGGAAGGCGCAGCTGGTACGGCACGGCGAGAAGCGGCCGAGTCTGCGGTCCGTAGGCCCCTCCGTCCTGCACGGGCTCCAGGCGAACGCCTCCCACCGCGCCCTGTCCGGCTTCCTGACCTTCTTCCTCGCCTTCCTGCTGCGCGAGCACCCCCTCGCGGGGCAGAGCGCCGCCGTCTCCCTGGGCATCGTGGGGGTCTCCGCCGGGGTGGGCAACGCGCTCGGTACGGCCGTGGGCTCGCTGCTCAAGTCGCGCGGCCCCGAGCTGATCATCGCCACGATGCTGGGGCTCGCGCTGACGGCGGCGATCTTCGCGGCCGTGTTCTACGGGGGTCTCGCGGTGGCCGTGCTGGGCGCGGTGGCGGGCCTCACCCAGGCCCTGTCGAAGCTGTCGCTGGACGCGACGATCCAGCGGGACGTACCGGAAGAGGTCCGTACGTCCGCCTTCGCGCGCTCCGAGACGCTGCTCCAGATGTCCTGGGTGGTGGGCGGCGCGATCGGGATCGCGCTGCCGCTGAACGGCTCGCTGGGCATGTCCGTCGCCGCGGGCATCATGGGGCTCGGCGCGCTGGCGGCGGTACGGGGGCTGATCCGCACGTCGCGACCCGCCCCGGCCCAGCACCTCGGGCACCAAGGCTGACGGCAGGGGCGGCGGGAGGGACCATGCCCACCCGGCATGCCCGCCCCCGGCGCGGCGCGGACTCCGGCGACCGATAACCTTCGGCCCATGACCGTTGCGTTCTTCTCTGGTAGGGGCCGCCGGGCCGGCGCCGCCCTCGGCGCTGTGTCCGCCGGACTCCTCGTCCTCGCCGCCTGTGACAAGCCGACGCCGCTCGCGACCGTGACCGTCGGCGACGACTCGTGGAACAGCGGGGCGGACTGCTACAACGACGGCAAGGCCATCGCGCAGAAGGACCTCCTGAACTGCGTCAAGAAAAAGGCCGGGAACACCGTCAAGGTGAACTCCACCGACGAGGTCCACCTCGGCGTCGAGCCGTCCATCGCGGACCACAGCTGGGCCGTCATCGTGGACGGCACGCCGGTCTTCGACGAGCCGACCAAGAAGACGTACCGCACGATGACGGCCGCCGCGTTCTTCGCCCCCGACCCGCAGACCGGCCAGCCCGCGCCGACGACGCGCCAGGTCAGCTTCCTGAAGATCGACGGCAAGACGTTCAGCGGCGTGTGGAACTTCACCTTCAAGAAGACCTCCTGACGCTGCCCGACCTCCTGACCCCGTCCCGGACCCCCAAGCCGACCCGCCGGAGGCCCCCGCCATGCACGTCCTCGTAGTGACGGCGGTGGCGGCCGAGGCGGACGCCGTCGTCGCCGGACTCGCCGGTTTCACCGCCCTCGGGCTGCGGGAGATGACGGGCGGGTACGAGTTGCGGGGCCACGCCCAGTACATGCCGCGCCCGGCGTCCGTGCGGATACCGGTCGTGGACGTGCTGGTGGGCGGGGTCGGCCCGGCCGCGTCGGCGGCGGCCACGGCGACCGCGCTGGCGTTCTCCACCTACGACCCGCCCTACGACCTGGTCGTCTCGACCGGCATCGGCGGCGGTTTCGCGTCACACGCGCCCCTCGGCTCGCTCGTCGTCTCCGACGCGATCGTCGCCGCCGACCTGGGCGCCGAGACCCCCGACGGCTATGTGCCGGTGGACGAACTGGGTTTCGGCCGTACGGTCCACCGCCCCGCCCCCGCGCTGTCGGGCCGGGTGGCGAAGCTGCTGGCCGCCGATCCCGCGGTCCGGGTGGTCCTCGCGCCGGTCCTCACCGTCTCCACCGTGACCGGTACGGCCGCCCGCGCGGCCGAGCTGACCCGCCGTCACCCGCGCGCCGCCGCCGAGGCGATGGAGGGGTTCGGTGTCGCGGAGGCGGCGGCGGGGCACGAGGTCCCCTGTCTGGAGATCCGGGCCGTCTCGAACGCGGTCGGTCCGCGCGACCGGGGCGCCTGGCAGATCGGCCCGGCGATGGACGCGCTGCGGTACGCGTTCGCCGCGCTCACCCCCGTCTTCGAGGAGTCGTCATGACGTCACAGCCTCAGCCCGCCACCGGGGCCGGGCCCGCGGCCGCCCGCCCGCTCGACATCGCGTACTCACCCTGCCCCAACGACACCTTCGTCTTCGAGGCCTGGGCCCACGGCCGGGTGCCCGGCGCGCCCGGGCTCGACGTCACTTTCGCCGACATCGACATCACCAACGGCATGGCGGAGCGCGGCGAGTTCGACATCCTGAAGGTCTCGTACGCCGTCCTGCCGTACGTCCTCGACGAGTACGCGCTCCTGCCCTGCGGCGGCGCGCTGGGCCGGGGCTGCGGCCCGCTCGTGCTGACGAAGGAGGCCGGCACCGACCTCACCGGCAGGACCGTCGCCGTACCGAGCGAACGCTCCACCGCCTACCTGCTGTTCCGGCTGTGGGCGGCCGAGATGGTCCCCGGCGGGGTGGGCGAGATCGTCGTCCTGCCGTTCCACGAGATCATGCCGGCGGTACGGGACGGCAAGGTGGACGCCGGCCTGGTCATCCACGAGGCGCGCTTCACGTACCAGAATTATGGCCTGCACTGCCTCGCCGACATGGGCGCGCACTGGGAGTCCACGACGGGGCTGCCGATCCCGCTCGGCGCGATCATCGCGAAGCGCTCGCTGGGCGCCGAGACCCTGCGGCTGCTCGCGGACGCGGCCCGTACGTCCGTACGGATGGCGTGGGACGACCCCGAGGTGTCACGGCCCTACGTCCTGGAGCACTCCCAGGAGATGGACCCGGCGGTCGCCGACCAGCACATCGGCCTGTACGTCAACGAGTTCACCGCCGACCTCGGCGAGGACGGGTACGCGGCGGTGCGCGGCCTGCTCACACGGGCCGCGGCCGAGGGGCTCGTGCCGCCCCTCCGCCACGACGCGCTGCGGTCCGCCTGAGCCCGGCCCTCGGCCGGGCAGCCCTGAGCCGGGCCGGTACGACCCCGCCCCGTCACACGTCCAGTTGGTCCGCCACCGCCCGCAACAGGCCGGCGATCTTCGACCCGTTGGCCTTGTCGGGGTACCGGCCGCGCTCCAGCATCGGCGTAATGTTCTCCAGAACCGTCGTCAGATCCTGGACGATCGAGGCCAGTTCGTCGGGCTTGCGGCGCTGGGCGGCGGCGACCGAGGGCGTCGGGTCGAGGACCGTCACCGACAGGGCCTGGTCTCCGCGTTGACCGGCGACAACTCCGAACTCCACGCGCTGGCCGGGCTTGAGTGCGTCGACTCCGGCAGGGAGGACCGACGAGTGGACGAAGACGTCGCCGCCGTCGTCACGGGAGAGAAAGCCGAAGCCCTTCTCACTGTTGAACCACTTCACCTTGCCGGTAGGCACGTCTGTCCTCGTCCTCGTACTCATCGGTGCGCTGCTGCGCGCGAAAAACGGGTCTGAAACGGGTCTGAAACGGGTCTGAATAGCACTACAGCGGGTCGCCTGACCCGCCACCCCCAAGGCTAATGGTCCAGGCGCCGGTGACAAGACGTTGCCGGTCGGTTCCTGTCAGCTCCTGTTCCGCAGGGAACTACCCTGGTGGCGTGACTGCTACTCCTGCACCCCGCTCGGCTGCTCCCGCGTCCGGCACGGCGGACGAGGCCGGCCCCGGCGACGGCCTGGTCCGGATCGGCGCGATCGTCTTCGTCGTCGGCGCCGTGGCCACGCTGGCCACCGTGGCGCCCCTGTTCTTCGACACCCGCCCGTTCCCGACCGCCGCCTACCTCGTCAGCATGCTGATGGGCGTCGGGTTCCTCATCGCGGGCGCGGGGGTGCTGCGTTCGGTGGCGGCCCAGCGCCGTCAGGCGCGGTCGGCGGCTGCTGAGGTGTCGTCCGCCCCTCCGCCCGCCTCCGCCACCCCCGCCGCGTAGGTACGCAGCCACGCGGGGAACGCCGTGAGGTCCGCCAGGACCACATCGGCCCCCGCCGCACGCAGCTCCGCCTCGTCGCACGGCCCGGTCGGTACGGCGACGGACAGCGCGCCCGCCGCCCGCGCCCCCCGTACATCACCCGTGTGGTCACCCACGTAGACCGCCGCCCCGTGCGCGCGCAGCGCCTCCGCCTTGGCCTCCGCCCACAGCGACCCGACGACGTCGTCCGGCTCGATGCCGAGATGGGCGAGGTGGAGCTTGGCGTTCGGTTCGAACTTCGCGGTGACGACGATCGCCCGGCCGCCCGACGCCTGAACGGCGGCGACGGCCTCCCGCGCGCCCGGCAGGGCCGTCGAGGGGGTGATGGCGAAAGCGGGATAGATCTCCCGGTAACGGTCCCCCACTTCGGCGATCCGGTCCTCGGGGAACCAGTGCGCCAACTCCAGTTCGAGCGGCGGCCCGAGGCGGGTGACCGCGAGGTCGGCGTCGATCGGTACGCCGGTCTCGGCGGAGAGCGCCAGGAACGCGGCGCGGATGCCGGGGCGTGAGTCGACCAGGGTCATGTCGAGGTCGAAGCCGACGGTGAGCGCGGGCGGCGGGGTGAGGGAGGCCATGGGTGCCATTGTGCCCGGCGGTGGATGGCCGGAAAGGGCTGCTTAGACTTAGCCAAGCCTAACCATCCCCAAGCCTCACCCCAGCCCCCTGACCTCAGCCCCGATTGGTTCCGATGCCGGCCGCCGCCCCGCCGACCCCCCGTACCGGACATGCCCTGGTCACCCGCCGTATCGGCTGGACGGCCGCCGCCGTCGTCGCGCTCCTCCTCGCGGTCCTGCTGAGCCTCGCGGTCGGCGCCCGCGCCATCGCCCCCTCCACCGTCCTCGACGCGCTGCTGCACGGCGGGCACAGCGACGACGCCGAGGTCGTACGGCACCTGCGCGTGCCGCGCACGCTGATCGGGCTGATGGTGGGCGCCGCGCTCGCCCTCGCGGGCACCGTCCTCCAGGGCATCACCCGCAACCCCATCGCCGACCCGGGCATCCTCGGGATCAGCCAGGGCTCGTCGGTGGGTGTGGTCCTGGCCATCTCGGTCGTCGGCGTGCACACCCTCTCGGGGTACGTGTGGTTCGCCTTCGCGGGCGCGGCGCTGGCGTCGGTCGCGGTGTACGCGATCGCGTCCAGCGGCCGGGGCGGCGCCACGCCCGTCAAGCTCGCCCTCGGGGGCGCCGCCATCAACGCGCTGCTGGTGTCGGTGACCCAGGGGGTGCTGACGACGGACGCGGCGACGCTGGACGAGTTCCGCTTCTGGCAGGTCGGGTCGCTCGCCGGACGGGACACCGGCGTGGTGAACCAGATCTGGCCGTTCCTGCTGCTCGGCGCCGTGCTGGTGGTGTCCGTGGCCCGTGGCCTGGACGCGCTCGCGTTGGGCGAGGACGTGGCGAAGGGCCTGGGCCAGAACGTCGCGGCGGTACGGGTCCTGGGCGGGCTCGGCGCGACCGTGCTCACCGGCGCGGGGGTGGCGGCGGCAGGACCGATCGCGTTCGTCGGGCTCGCCGTGCCGCACATCGCCCGTGCGATCGTCGGGACGGACCACCGCTGGCTGCTGCCGATGGCCGCGCTGATCGGCCCGGTGATGCTGCTGGTGTCGGACGTGATCGGGCGGATCGTCTTCCCGCCGGGCGAGGTCCCGGCGGGGGTGATGACGGCGCTGCTCGGCGTGCCGTTCCTGGTCGCTCTCGTACGCCGGAAGGCGGTGCCGGCATGACGGCGGTCGTGGAGAAGGCCGGCCCTCGGGTCAGCCCGGCGGGGTACGTGGTCGTACGGGCCGGCCGCGGCTCGTTCCTGCTGCACCGGCGGGCGGCCGGGGCGGCCGTGGGGCTGGCCGTGCTGCTGGCGGTCGTCTGCGTGACGTATCTGAGCGTGGGCGAGAGCTTCGTACCGCCGTCCGAAGTCCTGAAGGTGGTCCTCGGGCAGCCGTCGCCGGACGAACTGGTCGTCGGGACGCTGCGGTTGCCGCGCATGGTGACGGGGCTGTTCGTGGGGCTGGCGTTCGGGGTCGCCGGCGCGCTGATCCAGACCGTCGCGCGCAATCCGCTGGCCAGTCCGGACATCATCGGCATCAGCCAGGGCGCGGGCGCGCTCACGGTCGGGGCGATGACGTTCGGCGTGACGTCGTACGCAGCTCTCCCCTACCTGTCGGTCGTCGGCGGGATCGCGGCGGCGGCGCTGGTGTACGTCTTCGCGTGGCGCGGCGGTCTGCACGCGACGCGCTTCGTTCTGATCGGCATCGGGTTCGCGATCGCGCTGCGGTCGGTGACGACGCTGTTCCTGACGAAGGGCGACTATCTGGTCGCCCAGCAGGCGCAGGTGTGGATGACCGGTTCGCTCAACGGCCGGGGCTGGGAGGAGGCCACGCCGCTCGGCTGGGTGCTGCTGGCACTGCTGCCGGCGGTGGCGTGGGCGGCATACGTGCAGCGGTCGGTGTCCTTGGACGACGACACGGCGTCGGCGCTGGGGGTACGGCTCGGGGGCACCCGGCTCGGCCTGGTGCTGCTGGGCGTGGTCCTGGCGTCGGTGGCGACGGGGGCGGCGGGGCCGGTGGACTTCGTGGCGCTGCTGGCGCCGCAGATCGCGCGGCGGACGACCCGTACCGCGCAGATCCCGCTGGTGTGCTCGGCGCTGACGGGCGCGGTGATCGTCGTCCTGGCGGATCTGCTGGCCCGCAAGCTGTTCTCGCCGACGGAGCTGCCGGTGGGGGTGCTGACGGCGGCGGTGGGGGCGCCGTACTTGATCTGGTTGATCGTTCGAAGCCGTACCGCAGGAGGCACCGCATGAGCAGGCTCGTCGCCCGGGATCTGACACTCGCGTACGAGGACCGTACGGTCGTCCACGAGCTGGAACTGGCCGTCCCCGACGGGCGGGTGACGGTGATCGTCGGCCCGAACGCGTGCGGCAAGTCCACCACGCTGCGGGCGCTGGGGCGGCTGTTGAAGCCCCGGGGCGGGGCGGTGCTGCTGGACGGCGAGGAGCTGTCCCGTATCCCGACGAAGCGGATCGCGCAGTCGATCGGCCTGCTGCCGCAGTCACCGGTCGCGCCGGAGGCGATCACGGTCGCGGACCTGGTGTCGCGCGGCCGGCAGCCGCACCAGGCGTGGTGGCGGCAGTGGTCGGACGCGGACGAGCGCGCGGTGACGGACGCGATGGAACGTACGGACGTGACGGCGCTCGCGGACCGGTCGGTGGACGAACTGTCGGGCGGCCAGCGGCAGCGGGTGTGGATCGCGATGGCGCTGGCGCAGGAGACGGACCTGCTGCTCCTGGACGAACCGACGACGTTCCTGGACATCGCGCACCAGGTGGAGGTCCTGGACCTGGTACGCCGCCTCAACCACGAACAGGGCCGCACGGTGGTGATCGTCCTGCACGACCTGAACCAGGCGGCCCGGTACGCGGACCACCTGGTGGCGATGAAGGAGGGCCGCGTGGTGGCGGAGGGCGAGCCCGGCGCGGTGGTGACGGCGGAGCTGGTACGGGAGGTCTTCGGCCTGGAGTCGGTGGTGGTCCCGGACCCGGTGACGGGTTCGCCGCTGGTGGTGCCGGGGGCGCCGTACCGGCCGGAGGGTCCGGACCGGACGGAGGGTCCGGACCGGGCGGAAGCTCAGGGTCGGGCGGACACCCCCTAGGACAGTCCGGGCGTCATCCGGGGGAAGGCCCGGCGGTAGTCGCTCGGCGACACCCCGATCTGTTTGAGGAAGTGGTGGCGGAGGTTGTTGGCCGTGCCCAGGCCGCTCAGCTCCCCCACCTTCTCGACCGGGAGGTCCGTCGACTCCAGCAGGCCCTGGGCCCGCGCCAGGCGCTGGTTGAGGAGCCACTGAAGGGGAGTTGTCCCGGTGGCCGCCTGGATCCGCCGGTAGAACGTCCGCCGGCTCATCGCGGCCCGCTGCGCCAGGTTCTCGACGGTCAGAGGCTGGTCCAGGCGGGCCCGCGCCCAGTCCAGTACGTGGCCCAGGCCCTTGTCGTCGCTGGGGGGAACGGACAGGTCGATGAACTGGGCCTGACCGCCGGTCCGGTGGGCCGGCACCACCATCCGGCGGGCCAGCTGGTTGGCGACGTGCGCGCCGAGGTCACGGCGTACCAGATGGAGACAGAGGTCGAGCCCGGCGCTCAGCCCGGCACTCGTGAGCACGTCGCCGTCGTCCACGTACAGCACCGAGTCGTCGACGCGTACCTTCGGGTAGCGCTCGGCCAGTTGGGCCGTGTGCATCCAATGGGCCGTGGCCCGGCGTCCGTCGAGCAGCCCCGCCTCGGCGAGGGCGAAGGCGCCGGTGCACAGGGAGACCATGCGGGCACCCGCGTCGGAGGCGTCGCGCAGGGCCGCGATCAGCGCCGGGGACAGCGGTTCGCCCTCCTCCACGCAGGAGTCGGGCACCGACGGCACGATGACCGTGTCGGCGCCGACGAGGTCCGCGAGCCCGTAGCGGGTCCGCAGCGCGATCCCGGCGTCGGCCGGTACGCCGTCCTCCGTTCGTTCCCCGATTCCGCACAGCCGCAGGTCGTACCAGGTGTCGGCCAGGTCGGGCTGCGGCTTCCCGAAGACGGTGCAGGCGATGCTCAACTCGTACAGGTCCCAGGACGGAACCCTGATGTCCTCGATCACGATTACTGCAACAGAACCGGCGGTCACGCTCCGGAGTCTGGCATGAATTTGGCGGCGGGCGTCATCGGTGTCACTGTTTCCGGCCGCCGCACCCTGCCAATGTGGCTCGTACGTGATCAAGCGTCACGGACAGTACATACAAGGGAGTTAGGCATGAACGCTGATCGCCAAGCCGTGAGCGTGGTCGGACTGGGCTCGATGGGCTCGGCGCTGGCCGCCGCGTTACTGGACCACGGCCACCCGACCACCGTGTGGAACCGGTCGGCGGAGAAGGCCCGGCCGCTGGTCGGCCGGGGGGCCGTCCTCGCCGCGACACCCCAGGAGGCGGTCGCGGCGAGCCCGCTCACCGTCGCCTGCGTACTGGATTGCCAGGCGCTGCGCGCCGTCCTCGACCCCGTGGCCGGCTCCCTCCGCGGCAAGGCGCTGGTCAACCTCACCTCCGGCACCCCGGAGCAGGCCGACGAGACCCTCACGTGGGCCCGGTCCCACGGCGCCGACTACCTCGACGGCGCCGTCATGACCACCCCGCCGGGCGTCGGCAGCCCGGAGGTGATGTTCCTGTACAGCGGTTCGCGCGCCGTCTTCGACACCTACCGTCCGGCCCTGGCGGCCTTGGGTGATCCGCTGTACCTGGGTGCCGACGCCGGTACGGCCTCCCTCCACGACGCCGCTCTGCTCGGCCTCATGTGGTCCACCATGACCGGCTGGCTGCACGGCACCGCGCTGGTGGGCGCGGAGAAGACCCCGGCCACCGCCTTCACCCCGCTCGCGCTGCGCTGGCTGAGCACGGTGTCCGGTTTCCTGAGCACGTACGCGTCCCAGGTGGACGCGGGCCACTACCCGGGGGACGACGCAACCGTCGACGTACAGATCGCGGCCGTCGACCACCTCATCCACGCAGCGGCCGCCCGCGGCCTCGACAACGGCCTGCCGGAACTCCTGAAGGCCACCATGGAGCGGGCCAGGGCCGCGGGCCACAGGTCCGACAGCTACGCAAGCGTGATCGAGGTGCTGAGGAACCCGGCGGACGACAGGTAACCACCGGGCCGCCGGCGGGGATCGCGGCGGGCGGGGGTGCCGCGCCCCTCACAGCTGTCTGCGGGAGCGCCACAGCAGGTAGAGCGCCGAGGCGATCGCCGCCGTGCGTATGACCACCGGGGTCGCGTCCGAGATCGCGGCGTTCCAGCCGCCCTCCGGGATCGCCTCGCCCCAGCGGCCGTTCGCGCGGCCCCAGAGCCAGAGCAGGCCGCCGGCCACCGAGATGCCCGGGAGGCCGAAGACCGCCCACTTCGCCGCCGCCCGGGAGAGCGCGCGGGAGGCGTACGCCAGGAGCCAGCCGCCGGCCAGGGCCAGCCAGGAGCCGAGGAACGCGCCCACGAGCAGAAGTCCGGCGGCGAGAAGCAGCAAGGGGTGGGAGAGGCGGACGGGCCTGCCGGTCGTCTCGGGTTCGGCCGCCTCCACGGCGGCCTCGGCGCCGGTCTTGGCGCCGGTCTTGGCGCCGGTCTTGGCGCCGGCCCCTCGCCTCAGCAGTGCCCGCCACGCGCGGCCGCCCTTGGTCTCCGTCTCGGTCGCGTCACCGGCCTCGTCGTCCGCCTCGTCCTCCGGCTTCGGCGGCGGGACCAGTATCTCGGGGATCTCCACCCCGCCCACAAAACCCGGCACGCCGATCCCGCCGCCCGTCGGGCCGTTGCCCATAGGTCCCGGTTCGATCCGCCACCAGTCGGTCCTGCCGTTCGAGGACCCCACCTCGTCCATCCCCGCCAGGTGCGGTCCCCGGGATCCGGAGGAGGCGGGGGATGCGGGTGGGCCGGACGACTGGGTCGGGATCTGGGCGCCCGGACCAGGACCCGTACCCGTATCCGAGTCCGCGCCCTTGCCGCCCCGGCCACCCGCCTTGCTCAGCCACCCGCCGCCACGCCGCGTCCGCTGCTCCGGCACGACCGGTGCCGGGGGCGGCGGCGCGTACCCACCACCCGTGTCGCCGGACCCGGCCCCCGCCCCGCTCGACGCCGCCCGCACCACCGCGTTCGGCTCCCCCATGCGCCCGAGGATGCGCCGTACCGCCGCCGGGCTGTCGCCGCCGAACTTCCCGCGCTGCCGGTCGATCTCGTTGCGCAGCGTCGAGACCAGCCTCATCCGGTCCCCGGACGCCAGCTGCTGCTGCCGCGCCGCGTCGCCGACCCGGCTCAGGTAGTCGTAGACGAGCTGATCGCTCTCGATCCCCACACGTTCCTCCCACAGGTACACGCAGGTGCACGCACGCGATGGTGTCGGAGTCATACCCGTACGTCCAGTACGGACAAGCCAGCCCGGCGGCCCCGCGCCCGCTGCGCGGGCGGTACGCGACGGTCCGCCCGTATCGTCCGGAACAGGCCGCCCGCACGGGCCGAACACGTCCGCCGGGACCGTACGAACGAGCCCGCGCACCCCGTACGAACAAGGCGCGCACCCCGTACGAACAAGCCGCACACCCGGTACGAAGAAAGCCTCCCCCGCCCCTCCCCGCCCGCCCTCCTCCGCCCGGGGGCGCGGCAGACCGCTCCTCAGGGGCTAACGTGGGACGGATGGGGACCCGCGAAGCCTGAGCAGGAGGCGCACGTGCCAGATGGAACCGGCGGTACGCCACCGCGCACACTCGCGGAGGCCCTGCGCACCCGGGGCGACGACTCCCTCACCGCGCTGCTCCGCGCCCGACCCGATCTGCTCAACCCCGTACCCAACGACCTCTCGCAGCTCGCGACCCGCGCGGGCACCCGCGCCTCTGTCGTCCGGGCGCTGGAGCGGCTCGACCGCTTCACGCTCCAGACGGCGGAAGCGCTCGCTGTCGCCCCCGAGCCCGCGCCGTACGACGCGCTCCGCGCGCTCCTCACCGGCGACGAGGGCGACCCGCGCATCGAGCGCGCCCTGCCCGGCGCCGTGGGACGGCTGCGCGACCAGGCGCTGATCTGGGGCAGTGACACCCGGCTGCGGCTGGTCCGTACCGCCCGCGAGCTGCTCGCGCCCTCGCCGACCCACCCGTCCCCCACCGGCCTCGGCCCGACCGTCGCCGAGGCCACCGCCGGGATGTCGCCGGGCCGGATCCAGGAGATCCTGACGGCCGCCTGGCTGCCGTCCACCCACGACCCGGTCTCCGCCGTCGCGTCCCTGACCGAGCTGTTCACGGACCGCACCCGCATGGCCGCCCTGCTGGACACCGCCCCCATGGAGGCGCTGTCCGTGCTGGACCGGCTGGTGTGGGGGCCGCCGTACGGCGAGGTCACCTCCAGCCCCACCCCGCCCGTGCAGTGGCTGCGCGACCGGGGCCTGCTGCTGCCCGCGACGACGCGCACGGTCGTCCTGCCCCGCGAGGTGGCTCTCCATCTGCGCGCGGGGCGGGCGCACCGCGTGATCGAGCCGGTCGCTCCGCCCGTCGCGCCCCGGACGAGCGAGCCGGGTTCCGGTTCCCGTCCACAGCTTGTGGACAGTACGGCGGCCGGGCAGGCGTACACCGCCCTCGCCACCGTCGAGGAGCTGGCCAAGGACTGGAACGAGGGCGGCCCGAGCGTCCTGCGGGCCGGCGGTCTGTCCGTACGGGACCTGAAGCGCACCGCCGCCGCCCTCGGCGTCACCGAGCCGATCGCCGCCTTCTGGGTCGAACTGGCCTACGCGGCGGGGCTGTTGGCGGCGGACGGCGAGGCCGACGAACGGTACGCGCCGACCCCCGCGTACGACGAGTGGGAGGAGCTGTCCTCCCCCGAGCGCTGGGCACGGCTCGCCGTCGCGTGGCTGACCGCGACCCGTACGGCCGGTCTGGTCGGCGGCCAGGACGCCAAGGGCCGTACGCTCGCGGCCCTCGGCCCGGACCTGGACCGGGGCCCCGCGCCCGAGGTCCGCCGCCGCATCCTGGACCTCCTCGCCACGCTGCCCGAGGGCACCCCGCCCGACCCCGAGTCGCTGATGGCCCGGCTGCGCTGGGAGCGCCCGCTGCGCGGCGCCTCGGCCGCCGGCCGCCCCGACGACCTGCGCGGGCGGCTCGCTGCCTGGACGCTGAACGAGGCGGAGATGCTCGGCCTCACCGGCCGGGGCGCGCTCTCCACGCACGGCCGGGCGCTGCTCGACGCGCTGGGCGACCCCGCCGAGGGGATCACCACCACCCCCGCCGAACTGGCCGCCGCCGGTCTGCGCGCGGCGGAGGCCCTCAGGCCGCTGCTGCCCGAGCCGCTGGACCACGTACTGCTCCAGGCGGACCTCACGGCCGTGGCCCCGGGCCCGCTCCTGCGGCCGCTCGCCGAACTGCTCTCCGTCGCCGCCGAGGTGGAGTCGACGGGCGGGGCGACGGTCTACCGCTTCACCCCCGCTTCCGTACGGCGGGCCCTGGACGCCGGGCAGTCGGCCACCGGGCTGCACGACTTCCTCAGGGCCCACAGCCGTACGCCGGTGCCGCAGCCGCTCACGTACCTGGTGGACGACGTGGCCCGCAAGCACGGTCATCTGCGGGTCGGTTCCGCCAACGCGTACGTGCGCTGCGACGACGAGGCGGTGCTGGACGAGATCGTCGCCGACCGGCGGTCGCAGGGCATGCGGCTGCGGCGGCTGGCGCCCACGGTCCTGGCGGCCCAGGCCGACCCGTCGTCGCTGCTGGAGGGGTTGCGGGCGATGGGCTTCGCGCCGGCGGCGGAGTCCGCCGACGGAGACGTCCTGATCACCCGGGCCCACGCGCACCGGACCCCTCCCCGTACGGCGCCCGCGCCGGTGCCGGACGGTCCGCCGGTGCCGGATACGACGCTGCTGGGGGCGGCGGTACGGGCGATCCGGGCGGGGGACCTGGCGGCGACCGTCGTACACAAGACCGTGCCGGAGCCGGCGGGTTCACGGTCGCGGGCGCGGGCGGTGTCGGCATCGGCATCGGCATCGACGGAGGCGTCCAGATCATCCGGGCCTTCACGATCGGGTGACCTGCCGCGTACGACGTCGGCGGAGACCCTGGCCACGGTCCAGGCGGCCGCCATGACCGGTTCGGCGCTCTGGATCGGGTACGTCAACGCGGAGGGCGCGGCGAGTCAGCGGGTGATCGCGCCGGTGCGGGTCGAGGGGGGCTTCGTGACCGCGTACGACCACACGGCGGACGAGGTCCGTACGTACCCGCTGCACCGGATCACGGGTGTGGCGGAACTGGCGGACGACACCGCGTGACGGACACGGCATGAGGGACTCGGCATGACAAGGCGCCGGGCGGGCCGCGAAGCCCGTCCGGCGAAAACCCGTCCCGCGATGGGGACCAACCGGTCCGTGCCAGCGCTACTGGCTCCGACGCCCGAGCCGCACCAGCCGCTCGCTCCAGTTGGCCCGGGGCTTCTCCTGCGACCTGGCCATGGGCGTCAGCTTCGTCCTGTTCACCTTCGGCTTGGTCAGCGTCCGCTTCTTCACCAAGGGGCGGGTCTTCGTCGTCCGCGCGGGGGCCGGCTCGGCCACCACGGGCGCGGGCTCGGACGACACCGGCACCGGCTGCGGTACTCCCAGCGCGTGGAACCGTCGACCGATCCGCCGACCCAGCAGCAGGTAACCGAGCAGCGCGCCCGACGTGTTCAGGATCACATCGTCCACGTCGAAGGCACGGCCCTGGACGATCGAACCCTGCGCCAGCTCCACCAGCGCCATGACCACGGCGGTCAGCACGACAACCCGCAACATCGGCAGCCGGCGCGGCATGAGCACCGGCAGGATCAGCCCGAACGGCATCCCCATCACGATGTTCCCGCCGATCTGCTTGCACGCGGCGAGGAACGTGTAGTCCTCCGCGTACTGCCGCAGCGAGTGCCCCGGCCGCAGGTTGGACCCGGCTATCTCCGCCGAGGCCGGGGAGGGTGTCAGCGTCAGGTCGGCGAGGACCGCCGAGAAGGCCACCAGGGCCAGGAAGGCGACCACCAGAATGATCACCCGCAACAGGGCCCGGCCCCAGGAAATCCGTCGCGGGGCGGCTCTGCCCGGTTCTGCCTTGCGCGTCTCAGCGGTCATAGGAGCCAGGTGCCCAGCCCCGGCCAGGACAGTCCCCCCAGGACCCTCCGGATCGTCCCGCCCCACCGGACCGACCCCGCCCCGCCCCCGCATCAGCCCGATATGAGCGACACTGGTCGTTTGGCACAACGAGTGACGGCCCAAGGAAAGACCGAAAGGGCGCAGCTGTGAACGGACCCCTCATCGTCCAGAGCGACAAGACCTTGCTGCTCGAAGTCGACCACGAACAGGCCGGAGCCTGCCGGCGGGCCATCGCGCCCTTCGCCGAACTGGAGCGCGCGCCCGAGCACATCCACACGTACCGGCTGACCCCGCTCGGCCTGTGGAACGCGCGCGCCGCCGGGCATGACGCCGAGCAGGTGGTCGACGCGCTGGTGGAGTTCTCCCGCTACCCCGTGCCGCACGCCCTGCTCGTCGACGTCGCCGAGACGATGGCCCGGTACGGGCGTCTCACGCTGTCCAAGCACCCCACCCATGGTCTGGTCCTGACCTCCACGGACCGTCCCGTCCTGGAGGAGATCCTCCGGTCGAAGAAGGTCGCCCCGCTGGTGGGCGCGCGGCTCGACCCGGACACCGTCGCCGTGCACCCCTCCGAGCGCGGCCAGATCAAGCAGACGCTCCTCAAGCTCGGCTGGCCGGCCGAGGATCTCGCCGGGTACGTGGACGGCGAGGCGCACGCCATCGAGCTGGTGGAGGACGGCTGGGCCCTGCGCCCGTACCAGAAGCAGGCCGTCGAGGGCTTCTGGCACGGCGGCTCGGGGGTTGTCGTGCTGCCCTGCGGCGCGGGCAAGACCCTGGTCGGCGCGGGGGCGATGGCGCAGGCCAAGGCGACCACGCTGATCCTCGTCACGAACACCGTCTCCGCCCGCCAGTGGAAGCACGAGCTGGTGAAGCGCACGACGCTGACCGAGGAGGAGATCGGCGAGTACAGCGGTACGCGCAAGGAGATCCGCCCGGTCACGATCGCCACGTACCAGGTGCTCACCACCCGCCGTAAGGGCGTCTATCCGCACCTGGAGCTGTTCGACTCCCGCGACTGGGGGCTGATCCTCTACGACGAGGTGCACCTGCTGCCCGCGCCCGTCTTCAAGTTCACCGCCGACCTCCAGGCGCGCCGCCGCCTCGGGTTGACCGCGACGCTCGTACGGGAGGACGGCCGCGAGTCGGACGTCTTCTCGCTGATCGGGCCGAAGCGGTTCGACGCGCCCTGGAAGGAGATCGAGGCGCAGGGGTACATCGCGCCGGCGGACTGTGTGGAGGTACGGGTCAACCTCACCGACAGCGAGCGGCTCGCGTACGCCACCGCCGAGACGGAGGAGAAGTACCGGTTCTGCGCGACGACCGCCACGAAGCGGAAGGTGACGGAGGCGCTCGTACGGAAGCACAAGGGCGAACAGACCCTCGTCATCGGCCAGTACATCGACCAGCTCGACGAGCTGGGCGAGCACCTGAACGCGCCGGTCATCAAGGGCGAGACCAGCAACGCGCAGCGCGAGAAGCTCTTCGAGTCGTTCCGGCAGGGCGAGATCTCGGTGCTCGTGGTGTCGAAGGTGGCGAACTTCTCGATCGACCTGCCGGAGGCGACGGTCGCGATCCAGGTGTCGGGGACGTTCGGGTCACGCCAGGAGGAGGCGCAGCGGCTCGGGCGGGTGCTGCGGCCGAAGGCGGACGGGCACGAGGCGCGCTTCTACTCGGTGGTCGCGCGGGACACGATCGACCAGGACTTCGCGGCGCACCGGCAGCGGTTCCTGGCGGAGCAGGGGTACGCGTACCGGATCGTGGACGCGGACGAGCTGCTGGCGGAGAGCTGACACGGGGCGGCCGTGGATCAGAGGCGTCGCCTGACGACGCCCGCCTCCTCCCAGTACTCACCGAGGACGGCGACGCCGAACGCGGTCGTCACGTACACCTTGGCCGCGCGCAGGGCGTTGCCCAGGTGGTGAGCGGGGTGGGGCACGGCGCCGGTGGCGGTCGCGCCGGAAAGTGGGGCGCCGTGTGGGGCGCGGGGTGGGATGAAGGTCGCTGTACTCATATGTCCATGGTTGCGCGCCGGCCCTCCGAAGCGCGTCGCTCTCCGGAGGGAATCCTGAGCGATGCCTCGTACGACTCGGGATATAGGGGATCCCCTACGGGGGACTACTGGGGGACTACCCTGCGTGCCCCCCGGAGCCGCCCCGTGCCCCCGCTGTACCCACCCCGCGCCCCACGCCCGGGATAAAAGCATTCGCCCCGCCGCCACCCGCTGGCTACACTCTCCCCTCTTGCCCGCCTCCGCCTCCCTCGCGGAGCGCCGCCACCCGGACGGAAACCGGGCGGCTGCCATGACGTGATCCACGCCGACCGGACACCGCCGCCCCGTGCGACCCAGGGCCTGCGGCCCGTCGGCCTGCGTACAGCCCGGAGGCAACACCGTGTCCGCGCACGACCCCGAACCCGACAGCACCCTCACCGCCGTCACCGCCGTCACCGCACACGACGCCGACCGCACCGACCCTGCGGACTCCGGCTCCCCCTCCGACCCGCTGGGGCGCGAGCGGGCCCACCTCAGCTCCTCGCGGGCCGCCCTGCGCGCCATGCGCGAGGACGTCCAGTCGCTCGACATCCGCGACGTCACCGCGAACTGGGTCAACGCCGCCGTCCTGGAGGCCCAGATCCAGGACCGCATCAAGTCGCTCGCCGACCTCTCCCACACCCCGCTCTTCTTCGGCCGGCTCGACTACCTGCACGTCGTCGGCGCGGACCAGGCCGAGGGCGCCGAGGGCGAGCGCTTCTACATCGGCCGCCGCCACGTCCACGACGCCGACGGCGACCCGATGGTCGTCGACTGGCGCGCGCCCGTCTCCCAGCCGTTCTACCGGGCGTCCAAAAAAGACCCTCACGACGTCGGACTGCGCCGCCGGTTCGGTTACACGGCCGGCGAGCTCACCGCGTACGAGGACGAACACCTCTCCGACCCCACCGAGGCCGCGAAGACCAGCAAGCTGCTCCAGACCGAGATCGAGCGTCCGCGCGTCGGCCCGATGCGCGACATCGTGGCGACGATCCAGCCGGAGCAGGACGAGATCGTACGGAGCGGGCTCGGCGGCACGGTGTGTGTGCAGGGCGGCCCCGGCACCGGGAAGACCGCCGTCGGCCTGCACCGGGTCGCGTACCTCCTCTACGCGCACCGGGAGCGGCTCGCCCGCACCGGCACGCTGGTCATCGGGCCGAACGCGTCCTTCCTCCACTACATCGAGCAGGTGCTGCCCGCGCTGGGCGAGCTGGAGGTGAAGCAGGCGACGGTGGAGAGCCTGGTCACCTCGGCCACGGTGGAGGTACGGGGCACGGACCCGGCCGCCGCCGCCGTCATCAAGGGCGACGCGCGGATGGCGGAGGTGCTGCGGCGGGCCGTCCGCTCCCACGTGACGCTGCCGACCGAGCCGGTGGTGGTCGTGCGCGGTTCGCGGCGGTGGCGGGTGCCGGCGTACGAACTGGAGGAGCTGGTACGGCAGTTGCTGGAGCGCGACATGCGGTACGGCGCCGCGCACGAGGCGTTGCCGCAGCGGATCGCGCACGCCGTGCTCGTACGGATGGAGGAGGCGGGCGAGGCGCCCGACGACCGGGTGCAGGACGCGGTCGCCCGTACCCCCGCCGTGAAGGCGGCCGTGAAGGCGATGTGGCCGCTGGTCGACCCGGCGAAGCTGGTGCTGCGGCTGCTGTCGGACGCGGGGTTCCTCGCGGCGCACGCGGAGGGCCTCCTCACGCCGGAGGAGCAGGCGACGATCCTGTGGGCGAAGCCGGCGCGGAGCGTGAAGTCGGTCAAGTGGTCGGCGGCGGACGCGGTGTTGATCGACGAGGCGGGCGATCTCGTGGCCCGCACACACTCGTTGGGGCACGTGGTGCTCGACGAGGCGCAGGACCTCTCGCCCATGCAGTACCGGGCGGTGGGCCGGCGCTGCTCGACGGGTTCTGCGACGGTGCTGGGCGATCTGGCGCAGGGCACGACCCCATGGGCGACGGGGAGTTGGGCGGACGCGCTCCACCACCTGGGCAAGCCGGACGCGGTGGTGGAGGAGCTGACGGCCGGTTTCCGCGTACCGCGCGAGGTGATCGCGTACGCGTCGCGGCTGCTGCCGCTGATCTCGCCGGGGCTGGCGGAGGTGGAATCGGTACGGGAGTCGCCGGGGTCCCTGTCGGTACGGCGCGTCTCCGACGAGGTGTTGTCGGCGGCGGTGGTCTCGGCGTGCGAGGAGTCGTTGGCGCACGAGGGGTCGACGGGCCTGATCGCGGCGGACGCGCGGATTCCGTTGCTGGCGTCCGCGTTGTCCGCGGCGGGGTTGCGTTTCCTCTCGCCGGGCGAGGAGACGACGGCGGAGGCGCGCCTCACGCTGGTGCCGGCGTCGCTGGCGAAGGGCTTGGAGTACGACTACGTGGTGCTGGACGAGCCGTCGGCGGTGGTGTCGGGGGAGCCGGATGAGCGTACGGGGTTGCGGCGTCTGTACGTGTCGCTGACGCGAGCGGTCTCGGGCCTTTCGGTACTGCACGCGCTGCCCCTGCCGACCGCGCTGGCCTGAGGCCCTGGTCCTTGGCCTGGCGGCCGCGCTTTTGTCCTCAATCGCCGGACGGCTTTGTTCGTGCGTCTGCCCGGTGCGCGGGTGCGGGTTACTGATTGTCCTCAATCGCCGGACGGGCTTGGTTGTGCCCGCTGCGGGCCGGTTGCGTATGCGCGGGTTGTTGCCGGGGGCCGGGCAGGGGTCGTGTCCTGCACTGCATGTTTTACGTCGCGTTCGGGACCTTGTTTGGTTCGGGTTCGCCACGCGACACAAAACACGCTCTACGTTCCGGACACGACCCCTGCCCGTCCCCCTTCCACGCCCGCGTCAAGGCAAATCAAGCCCGTCCGGCGTTTGAGGACGCGGTAACCCGCACCCGTCACCGGGCAGAGGCCAAATCCAGCCTGTCCGGCGTTTGAGGACATCGGTAAGCCGCGCTCGCGCACCGCGCAGGGGCACACTCCAGCCCGTCCGGCGTTTGAGGACGTTGGTAAGCGGCACTGTCCACCGGGTGGAGGCGAGGCTCCCCGGACCGGCGGGGTCGTTCAGCTCACCCTCGGCGTGAGGGGGGTGGGGTCGGAGGAGGTGCGTGTGTCCGGACGTAAAGCGTGTTTTGTGGCGCATGACTACCGGTGAACCAAACGAGCCCCTGAGGCGCCGTAAAACATGCAGTCCGGACATACGTACCTCCGCAGGCCCCACCCCCCGCCACCACGACAAACCCAGCCCGTCCGGCGATTGAGGACATCAGTAACCCGCGCCCGCGCACCGGGCAGACGCCACAAACCAGCCCGTCCGGCGCTTGAGGACAAACAGATAGGCGCAACGCACACCGGGGAAGACGCTACGCGTCAAGCGCGGCGCGCCACGCCCTCACCGCCGAAGGCGAAACCGCCCCCGCCCACCCGAAGGGCCTCGCCGCCCCGCCAATGTGAAACGCGTCCAGGCCGCCCGCCCGCAGCGCAGGCACGTGATCCAGACGCAGGCCGCCGCCCACCAGCAGGCACGCCCCGTAGCCGGGCTCCCCGCGCCCGGAAGCGGAAGACTCGGCCAGGAGCGTCGGCAGGCCGCTGTCCACGCCGTCCGGCGACCCCGCCGTGAGGAACGTGTCCAGCCCCGGCAGGTCCGCTAGCTGCTTACGGAGCGCGTCGCGATCCGCCGCGCGGTCGATCGCGCGGTGGAACGTCCACCGGCACCCGTCCAGCTCCGCCACCAGCCGTTCGAGGGTCACCAGGTCCGGCGTCCCGTCCGCGTCGAGGAAGCCGAAGACGAACTCGTCCGCGCCCTCGGCCCGCAGCCCCCGCGCCGCGTCCACGAGCGCGTCCACCCCGTCCGCGCCGCCCGCCGAGAAGCCGTCGGACAGCCGCAGCATCACCCGGAGGGGGATGTCGACGGCGTCCCGGATCTTCGCGAAGGTCTCCCGGGGCGGGGTCAGGCCGTCGGCCGCCATGTCGGTGACGAGTTCGAGCCGGTCCGCGCCCCCGCTCCGCGCGGCGACCGCGTCCTCCGCGTCGAGAGCGATCACCTCCAGGACTGCACGCTTGCTCATCAGGCCCCATTCCTAGATAGGTGGATAGGTCTAGTCCAATCTCCAGCCTAAGGGGCGGCCCCTCCTCCGCGCATCACCGCATCACGCCATCCGCACCCGTATCTCCCGCATCGTGGCCCCCATGCGGAGCGGGCTCGTGCGATTCCCGCGCCCCACCCTCCAGCGGCCCCACCGCCGCGCCGACCCCGTACGCGACCCCGAACGACGCCGCCAGCGCCAGCGCGAACGCGGCCACCCTCACCTTGGTACTCATCGTGATGTTCATGACCGAGAAAATACCCCTCAGGGGTATCCCCTGGATAGGGGTAGGGGGTATACATGAAGAGAGATACGCGTCCGCCGACGACCAAGGAGCCGCCCTCATGAACCTCGCCCAGGGCAGGAACCCGGACACGGCGACCGACACAAACACCGCCGCCCCCACGCCTGCACCCTCCTCCGTCGAACTCCTCATCGGCGGCATGACCTGCGCCTCCTGCGCCGCCCGCGTCGAGAAGAAGCTCAACCGCATGGACGGCGTCGAGGCCACGGTGAACTACGCCACCGAAAAGGCCAAGGTCAGCTACCGGGGCGCCGGCCTCTCCGTACGCGATCTCATCGCCACCGTCGAGGCCACCGGCTACACCGCCCAGGAGCCCGCCCCCGAGCCGCCAGCCGACACCGGAGGACGGGAGGACGGACCGGAGGACGGACCGGAGGACAGCGCGGCGGAAAGCACCAGGGACGCCGAGGACAACGCCCTGCGCCCCCTCCGCGCCCGCCTGATCACCGCCGTCGTCCTCTCCCTCCCCGTCATCGCCATGGCGATGATCCCCGCGCTCCAGTTCACCAACTGGCAGTGGCTCTCCCTCACCCTCACCGCCCCCGTCGTCACCTACGCCGCCTGGCCCTTCCACCGCGCCGCGTGGACCAACGCCCGGCACGGCGCCGCCACGATGGACACGCTCATCTCCCTCGGCACGTCGGCGGCGTTCCTCTGGTCGGTGTGGGCCCTGTTCTTCGGTACGGCGGGCATGCCGGGGATGACCCATGCCTTCGAGTTCACCATCTCCCGCTCCGACGGCGCCGGGAACATCTATCTCGAAGCCGCCGCCGGTGTCACCGCGTTCCTGCTGGCCGGCCGCTACTTCGAGGCCCGCGCCAAGCGCAAGGCCGGGGCCGCCCTCCGTACGCTGCTGGAACTGGGCGCCAAGGAAGTCACCGTCCTGCGCGAAGGCCGCGAAAGTGTCATCCCCACCCGGCAGTTGAGGGTCGGCGACCACTTCCTCGTACGGCCCGGCGAGAAGATCGCCACCGACGGCACAGTGGTCGAGGGCTCCTCGGCCGTGGACGCCTCGATGCTGACCGGCGAGTCCGTCCCGGTGGAGGTCTCCGCCGGCGACCCCGTCACCGGCGCGACCCTCAACGCCGGGGGACGCCTGGTCGTGGAGGCCACGAAGGTCGGCTCCGACACCCAACTCGCCCGTATGGCACGGATGGTGGAGGACGCCCAGAACGGCAAGGCCGCCGCCCAGCGCCTCGCCGACAAGATCTCCGCCGTGTTCGTCCCGGTCGTCATGGGGCTCGCGCTCGCCACGCTCGGCTTCTGGCTCGGCGCGGGAGCCGGCGCGACCGCCGCCTTCACCGCCGCCGTCGCCGTGCTGATCATCGCCTGCCCCTGCGCGCTGGGCCTGGCCACCCCGACCGCCCTCATGGTCGGTACGGGACGCGGCGCCCAGCTCGGCATCCTCATCAAGGGCCCCGAGGTGCTGGAGTCGACGCGCCGCGTCGACACGATCGTGCTCGACAAGACGGGCACGGTCACCACCGGCCGGATGACCCTCCTCGCCACCCACGCGGCGGACGGTACGGACGAGCGCGACGTCCTGCGTCTGGCGGGCGCGCTGGAGCACGCCTCCGAGCACCCCCTCGCCCGCGCCGTCGCCGAGGCCGCCACCGCACGCGCCGGTACGCTGCCCACCCCCGAGGACTTCGCGAACCTCCCCGGCCTCGGCGTCCAGGGTGTCGTCGAGGGCCACGCCGTCCTCGTGGGCCGGGTGAAGCTCCTCGCCGAGTGGGAGATCCACCTCCCCGAGGCGCTCGACGCGGCCAGGAAATCGGCCGAGGCGGCGGGCCGTACGGCGATCGCGGTGGCCTGGGACGGCGAGGCGCGCGGCCTCCTGGAGATCGCCGACGCGGTCAAGGAGACCAGCCCCGAGGCCGTACGGCAGCTCCGCGCCCTCGGCCTGACACCGATCCTGCTCACCGGCGACAACCAGGCCGTCGCGGAATCCGTCGCCGCCCAGGTGGGCATCGACCAGGTCATCGCCGAGGTGATGCCCGAGGACAAGGTCGACGTCGTCAAGCGGCTCCAGGCGGAGGGCAGGACCGTCGCCATGGCCGGCGACGGGGTCAACGACGCCGCCGCGCTCGCCCAGGCCGACCTCGGCCTCGCCATGGGCACGGGCACCGACGCGGCCATCGAGGCCGCCGACCTCACTCTCGTACGCGGCGACCTGCGGGCCACCGCCGACGCCGTCCGCCTCGCCCGCCGCACCCTCGGCACGATCAAGGGCAACCTGTTCTGGGCCTTCGCCTACAACCTCGCCGCGCTGCCGCTGGCCGCCGCCGGACTCCTCAGCCCGATGATCGCGGGCGCGGCGATGGCGTTCTCGTCGGTCTTCGTCGTCGGCAACAGCCTGCGGCTGCGCAACTTCAAGACCCTGTCACGCACCTCGTAACAGACGCGCGGCGCCCGGGCCCGTATCGTCGCCCCATGCCCGACCTCGACCACGGCCCGGACTCCGCGCCGGGCCCCGCCCTCCGCGACCGCTTCGCCACCGCCCTGCGCGACGCGGCGCGGGAGGCGGAGATCCGCGACCCGTACCCCTACGCCGACCAGCTGCTCACCCGCTGGTCGGAGCCCCAGCGGCGCTACCACACCGTCGACCACCTCCGCGCGGTCCTGGACCACATCGACACACTGGTGCGGTACGCCGACGATCCGGACCTCGTCCGCCTCGCCGCCTGGTTCCACGACGCCGTCTACCGCCCCGACCGCTCCGAGAACGAGGAGCGCTCCGCCCGCCTCGCCGAACTCGCCCTCCCCGAGGCCGGGTTGAGCCAGGAGGGTACGGACGAGGTCGCCCGGCTCGTCCGCCTCACCACCACCCACGCAGCCACCGACGACGACCGCAACGGCGCCGTCCTGTGCGACGCCGACCTCGCCGTCCTGGGCTCGGCCCCGGAGGAGTACGACGCGTACGCCGCCGCGGTGCGCGAGGAGTACGGCTTTGTCCCCGAGGACGGCTTCCGGGCGGGCCGGGCCGCGATCCTGGAGCAACTCCTGGACCTGCCACGCCTGTTCCGTACCCCCCACGGCGAACTGGAGTGGGAGGCCCGCGCCCGCAGGAACCTGGCGGCGGAGCTGCGCACCCTGACCTCGTAGGTCCCGTCCGCCGCGCGGAGGACCGCCCGGGAATGCGACGGACCGTCCCCGCGTTGGCACCTGCCGTGCCCAAGCCCCGTATGCCGATAGCCGTCCACACCCTGGGGCTGTCCGTCTTCGCCCTCGGGACGAGCGAGTTCATGCTCTCCGGCCTCCTGCCGGACCTCGCCGACGACATGGACGTGTCCATCCCCACGGCGGGACTCCTCATCTCCGCCTTCGCGATCGGCATGGTCGTCGGCGCGCCCCTGCTCGCCGTGGCGACCCTCCGGCTGCCGCGCCGCGCCACCCTCGTCGCCCTGATCTCGGTCTTCGGCCTCGGCCAGGTCGCCGGAGCCGTGGCCCCGACGTACGAGATCCTCTTCGCGTCGCGCGTCGTGAGCGCCCTCGCCTGCGCCGGGTTCTGGGCGGTCGGCGCCGGGGTGGCCATCGCGATGGTCCCGGTCACCGCACGCGCCCGCGCCATGTCGGTGATGATCGGCGGGCTCTCCATCGCCAACGTGCTCGGCGTCCCCGCCGGCGCGTTCCTCGGCGAACACCTGGGCTGGCGCTCGGCGTTCTGGGCGGTCGCCGCGGCCTCCGCCGTCGCGCTCGTCGGCGTCCTGACCCTGATCCCCCGCATCCCCCTCCCCGCGGAGAAGCCCCTGGTCCGGCGCGAACTGTCCCTCTACGCCGACCGCCAGATCTGGCTGGCGATCGTCCTGACGGCGCTCGCGGGCGGGGGCATCTTCTGTACGTTCTCGTACCTCGCCCCGCTCCTCACCGACGTCTCCGGCCTGGACAGCGGCTGGGTCCCGACCGTGCTGGCCCTCTTCGGCATCGGCGCACTGGCCGGTACGACGTCCGGCGGCCGCCTGGCCGACGCCCACCCCTTCGGTGTCCTCCTGGGCGGCATAGGCACATCGACGATCCTCCTCATCACCCTGGCCCTCACCGCCTCGCACCCCGCCGTCGTGGTCCCCCTGGCCTTCTTCCTCGGCTTCTCGGCCTTCATCACGGCCCCGGCCCTCAGCGCCCGCATGTTCAACCTCGCGGCAGCGGCCCCCACCCTGGCCAGCGCCACCTCCACGGCCGCCTTCAACCTGGGCAACACCAGCGGCCCCTGGCTCGGCGGCCGAGTGATCGACGCGGACCTGGGCTACGCCGCGACAGCCTGGGCGGGCGCCTCCATGACCGCCCTGGCGGCGGCCCTGACCGTCGTGTCCCTGCGCCACCACCGCCGTACGACCAGCAAGGTCGTCGCAGGCTCGCGTCCGACTGCGGCCGAAGAGAGCGCGCGTACGAACCTCGCCACCTGACCGACGGAAACCGGTGTTCCGGTTCTTGTTGTCGGGGTGGGGGTTCGGGCCGTCTCCGATACGGGGGGTCCGTCGGGGCCCCCGTATCGGCGAGTGGTGGAAGGTACGGCGATGGCGAGAACGCGGCACCGGGCGAAGCGGACCCGGGGCGGGCGGGGCTGGTGGGCGGGGGCCGGGGTTGTCGCGGCGGGGGTCGCCGTCGTGGCGCTGGTGTGGCCCTCACTCTTCGGGGCCGCGGCGGACGTGGACTCCGTACGGACCGCCGGTGTGCCCGAGGTGTCCCCGACGGTCGTTCTGCCCTCTGTCCCGCCCCCCGCTCCCTCCGTCTCGGCCAGTCCCTCCGCGTCCGCGTCCAGCAAGCCGAAGCCCAAGAAGAAGCGGGCCGCTGTCCGGAAGAGTCGGGGCGCCGCCCCTACCCCGGCCCGGGGTGGGAGTGCGGCGGGCGTCACCGACCGGCGCGGCACCGCCGACACCCGGATCGTCTCCTTCGTCAACAACGAGAGCCGGACCGTCTGGGTCGCCGCCCTCGGCAGCCCCGAGCACCCCCTCGCCGCCACCGGCTGGAAGCTCACCCCCGGGCAGCGGGTCGCGGTCGAGGTGCCGAGTGGCTGGATCGGGCGGTTCTGGGGCCGTACCGGCTGTTCCTTCGACTCCGCCGGGAACGGGCACTGCGAGACCGGCGACTGCGCGGGCGGCTTCCAGTGCACCGGGAGCGGCGCGACCCCCGCCACGCTCGCCGAGTTCGCGCTCAGCGCGCCCAAGCCCGGGGCCATGGACTTCTACGACGTGAGCATGGTCGACGGCTCCAACCTGCCGATGTACATCAACATCACCCGCGGCGACACCACCGACCCCGTCAGCGCCTCCGGATGCTCGGCCGGCGGCTGTACGAAGCGGGTCGCGTGCCCGGACAAGATGCGGTTCACGGCCGGCGGGCGGGTGGTCGGCTGCACGAACCCGTGCACGGCGTTCGGCGGCAAGACGTACTGCTGCGAGGACGAGTGGGCGGGGCGCGAGAACTGCGTACCCTCGCGCTGGCCCGTCGACTACACGCAGGTGTTCAAGCGGGCCGAGCCGTACGCGTACTCCTACGCCTTCGACGACTCCGCGACCATGCCGTGCAAGGGGGCCTGCGACTACCGCGTGACCTTCGGCGTCACCGCCTGAGGTGGCCTCCTGGTGCCCGCTGTCCGCGCGACGCCCGGTGAGGGGCGGGCTAGCGTGGGAGGGGTACGTACGAGGACGGGGGCCCGCGTCACCGGGAAGGGTGCTGGTGCCCCATGCGTCTGCTCTTCACCTCCGTACCGGTCCAGAGCCACCTCGCACCCCTGCTCCCCCTGGTGACGGCCGCGCGGGACCGGGGGCACGAGGTGCTCTTCGTGACCGGTCCCGACGGGGTGCGGCATCCGGAGGCGCTCGGCCTGCCCGCCGTCGCCGCGGGGCCGCCCTTCGCCGAGTCGGCCGGGCGCTACCGGCGCGCGTACCCGGCCGACGTGCTCTCGGGGCTGTCGGCGGAGGAGCGGGTACGGCATCTCCTCGTCCACGGCCTGATCGAGATCGCGGCGGCCGAGATGGCCGAGGACGTGGCGGAGGTGGTACGCGCCTGGCGCCCCGACCTGGTGGTCGCGGGCCCCGCGGAGCGGGCGGGGGTGATCGCCGCCGCGTCGGCCGGTGTCCCGTACGTACTGGAGGACTTCGGACCGCCCCGCTCCGCCGCGTTCGCGGAGCCGGGCTGGCGGGCGGTGGAGGAGGTGGTGGGCCGCGGGGGGCCGGGTCGTGGCCGCCGCCTTGACCGTGTGCCCTGCTTGGAGATCTGGCCCGCGAGCATGCGCCCCGACGGCACGGTGGCGGGTGGCGCGGGCGAGTGGGAGTTCACCGAGCGCTGGCCCCTGCGGGCCGATCACGTCACGCCGGAGCCGGCGCAGGACGCCCAGCCCGCGTTGCTCGACGGGCTGCCGTTCGAGAAGACGGTGTACGTCACCCTCGGGACCGGCCACGGCAACCTGCCGGGCGTCCTGGAGACGATGATCCGGGCGCTGCACGGCGAACGGGTCAACGTCGTGGTGACGCTCGGCACGAACGGCGATCCGGCGCGCTTCGCGGGGCAGCCGCCGTACGTACGGATCGAGCGGTACGTACCGCAGAAGCAGCTGCTCCCCTACGTGGACATGGTGATCTGCCACGCGGGCGCGGGGACGGTCCTCGGGGCGCTCGCCCATGGGGTGCCGCTGGTGGTGGCGCCGCTCGCGGCGGACCAGTACGACATCGCGGCGCAGGTCGTCCGCGCGCGGGTCGGGCTGCTGGCGGATCCGGGGGAGGCGGCGAGCGGGGGCGGGCTGTCCGCGGATGCCGTGCGCCACGCGTTTCGTACGGTCGCGGGGGACGAGGGGTTTCGCGAGCGCGGTGTGGTGGTGGCCGGGGAGATCGCGGCGATGCCTTCGCCTGGGCGGGTGGTTGACCGGCTGGTGGCGTACGCGGCGCGCTAGCTTCTGCCCCGGTGTTCGTTGCGCTTACTGCTTGTCCTCAATCGCCGGACGGGCTGGGTTTGTCGTGGTGACGGGGGGCGGGGCCTCCGGAGGTACGTATGTCCGGACTGCATGTTTTACGGCGCCTCAGGAACTCGTCCAGTTCACCGGTAGCCACGCGCCACAAAACACGCTTTACGTCCGGACACACGCACCTCCTCCGACCCCACCCCCCTCACGCCGAGGGAGAGCCGAACGACCCCGCCGGCCCGGGGCGCCTCCCCTCTGCCCGGTGGACGGTGCCGCTTACTGATGTCCTCAAACGCCGGACGGGCTGGAGTGTGCCCCTGCCCGGTACGCGAGCGCGGCTTACCAATGTCCTCAAACGCCGGACAGGCTGGATTTGGCCTCTGCCCGGTGACGGGTGCGGGTTACCGCGTCCTCAAACGCCGGACGGGCTTGATTTGCCTTGACGCGGGCGTGAAAGGGGGACGGGCAGGGGTCGTGTCCGGAACGTAAAGCGTGTTTTGTGTCGCGTGACTACCGGTGAACCAAACAAGTCCCCGAACGCGACGTAAAACATGCAGTGCAGGACACGACCCCTGCCCGGCCCCCGGCAACAACCCGCGCATACGCAACCGGCCCGCAGCGGGCACAACCAAGCCCGTCCGGCGATTGAGGACAATCAGTAACCCGCACCCGCCCGCACCGGGCAGACGCACAACCAAGCCCGTCCGGCGATTGAGGACAAAAGCCCGGTCAGGAGGACGCGCGGCCCTTTGGGCGTCGGAGGCCCGCCTCTGTGATCCGGCGTACCAGCTCCTTCGAGCCCACCCGCACCGCCCCCGCCCCCACCGCGTCCTCGTACCGACTCGCGGGCACGTCGTAATGGTCCCGTTCGAACGCCCGCGCCGGGCACCCGATCGACGCCGCGAACGCGTGCAGCTCCTCGAACGACACATCGCTGACCAGGTGCGACCACATCCGCCCGTGCCCGGGCCACGTGGGCGGGTCGATGTAGACGGTCACGGGGTGTCGCCCCCGTCGGCGGGGCCGCCGAACGGCTCGTCGAACGGCTCCTCGAAGGCGCCGCCCAAACGCCCGCCGAAAGGCCCCCCGCCCGCGCCAGCCGGCAGCCCTCCCACCGGCGCCACCACCACCGCCTCCTTCGCGCACACCCAGTGCGGATCCGCCCCCAGCTCCGGCTCCACCTCCAGGGCGTGCGGCTCGACCGTCACGCAGACCGGGCAGAGCGGCCAGCGGCCGTACCGTTCCAGCAGGGCGTCCTGGACGTCCTGCGCCACCAGCCCGGCCACGAACCCCACGCCCGCCGGCCACTGCTCGACCCACCAGCGGCGGTGCGACACCGCGTCCTCCACCAGCGACACGATCTCGGCCTCCGCGACACCGGACGCGACGAGGTCCGCCAGGACCAGGGCCCTGGCACCGTGCAGCGCCTGCTCCAACGCGTTGTCGTTGTTCACTTCGTCCATCCCCACATTGTCCCTCCCCGGGCTTGACCGCCGACAGCGTCCGAAAATATCTTTCAGCCATGACCCAGGACGTGAAGGAAAGTTTCAGCGCGGCCACAGGAACGAGCGCCCCGCCCGCACCCGCGGCCCTGGCCGCCAAGGTACGGACCCTCGCGCCCTCCATGACCCGGTCCATGCAGCTCGTCGCCGAGGCCGTGGCCGGCGACCCGGCCGGCTGCGCGGCGCTGACCGTCACCGGTCTCGCGGAGCTGACCGGCACGAGCGAGGCGACCGTCGTCCGCACCGCCCGTCTCCTCGGCTACCCCGGCTACCGCGACCTGCGCCTCGCGCTCGCCGGCCTCGCCGCCCAGCAGCAGTCGGGCCGGGCGCCCGCCGTCACCGCCGACATAGCCGTGGACGATCCCCTCGCGGACGTCGTCGCCAAGCTCGCGTACGACGAACAGCAGACCCTCGCGGACACCGCCGCCGCCCTCGACACCGTCCAGCTCGGGGCCGTCGTCACAGCGGCCGCCGCCGCCCGCCGGATCGACATCTACGGTGTCGGCGCCTCCGCGCTCGTCGGCATGGACCTCGCGCAGAAGCTCTCCCGTATCGGCGTGATCGCCCAGGCGCACAGCGATCCACACCTCGCCGTCACCCACGCCGTCCAGCTCCGCGCCGGTGACGTGGCGATCGCGATCACCCACTCGGGCTCCACCTGGGACGCGATCGAACCGCTGCGGGTCGCCTTCGACCGCGGCGCGACGACGGTCGCGATCACCGGCCGCCCGGACGGCCCCGTCTCGCAGTACGCCGACCACGTCCTGACCACCTCCACGGCCCGCGAGAGCGAGCTGCGCCCGGCGGCGATGTCCAGCCGTACAAGCCAACTGCTCGTTGTCGACTGCCTGTTCATAGGCGTGGCGCAGCGTACGTACGAAACGGCGGCGCCCGCGCTGTCCGCGTCGTACGAAGCCCTCGCCCACCGCCACAGCCCGCGCACCGCCCGCTGACCGCTGCGGGGAAGCCTCCCGGCCCCGCACTCCCCCTCCCGTACTCCTCCACCCGAAGAAAGCCGCTTCTTCATGACCTCGACCCCCGGCACGCACGGCATGTACGGCGAACTCCGCGCGCAGCTCGACGCCCTCACCACCGAGGCGTTCCGCCCCGAGCTGGCCGAGATCGACCAGCTGCCCACGCTCGACATCGCCCGGATCATGAACCGCGAGGACAGCACCGTCCCCGACGCCGTCGCCACCCAACTGCCCCTGATCGCCGCCGCGGTGGACGCGGTGGCCGAGCGCGCCGCGCGCGGCGGCCGGCTGATCTACGCGGGTGCGGGCACGGCGGGACGGCTGGGTGTCCTGGACGCCAGCGAGTGCCCGCCCACGTTCAACACCGCCCCGGAGCAGGTCGTCGGCCTGATCGCGGGCGGGCCCGGCGCGATGGTGACGTCCGTCGAAGGCGCGGAGGACTCCAAGGAGTTGGCCGCCGCCGACCTGACCGCGCTCAAGCTCACCGCGGACGACACGGTGGTGGGTGTCTCCGCGTCGGGCCGGACCCCGTACGCCGTCGGAGCCGTGGAGTACGCGCGCGGTCTCGGCGCCCTCACCGTCGGCCTGTCGTGCAACGCGGACAGCGCGCTGGCGGCCGCCGCCGAACACGGCATCGAGGTGGTCGTCGGTCCCGAACTGCTCACGGGGTCGACCCGCCTCAAGGCCGGTACGGCGCAGAAGCTCGTCCTCAACATGATCTCGACGATCACGATGATCCGGCTCGGCAAGACGTACGGGAATCTGATGGTCGACGTCCGCGCCTCGAACGAGAAGCTGCGGGCCCGCTCGCGGCGGATCGTCTCCCTGGCCACGGGTGCGTCCGACCCGGAGATCGAGGCGGCGCTCGCCGCCACGGACGGTGAGGTGAAGCCCGCCATCCTCACCATCCTGGGCGAGGTGGACGGCCCCCGGGCCGGGTCGCTCCTCGCGGAGTCGGGGGGGCATCTGCGCGCGGCTCTGAAGGCGGCCCGCGCCACCTGAGGCCCCGCCCGGACGCCCCCACCGGACGCCCGCCCCCGCACGGGGAAGTATGAAACCATGCCATAAGAGACATGTGCGGGCGGATGGGATCTCACTGATGGTCGATGCCGAGGGCGATGCCGGAGCAGCGGTGCCCGGTGCCGACGGCCGCCCGGTGGCGTCCGGTCCTACGCGGGGCGGCCCCGCAGGTCCCGCCCAGGCCGCCCTCGACATGGCCGGGGCGGCCGTGGCCGTGATCGACGCGCGCGGGACCGTCATCGGCTGGACCCGGACCGCGGAGGAGCTGCTCGGCTACCGGGCCGCGGACGTGGTGGACCGTTCCGCCACCCGTCTGCTCCACTCCCCCGAAGCAACGGGCCCCAGCACAGCCACCCCCGCCACCTCCCCCCTCGTCCCCGCCTGGCCCGCCCGTGTCCGGGCCGGCGAACCCTGGTCGGAGCTGGCCGAGCTGCGCCACCAGGAGGGGCACGGCGTCCACGTCACCCTCCAGGCCTCCCCGCTGGCCGGCCCTGACGGCCGTACCGACTGGTTCCTCTCCGCCGCCCCGCTCTCCGAGTCCTCCGTACGGCCCACCATGAACGGCGTGGTGGTCAGGTCACTCCTGGAGGGCGCCCCCATCGGCCTGTCCATCTGGGACGTCGACCTGCGCTGCGTCTGGCTCAACAGCACGGTCGAGCGCCAGAGCGGCGCCCTGCGCCACGAGCGCCTCGGCCTCCGGGTGACCGAGTCGCTGCCGGGGTTCGACACGGACGCGGTCGAAGCGGCGATGCTCCAGGTCCTCAGGACCGGCACCCCCGTGATCGACCACGAGTTCCGCTGGATCGCCCAGGACCTCCACCAGGAGCGGGTCTTCTCGTCCTCCTTCTTCCGCCTCGACGGGATGGACGGCAGGCCGCTGGGGGTCTGTTCCATCGCGGTGGACATCACGAGCAGTTGGGCGCGCGAGCGGCTCTCCGTCCTCAGCGAGGCGGGTACGCGGATCGGCACGACGCTCGACGTCATGCACACCGCCCAGGAGCTGGCCGACGTCGCCGTGCCGCTCCTCGCCGACTACACCAGCGTCGATCTCGCCGAGGCCCTGCCGCTCGGCGGGGAGCCCCTCGAACGGCTGGAGTCCGAGGACGGCACGATCCCGGTCTTCCGGCGCGGCGGGGTGGCGTCCATCCACGAGGGCAACCCCGAGTCCCTGTGGTCCATCGGGGAGGCCGTGTACGTCCCCAGGGTCTCGCCCTTCATGTCCGCCATGACCACGGGGAAGTCCCAGTTCGAGCCGGTCATCAGGACGGGACCCGGCACCTGGGTCGACAACGACCCCGGCCGGCGCAGGGTCATCGAGGAGACCGGGGTCCACTCGATCATCGTGGTCCCGCTGCGGGCGCGCGGCGCGATCCTGGGCGTCGCCGTCTTCACCCGTAACGACACCAAGGCGCCGTTCAGCAGGGACGACCTCCTGCTGGCGGAGGAACTCGCGGCGCGGGCGTCCCTCAGCCTGGACAACGCCCTGCGCTACACCCGCGAGCGCACGGCGTCCCTCGCCCTCCAGCGCAACCTGCTCCCCCGCCACCTGTCGGGCGGCCACGCCGTGGACGTCGCCTCCCAGTACCTCCCGGCGGACCTGCACGACGGGGTCGGCGGCGACTGGTTCGACGTGATCCCGCTGTCCGGCGGGCGGGTCGCCCTGGTGGTGGGTGACGTGGTCGGGCACGGCATCAACGCGGCGGCGACGATGGGGCAGCTCCACACGGCCGTCCACACCCTGGCGGACATGGACCTGCCGCCGGACGAACTGCTCGCCCACCTCGACGACCTGGTCGTACGCCTCACCGAGGAGGACGCGGAGCCCGACGCCGAGGACTACAGCACGCCCGTGATGGGCGCGACCTGCGTGTACGCGGTGTACGACCCCGTCACGCGGCGCTGCACCATGGCGCGCGCCGGCCACCCGCCCCCCGCGATCGTCTTCCCGGACGGCACGGTCACCTTCCCGGAGCTGCCGGCCGGGTCGCCGATCGGCCTCGGGCTGCTGTCCTTCCAGTCGGTCGAGATGGAGCTGCCGGAGGGGAGTGTCATCGCCCTCTACACGGACGGCCTGGTCGAGACCCGCGAGGCGGACATCGACGTCGGGCTGGGGCGGCTGGGCGAGGCCCTGGCCAGGATCGGTGGTAGGGGCGGTCCGCTGGAGGAGGTGTGCGCGGGAGTGGTCGACACGATGGTGTCGACGGCCGCGTCCCAGGACGACGTGGCGCTGCTGCTGGCCCGTACCCGCTCACTGCCCCCGGACCACGTGGTCACCTGGGTGCTGCCCACCGACCCCGCCCTGGTGGCGAACGCCCGCGCCCTGGCTGTCGCCAAGCTCTCGTCGTGGGGCCTGGACCAGCTGGCCGCCACGGTGGAACTCATCGTCAGCGAACTGGTCACGAACGCCATCCGGTACGGCGCCGGCCCCATCCGCCTCCGCCTGATCCGCCACGGCGCCCTGGTCTGCGAGGTCTTCGACTCGGACGACCGCTCCCCGCGCCTGCGCCACGCCCGCGCGGAGGACGAGAAGGGCTGGGGCCTGTTCCTGGTAGCCAAACTCTCCCACCGCTGGGGCACCCGCACGGCCCCCGGCGGCAAGATCGTCTGGGCGGAACTGGAACTCCCGCTGGGCACGGCCGGGGCGTAGCGGGAAAGGCCCTCCCCACCTGGCCAGTTGCGGCCCGGAATCAGACAGACGTTCACCCGCCGTGACCGGATTGCCGCGCACGGTGATCTCGATCTAGCGTGTGACAAACCGCCCACCTGAAAGGACGCCCGTATGACACTTCAGTCCATCCGCCGACACCGGACCGGGGCACCATGGAGGGGAGGAGGCGACGCCATGACCACCAGCCCCGAGGCAGAGCCGCAGATGTCCATCGACGACTTCGAGGAACTCGCCCGCAAGGCCCCGGAGAGCGTCACGCTCGAATTCATCGACGGAAAACTAGAGGTCAAGCCGTTGCCGGATCAGCTCCACGGGGCCATCGTCATGTGGCTGCTGGAGCGTTGCCTCCAACAGCGCCCCGACCTGCGTCTGTACCCGGAGCAGGGCTTGAAGGTGGAGAGCTACCGCAAGGGCCGCGCCCGGGCGGACGGGGCGCTCGCGCCGCTCGACCATTTCGTGCGGCAGGAAGGCGAGTGGGCCGATCCCGACGGTGTCCTCATGACCGTCGAGGTCACCTCGCACGACTTCGACACCGGCCTGCGCGACCACGTCCACAAGCGGGACGGCTACGCGGCGGCCGACATCCCGGTCTACCTCCTGATCGACCGGAACGCGGAGAAGGTCGTGGTCTACACCGACCCCCGCGAGGGCGAGTACCAGACCCGTACGTCCTTTCCGTACGGCGCCACCGTGAAGGTGCCCGACCCGGTCGCCATCACCCTGGAGACGGAAAAGCTCAAGGACTACACCCGCTGACACCGGACCCCGCTCCGGAAACGCCCGAAGGCGGCACCCCCCGGAAGGGGTACCGCCCTCGGTTCAGGAACGCTCCGAGCCGGTGCCGTACAGCCGTACGGCGGCGGGCTCAGAAGTCCATGTCGCCGCCCGGCATGCCGCCCGGGGCGCCGGCGGCGCCGGCCTTCTCCGGCTTGTCGGCGATGACGGCCTCGGTGGTGAGGAACAGCGCCGCGATGGAGGCCGCGTTCTGGAGAGCGGAACGGGTGACCTTCGCGGGGTCGATGATGCCCTCGGCGATCATGTCCACGTACTCGCCGGTCGCGGCGTTGAGGCCGTGACCGATCGGCAGGTTGCGGACCTTCTCGACGATGACGCCGCCTTCGAGACCACCGTTGACGGCGATCTGCTTGAGCGGAGCCTCCAGCGCGAGCTTGACGATGTTCGCGCCCGTCGCCTCGTCACCTTCGAGTTCGAGCTTCTCGAACACCGAGGAAGCCTGGAGCAGAGCCACGCCACCACCGGCGACGATGCCCTCCTCGACGGCGGCCTTGGCGTTGCGCACCGCGTCCTCGATGCGGTGCTTGCGCTCCTTGAGTTCGACCTCGGTCGCGGCGCCGGCCTTGATGACGGCCACGCCGCCGGCCAGCTTCGCGAGGCGCTCCTGGAGCTTCTCGCGGTCGTAGTCCGAGTCGCTGTTCTCGATCTCGGCGCGGATCTGGTTCACACGGCCGGCGACCTGGTCGCTCTCGCCCGAACCGTCGACGATGGTGGTCTCGTCCTTGGTGATGACGACCTTGCGGGCGCGGCCCAGCAGGTCGAGACCGGCGTTCTCCAGCTTGAGGCCGACCTCTTCGGAGATGACCGTGCCGCCCGTGAGGATGGCGATGTCGTTCAGCATCGCCTTGCGGCGGTCACCGAAGCCCGGGGCCTTGACGGCGACGGACTTGAAGGTGCCACGGATCTTGTTGACGACCAGGGTCGACAGCGCCTCGCCCTCGACGTCCTCCGCGATGATCAGCAGGGGCTTGCCCGACTGCATGACCTTCTCCAGCAGCGGAAGGAGGTCCTTCACGTTGCCGATCTTGGAGTTGACGATCAGGATGTACGGGTCGTCCAGGGACGACTCCATGCGCTCCATGTCGGTGGCGAAGTACGCCGAGATGTAGCCCTTGTCGAAGCGCATGCCCTCGGTGAGCTCAAGCTCCAGACCGAAGGTCTGCGACTCCTCGACGGTGATGACGCCTTCCTTGCCGACCTTGTCCATCGCCTCGGCGATGAGCTCGCCGATCTGGGTGTCGGCGGCGGAGATGGAGGCCGTCGAAGCGATCTGCTCCTTGGTCTCCACGTCCTTGGCCTGCTCCAGCAGGGCACCGGAGACGGCCTCGACGGCCTTCTCGATCCCGCGCTTGAGGGCCATCGGGTTGGCGCCGGCCGCCACGTTGCGCAGGCCCTCGCGGACGAGTGCCTGGGCGAGGACGGTCGCGGTGGTCGTACCGTCACCGGCGACGTCGTCCGTCTTCTTGGCGACTTCCTTGACCAGCTCTGCGCCGATCTTTTCGTACGGGTCCTCGAGCTCGATCTCCTTGGCGATGGAAACACCATCGTTGGTGATCGTGGGGGCGCCCCACTTCTTCTCGAGGACGACGTTGCGACCCTTGGGACCAAGGGTGACCTTGACGGCGTCGGCGAGCTGGTTCATCCCGCGCTCGAGACCGCGCCGTGCCTCCTCGTCGAACGCGATGATCTTGGCCATGTGAAGTGGTCCTCCCGGACTGGGGTGGATTGCTCCGGACCGCGCCCGCGCCCGCGACGGACGGCCTGAGAGCCCGGCGGTTCCTTGCTCCACCGGTCCCTCCGGGCCTCACTGACCCGGTCCATAAGTTGTCACTCTCACTTGCAGAGTGCTAACGCCAATGATTAGCACTCGACCCCCGAGAGTGCAAGCTCCTCCCCCGGCCCGGCACCCTCGCGCGGGGGTCCCGTACACGCACGAGGGGCCCGTATCCCTGTATGGGATACGGGCCCCTCGGCGTGAGTGCGTCGGTGGCCGATCGCGCCGGGATCAGACGGCGAGCTTGACCATGTCCGCCTGCGGACCCTTCTGGCCCTGCGAGATCTCGAACTCAACTCGCTGACCTTCTTCAAGGGTGCGGTAGCCGTCCATCTGGATCGCGCTGTAGTGGACGAAAACATCCGCACCACCGTCGACCGCGATGAAGCCGTAGCCCTTCTCCGCGTTGAACCATTTGACGGTGCCCTGAGCCATGCCTTACTCCCCTATTACTGCCGGAACGCTTCGACCGCGGCTGAATGTATCTGCCCAACTGCCCTCTGCAACAGGTCAATCGGACGAGAAATCTGGGCACGACCGAACACACATAGCGACGGATTGACTGCGTTCCGGGGCAAGTCGGGCCGGGCAAAACACACATGTGCCCGCAAAAGTCACCGAGAGTTTGACCCCAGGTTGTCGCGTTCTCGTATGCGCTCGGCACCGGCCGCGAGGGGGTGTTCCCAACTCTACCGCGCTCAACCATAAAGAACGGCCCCCTCCGCTTCCCGTGCGGAGGGGGCCGACTCTTGTACGGACGGGGCCAAGGACACGCGTCAAGCGTCCCCGTGATCCGGCGTCAGCAGCCGCCGGCGACCGCCGGGATGATCGAGATGCCGGCGCCCGCGGGCGTCGCCGTCTGGAGGCCCTGCTCGAACCGGACGTCGTCGTCGTTCACGTACACGTTGACGAAGCGGCGCAGCTTGCCCTCGTCGTCCAGGACGCGCGCGGCGATGCCGGGGTGGCTGGCCTCCAGCGACTGGATGACCTCGGAGAGGGTCTCGCCCTCCGCCGGAACCTCGGCCTGGCCACCGGTGTACGTACGGAGGATGGTGGGGATGCGGACCTTGACGCTCATGGTGGGGTGCCTTCCTTCAGTGATGGGCGGGACGCGGGGACGCGACGCGTGGCTCAGTGGGCCAGGCCGGCGGCGCGGAACGCGTCGAGGCTCGGGCGGATCGTGGCGGTGGGTCCTGTGGTCGGGGCCACGGCGTCCAGCGTCTTGAGACCGTCGCCCGTGTTGAGCACGACCGTCGTCAGCGTCGGGTCGAGCAGGCCGGCGTCGATGAGCTTCTTCGTCACGCCGACGGTCACCCCGCCCGCGGTCTCCGCGAAGATCCCCTCGGTACGGGCAAGCAGCTTGATCGCGTCCACGATCTGCTCGTCGTTCACGTCGTCCACGGCGCCGCCGGTGCGGCGGGCGATGTCGAGGACGTACGGGCCGTCGGCCGGGTTGCCGATCGCCAGGGACTTGGCGATGGTGTTCGGCTTCTGGGGCCGTACGACGTCGTGGCCCGCCTTGAAGGCGGCGGAGACCGGGGAGCAGCCCTCGGCCTGGGCGCCGAAGATCTTGTACGGCTTGTCCGCGACGAGGCCCAGCTTGATGAGCTCCTGGAGACCCTTGTCGATCTTCGTGAGCTGCGATCCCGAGGCGATCGGGATGACGAGCTGGTCGGGCAGCTCCCAGCCGAGCTGCTCGCAGATCTCGTACGCGAGTGTCTTGGAGCCCTCGCCGTAGTACGGGCGGAGGTTGACGTTCACGAAGCCCCAGCCCTCGCCGAGCGGGTCGCCGATCAGTTCGGAGCAGAAGCGGTTGACGTCGTCGTAGTTGCCCTCGATGCCGACGAGTTCACCGCCGTACACCGCGGCCATGACGACCTTGCCCTGCTCCAGGTCGCTCGGGATGAACACGCAGGAGCGGAAGCCGGCGCGGGCGGCGGCGGCGCCGACGGCGCCGGCCAGGTTGCCGGTGGAGGAGCAGGAGAGCGTCGTGAAGCCGAAGGCGCGGGCGGCCTCGACGGCGATGGCGACGACGCGGTCCTTGAAGGAGTGCGTCGGGTTCCCGGAGTCGTCCTTCACGTACAGGCCGCCGGTGACGCCCAGTTCGCGGGCGAGGTTGTCGGCCTTGACGAGCTTGGTGAAGCCGGGGTTGATGTTGGGCTTGCTCGCCACGTCGGCGGGGACGGGCAGCAGCGGCGCGTAGCGCCAGATGTTGTCGGGGCCCTCGGCGATGCGCTTCTTCAGCTCTTCGGGGGTGCCGCTCGGCAGGTCGTACGCCACTTCGAGCGGCCCGAAACAGGACGCGCAGGCGAAGATCGGGCCGAGGTCGAAGCGCTCGCCGCATTCGCGGCACGAGAGGGCGGCGGCGGGTCCGAGATCGACGGCACCGGGGGTGACACCGGGCGTGGGGACGGTCTGCACAGACATGGAGGCGAGGCCCTTTCCTCATCTTCCTCACGACGTACTTCGCCGCAAGACGGAATTGGCACCTTCCCCACCATGACCTCGCGGTCGGCGGGAGGGTTGCCGGGGCTTCAACGGGCCGTTCCCTCTGCCCCTCTGGATGAGCGGTATGGCATCGGATCCGGGGTCGGTCCCGCGATCCGAGCGTTTGTCCACCGGATGACCCCCGACATGCGGTGGTCATTCGTGTTGTTCAAGACTGTAACCGAAGGAGCGGACCGTGGAGATAGTGGTCCGCACCGCGAGATGGATCACTTTCAGGGAGAACCGACCGTGCTGGAAGAGGTGGAACGCTGGCTGACCAGGCGTTCCTGGTCCGTGGCCGACCGTACGCCCGACCGGCTCCTGGCGGCGAAGGCCGCGCGTGGCACGACCGTCAGCGTGGTGCTGCCGGCGCTGGACGAGGAGGAGACGGTCGGCGGGATCGTGTCGGTGATCCGGCGCGAGCTGATGGAGAAGGCGCAGCTGGTCGACGAGCTGGTGGTGATTGATTCCGGTTCGTCCGACGCGACGGCGAAGGTGGCGGCGGAGGCGGGCGCGCGGGTGGTGCGCCGGGACGACATCCTGCCGCGGCTGCCCGCGCTGCCCGGCAAAGGCGAGGTGCTGTGGCGGTCGCTGCTGGTGACGGGCGGGGACGTGGTGTGCTTCGTGGACGCGGATCTGCGGGAGTTCTCGGCGGACTTCGTGACGGGGATCGTGGGGCCGCTGCTGACGGAGCCCGACGTACAGCTGGTGAAGGCGATGTACGACAGGCCGCTGGGGGCGCGGGGGGCCGCCGTGGGCCAGGGCGGGCGGGTCACGGAGCTGGTGGCCCGGCCGCTGCTGAATCTGCACTGGCCGCGCCTGGCGGGGTTCGTCCAGCCGCTCGGCGGGGAGTACGCGGCCCGGCGCACCCTGCTGGAGCGGCTGCCGTTCCCCGTCGGGTACGGCGTGGAGCTGGGGCTGCTGGTGGACGCGCTGCACAGTGTGGGGCTGGACGCGCTGGGCCAGGTCGACGTGGGCACGCGGCTGCACCGGCACCAGGACGACCGGGCGCTGGGGCGGATGGCGGCGGCGATCTACCGTACGGCGCAGCTGCGCCTGTCGCGGTCGCAGCTGGGGGCGCATCTGGTACGGCCCGAGCTGACGCAGTTCGAGCGGGGCGAGAACGGCTTTGAACCGCGTACGTACGACGTGGACACGGAGGAGCGGCCGCCGATGCGGGAGATCGCGGAGTACACGGCCGGCCGCGCGGCGTAACCACCCCCTCTGGTCCTATTTACCTATATTGCGTGCTTATGGAGACTCCTCTGAACTTGTGGTTCCTCGCGGCGGCGGCCACCGGCGTCACGGCCGAGCGGCTGTGGCTGCTGGGCGGGATGGCGGTCGCGCTGACGGGGGCGGGAGTGGTGGCGCTGGCGGCGGCACGGGGACGCAGGGGCGACTGATCCCCGCACGGCTCTCCGTAAGGCTCTCCGTAAGGCTGCTCTCGGTACGGCTCTCCGTACGGCTGCTCTCACTACGGCTGCTCTCCGTACGTTTGAGCGTTTCCCGTACGGGCTAGATTTCGGCACATGGTTTCCGAGCAGGCCGCCCAGGTCCTCGTCGCGTCCAACCGCGGCCCCGTCTCGTACACGCTCCGCGACGACGGAGCGCTGGAGGCCCGGCGCGGCGGCGGCGGGCTGGTGTCCGGCCTGTCGGCCATCGGCCCCGACACGGACGCGGTGTGGGTGTGCGCGGCGCTCGGCGACGGCGACCGCGAGGCGGTACGGCGTACCGGCGGCCGGCTGGACCCGGAGGACACGGGCGGGCAGCGCGTACGGATGCTGGGCATCGCCCCCGACGTCTACGCGGACGCGTACAACGGGGTGGCCAACTCCACGCTCTGGTTCGTCCACCACCTGCTCTACCAGACCCCGCTGGAGCCGTCCTTCGGCGCGGAGTTCCGGGCGCAGTGGGCGTCGTACGAGGCGTACAACCGCGCGTTCGCCGAGGCGCTGGCGGACGAGGCGGGCGACGGCGCGTCCGTGCTGGTGCAGGACTACCACCTGGCGCTGGTGCCCGGCATGCTCCGGGCGCTGCGCCCCGACCTGCGGATCGGCCACTTCTCGCACACCCCCTGGGCCCCGGTGGACTACTTCCGGCTGCTCCCCGACGACATCGCGCGCCAGCTGCTCCGGGGCATCCTGGGCGCGGACCGCGCGGCGTTCCTGACCCACCGCTGGGCGGACGCCTTCACGGCCTGCTGTACGGAGCTGCTGGGCGGCACCGGCAACACCAGGATCGGCGTGCACGGCCTGGGCGCGGACGCGGACTTCCTGCGCGAACGGGCGCACCGCCCCGACGTGGACGATCGGACCGTGTCCCTGCGCGAGGAGATCGGCGGGACCGACCGGCGGACGATCGTCCGGGTGGACCGTACGGAACTGTCCAAGAACATCGTCCGCGGCCTGCTCGCGTACCGGCAGCTGCTGACCGACCGCCCGGAGTGGCGCGAACGGGTGGTCCACGTGGCCTTCGCGTACCCCTCCCGCCAGGACCTGTCGGTCTACCGCGACTACACGGCCGAGGTCCAGCGCGTGGCGGACGCGATCAACCTGGACTTCGGCACGTACGGCTGGCTCCCGGTCGTCCTCCACGTCAAGGACGACTTCGCCCGCTCCCTGGCGGCGTACCGCCTGGCGGACGTGGCCCTGGTCAACCCGATCCGCGACGGCATGAACCTGGTCGCGAAGGAGATCCCGGTGGTCTCGGAGAACGGCTGCGTCCTGGTCCTGTCCCGCGAGGCGGGCGCGTACGAGGAGCTGGGCGAGGACGCGCTGGTGGTGAACCCGTACGACATCACGGCGACGGCCACGGCCCTCCACGAGGCCCTGACGATGCCCCAGGACGAACGCGCGGAACGCACCAAACGCCTGGCGGCGGCGGCCACGGCCCTCCCCCCGTCCCAGTGGTTCCTGGACCAACTGGAGGCGTTGCGCGCCTGATGGCGCGGTGTCAGGCGCGGGCGGGTGGCCGTATCAGGCGCCGGCCACCGCTTGCGCCAGGGCTGCCAGGAAGTCGGCGACCGCGGCGGGGCCCGGGAGGGTGAGGTCGGATCTGGTGGACAGTTCCGGGACCTCCGTGCCGCTGCACACCAGGAGGCCCGGGTGGCCCTTCGCGCGGAGGGTGTCGACCGCCGCGTAGGCGGGGAGGTCGCCCAGGTCGTCGCCCGCGTACAGGACGGTCTCGGCGCCTGATTCCTCTACGTACTTCGTCAGCGCCACGCCCTTGTCCACGCCGGGCGGCCGGAGTTCCAGGACCATGCGGCCCGGTTCCAGGACCAGGCCGTGGCGGGTGGCCAGGGCGGCGAGGGGGGTGCGCAGGGTGTCGAAGGCGGCCTGGGGGTCGGCGGCCCTGCGGGTGTGGACCGCGAACGCCTGGCCCTTCTCCTCGATCCACGTGCCTTGCGCGGTGCCTTGCGCGGCGGATCCGTCTCCGCCGAGGAGGGCGGGGAGTTCGGCGCGGGCCGCCGACACGCCCGGGTGCGGGGCGGGGGCGCGTACGGTGCCGGTGGCCGCGTCCCAGCGCTCGGCGCCGTAGTGGCCGAGCACGACGAGGTGCTCCAGGCCCGGCACCCCCGCGAAGCCGCCGAACCGGACGGCGAGTTCGGCGGGGCGGCCGGTGATCACCACGACGGAGGCGACGTGCGGCGCGAGGGCGGCGAGCGCCGGGACGGCGCGGGGGTGGGCACGGGCCTGTTGGGGGTCGGGGACGATGTCGGCGAGGGTGCCGTCGAAGTCGAGCGCGATGATGGCGTCGGCGGGGCGCGCGAGGAGCGCGGCGAGGCCGTGGGTGCCGGCGGGGGTGGAGGGACTCGGCAGGGGGATCTCGGGGCTGCCCATGTCTCCGACCTTATCGGTTACTGATTGTCCTCAATCGCCGGACGGGCGTTCTGGGGCCGGGGGGCCGCGGGTCTGCCCGGTGCGGGCGGGTGCGGCTTACTGATTGTCCTCAATCGCCGGACGGGCTTGATTGTGCCGCTGCGGCCCGGTGGGCTGGGTGCGGGTTGTTGCCGGGGGCCGGGCAGGGGTCGTGTCCTGCACTGCATGTTTTACGTCGCGTTCGGGGTCTTGTTTGGTTTACCGGTAGTCACGCGACACAAAACACGCTTTACGTTCCGGACACGACCCCTGCCCGTCCCCCTTCCACGCCCGCGTTCAAGACAACCCCCGGCCCGTCCGGCCTTGGGGGCAGTGGGGGGGGGCACACTCCAGCCCGTCCGGCGTTTGAGGACATCAGTAACCCGCGCCCACCACGCTCAACGGCCCTCCCGGCGCGCGGCCCTGACCCGGCGTAGGCGGTTTACCGTGACCGGGTCGTGGGCCAGGGCCCGGGGGTCGTCCAGCAGGGCGCCCAGCACCTGGTAGTACCGGGTCGGCGAGATCCCCAGGTCCTCCCGGATCGCCCGCTCCTTCGCCCCCGGCCCCGGCCAGCCGCGCCGCTCCATCGCCAGCACCGCCCTGTCCCGATCTGAAAGATCGGACACGGGCGGCGCGGGCTCTTCGGGCTCGGGATCCGGCACGCTACTCCGCGGCTTCCGCCGTGACCGCGTCCCGCGCGATCTCCCCCAGCACCGTCGACGGGTTCACACCCGGCTCCACGGCCTTGCCGATGTTCTTCTTGATGCTCTCGCTGACCTTCGCCCACGACGTCTTGCCGACGGGCGGCAGCTGCGACGTCGGCAGCGCCTCCTGGAACTTGCTCAGGGCCGCGTACTCCGGATCCGCGGCCATCGCCTCGTTCGCGCTGTAGGTGACGGGCAGCAGGTCGTACTGGCCCACGAAGTCCAGCACGTTCTTGTCGCTGAACACGAAGTCCAGGAACTTGCCCGCCGCCTCGCGGTGGCCGGGCTGCTTGAAGGCCATCATCCAGTCGGCGACACCCATCGACGACTTGGACGTGCCGTTGATGCCCGGCAGCGGCACCATCCCGACCTTGATGCCGGCCTTCTCGGCCTCCTGCATCAGCGTCGGGTGGCCGTTCAGCATGCCGACCTTGCCCGCGTTGAACGCCGTGAACGCGGCCGCGCGGTCCAGCTTCTCCGGCGCCACGGGCCCGGTCAGCCCGGCCTCGACCATGTTCTTCTGGAGCCACCTGAAGGTGGCCACGTTCTGCGCCGAGTCGATGCTGTACGAGTCGTCGGCGGTCTCCGTGTAGCCGCCCCCGCCGCTCAGCAGCCACATCATCGTCTCGGCCTGCGCCTCCTCGGTCCCCAGCGGCAGCGCGAACGGCGTGGTGACGCCCTTCTCCTTCAGCGCCTTGGAGTCCGACTCGATGTCGGCCCAGGTCTTCGGAGCGCTCAGCCCGGCCTCGTCGAAGAGCTTCTCGTTGTAGAACAGCAGCCGGGTGGACGCGACGAACGGCAGCCCGTACTGGACGCGGTTGACCTTCCCCGCGTCCGACAGCTGCGTCAGGAAGTTCGCCTGGGTGGGGATGTTGAGGAGTTCGTCCGCACTGTAGAGAGCGTCCTGCTTGACGTAGTCGGCGTAGGCGCCGATCTGCGCGATGTCGGGGGCCTCCCCCCGCTTGACCATCGAGGCGACGTCCGCGTCGACGGTCTTCCAGGAGCGGACGTCGACGTCGATCTTGATGCCGGGATTCTTGGTCTCGAAGTCCTTGGCCAGCGCGGACCAGTACTTCTCGGAGCTGTTGGCCGGGCTGTTCCCGTAGTCGGCCGCGACGAGTTTGAGGGTGACGTCGCCCGACGACCCGGTGGCACCGCAACCCGCCAGCGCCATTGTCATGCCCATCGCGGCTATCGCCGCGGTCACTGCCAGGTAGCGCTGCTGCACAGCTCTGTCCCCACCCTTGTTCTTCCGGTGTACGTAAGGTCCCAGTCGGTCCCCAGTGGCGCCCTGTTACAAGGCAGTGATTTTCCCCTATCCGGAGGTTTAAGGTCCACAACTGCGGGGTTTCGCTTCGGCAACGTCTCAACCGGGCATCTCTCAAAGCCGGGACCACGTCAGGGCTTTGTATGGACACGCAACAATCCAGGCCAGTGGACTAGACCTTTCAAGGGTCTACGCGCGAGACTGTTCTTTGTGAGACACGTCATCGCCCTCGATGTGGGCGGCACCGGTATGAAAGCCGCCCTGGTCGGGGCGGACGGCGCGCTGCTGTACGAAGCGCGGCGGGCCACCGACCGGGAGCGCGGGCCCGACGCGGTCGTCGGGACCATTCTCGACTTCGCGGCCGACCTGCGCGCGTACGGCGTCGAGCACTTCGGCGGGAGCGCCGTGGCGGCCGGTGTCGCCGTCCCCGGCATCGTGGACGCCGAAAGCGGAACCGCCGTGTACGCCGCGAACCTCGGCTGGCGGGACGTACCGCTGCGCGATCTGCTCGGCGAGCGCCTCGGAGGCGTACCGGTCGCGCTCGGCCACGACGTACGCACCGGCGGCCTCGCCGAGGGGCGGCTGGGCGCGGGCAAGGGCGCGGACCGGTTCTTCTTCGTGGGGCTGGGCACCGGCATCGCCGGCGCGATCGGCATCGAGGGCACCATCGAGGCCGGGGCGCACGGGTACGCGGGCGAGATCGGCCATGTCGTGGTCCGCCCCGACGGGCCCGAGTGCGGCTGCGGCCAGCGCGGCTGCATGGAGGCGATCGCCTCCGCCGCCGCCGTGACGCGCGCCTGGGCGGCCGCGAGCGGCGACCCGGCGGCCGACGCCGCGGACTGCGCGCGGGCCGTGGACGCGGGCGATGAGGCGGCGGTACGGGTGTGGCTGGACGCGGTCGACGCGCTCGCCGCCGGGCTGGTCACCGCGCTGACCCTGCTCGACCCGCGCACGCTCATCGTCGGCGGGGGGCTGGCCGAGGCCGGGGAGACCCTGTTCGCCCCGCTACGGGACGCGGTGGAGCGGCGCGTGACGTTCCAGAAGGTCCCCGAGATCGTGCCGGCGGCCCTCGGGGACACCGCGGGCTGCCTGGGCGCGGGGCTGCTCGCGTGGGACCTGCTGGCGGGTTCCGGCGGCGGGCAGGACGCGAAGGCAGGCACAGAGACAGGCTCCGCCTCCGGCAACGGCGCCGGCATCGATCATTCCGACGGCTCCGGCCGATCCGACCGTCTCTCCACGGAGGTATCCGCCTGATGGCCGCACGCGCCAAGAGCACCGTTCTGACCGGGGGCAGAGTGGTGCTGCCCACCGGCACCGTGGACGGCGGCCGGGTGATCGTCGAGGGCGGCCGGATCACCGGCGCCGCCCCCGCCGACGCCGTAACGCTTGATCTGTCGGGCCACTGGGTCGTGCCGGGCTTCGTGGACATGCACAACCACGGCGGCGGCGGTGCCTCGTTCACCTCCGGTTCCGTGGACGAGGTCCTCAAGGGCGTCCGTACGCACCTGGAGCACGGCACCACGACCCTCGTCGCCTCCCTCGTGACGGGCGAGGCGGACTTCCTCGCCCAGCGCGCCGGGATCCTCTCCGAGCTGGTCGAGCAGGGCGATCTGGCCGGGATCCACTTCGAGGGCCCGTTCATCTCGCCGTGCCGCAAGGGCGCGCACAGCGAGGAGCTGCTGCGCGACCCCGACCCGGCGGAGGTACGGAAGCTGGTCGACGCGGGGCGCGGCACGGTCAGGATGGTGACGCTCGCGACCGAACTGCCGGGCGGCATCGACTCCGTACGGCTGCTGGCCGAGCTGGGCGTCATCGCCGCGATCGGGCACACGGACGCGACGTACGAGCAGACCGTCGAGGCCATCGGCGCGGGCGCGACCGTGGCCACGCACCTCTTCAACGCGATGCCCCCGATCGGCCACCGGGCGCCGGGGCCGATCGCCGCGCTGCTGGAGGACGAGCGGGTCACCGTCGAGCTGATCAACGACGGGACCCATCTGCACCCGGCCGCGCTGGAGCTGGCGTTCCACCGCGCGGGCGCGGGCCGCGTCGCCTTCATCACGGACGCGATGGACGCGGCGGGCTTCGGCGACGGGCTGTACCAGCTCGGCCCGCTGGCCGTGGAGGTCAAGGAAGGTGTCGCGCGCCTGGTGGAGGGCGGCTCGATCGCCGGGTCCACGCTGACCCTGGACACGGCCTTCAGACGGGCCGCGACGGTGGACCGGCTGCCCGTCGGGGACATCGTCCGGGCGATCTCCGCCAACCCGGCGAAGCTGCTGGGCCTGTACGACCGGGTCGGCTCGCTGGAGCCGGGCAAGGACGCGGACCTGGTCGTCCTGGACGCGGAATTCTCGGTCAAGGGCGTGTTGCACCGAGGCGAATGGGTAATTGAGCCCCAACTGGGCTGATTTAGCGATAAGTCATTACGCGTCATGAGGGAGGCGGTCGGCCCGGGGTCTGGGCCTTCCGCCTTCTTTTTGACATGATCACCCCGGCAATCGACCGGACAGGCGCGTTCTCGGGGGGTATGACAGGTGATTCTGACCGTCACGCTCAACACCGCGCTCGACATCACGTACCGCACGCCCCGGCTGGTCCCGCACGCCACGCACCGCGTGAGCGAGGTGATCGAGCGGCCGGGCGGCAAGGGGCTGAACGTCGCGCGGGTGCTGGCGGCGCTCGGCCACGAGACGGTGGTGACGGGGTTCGCGGGCGGCAGGACGGGCGACGTCCTGCGCGAACTGCTGCCGACCGCTCCCGACCCCCGCGGGCCCGCCTCCGCCGCGTTCGTGTCCGTGGACGCGCCCGGGTCCTTCTCCCCGCCCGTGGACGCGCTCGTGCCGATCGCCGGTGCCACCCGCCGTACGATCGCGGTCGTCGACGAGACGACCGGCGACACCACCCAGCTCAACGAACCGGGCCCGGTCGTCTCGCCCGCCGAGTGGGCCGCCTTCCTGGCCCGCTACGAGGAGTTGCTCGCCGTCGCGGACGCGGTGGCCCTCTGCGGCAGCCTGCCGCCCGGCATCCACGTCGGCGCGTACGCCGACCTGGTGCGCGCGGCGCGGGGCGCGGGGGTGCCCGTCCTGCTCGACACCAGCGGCGAACCGCTGCGGCGGGGCATCGCCGCCCGCCCCGACCTGGTGAAGCCGAACGCCGACGAACTCGCCCGCCTGACCGGCTCCCGCGAGCCCCTGCGCGCCAGCCGCGACGCCCGGCGCCGGGGCGCCCACGCGGTGGTGGCCTCGCTCGGCCCGGACGGCGTGCTGGCGGCGACGGCGGACGGCGTCTGGCGGGCCAGTCCGCCGGCCCCGGCGAAGGGCAACCCGACGGGCGCGGGCGACTCGGCCGTGGCGGGCCTGCTCTCCGCGCTGGTGGAGCGTCTCCCGTGGCCGGCCCGCCTCACGCGCGCGGTGGCCCTGTCCACGGCGACGGTCCTGTCCCCGGTGGCGGGCGAGTTCGACGCGGTGGCGTACGACGAACTGCTCTCGCGGGTACGGGTGACGGAACAGCCCGCGCAGTGAGCCCCCGCACGCGACCCGACAGCTAGGCAGCACCACGTACGACGGGCCCCCGGCCCGGGAAACCGAGGCCCTGTGCCACTCGTCACCACCGGTGAGCTGATCACCGCCGCCGCGACCGCCGGACACGGCGTCGCCGCCTTCAACGTCATCACCCTGGAGCACGCCGAGGCGATCGCCGCCGGGGCCGAGCGGGCCGGGGTCCCCGCGATCCTCCAGATCTCGGAGAACGCGGTGGCGTTCCACGGCGGCCGCCTCGGCGCCGTCGCCGCCGCCGCGACCGCCGTCGCCCGCGCCGCCTCCGTACCGCTGTCGCTGCACCTCGACCACGTCGAGTCGGCGGACCTGCTGCGGTCCGCGCCGGTCGAGGGGTTCAGCTCGGTGATGTTCGACGCCTCGAAGCTGCCGTACGCGGAGAACCTCAAGGCCACCGCCGAGGCGGTGCGGTGGGGTCACGACCACGGCGTCTGGGTGGAGGCCGAGCTGGGCGCGGTGGGCGGCAAGGACGGCGAACCGCCGCGCGGCGCGCACGCCCCGGGTGTCCGTACGGACCCGGCGGAGGCGGTCGTCTTCGTCGCCGAGACGGGCGTGGACGCGCTGGCCGTCGCGGTCGGTTCGTCGCACGCGATGACGGCGCGCACCGCCGCCCTCGACCACACGCTGATCGCCACCCTGCGCGAGGCCGTATCCGTACCGCTGGTCCTGCACGGCTCGTCCGGCGTCCCCGACGACGAGATCCGCCGGGCGATCGCCGCCGGGATGGTCAAGATCAATGTCGGTACGGCGCTCAACTCGGCGTTCACCGCCGCCGTACGGGATCACCTGACGGCTCATCCGGCGACCGTGGACCCCCGGAAATACCTCGCCCCGGCTCGCGAGGCGATGACCGGGACGGTGGCGGGGTTCCTGCGGGTGATCGGCGCGTGACGTCACGTCCGCGCTTGGCGCCGCGTCAGCGGTCGACCTGACCCGCCTTCAGTTCGAGCTGGTCGAGGACGGTCTCGCACTGGTCGCCCTGCTCACAGGAGATCTTGAACGTGTTCGATCCCTTGTCGAGGTCGACGTACGCGTAGGTGACCGTCCAGCCCTTGTCCCAGGCGCCCTCGGGCGCCTTCGCGAAGTTCTTCATGTTGATGTCGCGACGCTCGTCACTGTTGACGAACAGTGAGGTCTTGGCGTCCTTGCCCGGCACGCCGTACGTCACGAAAAGGGTGTACGCCCCCGCCTTGGGCACGTCCACCTTCCACGTCGCCGCCGCGCCGGCGCCGTTCAGCGACACGTACGCGCCGTTCGTTCCCTTCGCGCCGGGGATGTCGGACGCCACCGCCGCCGGAGGGGTGAGCTGGAGGGTCGCGGCGTCCTGCTTGGGCAGTTCCTTCGGCTTGTCCCCCGCCTCCTGGCTGGGCTTCTCGCTGGGCTGCTCCGACTCGCCGACGCTCGGGGCGGCCGTCGGGGCCGCGTCGTTGTTCTTGTCCTCGTCGCCGCCGCTCGACACGAGGGCCGCTGTGATTCCGATCACGACCACCGCGACGACCGCCACGGCGCCTATGAGCAGGCCCTTGGTGTTGGGGCCGTTGGGGCCGCGGCCCCGCCCGCCGGCGCGCTGGAGCGGTACGCGGCTGGTGGATTCGGAGGCGTGCGGAGCCGCCGGGGCGCCGTAGGGGCCGGCCGGCGCGGGGCCGTTCGGCTGCTGGCCGTAACCGGCGTAGGGGGCCTGGCCGTACTGCTGCTGCTGGCCGTACCCCTGCTGCTGAGGGACCTGCGACTGCTGGCCGTACTGGCGCTCGCCCACGGCTCTGACCTGGTTGTACGACGTCCGCGGTACACCTGGCTGGGCTGCGGGACCGGGGTATCCGTACCCCCCCTGGCGTCGCTGATTGGCGGCCGCCGCCTGTCCGTCCTCGTACAGATAGCCGAACGGATCGTCGTCCTCGGGTGTGCTCGCGCCGTTGTTCCCGGCCGTCATCCCTGGGTCACTCCTCACCATCTCGCCAGCGTCGCCGACCGACCGAGCCTACCTCGAATGAACGGGCCCCCCGACGGCGCTCGGCCCGGCGCCAAGCCTTCCGGGCCCGGGTGAACAAAGCATCGCGAAGATGTCCCGGCCTTGTCCCGAACGGCGTCCGGCCACGTGGCGGACCGTGGCACGCGCTCCTCAGCCCGCCCTGCGGTGCACCTTGTTCCGGGACCGCTTCTCGATGTACATGCGCTGGTCCGCCGACTGGAGGACCTCCTCGACCGACATCCCGCAACTCGCCCAGCTGATACCGAAGCTGGCGCCCACCCGGACCGCCCGGCCGTCCACCCGGATCGGCGGGATGATCGCGTTGCGCAGCCGGACGGCGAGGTCGGCGGCGTCGGCGGCGCCCAGGCCGTCGGCGAGGACCACGAACTCGTCACCGCCGAGCCGGGCGACCGTGTCCCCGTCCCGTACGCCCGTGGTCAGCCGGCGCGCGACCTCGATCAGCACGGCGTCCCCGGTGTTGTGGCCGAACCGGTCGTTGATCGACTTGAAGCCGTCGAGGTCGCAGAAGAGGACCGCGAGGCCCTTCGTGCCGTCGTCGGTGCCGTCACCCGCCACATCGCCCGGCGCGATCATGTGCACGTGGTGGTCGAGGGGCGATCCTGGCGGCGCGAAGCCGCCGGCCCGCAGGCCGCCGCGCTCGCCCGCCGTCTCGCTGTAGCCGTCGTACCCCTCGTAGCTCTCGTACGTCTCGTACGGCTCGTACGTGTCCCGCGTGTCCCGGCCGTCGTACCCGTCACTCGCCTCGTAACTGGGCTCGTACCGGACCATGCCGTCGTACCCGCCGTACGCCTTGTCCAGCGCTTCCACCGCGGTCTCGCGCATCGCGTGGGGCCGCGAACAGAGCCGGGCGCTGAGGCGCGCGCGCAGCTCCGCGCTGTTGGGCAGGCCGGTCAGGGAGTCGTGCGAGGCGCGGTGGGCGAGCTGGAGCTCGCGGCTCTTGCGCTCCTCTATGTCCTCGACGTGGGTGAGGAGGAAGCGGGGGCCGTCGGTGGTGTCGGCGACGACGGAGTTGCGCAGCGAGACCCAGACGTACGAGCCGTCGCGGCGCGCCAGGCGCAGCTCGGCGCGGCCGCCCTCGGCGGAGGTACGGAGGAGGGTGCCGATGTCCTCGGGGTGGACCATGTCGGAGAAGGAGTAGCGGCGCATCGCGGAGGCGGGGCGGCCGAGCAGCCGGCACAGCGCGTCGTTGGTCCGCAGCAGCCGGCCGTGCTGGTCCCCGCCCATCTCGGCGATGGCCATCCCGCTGGGCGCGTACTCGAAGGCCTGGCGGAAGGACTCCTCGCTGGCCCGCAGGGCGGCCTGTTCACGCTCCAGGCGGACCAGGGCGCGCTGCATGTTTGCTCGCAGGCGAGCGTTGCTGATCGCAATGGCGGCCTGGGACGCGTACATCTGGAGCGCTTCGCGGCCCCAGGCGCCCGGACGGCGTCCGCCGCGCGGCCGGTCGACGGATATGACGCCGAGGAGGTCGTTGCCGCTGCCCGACGCGTACATCGGCGCGTAGAGCCGGTCGGCGGGGTGCCACTCGTCCTCGAAGCGCGGGTCGGGGCCCTCGGTGTGCCACTGGGGGACGTCGTCCTCCAGCAGGACCCAGCCCTCGGTGTGCGGGATGTACCGCAGGGAGCCCCAGGGCTCGCCCATCACGAGTCGGCGCTCCCAGGAGGCGCGGGAGCCGACGCGGCCGGTGATCAGCGCCTCGGCGGCGGCGCTCCCGGCGAAGGCGGCGACGACGAGGTCACCGTCGGCCTGGACCACGTTCACGCAGGCGAGTTCGTAGCCGAGCCCCTTGACGATGCCGTCGGCGACGGTCTGCAAGGTGTCCGCCAGGCTTCGGGCCGTGTTGAGTTCGGCGACAGCCTGATGCAGCTGACGCAGGGTCGCAAGGCGGACATACGGCTCCGACTCGGTCTCCATCGTTCGCTCTCCCCGAGACCTCGACAGCAACTCCAGGATTCTCATCGGCTCTCGTGTTGCACGGTCCCCAGTCACTGAATCACAGCGAGCTGTGCACCCGGTACACAGGGTCAACAAATACTCACCACTGTGACCCAAGTCACATCATATGACGAACCGGGCGGAGTGCCTGGTAGGGGCGCTCCACTCTTTTCTGATAGCAAATCGCGAGGGTATCCCGACGATCGCGGCGGCCGGGTCCCGATCCTGTCCCGGGCCCGTCACGACGGCAGGTCCGACGACAGGTCCTAGGACCTGGCTGGTCCCCTGGCCCGATGCGGCGGGGGGAGAGCCGAGATTAGCGTCTTCCGCGTGTCCCAGACGACCCCTGCTACGACGCCTCCTGCGGCGGGGCCCGATTCCCGGGCTTCCCGAGCCGTTCCCATCCCCCATCCTGAGGGGGTGAGCAACGACGAGTTCCGCGCCGCCCTGTCCCGGCTCGCGGCGGGGGTGGTGCTGGTGACGGCACACGAGGAAGCACTGAGCGCGGACGGCCCCGGCGGCCAGGACGCGGGGATGACGGCGACCGCGTTCCTGTCCGTGTCCCTGGACCCGCCACTCGTGCTCGTGAGCGTACGGAACGGCTCCCGGATGGACGATCTGCTGGACGAGCAGCCGCTGTGGGGCGTGTCCCTTCTCACGGAGAGCCAGCGGCACATCGCGGGTCGCTTCGCGATGAAGGGGCGGATCAGCGACCGGCTGCTGTTCGAGGACATCCCGTACCGGCGGGGCGAGGTGAGCGGGGCGCCGCTGGTGGGCGGGGCGCTGGCGGTCCTGGAGTGCCGTACGGAACAACGGGTGGTCGCGGGGGACCACACGCTGGTGATCGGGCGGGTGCTGACGGCGGAACTGCCGAGCGTGGAGGGCGGGCCGCTGACGTACTTCCAGGGGAAGTACCGGACGCTGGGGAGGGGGTGAGGGCGGGGTCGGCTGTCGGGTCCGGCTCGGACCACAGGCCCGGCTCGGACCGTCAGGTCCAGTCGCGGCCCGTGCGGCCGCGCTTCGTCTCCGCCCGCTGCTTCTTCTCCCGGAGCCTGCGCTCGTTGAGCCCGCGCGGGATCTTGCCCTTGCGGCGCGCCCGGGGCGGCGGGGCCGTGGCCTCGGCCAGCAGGGCCGTGAGCCGGACGGCCGCCGTCTCGCGGTTGCGCCACTGTGAGCGGTGCTCCGACGAGCGTACGGTGATCACGCCTCCGACCAGCCGGCTCTCCAGCCGCTCCAGCGCCCGCTCCTTCCAGACCGGCGGCAGCGCCTCCGTCTTCGCGAGGTCGAAGCGCAGCTCCACCTGGGAGTCGCTGGTGTTCACGTGCTGGCCGCCGGGGCCCGAGGAGCGCGAGAAACGCCACATGAGCTCGGCCTCCGGCAGGGAGACCGAACCGCGGATGACGTACGAGGGCCCGGACATGCCCCCATGGTCCCGTGTCCGCGGTGGTTCCGTCACCCTCTTTTCGGCGCGGGAACGGGCGGAGGCCCCTCCCAGGGACCCTCCTGGGGACCTTTCGGGTAAAGAAAGTAAAGAGGTGTGGAACCTCCCGGTCCTCTGCCTGCGTTATGCCGGGTGACGGTAACTTCGGGACAGCTCGAAGCCCGCACACGACAACGAAAGGGACATCCCATGGCTGTAAGCCTGTCCAAGGGCGGCAACGTCTCGCTCACCAAGGAGGCACCGGGCCTGACCGCTGTCACCGTCGGCCTCGGCTGGGACGTCCGTACCACCACCGGCACCGACTTCGACCTCGACGCCTCGGCGATCGCCGTCACCGCGGCCGGGAAGGTCGTCTCCGACGGCCACTTCGTCTTCTTCAACAACAAGTCGACGCCGGACCAGACGATCGTCCACACGGGTGACAACCGTACGGGCGAAGGCGACGGCGACGACGAGGCGATCAACGTCAACCTGGCGGGCCTGCCCGCCGAGGTCGACAAGATCGTCTTCCCGGTCTCCATCTACGACGCCGAGACCCGCAGCCAGAACTTCGGCCAGGTGCGGAACGCGTACATCCGCATCGTCAACCAGGCCGGCGGCGCGGAGCTGGCGCGCTACGACCTGAGCGAGGACGCCGCCACCGAGACCGCGATGGTCTTCGGCGAGCTGTACCGCAACGGCGCGGAGTGGAAGTTCCGCGCGGTGGGCCAGGGGTACGCCTCGGGCCTGGTCGGTATCGCCACGGACTTCGGCGTCAACCTCTGACCCGTCTCTCCGTCACGCCCCGGTGGGCCCCCGGCTTCGGCCGGGGGCCCACCGGCGTCGGGGCCACCATGTCCTCGTGCCCGCGCGTGCGTCCGTACGTCCCCGTGGCGGTGGCCGCCGGTAGCCTGCCCGCATGATCGTCGACGTGGTGACGGCCGGTGAGGCCCGCGCCCTGCCCGGGGAGCTGCTGACGGAGCTGGCGGGCTTCTACGCCTCGGACCGCGCGTTCCAGCAGCTCGGCGGGGACTTCCCGGACCCGGCGCGCATCCGCCCCGAGGACGTCGCGGTCTCGCTCGCCGACGATCTTGCGCACCCGGACGCGGAGGTGCTGCTGGCCCGTTCGGCGGGGCGGCTCGTGGCGGTCGCGGTGGTCCTGGCCCACGACCCGGACCAGGTGTCCGGGCCCTCCGGGGCCGGCGCCGTACCGGACCCCGACCCGTGGATCGCCCTGCTGATGGTGCACGGCCGCGAGCGGCGCTCCGGGTACGGGCGGGGGCTGGCCGGACGCGTCGAGGACCGGTTCCGCACGGCGGGGCACAGCGGTGTCAGGCTCTCGGTCGCGGAGGCGAACACCGGGGCCGTCGCCTTCTGGACGGCGCTCGGGTACGAGGAGACGGGCCGCCGCCCGGACCGGAGGCGGGGCCACCGGTGCCGGCTCCTGCGCAAGGCGTTGTGAGCGTCCGCCTTCTACAGGTCGGGCCTGCCGTCCCCGTACAGCCAGCTGTCCCAGACCTCCGACAGCTCCCGTCCGGACTCCTTCTCCACGTACGCCGTGAAGTCGGCGGTGGAGGCGTTGCCATGACGGTGCGTCCGCGCCCAGCCCCGTACGATCCGGAAGAACGTGGCGTCGCCCACCGCGTCCCGTACCCGCTGGAGGACCATCGCGCCGCGCCCGTACACCGGCGGCTCGGAGAGGTCGGCGGCGGTGGGCGGATCGGCGGGCGGGAAGGCCCAGTTCTCCTCGTCGTCGTACGCCTCGGTGAAACTCTCCGCCACCGGCATACCCCCGTGGTCCGCCGCCCAGAGCCACTCCGCGTAGGTCGCGAAGCCCTCGTTGAGCCACATGTCCTGCCAGGACTCGGGCGTCACGGAGTCGCCGAACCACTGGTGGGCCAGCTCGTGGACCAGCGTGCTGACGTCGGTCGGGCCGGGGAGGAAGGGGCGGGTCTGGGTCTCCAGGGCGTATCCGGCGTCGGCCTTGCGCCCGATGATCACACCGGCGGAGGAGAAGGGGTAGGGGCCGAAGGTCTTCTCCTCCCACGTCAAAATCCCGGGCAGCGCGGCGACCAGATCGGCCCCGGCCTTGCCCGCGCCGGGATCGACGGCGGTGTAGAGCGGCAGGGGGCCCTTCACCTCGTGCACGCGGTACGGGCCGATGGCGAGGGTGGCGAGGTAACTGGCCATCGGCTCGGTGCTCCGCCAGCGGAACGCGGTCCGGCCGCCGCTGGTCCGCCGGCCGACCGGCTCCCCGTTGGAGACGGCCTCGGTGCCGGCGGGCACGGTGATGTCGACGTCGTAGGACGCCTTGTCGCCGGGGTGGTGGTTGCCGGGGAACCATGTCATCGACCCGGTCGGCTCCCCCAGCGCGACCACCCGCCGCCCGGAGGCGAGCCAGCCCTCGGCGGACCCGTCGGGGTCGGTGATGCGGCGCGGGACGCCGGAGTACCTGACGACGGTACGGAAGGTCTCCCCGCGCTCCAGTGCCTCACGCGGCCGCACGATCAGCTCCGTACCGTCACGGCCGACGACGGCCCGCCGCCCGTCCACGGTCACGGACGCGACGTCCATCCCGGCGAGGTCGAGGTGGAAGCCGGTGAGGTCCTGTGTGGCCCGCGCGGTGATGACGGCGGTGCCGTCGAGGTGCCGGGTGGCAGGGACGTAGTCAAGCGTGAGCCCATAGTGCGAGACGTCGTACCCCCCATTCCCGAGCCCGGGAAAATACGGATCCCCCACCCCACCGCTCCCGGACACGTCCGGCGCCGCGCTCCCGTTCCCGCCGCCCGCCCCACCACACCCACCGACCACCCCGAACAGGGCGACCGCGGAGACCGAGGAGACCACGTACCGACGCATCCGCCGATGCTAGGCCTTGACGCCTCCGGCTTCGTTTCAGGCGGTCAGAACTCGGCGGTGTCGAGGTCGAAGCCGAAGGGCGCGGGGAGGGGGATCTTCTCGGACAGCTTGTACGGAACCTTGCGCTTGTAGTCCTCGCCCACGGGGATCGTGCACAGCACGGCCTGGTTCGCTTCCCTGTCGACGAGCAGGTAGATGGGGATGGCCGCGCGGGCGTACCCCCGGATCTTCTTCACGCGGTCGTTTTCCGCAGTGGATCGCGAGGTGACCTCGGCGACAAGCAACACGGGTGCCGGGTCGTGGTACTCCAGCTCATCCGCGAAGCTGCCCTTGGGGGCGATGACCAGGTCGGGCACGACCCTGCCTGAATTCCACGCGCCACCCCTGAGGGGCAACCGCACTGAACATGTCGAAGGCGTCTTCCACGGACAGGGCTTCGATCCTGCCCTTGACCAGCCTGGCAATTTTCCTGTGGTCGAGCAGGTCATTCTCTTCTTCGTACAGCTCATTCGGCTCGTACGGCTCGTACTCCGGAACAGGCAGTGCCACGGCATACCTCCTTCGCGCAGTGCGACACTCCCAGCCTAGAGGCGACGGCCGCGAGTGAAACCGTAAGCCGTCACTCGAACGTGTGAGCGGTGACGTTTCTCCGGTGCGGGGCCGGGGTTTCTCGACTCTCCCATCCCGGGGCCGGGTGGGTGAATCGGCGTGACACCATCGGGCGCGTGCTCGACATCGGTTACTCCCTCTCCCGGCGCTTTCCCGATCCTCCGCAGACCGACTACCGCATGGCGGACGTACGGTCGCTGCGGCACGACCTGTTCTGCGGGGACGTCTATCTCGCCGACACCAAGGCGGACCGGGAAGTGTCCACGGCCTGGGGATGGGTGCCGGTGCTCGACTTCGCCTGGGCCCTGTGCGACATCGTCGAGCAGCTCGACCTCGATCCGCGGGGCGCGCGGGCGGCGAAGCCGCAGTATGCCGAGTTGGACTTCACCGAGTCGGCGGACCGGATGCTGTTCGCCCGGCGGTTCGGGTGGGTCGACGTGGAGGCCGACTGGATGCCCGGCGACGAGCCCCCGCTGACTTTCGGGCACCGGCTGCTGCGCCGCGAGGCGCGGGACTTCCTGCACGACCTGATCGCCGATCTGTCCGACCTGCACGAGGGCCTCGCCGACAACCCGATCGTCTGGGACCTCCAGTCGCGGTTCCCCCGCATCTGATCCGGCGGCCGTCGCGCGCTGACCTGGGGCGTCACACCTTCACAACACAGTGCCCACACAGCCCACCCATCGTTTCGCGGATCCGCAGGCGTACATCCCCCCGGGTCGGGCACACGAAGATTGCCGGGGCATTGGCCGGGAAGCAGGCAACCGCTTCCTCCCCCCACCTCAAGGCCGTGTCCTGGGCGCACACCGAAGGCTCCGACTCCTCCCCCCGGGTCGGGGCCTTCGTAATGTCCTGGCACGTCGAGCGGGTTTCAGCGCAGGGACCCGCGCTCGTCCACGCCGTGGGCCGGTTCGCCCAGGAACACCTTGGGCGTCGGGGGGCCGTAAGCGACGTTGAACGTGTCCAGCCGGTAGGTCCAGTTGGTGTTCCCGCCGAAGCGGTAGTTGATCTGCCACCGCGCCCACTCGCCCGGGGCCAGCCGCACGGCCGGACGCCGCCAGTCGCGTCGCGGCACGCCGCCCGGGAGCAGCGTTGGCGGGCCCACCGTCAGGAATCCGTCCGCCTCCTGTTCCTGGAGAGCGATCCCGCACTCCGCCAGGTCCCCCAGCCGAACCTCCGGGCGGAACGAGGCGTACTCCTCCAACGAGACCTCGTGCAGGCCGGAGGACACACCCGTCGGTATCGGGAAGGCCTCCGGCGCCGCGCTCCTCAGGACCGCTCCACGGCCACCCCGGGACTCCTTCGTCCACGACGTGCGTATGCGTTGCACCACGATGTGCGTGAGAGGCGTGAGAGGTGTGCGGGGCGTGATGTGTGTGAGGGGGGTGATGTGCGTGGCTGGCTCCATGGCCTCGATCCGTCATCGGCGTCGTCGCGCTACGACTCCAGCGTGTCCTCCACCCGCACCCCGATCTGCGCCGCGAACGCCGGTGCCAGCTGGAGCAGTTGCGCCGAGCTGATCACGGCCCCCGCCAGCCGGTCCAGCCCCCGCGCGATGTCCAGCTCCGCGACCGTCCGCAGGTCGACGTCCGTCATCCGCACCCCGCTCAGGTCCGCCTGCCGCAGCACGCAGTCCCGGAACTCGACCCGCTCCAGCACCGCGCCCCCGAAATCCGGCTCCGACAGGAAGCAGCCCTCGAACACCACATCCTTGAGGCGGGCGTTGCGCAGGTTCAGGTAGTCGATCTTCCCGCCCCGGAACAGCACCCGCTCCAGCACCGCGCCGTGCAGCTGCGTCCCGCCCAGGCGCGCGTCCAGCACCTCCACGTCCCGCAGCGACGCCCCCGACAGGTCCGTCCCCACCCCCCGTACGCCGCTCAGCACGGAGTCGATAAAACGCGCGCGGGCCAGCTCCGTCCCGTCGAGACCGCACTCCCGCAGCGCGCAGTCCATGAACCGCGAGCCCGGCCCCTCCTGCCCCGCCAGGTCGACCTCCTTGAACTCCAGCCCGTCGTAGTCCCCGTCCGGCTCCAGGCCGCCGCCGCCCTCGGCGTCGTACGGCATCAGCGGCGGCAGCCGTACCTCCGGCCGCCTCGCCACCGGTCCGCTCTTCGTCGCCTTCGCCGTCTTCCGCACCATGCCCCCATGGTGACGCACAGCACTGACAACGCCGATCCCCGATGTCACATCTCGGGGGCCCGCGACCGTCACATCCGTAGGAGGACGCGAAGAACCGAGCAGGACCGAGAACCAGGACCGAGAACGGGGAGCAGCAGCCATGGATCGCATCACTGTCGTCGGAGGCGGTTTCGCCGGACTGACCGCCGCCATCACCGCCGCCGAATCAGGTGCCCGCGTGACCCTCCACGAGGCGCACCACACCCTCGGCGGACGCGCCCGTACCGCCGAGGGCCCCTACCTCACCAACGACGGTCCGCACGCGCTGTACCGGCGCGGGCCGCACCGGGCCTGGCTGGAGCGGCGGGGCCTGCTCGGCCCCACCGCCGGTCTGCCACCCCTGCGCGAGGGTTCCCGTTTCTTCTTCCACCGGGGTGGGGTCCTGCGCAGGACCCCACCCCTCGGGCTGTTCAAGCTCGCCCTCCGTAGGACGGCACACGCTCCGGTGGACGCCGACTTCCTGACCTGGGCGACCTCCGTCGCGGGCCCGGAGGCGGCCCGCGCCGCCGCGCACTATGCCGCCGTCGCCCTCTTCCACCACGATCCCGGTTCGCTCTCCGCCGCGTTCGTCCAGGAGCGGTTGCGCCGGGCCACCGCCGTTCCGCCGGAGGCCCGCTTCCCCGTGGGCGGCTGGGGCCAGGTGGTCGACCGGATGGCGGCGCGGGCCTGGAACCTGGGGGTACGGATCGAGACCGCCGCCCGCGTCGAGGCCCTGCCCGAGGACGGGCCTGTCATCGTCGCCACCTCCATGGACGCCGCCCGCCGCCTGCTCGGTGACGAGAGTCTGCGGTGGACCGGCGGCCGTACGGTCCTGCTGGACCTGGCGCTGCGTACGCGCCGGGGCGATCCGTACATCGTGTCCGGACTGGACGCCCCCGCGTGGCTCGAACGGTTCACGGCCCAGGATCCGTCCCTGGCGCCGGCCGGTGAGCAGCTGCTCCAGGGGCAGTTCCCGGTCGGGCCCGGCGCGTCCAAGGACGAGGGGACGGCACGCGCCGAGCACCTGCTCGACCTGGGGTTCCCCGGCTGGCGCGAGCGGGTCACCTGGCGGCGCGACTCCCTCGCGACCGGGCGTACGGGCGCCGTGGACCTGCCGGGCACGACGTGGCGGGACCGGCCGCGTATCGACCGGGGCGACGGGATCTATCTGGCGGGCGATCAGGTGGCGGCGCCGGGCGTGCTGTCGGAGGTGTCGTTCCACAGCGGGATCACGGCGGCGGCGCTTGCGGTCGAGCGCCTGTCCGTACGGCACACCCTTGACCTCAAGCGCGCTTGACGTCGGAGGCTGGCCGTACCAGGCCACTGGTCGTACCAGAGCACCGGTCGTACCGGAGCACTGGCCGTACCGGATCACTGGCCGTCCCAGACCACCCCCGGCCCCCAGGGAGCCCACCATGCACGCCGTCCGCCTCCACGCCTTCGGCCCGGCCGAGAACCTCACGTACGAGAGGACCGGCGATCCCGTCCCCGGCCCCGGCCAGGTCCGTATCGCCGTCGCCGCCGCCGGGGTGCACCTGCTGGACACGGCCCTGCGCCAGGGCATGCCGGGCCCCTTCCCCGCCCCGGCCGAGCTGCCCACGATCCCCGGCCGTGAGGTCGCGGGTACGGTCGAGTCGCTCGGCGCGGGCGTCGACCCCGGCTGGCTCGGCAGGCAGGTCGTCGCGCACCTCGGCATGGTCCCCGGCGGCTACGCCGAACTGGCCGTCACGGACGCCGCCCGGCTGCACGAGATCCCGTCGAACCTCGACGCGGCTCAGGCGGTCGCGATGATCGGGACGGGCCGTACGACGATGGGCATCCTCCAGTTCACCGACCTGGGCCCCGGCGACATCGCCGTGGTGACGGCGGCGGCCGGCGGCATCGGCACCCTCCTCGTCCAGTACGCGAAGAACCTCGGCGCCACCGTCGTGGGCCTCGCGGGCGGCCCCGCGAAGGTCGCGGCCGTCACGGACAACGGCGCCGATCTCGCCGTGGACTACACGCGCCCCGACTGGCCCGACCGGGTCCGCGGCCGTCTGGGCGAACGCGGCGCCACCGTCGTCTTCGACTCCGTGGGCGGCGCCACCGCCCTCGCCGCGGTCGGCCTCCTCGCCAAGGGCGGCCGGCACGTGGTCTTCGGCTGGTCGGGTGAGGGCCCGCACGGCGGTTCCCCGCTGACCTTCACGGACGAGGAGCTGGCCGCCAGGTCCATCACGTCCGAGTCCGTCCTCGGCCCGGTGATGCTGAGCAGGGCGGGCGGGGACGTACGGGTCCTGGAGGAGCGCTCCCTGGCGGAGGCGGCGGCCGGCCGGCTGCGCCCCGCCGTACAGCGCTTCCCGCTCGCCGAGGCGGCGGCGGCACACCGGGCGCTGGAGACGAGGGCGACGATGGGGAAGGTCGTGCTGGAGCCGTAGGGCGTGTGCGCGAAGCTCGTACCGGCGCCGGTACAGGGGTCCGGCGCCGGTACGTTCGCACCAAGGAGCGAAAAAGGAGCGAAACAGCCCATTTCATGGTGTTCTGAGCTGAGCCATGCCAGCAGAGGTCCACTGCGAAGGAAGATCTCGATGAGCGATCCGTCGACCCCCGGCCCCCCGAGCGACTCATCGAGCGACTCACCGAACGGCTCATCGAGCGACTCACCGAGCGGCGGACCGAGCGACGCGCAGGCCGACGCCGACGCCCCAGGCCCCACCGACGCCTCGGGCGTCCCCGCGGACGAACCGGATCCGCGCCGCTGGTGGGCCCTGGCCGTCATCGCGACCGCGCAGCTCATGGTGGTGCTCGACGCGACGATCGTGAACATCGCCCTCCCCTCCGCCCAGCGCGCCCTGCACATCAGCAACGGGAACCGCCAGTGGGTGATCACCGCGTACACCCTGGCCTTCGGTGGTCTCCTGCTCCTGGGCGGCCGGATCGCCGACCTCGTCGGCCGTAAGCGCACGTTCATCATCGGGCTCATCGGCTTCGCCGGCTCCTCCGCGATCGGTGGCGCGTCCACCGGGCAGGAGATGCTCTTCCTCTCCCGGGCGCTCCAGGGCGTCTTCGCCGCCGTCCTGGCGCCGTCCGCCCTGTCCCTGCTCACCACGACCTTCCCCGCCGGCAAGGAACGCGCCCAGGCCTTCGGCATCTTCAGCGCCATCGCGGGCGGCGGCTCCGCGATCGGGCTGCTGCTCGGCGGCATCCTGACCGAGTGGCTGAGCTGGCGGTGGTGCCTGTACGTGAACGTCCCCATCGCGCTCCTCGCCGTCATCGGCGCCTTCATGCTGCTCAAGGACCGGGCGGGCACCAAGGACGCGCATCTGGACATCCCCGGGGTCATCCTCGGCTGCGGTGGGCTCGTGGCGATCGTGTACGGGTTCAGCCAGGCGGAGTCGGACGGGTGGACATCCACGGAGGTCCTGACGGTGCTGAGCATCGGCATCGCGCTGCTCGCCGCGTTCACGTGGTGGCAGACCAAGTCCCCCGGCCCGCTGCTGCCGCTGCACATCATCAGGGAGCGCAACCGTGGCGGCTCGGTCCTCGTGATGGCGCTGACGACGATCGGGCTGTTCGGCGCGTTCCTGTTCCTGACGTTCTTCCTCCAGAACATCCTCGGGTACTCGCCCATCAAGGCCGGCCTGGCCTTCCTGCCGCTGTCGGCGGGCATCATCATCGGCTCGACGCAGATCTCCGCCCGGCTGCTCCCCCTGGTGCCGCCGCGCGCGCTCCTGGTCCCCGGGCTGCTGCTGAGCGCGGGCGGGATGTACTCCCTGACCTTCATCGACACGCATTCCAGCTACCCGGCGCACATCCTGCCGGGCACGATCCTGCTGGGCTTCGGCCTGGGCCTGACGTTCCTGCCCGTCATCTCGACGGCCACGTCGGGGGTCGCCCAGAGGGACTCCGGCGTCACGTCGGCGACGGTCAACACGGCGCAGCAGGTGGGCGGTTCCATCGGTACGTCCCTGCTGAACACGATCGCGGCGACCAGCACGACGACGTACCTGACGGCCCATCTCGCCGCGGCGGCCCGGAAGGGCGGCCTGACCCCGGCGGAGAGGTCCCACATCGTGGACACGGGCACGGTCCACGGCTTCACGGTGGCCATCGCCTGGGCGGCGATCATCCTCCTGGCGGCGGCGATCATCGGCGCGGTCCTGATCAACGCCAAGTCGCCCCGCTCCATGGGGTCCGACGGCGCGGCGGACGCCCCGGGCGCGGCGGTCTAGGGCCTGTCACCCTCTGGGGGGACTCCAGGAACGACGGCATCGCCCCGGCCGGCAGGATCGCTAGGCTCGTCCCATGACCGCGTTGCCCGACTGGATGCGCCCGCCGCGCGCGGAAGGCTGGTTCGCGGAGGATCTGGACCACCTCCCCGAGGCCCCACGCCACACCGAGCTGATCGACGGAGCACTCGTCTTCCTGTTGTCGCCGCGGCGGTGGTGGCACAGCCGCCTCGTCACCGCGCTCACGGTCGCCCTCATGGACCAGGCCGTCGAAGGTGTCGAGATCGAGCAGGGCATGACGATCCGCCTCGACGCCCGCAACCGTCCCCAGCCGGACGTGCTGGCGACCACCGCCCCGTATGACGCGAACCGCACCTGGTTCGCTCCGGAGGACGTCCGACTCGTTGTCGAGGTCGTCTCCCCCGAGTCCGCCCACCGGGACCGCACGGTGAAACTCCTCAAGTACGCGAAGGCCGGCATTCCGCATCACTGGCGCGTCGAGGACGAGGCCGGATCTCCGGTGGTCCACGTCTACGAACTCGACGAGCCGACCGCCACCTACGTACCCACCGGAATCTTCCGGGACTCACTCCACGTCGCGCTGCCCTTCGAGGTCACCCTCGACCTCGGGAAGCTCACTCCGCCCCGTCGCGCCTGAAAGCCTGACCAGCGCGTCGTCCGTCAGCCGGTTCATGGTCCACCCCGTCATCGACACCGCTCCGAGTGAGCGGTAGAACTCCACGGCGGGCGTGTTCCAGTCCAGGACCGACCATTCGAGGCGTTCGTAGCCGCGGGTCACGCAGATGCGGGCCAGTTCGGTCAGGAGTGCCCTGCCGTGGCCGGTGCCTCGGTGGGTGGGGCGTACGTACAGGTCTTCCAGGTGGATGCCGTGGACGCCCCGCCACGTGGAGAAGTTGAGGAACCACAGCGCGAAGCCGGCCGGTTCGCCGTCGGGGGTTTCCGCGATGTGGGCGAACGCGGCGGGGTGCTCGCCGAACAAGGCCTCGCGGAGTTGGGTCTCGGTGGCGCGGGCCTCGTCGGGGGCCTTCTCGTAGAGGGCGAGTTCGCGGACCATCGTGTGGATCACCGGGACGTCGGCCACTGTGGCGGTACGAATCATGGGGACAGCTTGCCTGGTGGGGGGTGGGCGGGTGGCACTCGGCCCCGCCCGCGTCAGCGGCCCAGCAGGGCGTGCGCCACCGACACCTGGTCCGGGTGGAGGGTCCGCTCGCCGTCCGCCACGTCCCACAGGCTGTTCTGGAGCACGCGGCCCAGCGTCCAGGCCCGGGCCCGCTGCCGGTCCAGGGCCAGGACCTCCGTCATGAGGTCGAAGCGCCACAGCGTCTCGGCCGCGTCGAAGCGGTTGTCGAGCGCGGGCATCAGGTCGAAGCCCGGGTCGCCGGACAGCGGCTTGGGGTCGATCGCCAGCCACGGGCCGCGGGGGTCGCCCGGAAGGGTGGCCAGTACGTTCTCGTAGTGCAGGTCCCAGTGCAGCAGCCGGTCCCCCGGCTCCCCCGCCACCTCGCGCACCGCCGCCGCGCAGTCCCGCAGCAGGGCCCGCTCCGCCGCGTCCGGCAGCCGCGCCGACAGGGCCGGTACGGTGTCCAGCATCCGCGCGGCCACGTCACCGAGGCTCCGTACCTCCGGCGGCGCCGGGACCGCCGTCAGCCGTGCCAGCAGCTCGGCGATGACCCGTACCGCCTCCCGCGACTCCACCCCCGACAGGTCGCGCGTGGAGTCCAGCGCCTCCAGGAGCAGCGCGCCGGTCACGGGGTCGTGGCGCAGCAGCCGTACCGCCCCGGCGCCCTCCCACAGCCGCAGCGCCACCGGCTCGCCCACGGACTCGTCGTCCAGCAGCTGGAGCTTGAGCATCGCGGCCGTGCCGTCCGCCTGCTCCACCGGCAGCACCAGTGCGCACATGCCGTACATGGCGGGGCCCGTGAGGCGCAGCTCCCACCGTTCCACGAAGTCCGCCGCCAGGTCCGGCAGCCCCGCGACGAACGCGCGGCCCGCTTCCCCGTTGGCCTTCGACTGGGTACGGGCCAGCTCCTCCGGGATCTCGATCACGGGGAGAACTCTAGGTGAGCGCGGACAAGCATGGACAAGGGCGACGGCTCAGGCGTATGAACAGCCCCATGAGCACGACGAAGAGCGGCCCGACCGTGAACGGCGGTATCTCCTTCTGGTACGCGGAAGGCGGCGTCCCCGCCCCCCGCGAGCCCCTGCCGGGCGACGCGACCGCCGACGTCTGCATCGTGGGCGGCGGCTACACCGGGCTCTGGACGGCGTACTACCTCAAGAAGGCCGCCCCCTTCCTCCACATCACCGTGCTGGAGGCGAAGTTCTGCGGGTACGGCGCCTCCGGGCGCAACGGCGGCTGGCTCTACAACGGCATCGCGGGCCGCGACCGCTACGCGCGCCTGCACGGCCACGACCAGGCCGTACGGCTCCAGCGGGCGATGAACGACACGGTGGACGAGGTCGTCCGCGCCGCCGCCGAGGAGAAGATCGACGCGGACATCCACCGGGGCGGGGTCCTCGAAGTCGCCCACACGCCCGCCCAGCTGGCCCGTCTCCAGGCGTTCCACTCCGCGGAGACCGCGTTCGGCGAGACCGACCGGGTCCTGCGCGGGGCCCGCGAGACGGCGGAACGTATCCGCGTCACCGGAGCCGTCGGCTCCACCTGGACCCCGCACGGCGCCCGGCTGCACCCCGTCAAGCTGGTCACGGGGCTCGCGGCGGCCGTCGAGGCGCTGGGTGTCACCATCCACGAGTCGACACCGGTGACGGAGATCAGGCCGAAGTACGCGGTCACGCCGTACGGTACGGTCCGCGCCCCGTACATCCTGCGCTGCACCGAGGGCTTCACTGCCGCGCTCAAGGGCTCCCGCCGCACCTGGCTCCCCATGAACTCCTCGATGATCGCCACCGAGCCGCTGTCCGACGAGGTCTGGGACACCATCGGCTGGGAGGGGCGCGAGACGCTGGGCGACATGGCGCACGCGTACATGTACGCGCAGCGCACGGCGGACGGCCGGATCGCGCTCGGCGGGCGGGGGCACCCGTACCGCTTCGGCTCCAGGACCGACAACGACGGCCGTACGCGGCCCGCCACCGTCGAGGCGCTGCGCGAGATCCTGGTCCGCTTCTTCCCGACCACGGCCGGCGTCCACATCGACCACGCGTGGTCGGGCGTCCTCGGCGTGCCCCGCGACTGGTGCGCGACCGTCACCCTGGACCGCGCCACGGGCCTGGGCTGGGCGGGCGGGTACGTCGGCTCGGGCGTCGCGACCGCCAACCTCGCCGCGCGCACCCTGCGAGACCTGGTGCGGCAGGACTCCGGGCAGTCGGGCGCGACCGAACTGACCACGCTCCCGTGGGTGAACCACAAGGTCCGCGCGTGGGAACCGGAGCCGTTCCGGTGGCTGGGCGTCCACGGCATGTACGCGGCCTACCGCACGGCGGACCGCCGCGAGTCGACGGCCCGCAGCACCGCCACGGACCCGATCGCCCGGGTGGCGGACCGGTTGTCGGGGCGGTGAGGGGGCAGCGGATGCGGGGCGGTGAAAGGGGCGGCGGGGGCGGGACGGTGAGAGGCGGTCGGCCTCCGGTGGCGGGACCGTGTGCCCCGCCACCGGACGTACGCCCCCGCTACTCCGTGTCGATCCCGAAGTCCCCCACCAGGCCGCCCAGTCCGCTGCGGTAGCCCTTTCCGCCCGGTACGAAGTCCCAGTCGCCGCCCGCGCGGCGGCGGAACGAGCCCAGAACCAGGGCCGTTTCCCCGGGGCGGCCGTCCGAGACGTCCAGGCGGTCCAGCTCCGTACCCGCGCGGTCCCGTAGGCGGATGCCCGCCTCGATGAAGCCCGACAGGTCCGCTTCCGGGTTCACCACCGGGTCGACCGCCGCCACCATCACCAGCCGGTCGGCGGCCGTCGGGAGGGCGTCGAACGCCACCCGTATCGCGGCCCGGTCGCCCGCCGCCGCGGGGACCATCCGGACCGAACCGTCCGGTGTCCGCTCGTTGTTGAAGAAGACGAAGTGGTCGTCGCTCAGGACCCGGCTCCCCCGGCACACCAGCGCGCACACGTCCAGGGCCACCGTCCCCGCCCATGTCATGCCCAGCGTGTTGAAGTCGTCCGGGTCGGTGGGCGTGTTGGGGGTGGTTCCAGGGCTGTTGTGGGTGGTTCCAGGGGTGTGCGGGGTGGTCCCGGCCGGTGGTGACGTGGTGGTGGACGTCGGTGCGGCACCCCCGTCCCCCAACCGCCCCCGCAGACCGTGCTGGTGGAGCAGGTCCACCAGCTCCGTGCCCGAAATCAGCGTCAGGGGCTTGCCGTTGGCGAAGGTGTACGAGCCCGGCCCGAAGCCCGACGTCGTCACCAGCACGCCCTTGTTCGCACCGGCGCCCTGCACCGTGCCGTACAGGTCGCGTACCGCGCTCGGCGACACCGTCCCGCGATAGCGCTTCACCTGCACGATGATCTTTCCGCCGCTGATCGGGTCCGGGTCGAGGGCGTCCACGTCCACCCCGCCGTCGTTGGAGCGCTGCGTCATCACCGCCCGCATCCCCCGCGCCCGGAACAACTCCGCGACCAGGCTCTCGAACTCCACCGGATCCATCGCCAGCAGATCCGGCTCCTCACCGCCCCCGTGCGACACCACCCCCGAGCCCACCTCGTCCGGCCGCCGCACCGGCCGTACCGCCGCCCGCTGGTCGGGCCGCGCCGACAACTGCCCCCGCAGCCCCTCCGCCAGGCAGTCCACCGCGCTGACCAGCTCCAGGTTCAGGCCGTCGAACGCGTCCCGTTCGGCCAGCACCGACGCCAGGCACACCCGCGCCCGCCGCCCCGTCGCCGGATCGAAGTCGTCCACGAACCCGTTCAGCGCGACCGAACGCACCGTACGGAACTCGTCCGCCGCGAACAGGTCGCGCAGCACCAGCAGCACACACTGCGCCAACACCGCCCGGTACAGCGCCCGTCGCTGCGTCACCGGCCTGGCCGACTCCTTGTCCTGGTCCAGGCTCGGCGCGAACCGCACCGCCTTCACCTCCGGCACCACCGCGTACCCCGGCAGCTCCCAGTCGAGCACCAACTGCCCCGCCCCACGGTCGAAAGCGGCCGACACCTGGCGCGGAAAGTCCTCCGGCCAGCCGGTGGACGCGTAGAGCGCCGCCGAGAAGTACTCCACCACCGTCTCGGGATCCCCCGCCCGCAACGCCTCCACCGTCGCCGCGACCCCCGCGTTGTACGCCCGCACCTCCGCCAGCCGACCCCGCGCCCACGCGTCGTACTGCCGCCGGTACGCGCCCAGTTGCTCCAGCCGCCGCCCCTCCGCCTGCTGCGCCGCGTGCAGATCGTGCGCGTACCTGGCCTGCGCCTCCTGCTGCGCCGCCGCGCGCCGCCCGGCCGTCCAGCCGCCGGCCTGCGGCTGGTAGCGCGCCGGATCCGGCAGCGGCACCGGATACGCCAACTGCCCCGGCGCGAACGGCTCGATCTCCTCCACACGGGTCAGCGCGGACGTACGGAAGGCGGGGGCCCGGCACCCGGCCGCCAGCAAGCCCTCCAACACCGCCACACACGCGTCGAGTTCCTCCGTACGGCGCCGCGCCTCGGCCTCCCGCTGCCGCCGGTACTCCGCCTGCTGCTCCCGGCCGTACCGCGCCACCTCACGTGCGTACGCCCGCTGTTGCCGTTCCGTGTCCCGCTGCTGCCGGAACGCCGCCCGCTCCTGCGCCTCCCGCTGCCGCTGTTGCTGCCGCTGCGCCTCGGCCCAGACCCCGATCAGTCCGCTGGAACGACGACTCATACGGTCACACCCCTCCCCACGGGGCCGCCCGTCCCCGGACCCCGCCCACAAACACCCAGAACACACCCAGAAACCACCAGTCTCCCGGACCTGACGGCTCCGGGACCCGCACCCGTGAAATTTCCCCCGGCGGGATGCGCGGAGAGGCGGGGCTCCCGCCGCGGATGCGGATACGCGGCGGCTGTTCCATGCTGGAAAGGGCGGCTGTCCCATCCCGGACAGGACAGCGTCGATGTCCGTCGAGTCCGAGCGGAGCCCTCGATGCACCACAATCGAGCAGTCGCGGCCCACCTCGTGCGCGATCGGATGAGCCGCGAACCCGTCACCGTCCCGCCGTACATGTCGCTCACGGCGGTGGCTTCCTGCATGCGGGATTCCGATGTCGGCTGCGTCTTCGTCACTTCGGGCGACGAACTGCACGGACTCGTCACGGACCGTGACATCGCCGTACGGATCACCGCCGAGGGGACCCTCGCGGGCGTCGCCACGGCGCTCGAAGCCTGCTCGGGTGACCTGGTGACGGTGACCCCCGGGATGTCGGTCTGCCAGGCGGCGGACCTCATGAGCGCGCACTCGGTCCGCCGTATCCCCGTCGTGGAGGAACGGCGGCTCGTAGGGGTGCTCACGCTGGGAGACATCGCGGACACACCGCACGCCCAGGAGGTGCTGATCGCCCTCAGCCGCACCGAGGCCAACCACTGAGCGAGCACACAAGGCAGTCGAGCAGGGCGGTCAAGCAAGGCACGCGAGCAAAGCAGTCGAGCAAGGCAGTCACCGAGCGAGCGGGAGCGAGGCGAGAGACGTGGCCACGCTGACTTCCATGAACGTCGGCATGCCCCAGGACGTCCCGTGGCACGGCCGTACCGTGCACACCGGAGTCTGGAAGTACCCCGTCGACGGCCCCCGCACGGCACGCCGCCTGAACATCGACGGCGACGGCCAGGGCGACCTGGAGGGGCACGGCGGCGAGCACCGCGCGGTGCTGGTGTACCAGACCGACTCGTACCGCCACTGGGAGAAACACCTGGGCCGCGACCGGATCGAGACCGGGCAGTTCGGCGAGAACCTCACCGTCGACGGGCTGCCGGACGACGAGGTGTGCATCGGTGACCGGTACCGGATCGGCGACGCGGTGTTCGAGGTCAGCCAGCCGCGCGTGACCTGCTACCGGGTAGGCCTGCGGATGGAGGAGCCGCAGATGGCGGCCCTGCTCGTGTCGCACCGGCGGCCCGGCTTCTACATGCGCGTGGTCGTCGAGGGCGAGATCGAGGCGGGGCAGGAGATCGTGAAGGTCGCCGACGGGGCGGAGGGGATGACGGTCGCGGACATCGACTCCCTCCTCTACCTGCCGGGGCACCCGAGGGACGACCTCGACCGCGCCCTGCGCATCTCCTCGCTCAGCCCCGGCTGGCAGGCCTCACTGCGGAGCCTCAAGGAGCAGTCCGCCAAGGAACAGGCCGGCGGCGCCCCGGCGGGCTCGTCCGGCAACACCGGGCTGACCACGGCCGCGAGCAGCCCGCCGCCCGCCTGGTCGGGCTTCAGGCCGCTGCGGGTCGACGACATCAGGGAGGAGAGCCACAGTGTGTTCTCCCTGACGCTGTCGGCCACCGACGGCTCCCGGCTGCCGGCGTGGCTGCCCGGCCAGTCCGTCACGCTGCGGCTGCGTCCCGAGGATCCTGAGAGCCCCGGGGGTGTGGGGTCGCCGCTGATCCGCAGCTATTCGCTCTCCAACGACCCCGGCGACGGCCGGTACCGCATCAGTGTGAAGCAGGAGCCGCACGGCGCCGCCAGCACGCTCATCCACACGACGGTACGGGTGGGCGACACGCTGGACGTGGCCGCGCCGCGCGGCACGTTCTTCCTGACCGACAGCGAACGCCCCGTGGTGCTGGCGTCCGCCGGGGTGGGCGCCACACCGGTTCTCGCGATGCTGCACGCGCTGGCGGACACGGGCGGGGACCCATCCACGGGTACGGATACGGGCACGGGCACGCGTACGGGCTCCCCCCGCGAGGTCTGGTGGCTCCACGGCGCCCGCGAGCGCGCCGAACACGCCTTCGCCGCCGAGAGCCGCGAACTGCTGGACCGGCTCCCCGCGAGCCACTCGTACATCTGCTACAGCCGCCCGGCCGACCACGACCGGCAGGGCGTCGACTACACCACGCCCGGCCACCTCTCCGCCGACACCCTCCGCGGCGTCGGACTGCCGGCCGACGCCGACGCGTACCTCTGCGGCCCGGTGGGGTTCATGGACGACCTCACCGCCGGTCTCAACCGGTACGGGATGGCGCCCGACCGGATCCACGTCGAGACGTTCGGCGCGGGAGCCGCGCTGAACCCCGGGGTGAACCCGACGGAACAACACGACCCGCACGCGCCCGCCGAACCCCCCGCGGCGCCGGGTCCTGACGTGTCGTTCAGCCGCAGCGGTCTCACCGTGCCCTGGGACCCCCGGTACGCGAGCCTGCTCGAACTGGCCGAGGCGTGCGACGTACCCACCCGCTGGTCGTGCCGTACCGGCGTCTGCCACAACTGCGAGAGCGCCCTGCTGTCCGGGGGCGTCGCGTACGACCCGAATCCGGTCGAGCCGCCGGCCGAGGGCGACGTACTGATCTGCTGCTCGCGTCCGAGGGACGCCGTCGTGCTGGATCTGTGACCGGCGGAAACCCCCCTCCCCGGAAACCCACTGCCCTCCTGTCGGACCCGTGCCCTAGGCTGACACCAACCGCTCCCCGCGATCCGCGGGTGACTTGATGCGGTCATTACCTGGGGGGTAATCACCACAGTGCGCACGCGCACCCTCGCGGCCGCGACCTCGCTCGCGGTCCTCTTCAGCTCGGCCGCGCTCGTCGCGGCCACGGCGGCCCCTGCCGCCGCCGACTCCGCCAAGACCCTCTCCCTGAAGTCCGCGGGCGACGTCCTGGTCGACGGTCTCCACCAGCGCGTCTACGTCTCCGACCCGACCAGCGGCAAGCTCGTCGTCACCGACTACGCGGGTACGGTCCAGAAGACCGTCACGGGTCTGCCGGGCGTCGACGGCCTGGCCCTCTCGGCCGACTCGGGTCAGGTGTACGCGGCTGTCGCGGCCTCGAACCGGATCGTGTCGGTGGACACGGCCACGTACACGAAGACCGCCGAGTACACCCTCGGCGACGCCAAGAACCCGCGGAGCCTCGCCGTCGCCGGGGGCAAGCTCTGGTTCGGGTACGGGCTGGACTCCTCCGGCAACCTCGGCTCGCTCGACCTGTCCGGGGCCGAGCCGGTCGTGGCACTCGACCAGGACGGCGCCATGTCGTCGTACCTGCCGCCGCTCCTCGGGTCCGACCCGGCCGCGCCCGGCCTGCTGGCCGTGGGCGAACGCGGGCAGAGCACGGTCGCGCTGTACGACGTGACGTCCGGCAGCGCGGTGCTGCGGGTCCTCGACGGCAACCCGGGCAACGAGGGCAGCAACCTCCGCGACCTCGACATCTCGCCCGACGGCACGGAGGTGGTCACGGCCGCCGGCTATCCGTACTACAACCCGGCCTACTCCACCACCGACCTGCACGAGCTGCGCCGCTACCCGTCCAATGACTACGGCAGTTCGGTCGCGATCGGCCCGAAGGGCGCCGTCGCGTCGGGCACAAGCTCCTGGTACGGCCCGGACCTGCACCTCTACGAGCAGGGCTCCACCACCGCGATCCGTGAGTACGAGTACGGCAACACGGGCAACAGCAGCGGCGGCGACACCCAGGTCGACGGGGCGCTGGCCTGGGCCCCGGACGGCAGCCGCGTCTTCGCCGTCTCGGAGAACAGCAACGGCGTGTACTCGCTGCGGTCGTACACCGACCCCACCAAGTACCTGCCCAAGCTCACCGTCGCCGCCCCCGCCAAGGCGACCCGCGCCAAGAAGCTCACCGTCACCGGCAAGCTGACCTCGGCGAAGGCCCTTCCGGCGGGTACGGCCCTGACCGTCACGCGCACGGACATCGACTCGCCCAAGGGCAAGGTGCTGCCCGGTGTGAAGACGACGGCGAACGGTTCCTTCGCCTTCGCGGACACCCCGCCGGCCGGCGGCAAGGTGAAGTACACGGTGGCGTACGCGGGTGACGCGACGCACACGAAGGTCTCGGCGTCCGACACCGTGGAGGTCTCGCGTACCGCGACGAGCCTCACCCTGAACAACAACGGCAAGCTCTACTCGTACGGCGCGGACGTCTCCTTCACCGCGCACCTCGGCAAGACGTACAAGAGCCGTACGGTCGAGATCTACGCCGACCCGTTCGGCGCGGACAAGCCGAAGCGGCTGGTCAAGTCCGGCAAGGTCAACTCCAAGGGCAACCTGTCGGTCACCGTCGACATGACGCGTGACACCACCCTCACGGCCGTCTTCGCGGGCGACTCGCGCTCGGCGTCCAAGTCGGTCAAGTCGACCGGGTTCGCCAAGGTCAAGATCTCCACGGCCGTCTCCAAGCACTACAAGACGGGCAAGATCGGCTCCACGAAGTACTACTGGTTCCGTGAGACCAGCGACCCGCTCCTGACCACGACCATGAGCTACTACCAGGGCCGCCACCAGCGGTTCGAGCTCCAGGTCTACTCCGGCGGCACGTGGTACCCGGCGGGCGACCCGGAGTACTTCGCGCTGGGCGGCAACGGGAAGTCGGCGGTGAAGCTGGGCGGCCCCGGCAAGGGCGGGGCGGGAATCCGGGCCCGGGTGCGGTCGGCGTACATCAACGCTTCGTCGGGGGACAGTGTGAACTCGTCGACGTACGGGGCGTGGCAGTACCTGTACTTCACCAAGTAGGCGCTCAGCACTGACGCTCAGTACTGACGCTCAGTACTGATGAATGACGGTGTCCCGGACCTCGGAAGGAACGAGGTCCGGGACACTTTCGTCTTCCCGTCAGGCGGAGCACCTCCGCGAAGTTGCCTGGGAGGAGGGGCTGGTCGACGTTGACGACGCCCCGGGCGGGGTACGCCGCGGCGTAGAGCGTTGCCAGGACACCGCCGAGCGAGTGCCCCGCGACGACGGGCGCGTCGAGTCCGGCGCCGGTGACCGCCTCGTGCACGACGGCGGCGATCTCGTCGGAGCGGTAGGAGGCGCGGCGGGGCGAGCCGCCGTGGCCGGGCAGATCGAAGGAGACCACCCGGCGGCCGACCGCCGCTACCCGCCCACCAACCCCCTGATCTCCCGCTCCGTCCACCGCCCGGACACACCGGAACACGCCGCCACGTACGCCACGACCGTCTCCACATCCCACGCACCCGCCGCGAGCAGCCCCCGCCCCAGGAAGGCCAGATACGCGGCGGACGGGGCGTTCGGCTCGACGTCCCCGACCCCCCAGTGCGCCGTGAACGTCACCACCGGCGCCCCGTCGAGCGCCCCCGGGCACACCAGCGTCTCGTAACGCCCCTCACCCCGCACCACCCGCCCGCCGCTCACCACCCCGGCCAGGTCGAGATCGGTGCCCGGCTCCCCGTACATCTCCTGCGCGGCGATGTCCGAGAACTGCCCGGCCGTGACCAGGTGGGCCCTGCCCAGCACGCGCCCCGGGGCGTCGGGATCGTAGAACGCCCGTCCACCGCCCCACACGGGCGACTCGGTGGCGAAGTACACCGCGCCCGCGACCTCCACCGGCACGGACCGTTCCGGCGGCCGTGGGTCGCGGCAGCCCCGGTACGCCCTGGCCGCGCCGGGCGGGCGGCCGCCGGTGAGGTAGTACGCGAGCCGGCCGAGGTCCACGTTGGAGCCGTACGACAGGTACCAGACCTGGCGCGGGGACGCGTGACCGGTGGTCGCCGTCTCCTCGATGACGATCTCCTCGATCACGGTCTCCTCGATGACGCGAAGGCGCTCCATGGGGCTCCCACCGGGTTCAGACTGCGCTGGTGAGAAATCCATACCCCTGCCCCTGCTGCGGCCATCGCGTCCTCGACGAGATGCCCGGTTCCCACGAGATCTGCCCCATCTGCTTCTGGGAGGACGACGGCGTCCAGTTCCGCTGGCCCTCGATGGCCGGCGGTGCCAACCGCATATCGCTGCTGGACGCCCAGCGGAACTTCCAGGACTTCGGCGCGTGCGACGAGCACGGCAAGCGGTACGTACGTCCCCCGGCGGAGAACGAGACGCTCGACCCGGCCTGGCGTCCCATCGACCCGTCGCGGGACTCCTTCGAGGAGTGGGAGGGCCCGGAGAACGTGGCGGCGGAGGACCGTACGCCCTGGCCCGAGGACCGCTCCGTGCTGTGCTGGTGGTTACCGGCCTTCTGGCGCCGCGACCTCCGGCCCGGAGCACACTGACCGACGCGGACTCTCCCACCTGTCGCCCGCCCACGCGGATCACTGCGTTCGGGTCATGACGATCACGACGGTCACGTACGAGTGGCGGGGTGACTTCGACAACGCGGCTCTCGGCGAGCTGCTCGCCGGGGGATTCGGGCCCCGGTGGGAGACTCCGCGGCACGCGGGGCCGAGCGGGCGGCGCCCACCGACTGGGCGCCACGCTGCTGCGGACGGCCGCCGAGCGCGCCCGCGCGGCGGGATGCGACTGGCTGCACGTGGACTTCGAGGAACACCTGCGGTCCTTCTCCTTCGACGCCTGCGGTTTCCGGCCGTCGGCGGCGGGCCTGATCGCCTTGTGACCGGCCTGAAGGCTCGGCCTCCGCGGTGGTACGGCTTCACTCCCCCGGAGAGGAAAGCTGTTCCCGTACCCACTCGACGTCCGGGTTGGTACGGGACCGGCCCGCCACCACCACCGTCGGCACGGTCTCGTCGCCCCCGTTGGCCGCCCTCACCACCGCCGCCCCGTCCGGATCGCGCCAGATATCGACCCAGTGTGCCCGGCGGGCGTCACGGCCCAACCGGAGGCGCAGGCACAGGCAGTACGCGCAGCCCGACCGCCAGAACACGACCGGCCGGCCGTCGGCCGCGCTGCGGCGTCCGGCCTCCAGCGCGCCGACCGACCTCGGGAACACCAGGGGCGAGTGCACGCCCGCGAGCGGCACGAACACCAGCAGGACCGCCGCGGCTCCCCAGGGGCTTCCCCGGAGGGCCGCCGCGGCCGCGACGACCGATCCGCAGAGCACCAGCAGTGTCGGCAGCACCCACGCGCGCATCATGACGACGCAGGCTAGCGACTCGCCGCGCGTTCGTGGGCGCGGGCGTGGCGGCAGCGATGAGTTCCGGCCGGATGGCCAGTCTGTTCCGGTGAGGGTCGTACGGCGTCGTGACCGTCGTGACCGTCGCGACGCCGTGTCGTACAGCACCAGGACCCGGACAGACACCACCCACCCCGGAGGATTCCATGACCACCACCCCCCGCGACCCGGGCAACGACCTCCCGGGCAAGCCGCCCGTCGTCGACCTGGCCACCTGGCAGGCGGCCCGTGACGAGCTGCTGGTCCGCGAGAAGGCGCACACCCACGAGGGCGACGCGATCGCCGCGGCCCGGCGGCGGCTGCCGATGGTGGAGTTCGACGGGTCGGTGGAGGTCGTCGGGCCCGACGGCCCGGTGCCGTTCCTGGACCTGTTCCAGGGGCGCGACGAACTCGTCGTGTACCAGCACATGTGGTACGACGACACACCCCACCAGGGGCAGTGCGAGGGCTGCACCACTACGGCCTGGCACGTGAAGGACGCCGTCTACCTCAACGCGCGCGGCGTCTCGTTCGCCGTGCTGACGACGGGGCGTTGGGAGGAGGTGGCGTCCTTCGTCGCGTTCATGGGGTACACCGAGCCCTGGTACTCGGTGCGCGACGTGGGCGAGCCGGTCGGCGGAGAGATGGGATACCTCACCGCCTTCCTGCGCGACGGCGACCGCGTGTTCCTCACCTACTCCACCACCGGCCGGGGCAACGAGCCGGTCAACGGGTCCCTCGGCCTGCTCGACATGACGCCCTACGGCCGCGGCGAGGCGTGGGAGGACCACCCCGGGGGCCGGCGTGGGGCCGGTGACGTGCACGAGGGGCACCCGGCCGTGGACCACCAGGCCTGCTGGTACTGGCGGTCGGACGCCGACGGCGTCGCCACCTGGGGTCCGACGAGCCGCCCCGTACCCCAGTGGACCCGGCCCGGCGCCACTCCCGTGGAAACCCTCGGCCGGCACGGTCACTACCACTGACGCACCGAGGGACTCCTCACTGACCAGCGAATTGTGAGCGGTGTGACGGGAGTTGACACGCCGGCACCGCAGGACCCACGATGCCTGATGTGCTCCGGGGACCCGACCGTGGTTCCCCGAGCGCCCTCGACCATCCAGCCCTGCGCGGCATCAGTGTGCCCTCCCGAGAGGCTGTGCCCTTCTGGGAGGCGTCGCCTTTCCGCGTGCCCGCGCCGGGCTTTTGTGAAGCCAGGATTGGATTCTTCATGCCCAAAGCGAGTCATGTCACCATGTGGCGTCTGCTGGGGGTCAGCGCCGCGGCCGTCGCCCTGTCCGCCGTGGCCGCCACGTCCGCGTACGCGGGCGACTGCCCGGGCGGCGACGGCTGGGACAAGGGTCACCCCTCGGACTACAAGCCGGGGACGGGCGCCGGTGTGAAGACCGCGACGGACCGTTGTGAGTTCTCCCTCGACGGCGTGGCCTGGAAGGCCTCCGTCCAGGTCGACGACCTCAACCTCAAGCCGTCCGAGGACGGCAAGGTGCACGTGAAGGTCCGCGCCGCCGGCGACGCGGAGTCCTGCACGGCCTCGCTCGCCTCGTACCGTACGTTCGGGGCGACGTGGGCGACCTCCGGCGAGCAGGTCTTCCACGACTTCGACACCGTGAACGTGAAGCAGAGCGTGACCGACACCCTCGACATAGCCGTCCCGGACGTCGGCTGCTTCGCGCAGGTCGACCTCTACCGCGGCAGCGTCAAGTTCGACGGGAAGAAGGACGCGAACGACGGCTTCGAGCACGGCGACCTGCCGATCGGTCCGAGCCGTCCGGTCATCAAGGACAAGCTGATCGCGTCCTGGAACGGCGGTACGAAGGACTGCACCACGCAGACCGTCCCGACTCCCACGCCGACCCCCACGAAGACTCCGCCCGGGACGACCCCGGACACGACCCCGACTCCCACGAAGACTCCGCTCGCGACGACGACCCCGGACGCGACGCCGTCGACCACGGCGCCCGGGGCGGTCTCGCCCACGGAGACCGAGTCGGCGTCCCCGAACGCCTCCACCTCGGCCTCCGCGTCCGAGTCGGCGTCCCCGGTGGTCTCGACGTCCAGCAGCGCCCAGGGCGGACTCGCCGAGACGGGCAGCGGCGACGTCGTGGCGACCGCCACGGGTGCGGCGGCCCTGCTCGCCGTCGGCGGCGGGGTCCTCTTCTTCATGCGGCGTCGCGGAGAGGCCCGCTCGCACTGACGGCAGCGTCCCGGAAGAACACGTGACGCTCACGCGTGACACCGCGGCGTGACGAGGGGTGCGGCGGATGATCCGCCGCACCCCTCGGTGTTCGTACTGTCTGACGAACCGTCAGGCGTCCTGCGCCGCGAAACCCGACCGCCAGGACGCGTACTCGGGTTCCCAACCCCGCGAGCGTGCCAGCTCGTTGGACGCGCCCCGCGCCCAACTCTGCTGTCCCGATACGGGCCCTGGCGCCGGCCGCCCGAGCGCGGCGGCCAGGACCGGCAGCCACGCGCGGCCCCGCGCCGGCTCGTCGTCCACGATGTTCACCGGGCCGGAGGGCCAGTTGAGGGCGTCGACGGCGGCCCGCGCGGCGTCGGCGACGTGGACGAACGAACTCACCGAGAGGTCCGCCTCGATGTTCCCGAGGAAACGCGCCTCCCGGTCACCACCGAGGGCCGCGGACACGGCGCCGCCCGGCTCGTACCAGGTGCCGGGTCCGTACAGGACGCCGTACCGCAGCAGCACCGCGGTGTCGATCTCGGCCGCCGTCTCCTCCAGCACCCGTACCCCGTCCACCATCGCGCCTCGCGGCTCCGCCGCTCCGAGGTCGAGCGGTACGGTCTCGTCGGCCGGCTTGTCCCCGGGCGCGTACACCCAGGCGAGCGAGTGGACGACGATCCGGTGCACGTCGGCGTCGTGGGCCGCGTCCACCAGATTGCGCATGCCTTCCCGGCGCAGCCGGTCGGTCGCCGCGCCGTCGGCGTCCGCCAGGTCGGTGAGCTGGTTGATCACCGCGTCGGGCGCGGCGGCGGTCACCGCCTGCCGCAGACCGCCGGGGTCGAGGGCGTCGGCCTGGACCGCCGACGCGCCCTGCCGCCGTACCCGCTCGGTGCCCGCGAGGGTGCGGGAGACGCCGGTGACCTGGTGTCCGGCGTCCAGCAGAAGGGGTACGAGGAGTCGGCCCACCGCACCGGTGGCACCCGCGACCAAGACACGCATGGTGGATCAGTCCTCTGGTCGGTCCAGCCCGGAAGATCCGCCCGGTCCCGGCCTCACGGCCTCACGGCCGACGACGGGCGGCGCGGTCGCCCATCGTGGCACTGCCGGGGGGCCCGGCACCCCGGTCACCCGGCCGAAGCCGCTGATGACCACCCGAATGCCCACCCGCACGCCCACCCGCTGGAGCGCACACGGCGACGCGTTCACTCACCGCGCGGCGAAGGCGACGCGAAGGCGACGAACATGTCGACGATCGGCTGCGGCGCCCGGTCGTCGAACATCGTGTCCAGGCTCGTCGCGGATTCGCGGGCGGTGCTTTCGCCGCGCGGGAAGAGGGAGGCCTCGTAGGCGGCCAGCGCTGCCTCCACGTCCCCCGGGTGCGCGGCGAGCGCCCGCCCCAGGTCCGCGCCGTCGATCATCGCGAGGTTGGCGCCTTCCCCGGCGAAGGGGGACATCAGGTGGGCGGCGTCGCCGAGCAGGGTGACGCCCGGAGTGCGCTTCCAGTGGTGTGCGACGGGCAGCGCGTGGATGAGCCGGGGCACCAGCGGGGTGTCGGCGTCGGTGACCAGCCGCCGCAGAGCCGGGTCCCAGCCCTCGAAGTGCTCCAGTACGCCGGCCTTGGCCGCGTCCGCGTCGGTGAAGTCGATCGTGGACAGCACGTCCTCGGCGGCGCGCAGGGCGACGTAGATGTGGAGGCTGCCGTCGGTTTCGCGGTGGGCGAGGAACCCCCGGTTGTCGCCGAGGGCGAAGCACATGCCGGCGCCGACGAGCCGGGCGCTCTCGGGGTGGCGGGTGTCGGCGTCGAGGAGGTCCAGCTCGACGAAGGAGATGCCGGTGTAGGCGGGGCGGGCGTCGGAGAGCAGCGGGCGGATACGGGACCAGGCGCCGTCGGCCCTGATGAGGAGGCCGGTGGTGAAGGTGGTGCCGTCGGCGAGGGTGACCTCGTGGCGCCCGGAGTGCTGCCCGGAGCCGAGCGGCCGGGCGCCGGTGACCTTGGCGCCCCAGCGCACGGTCCCCTCGGGGAGCGAGTCGAGCAGGAGGTCGCGCAGGTCACCGCGGTCGACCTCGGGACGGCTGCCCTCGCCGTCGTCCTTCTCCTCCAGTACGAGCCGGGCGTGCCGGTCGAAGACGCGCAGGGTCTCGCCACCGGGGTGGACCCGGGCCAGGAACCCCTCGTACAACTCGGCGGCGCGCAGGGCTGCCTGCCCGGACTCGACGTGGATGTCGAGCATGCCGCCCTGGGTACGGGCGAACCGGTCGGGCTCCAGGTCGAAGACGGCCGCGTCGACGCCGTTCACGTGCAGGACGCGGGCGAGGGTGAGACCGCCGAGGCCGGCGCCGACGATCGCGATGGGGTAATGCGTACTCGTGCTCGTACCCGTACTCGTACTCATGCTGATGCCTCCGTGGTGACCGGGGTGTTCCTGGCCCCGTTGATGACCATGCGGAATATCCACGCCAGGCGCTGCTCGTGGGAGCCGGAGAGCAGCGCGGTGCCGAGGGCGGCGATCCGTGGATGGGTGACGGCACTGACGTCACGCAGCGCGGCGACGAGCTTGTCGTGCTCGACCTCCGCGTCGGCGGCCCGGCCCCGGGTGGACTGCTCGGCGGCGGTCGCGGTGGCGACCTGCAACAACACGTCCACACCCCAGGCGGCCTGCGCGTCGGGCACCTCCCCCTCGTGCAGGAGGGCGAGGATCGCCTCGACGAGGGCGAGGTAGTGGGGCCCGGAGGGCCGCGCCACCAGGGCGGAGCGGGCGAGGCTGGGGTGCTCGAACAGAACCCGCGTGTACGACCCGAGCACGGAAACGAGCCGATCACACCACCCCTCACCCTCACCACCACTACCGACCGGCCCCAGGTCAACGCCCCCCAGCAACTCCTCCAAGATCGCCGCATGAAGCTCGGCGGTGTTGGCCACGTACACGTACAGCGAAGCGGCCCCGGTATCGAGCTCCTGAGCCAGCCGCCGCATGGTGACGCGCTGAAGCCCCTCGGCCCGCATGAGCCCGACGGCGGCGGCGACGATCCCGTCATAGGTAAGAGCGGCCTTGGCGGGCCGCTCACGACGGCTACGGGGCACGGATTCGCGTGAAGTCACACCCCGACCCTAACGAACATGTTCGTCACGAACAAGTTCGTCGCTGTGCCAAGCCCGCCTCGGACTGATTGGTCCCCTTGTCGGGCAGGCTGTTCGTGCCGCTGATATGTCCCAGCTCACCGAGGAGCCGTCATGTCCGAGACTTTCCGCCTTGACCCGGCGAAGACCGCGCTCGTCCTGATCGAGTACCAGAACGACTTCACCAGCGAGGGCGGGGTGCTCAACGGGGCCGTGGCCGGGGTGATGGCGAAGACCGGGATGCTCGCGAACACCGTGGCTCTGGCCGGAGCCGCGCGGGCCGCCGGCGTCACCGTCATGCACGCGCCCATCACCTTCGCGCCCGGCTACGGCGAACTGTCCCGGCACCCGTACGGCATCCTCAAGGGGGTCGTGGACGGGTCGGCGTTCGTCAAGGGCAGTTGGGGCGCCGCGATCGTGGACGATCTCGCCCCGGCCGACGGGGACATCGTGATCGAGGGCAAGCGCGGCCTCGACACCTTCGCGAGTACGAACCTCGACTTCATACTGCGGAACAAGGGGATCGACACGATCATCCTGGGAGGCTTCCTCACCAACTGCTGTGTCGAGTCGACGATGCGCACCGGGTACGAGAACGGCTACCGGGTCATCACGGTGCCGGACTGCGTTGCCGCCACCTCACAGGAGGAGCACGACAACGCGATCACGTACGACTACCCCATGTTCTCCCTGCCCATGACCTCGGCCGACGTCATCGCCGGCCTCTGACCGTCGGTCGCGGATGAGACGGGCGCGGATGAGACGGGCGCGGATGAGACGGGCGCGGGTGAGGCGGGCGCCTCGGCGGCGGGCGTCGGCGGGCCGGCCTTCTGGAGCGGGACCTCGATGACGAAGAGCGACGCGACGAAGGCGAGGGCGCAGATGATCGCGCCGGCCAGGAAGATGTGGCTGGTGCCGTTCGCGACCGCCGTGAGGTAGGCGTCCCGGCCGCCCGTGGGCGGGTGGGACCGGACGGCGCGGGTGAACAGCGAGCCGAAGACCGCGACGCCGAGGGACCCGCCCAGGGTGCGGAAGAGATTGGACGAGCTCATCGCGGCGCCCATGTCGCGCAGGGAGACGCTGTTCTGCGCGATGGTGCCGGCCATCTGCAGGGTGAAGCCCAGGCCGATCCCGACGAGGATCATGTACAGGCTGGTCAGCAGCAGTGAGGTGCCGGTGTCCATGGTGGACAGCAGGCCGAGCCCGGCGGTGAGGAACGCGGCGCCGACGACGGGGAAGATCTTGTAGCGGCCGGTGGCGGACATGACCTTTCCCGCGACGGTCGAGACGATCACGACGGGGATCATCATCGGCAGCATCAGCAGCCCGGAGTGCGTGGCCGAGGCGCCCTGGACGTTCTGCTGGAACAGCGGCAGGTACAGGCCCGCGCCGAACATGACCACACCGGCGGCGAGGGTCAGCGCCATCGCCAGCGGGTAGTTGCGGTGCCCGGTGAACACGGTCAGCGGCAGCAGCGGCTCACCGGCCCGCTTCTCCACCGAGATGAAGGCGGCGAGCCCGATCACGGCGACGGCGCCGAGCGACAGCACCTGCCAGGAGCCCCACGCGTAGGTGCTGCCCGCCCAGGTGGCGGCCAGGACGATCGCCGTGATGGAGAGGGTCAGCAGGCCGATGCCCGCCCAGTCGATCCTCGCCCTGACGCGCGGCGCGGGAACGTGCAGCGTCAGCCACAGCCACACCAGGGCGACCAGGCCGAGCGGCAGGTTGATGTAGAAGGCCCACCGCCAGTCGAAGTGGCCGGTGACGAACCCGCCCAGCAGCGGTCCGCCGATGGTGCCGATCGCCATGACCGAGGCGGTCATGCCCTGGTACGTGCCCCGCTCACGCGGCGGTACGAGCACGCCGATCAGCGCGAACGCGCCCGCGCCGATCCCGCCGGCGCCGACGCCCTGGAGGACGCGGAAGGCGATCAGCTCGCCCATGGACTGCGACGCCCCGCACAGGGCGGACCCGACGACGAACACGGCGATGGACGCGAGATACACGGATTTACGGCCGAACAGGTCACCGAACTTGCCCCAGATCGGGGTGCTGATGGCGGTGATCAGGGTGTACGCGGTCACCACCCAGGAGATGTACTCCAGGCCGCCGAGCTGGCCGACGATCGTGGGCATCGCGGTGCTGACGACCATGTTGTCGAGCATCGACAGCAGCATCGCGAGCATGATGCCGAGCATCACCCAGCGCACGTTCTTCGGCACGGCCGAGGGGCCGGCGGATGCGGAAGGGAGGGATGCGGACGTGGACATGGCTGATCACCCCTTTCGTACAGAGGGGAAGAAGAGACGGGGAAGCGGGACGGTGTTCCGTCGACCGCCACCCCAGAAGACCACGCCGACTCCATAAGTGCAACCGATACACTTTTGAAGTTGCACCACTTTGGAGATAGGATCGTAGGTATGCCACCGACCGACTCCTCCGCCCCGCCGGCACCGATCGGGCGCCGCGAGCGCAAGAAGGCCGCCACGCGCCGGTCCATCAGTGACGCCGCGATGCGCCTGTTCCTGGAGCGCGGATACGACGACGTCGGCATCCGCGAGATCGCGGACGCCGCGGACGTGTCCACCACCACCCTGTTCAAGCACTTCCCCGTCAAGGAGGCCCTCGTCTTCGACGAGGACGCCGATCAGGAGGCCCTCCTGCTCGCCGCCGTACGCGAGCGCCCCCCGGGCCGGTCGATCCCCGCCGCGCTGCGCGACCACGCGCTGCGCCACCGCATGGCCGCCGTGGACGGCGACGCCGGTTTCACCGCGTTCTTCGAGCTGGTCCACACCACCCCGGCGCTGCGCGACTACGTCCAGGCCATGTGGCTGCGCCACACCGGCGCCCTCGCCCGGGTCATCGCGGAGGAGAGCGGCCTGCCCGCGGACGATCCCGCCTGTACGGCCCTGGCCCACTTCGCCCTTGAGGCCCCCCGTACCGCCCGTGGCCACGAAGACCCCCGCCAGGCCGTCGTCCGCGCCTTCGACCTGCTCGAAAGCGGCTGGGGAACGCTCGTCCCCAGCCGCTGAAGAGCCTGCGGTGGTGTCAGCGCCGGGGCTGCCTGGCCCCGCGGCGCCACACCTCGCGGATGGACAGGCTGTCGGAGATCGTGCGGGTGGGGTCGCCGTCGACCAGGAGGAGGTCGGCGCGCAGGCCTTCGGCGATACGGCCCCGGTCCTTGAGGCCGAAGCGGCGGGCCGGTACGGACGTGGCCGCCCGCAGGGCCTGGACGGGCGTGAGCCCCGCCTGGACGAGAAGCTGCAACTCGTGGTGGACGCTGGCGCCGTGGGCGAGTCCGCCGAGGTAGCGCACGGCCACCGAGACGTCCGTACCGACCAGGATGTCCACCCCCGCCTTGTGGAGCGCGAGGACGCTCCCGAGGACGTCCTCGAAGTTGCCCTCCGGGTAGTGGTTGAGGCTGCCGTGGCGCAGGGTGTCCAGCCACTCCTTGCTCAGCCGGGAGCTGACCCGCTTGTCGGCGGCGAAATCGGCGCCCGTCCCGCCCATGATCGACCTGTTGAGGCACAGGCACGCGGTGACGAACACCTTGGAGTCCGCGACCTTGCGCACGATCTTCGCGTCGGCGGGCCGGTCGATGAAGAGGTGGACCAGGCCGTCCATCTTCGCGTCGATCGCCTGCTCGAAGGCCTGCACGGTCAGCGCGTGGGCCACGGCCATCTTGCCGAGCCTGTGCGCCTCGGCCACGGACGCCACGATCGTGTCGTTGCTCAGGGCGGGCAGGCCGGCCGCGCCGAGGACCGAGCCGTCCTCGATCATGATCTTCACGTAGTCGGCTCCGTCCGCGACGACGCGGCGGATCAGCTTGACCGCCTCCCGCGGGTTCGAGACCCCCTCGTCCGGCGGCGGCCCCGACCCGTCCCCGGTGTCCGCGCCCTCCGGCGGGACGCCGGGCGGACCGCCCTCGGGGAACAGTTCGGACGGGTGGCCGCCGGGCGCCCCGACCCCGGTGCCCGCCGAACGGACGTCCGCGATGCTGTCGTTGTTGTCGGTCTTCTCGGGGTCGTGCCCGCCGCCCTGCATCTCCAGTTCGGTGGTCACACCGAAGAGCAGCGCGTTCTTCAGCCCGTCGTCCGAGGTGTGCGTGTGGCCGTCGATGAGGCCGGGCAGCAGGGTGGCACCGGACGCGTCGACGACAGTGGCGCCGCTCGGGGCCTTGCCGCCGACCTGGACGATCTTGTGGCCCTCGATGACGACCGTACGGGCGGTGATGACCCGCTCGCCGTCGAAGATCCGCACGTTCTGGATGGCGGTCGTCCCGGAGGTCTTACGGCCCGGCGACGTGGTGCTGCCCGCCTTGGTGCCGGTGTCGTCGGCGCAGCCGGACAGCAGTACCGCCGCTCCGGCGGCCGCGGCGCCCGCGCCGGCGTTTTTCAGGAGTGTACGGCGATGGATCCCGCACATGGGACAGCCCTTTCGCTTGAGGCCCCGCGGCCGGATCGGGCCGGTGTCGCTGGTGTTTCTGGCGTCGTTCCACTCCCGGGTGGGGGGAACGGTGATCCGCCGGCGGGGGCAGGGGCGCATCGCGGACGCGATGGCAGGCCCTGGTGGTGAGGCGTGTTGGGGCGCGTTTCCGCCCGCGGCCCTGCCTTCACCTTAGGAAGGGGAAGGGGCCGGATACGCGGTACCACGGGGCTGATCAAGTGCCGGGCGCGGTACCGGAGTACCGGGTGCGAGGCGACCTGGGGATGACCCGCCGACCCTGTCTCCCCGTACCCCGTCTCCCCGTACCCCGATGGCGGGTCAGCGGATTCCGACGAGGCCCGCCTCGTACGCGATGATGACGGCCCGGACGCGGTCGCGGGCGCCGATCCTGGCAAGCACCTTGCTGACGTGGGTCTTGACGGTGGATTCGGCCAGCACCAGCCGTGCGGCGATCTCGGTGTTGGTGAGGCCCTGTGCCATCGCCAGCAGGACTTCGCCCTCCCGTTCGCTGAGTCCGGCCAGGCGGGGATCGCCGCCCGCGCCGCCGGCCCGGTCGGCCGGTTGCGGGCCCTGCCGTACGAACGTGTCCAGCAGGCGGCGGGTCAGCGCCGGGGCCGCGACGGCGTCCCCCTCCGCCACCGCCCGGATACCGGCGATGAGTTCGCCCGGCAGGGCGTCCTTGAGGAGGAAGCCGCTGGCGCCGGCGCGCAGGGCGCCGTACGCGTACTCGTCCAGGTCGAAGGTCGTGAGCATGAGGACCCGGGACCGGCCGCCGGACGCCACAATGCGGCGGGTGGCCTCGATGCCGTCCACGCCGGGCATACGGATGTCCATCAGCACCACGTCGGGGCGCAGTTCGGCCGCCTGCCGTACGGCTTCCGCGCCGTTCGCGGCCTCCCCGACGACGTCCGTGCCGGGGTGGGCGTCGAGCAGCATGCGGAAACCGAGGCGTTGCAGCGCGTGGTCGTCGACGATCAGGACCGTGGTCACAGGGGGTTCTCTCCGGGTACGGGCGCGGGCAGCAGGGGCAGGGAGGCGTGAACGAGTCGGCCACCGCCGCCTGTTGGCCCGGCCTCGGCCCGGCCCCCGCACAGGGCGGCGCGTTCGGCGATGCCGACAAGCCCCCGGCTGGTGGGGCGGGTGAGGGCGCCGGGTGTACGGGGCCGGTGTTCGGCCCAGGGTGTACGGGCCGTTGCCCGGCGCACGCGTGGGAGCAGGTGCGGGGCGGACGGCGAGGGACGACGGCCCGGACCGTGCCCGCCGGGGCCGCGCGCTCCGTGCGGCGGTCGCCCGGCGGGGGGCTCAGGCGTGGGTGAGGCGGGTGCCCCGGCGCCAGACGGCCCGGGTGTTGAGGGTGTCGGAGATGGTCGTGGTGGGGTCGCCGTCGACCAGGAGCAGGTCGGCGCGCAGCCCTTCGGCGATACGGCCCCGGTCGGTCAGCCCGAAGCGGCGGGCGGTGACGGAGGTCCCCGCGTGCAGCGCCTCCACCGGGGTCAGACCGGCCCGGACGAGGTACTGGAGTTCGTGGTGGACGCTCGCCCCGTGGGCCAGACCGCCCAGGAACTCGAACGGCGCGGACGCGTCCGTACCCACCAGGATGTCGACACCGGCGTCCCGCAGCGCACGCACCGAGCCGAAGACATCACTGAGCTTGCCCTGCGGGTAGTGGCCGAAGCTGCTGCGCAGCGTCTTCATCCACTGCTCGTCCAGACGCGACGCCACGCGCGGGTCGTCGGCCAGCTCGTCGCCCGTGATGCCCATCATCGAGGCGTTCAGCACCACACACGGCACCACGAACGCCCCGGCGTCGCGGATCAGTGTGATGATCTCCTCGGTGTGCGGGCCCTCCATGAACAGGTGGACCAGACCGTCGACGCCCGCCTCGATCGACATCCGGGTCGCCTCGATGGTCAGCGCGTGGGCGACCGTGAGCATGCCGTGCTTCTTGGCCTCGGCGACACCCGCGTTCAGCGTGGCCCGGTCCAGCATCGGCAGACCCGGGTGGCCCTCCACCGAACCGTCGTCGACCATGAACTTGATGTAGTCGGAGCCGCGTTCGACCAGCTGCGGGATGAACCCCACCGCCTCCTCGGGGGTGGTGGAGAACGGCATCAGGGGCGCCGGTTCCGACGGCTTCGGGCCGCGCGCGCCGGGAGGCGGCCCGGGGCGGAAGCCCTCCGGGAACAGCTCGCTCGGGTGACCACCGGGAGGAGTGATGGCGAACCCGGAGGACCGGATGTCGGCCACCGCGTCGTTCTCCGTGATGTGCGCGCGGTTGCCGGCGGTGTGATTGCCCTGCATCTCCAGCGCCGTGGTCACACCGAACCGCAGGTCCAGGGCGAGAGCCTGCTCGTTGGTGTGGACGTGCGCGTCGATCAGGCCGGGCAGCAGTGTCCCGCCCGCGGCGTCCACGATCTCCGCCCCGGCGGGTGCCTCCCCGCCCACCGCGAGGATCCCGGTGCGGTCGAAGACGACGGTGGTCGCCTCCAGCGGCCGGTCCCCGTCGAAGACCCGCGCGTTGATGATGGCCGTTGTGCTCATGGGGGTGTTTCCCGTCGTTGTCGATCCGTCGCGGTGAACCGGGTCTCCCGGCACCCACCGGTCTCCTGCGAAACGCAGATGCATGCATTGTTGCACGTAATTGTGTTCGGCAGCGACCTGGGACTAAGGTGTCAAAGTGACCAGGGGAAACGAGACCAGGCAGAACGAGACTCCGGACGACGCGCTGCTGGACGCGGTCGGCGCGGCATTCGCCCGGCTGCGGCGCCGTACCGCCCTGGTGGACGTCGACCCGCCGGTCACGCGCAAGGACATGGCGCGGAACCAGGTCATCAACGTCGTCGACGAGGCCGACGGCGAGATGACGGTCGGCGGCGTCGCCTACCAGCTGACCGTCGATTCCTCGGTGGCGAGCCGGATGGTGAGCGACTGCATCACCGCGGGCCTTCTCGTACGGGCCGCCTCCCAGAGCGACGGCCGCCGTACGGTGCTCCTCCTCACCCCCGAGGGCATCGCCCTGCGCGACCGCTTCAGCAGCCAGCACCGCCAGGCCTTCGAGCACATCACCCGCGACTGGCCCCAGGCCAAACGCCTCGAATTCGCCCGGCTCCTGGTCGACTACGCGGAAGCCGCCGCGGAGTTGGGCACGCGTACCCCGTCCTGACCCCAGCTCGGCCGTCCACCGCTCAGCGTCCCCACCCGGTGGGCGGGGTCGGTCAGGTGCGCGAGGTCGGCGAGGGGGTCGGCGTCGAGGAGGAGGGCGTCCGCGACCGCGCCTTCGGTAATCGTCCCCACCGTCGCGTCCTGGCCGATCTTCCCGGCCGCGTGCCGGGTCGCGGCCTCCAGGACCGCCGACAACGGCAGCCCCGCCTTCGCGAGCAGGTGCAGCTCCCGCAGGAAGGCCCGGGGCGGGGAGGGCATCAGCAGGGCGACGTCACTCCCGGCGGCGATCCGCACTCCGGCGTCGTACATCAGCGCGAGCGTGTCCATCGCGTAGTCGAACCGGATACGGGACTCCTCCGCGGAGTGCCGGGGGAACGGCTTCCCGTAGAACGGACGGGCCGTGATCCGCGGGATGTCCGCCTCGGTGAGGATGCCGGCCCCGGCCAGCTCCCGGAGGTAGCTGTCGTCGCCGTTGCGCCCGAGCTGCTCCCAGGTGACCAGCGTCGGGCAGTAGTACGTGTTCGTGTCCGCCAGCATCGCCGCCACGTCGAGGGCCTCCGCCGTGCTGCCGGGGTCGTCGGGCAGGAACGCGTGCTCGATGGCGTCCGCCCCGGCCGCCACCGCCTCTTCCAGTTCGGAGCGGTGGTGGACGTGCGCGAGCACCTTCTTGCCCTTCTCGTGCGCGGCCGTGACGACGGCTTTCAGCGCGGCGAGGGGCAGCTTGTCGGGTGCGCCCGGCTCACCGTCGTATATGCACTTGAGGAAGTCGACCTGGTCGGCGAGGGCCAGGGCCTGGCGGTAGGCGTCGTCGGCGTTGTCGGTCTGGTACGCGAGGGACGCACGGGCCTCCATGTCCAGAACCGGCCACCCTTTGATCCCGGTGAAGACGGGACCCGCGAAGAACAGCCGGGGCACGGGTCCTGAGACCTTCGCGAGGTGGTCGCGCGTCTCGGCCCCGAGGCCGAGGGGACCTCCGAGATCGACGGCACTGGTCACCCCGACGGCCAGGAACTCCGCCATCAGGTTCGCGAGGTGTTCGCCGCGCTCGTTCTCGGGCTTGCCCATGAGATAGCCGCTCAGATGGGTGTGGCTCTCCCACAGCCCCGGGACCAGATAGCCGCCCCGGGCGTCGATCACGGGACCGTCGGCGACCGCCCGCTCTCGCGACGTCGCGGGGAGGACGGCACTGAACCGCCCGTCGGTCACGACGACCTCCGCACCGGTGATCGGGGCGGCTCCCGTGCCGTCGATGACGGTCACATTGTGAATGATCATTTACTGCCTCTCGCTGCGGACGCCGGGTGCCGGATGCCGGGTGCCGGACGCCGGGTGCCGGACGCCGGACGCCCGGATGTAAGGACGTCCGGCCGACAACGTATAGGTACCTATGCATCATTTCAATAGGCACCTATACACTCACGGGCGTGAACGAGCCACCGACCCACGCCACCCCCGCCGCCTCGATCAACATCGCCTCCCGCACCCTGGCCCGCCTCAACGACCGCCGACTGCGCCCGCTGGGGCTGGCCTTCGGTCAGGTGCCGGTCCTGGCGGCCCTCGGCCAGGGGGAGGCGCTCCCGCAGAAGGAACTGGTGAAGCTGGCGAGAATCGAGCAGCCGTCCATGGCACAACTGCTCGCCCGCATGGAACGTGACGGCCTGATCCGCCGTACGCCGTCCACCCAGGACCGGCGGGTCAGCATGATCTCCCTGACCGAGACCGGGCTGGCGACGCTCCCCCAGGTGCTCGCGGCCCTGCACGAGACCAACAGCCACGCGCTGCGAGGCTTCAGCGACCTGGAGACCGAGGTCCTGCAAAGCCTGCTGGACAGACTTCTCGCCAATCTCGACGCGGACCTCGACCGTGGCCCGCAGGAGCCCGACCCCGAGAACTGACCGAACAGGCCGAGCTTCTGACTCAGGGCCGTACGAGGCCCGACTGGTAAGCGATGACGACCAGTTGGGCCCGGTCCCGGGCATCCAGTTTTGCCAGGGCCCGGTGCACGTGGGTCCGTACGGTCAGGGGGCCTAGGCAGAGCCGCGCGGCGATCTCGTCGTTGGACAGTCCCGCCGCCACGTACGCCGTGACCTCGCGTTCGCGTGCGGTGAGGACCTCCAGAGCGGCCGCGGCGGAGCCGGCCCGGCCGCGGGCCGGGCGGGCCAGGAAGTCGCTGATCAGGGACCGGGCCGCGGAGGAGGACAGCAGCGCGTCGCCGGCGGCGACCGTACGGATGGCGTCGAGGAACGTGCCCGCCCCGACGTCCTTGCCGAGAAACCCGCTCGCCCCGGCGCGCAGGGCCTGGGCCACGTACTCATCGGTCTCGAAGGTCGTGAGGATCAGGACCTTGGTGTCCCGCAGTGTCTCGTCCCGGCAGATCTCGGCGGTCGCCGCGAGACCGTCGAGGCCGGGCATGCGGATGTCCATCACGATCACGTCGGGACGGGTGGCCCGTACCGCCGCGACGGCTTCCTCACCGTCGCCCGCGACCGCGATCACCTCCATGTCGTCGCAGGAGTCGATCAGCAGCCGGAACGTCCCGAGAAGCAGGGCCTGGTCGTCCGCCAGGACCACCCGGATGGTCATGGCGTCACGCTTTCTTCTTCGGGCGCGCCGCGCCGGCCCGTGCTGTCGTTCAGCAGGGGCAGTTCCATGGTCACTTCGAAGCCGCCCTGCGGACGCCGCCCCGCCAAGAGCTGCCCGCCGGCGGACCGGGCCCGCTCCCGCATGCCGATCAGCCCGTAGCCGGGGGTCCGGTCCGCCTGTTCGATCGGCTGTCCGTCGTCGGACACAGTGATCGTGAGGTGTCGGCGGGAGTAGTCCAGGTGTACGGCGGCGTCGCCGGTGCCCGCGTGCTTGGCCACGTTGGTCAGCGCTTCCTGGACCACTCGGTACGCCGTCAGATCGGCGCCGGGCGAAAGGGACTGTACGGTCCCCCGCGACGAGACGGTGACCCTCAGCCCCGCCTTCCCGAACGCGGTGACCAGGTCGGGCAGTTGTACGAGGCCGGGGGCCGGCTCCAGGGGAGCGTCCGGGTGATCGGTCCGGCGCAGCAGGCCGAGGGTCGCCTTCAGCTCCCGCAGTGCCGAGGACGTGGTGTCCGTCAGGTGCTCCAGCAGGCGCTGCGCCTGCCCGGGGTTGCTGTGCAGCAGGTGCGCGGCGGTGCCCGCCTGGGCGTGGGCGAGCGCGATGTGGTGGGCGATGACGTCGTGCAGGTCCCGGGCGATCCGCACGCGTTCCTCGCCGACCCGCCGGCGTGCCTCTTCCTCCCGCGTACGTTCGGCCAGTTCCGCCCGCGCCTCCACGGCCCGCACGTAGTCACGCCGGTTGCGGACCGCGTCGCCGATGGCGCCGGCGAGCAGGACCCAGGGGACGAAGCCGAGCCGTTCGTGCCCCAGGATGCCTCCCGTCCCGAACGCCAGCGACGTGACCAACAGCAGGCTCACCGCGGTGACGGAGAAGACCTGGGCCGTACGGCGCTCGGCCTGCTGGGGCAGGAGATACACGGCGGCGAGCACCGGGGCCATCAGCAACGGGGTGAATTCGGCGCCCAGGACTCCCAGGGCGAGGGTGCACAGGGTGGCCAGCACGACCACCGTCCTAGGACGGGCCCGGTGCCACACCGACATGGCACACGCGGGAGCCATGATCACGAGGCCGGAGGGATCGAGGTCGCCGGCCATGGAGAGCCCGGCGACCGCGACACCGTACAGAGCGAGGGCGAGAAGGCAGTCGCCTTGGGTGGGCCGGCGCCCGTCCGGACGGTGCCGGTCGGTGGTGGCGATGGTCATGCTGGACTCTTCCTCCTGGGTCCGGCCGTCGTCGTCGAACTCCTCGGTCCGGCCGCCGTCGGCGACGGAGAGTACGGGGTGGGCCGCGGAGGAAGGCCACGCGTGTCGCCACGTGTGGCCCTCCCGCGCGCGTACGAGACCCGTCAGACGGGACTCTCAGACGTGAACCGCCTCGCGGTCCTGGTCGCCCCGGTGTCCCGGAAGGGCCCGGCCGGGCTGTCCCTGGCCCAGTGCCTCACCCTCCACGTCCACGGGGGGCACGACCTTCTCCAGGCAGTGCGGCATCCACCACGCCTTGTCGCCCAGCAGGGCCAGGACGGCGGGCACGATGGTCATGCGGACGACAAACGCGTCGAAGAGGATGGCGGAGGCGAGCCCCACCCCCATCATCTTGATCAGGGATTCCCCGGACCCGATGAACCCGGCGAAGACAGCGATCATGATGACGGCCGCCGCGACGACCACCCGTGCGCTGTGCCGGAATCCGGTGACGATGGCCTGCCCGGAGCTTTCGCCGTGGGTGTGCGCCTCGCGCATCCGGGTCACGAGGAAGACCTCGTAGTCCATGGCGAGCCCGAAGACCACGCCGATCAGGAAGATCGGCATCATGCTCATCACGGGGCCGGTCTGCTCGACACCGACGAGGCCGGCCAGCCATCCCCACTGGAAGACGGCGACGATCACGCCGAACGACGCGGCCACGGAGAGGTGTCGCCGGACGGGTTGAACAGGGGAGGCGACACGGACACCACACCGTCCGTCGCGGCCAGCTTCTTGCCGACCTCCTCCGCCGCCGCCTTCGGGTCCTTGGCGCCCTTCGCGTCGACGACCACGGTCAGGGGACCGTTGAAGCCGGGCCCGAAGCCCTCCGCCAGCGCGTCGTAGGCACGGCGCTGGGTGGTCGAGGTGGGCTGCGCCTCGTCACCGGGCAGGCCGAGGCGCAGGTCGAGGACCGGCACCGCGAGGATGCCCAGGCCGACGACGCTCAGCAGCAGGACGGGCAGGGGCCGGCCCACCACGAAGCGGGCCCAGCGTGCGCCCATGTTGGGCCCGGCCGCGGGGGCCGGCTCCGTACTTCGGAGCGGCCGCGTGCCCGACGTACCGCCGTCGTCGCCACTGCGCAGGGCTTTGCGCGCCTTGCGGGGGAGGACGGCGTCCGGCCCGAAGCCCAGGACCGCGGGCACCAGGGTCACCGCGATCAGGACCGCGATGACCACCGTCGCCGCCACGGCCAGGCCCATCTTCGTGAGCGTGGGAACGCCCACCACGGACAGTCCCGCGAGCGCGATGACCACGGTGAGCCCCGCGAACACCACCGCGGAGCCGGCCGTTCCGGTGGCGCGGGCGGCCGCCCGCGCGGGATCGTGCCCCGCGCTCCGTTCCGCGCTGTAGCGCGAGACGATGAACAGCGCGTAGTCGATGCCCACCGCGAGCCCCAGCATCAAGGAGAGGGTGGTGGTCGTCGTGGAGAGACCCACGGCGACGATCCCGGACACACCGACGCCGATGCTCAACAGGGCCGTGAGCAGCGGCAGACCCGCCGCCACGAGCGACCCGAAGGTGATGAGCAGCACCACCGCGGCGACGGCCACGCCGATGATCTCGGTGGTCCCGCCGAACTCGGGCGCGACCCCCAGCGCGGACCCCCCGATCTCGACGGTCAGACCCGCCTCACGCGCCTCGTCGGCCGCGTCGGTGAGCACCTTCTTCGTGGCGTCGGTGAGATCTTCGGCCTTGGCGTCGTACGAGATGCTGGAGTACGCCGTCGAGCCGTCCTCGCTCACCGCCTGACCCTCGAACGGGTCCACGGCCGACGCGACCTGCCCGCCGTCGGCGACCGAGGTGACGGCCGCCTCGACGGCTTCCCCGTACCGCGACGCGGTGATCTTCTGGCCGTCCGGCGCGACGAAGACGAGGCGGGCGTCCGCGCCCTCGGAGTTGCCCACGGGGAAGCGCTGGTCCAGCAGGTCGAAGGCGTTCGCGACTCCGTGCCCGGCATCGCGAACCCGTCGTCGGGCGCGGTGGGGGCCTTGACGGCGGCGAAGGCGGTGGCCGCCAGGATCGCCACCCATATCAACGCCACCCACCGCCGTTTCCGGAACGCGAGATGACCCAGTCGGTAGAGGAAGGTAGCCACGAAGAGAGCGCTCCTGTCGGGATCGGGGCACCTGCGCGGCGCCCCGCCCGGAACCGGCCGGCGGACGCCGCGGCCAGCTCCAGGGAATGTGTCCCCATGGTTCATCCCGGGACATGTCATCGTCGTCGTCTGTCGGCAGGCTCCTCGGCGTACGGCAGCCGCTGTATGCGGGTGCCGCGGTACGTGGCGCACCGCCCCGCACCCGGTTAAAATTCAAGGGGGAAAAGCGAGGAGGGATTAATTTGTCCTGGACAGCGCAGAACAATCCCGCCAACCCTGAGAACGCAGCACGTCATGAAGATCTCCTGATCTGCGCCGTTGACCACCGGGCGAGCCTCGAAACCGACCTTTACCAATTGACCGCCGCCCCGACACCGTCGCAGGCGGCGAGGATCGCCGACGGCAAATTGCTGGTGTACGAAGCGGTCCTGGACGCTCTGCCGCATTTCCCGGAATCGACCAGGGCCGGCCTGCTCATCGACGAACGCTACGGGGCGACTGCGGCCGAACTGGCACTGCTGAGCGGGCAGATCGACCTGGCCATGCCGATCGAGGAGAGCGGCCAGGACTGGTTCCATTTCGAGTACGGAGCCGCTTGGCAGCAGCATGCCGAATACTTTCCGGCCGCGTTCTCGAAAGTTCTGGTACGTGATAATCCGGGCTACGAGGAATCCGACCGGAAAGCACAGGCCGCGCGACTGGCACGGGTCGTTTCCTGGGGGAATTCCGCGGGCCGCAGCCTCATCCTCGAACTGCTGGTGCCGGCTACCGAGGCCGACCTCGCGGCGGTCGACGGCTCGGCCGACCGGTACGACAAGGAACTGCGCGGTGCGGCCACGGTACGGGTGATGGAGTACCTCCAGGACCGGGGCGTGGAGCCCGCGATCTGGAAGGTGGAAGGCCTGGAGACCCGCGAGGACGCCGAGGCCGTGGCCCGTACCGCCCGCCGAGGCGGACGAAACGCCCGCTGCATCGTCCTGGGCCGCCACGCCCCCAGGGAGAAGCTGGACCACTGGCTGGAGATCGCCGCACCCGTGGAGGGCTTCATGGGGTTCGCCATCGGCCGGAGCATCTGGTGGGAGGCCCTGGAGAATTACGTCCACGGGAAATCAACCCGCGACGAGACACGCGCTTCCATCACAGAGGCGTACGTCGACTACGCACGGTATTACGTCCGGGTACGGAAGGCCCCTGCGTAAAGCGGTCGACTACTACCTCTTGCGCGCCCTGCTTGCCAGGAACGCTACGCCGACGATGACGACCACGGCGATGGCGATGACCCAGAAGGGTGGCGTGCCCTCCCCGGCTCCCTTGGCCAGGAACTGACCGTAGGACATATTTCCTCCCGTTGATCGGGTCGCCTCCCGCGTAGAGGTAGGCGACGTCCGTGAGGTAGTACATGAGGTACTACTGGCTGCTTCCCCCGGTCCTCGTGGCCGCCAAGGTGCCCGAGGGCTCGCGGACGAAACCGGTGGCGGCGTCGCACGTGAGCCGCCGGGTAGTGGCTCCGGACCCGGTGCGGGCGCCGAGTTGGGACCTGGGAACGGCGAGACGGTCCCGCACCCCGCCGCGCGTGGCCATGGGCTGCGTCAGCCCATGCGAAAGGCCCGCCCACCAGCACTCGGTGGGCGGGGCTCCGCTGTTGCTCAGGACGTGCGTACACCGGCGGGGTGCCGGCCGGGGCTCCCGGTGCCTAGTGGGTGGTGCCCCCTGGGCAGGTCTCGCGGCTCGGGTGCGGCTTCTGGTGCCCTGGCGTCGGCGAGCCGGGCGGTGAACCGACCGACTGCCCGCACGACGGGCACGTCCCCTCGACCCGGGCGGGATCGGACCGTAGTGCCATATCAGCTCCTCCTCGTAAAGGTGGTGCCTGACAGGTGGTGCGCTCCTCCCCGGCCGGCGGCCCGGAGGTCAGATCTTCCGCACGAAAGCGCGCGCCCCGTTGTGGAAGAAGACGGTGAGCCCCGGCGATTCCTTCCCGCCCGCGCTGGTCGACCAGGGCTCGATGTTCGCGATCTCCGGGGACTCCGCCCGCGCGAGCACCGCGGCGAGCCAGCCCTCGTGATCCCCGGCCTTGGGCTCGGTCCAGGTCCCGAACGGGTCACCGTTGACAGGCACATCAGGCTGCTCGTGCTTCTCGCCGTCCGCGAGCTGCCCGATGATCTGCCACCGCGCCTCCCCGTCGCCGGTCGTGATCGCCACTCCGAACGGATGGGTGGTGTCCCCGGCGTCCGCGAGGGTCTGCACCCGGGTCACCCCGGGGGTGTTCTTGGCCAGGTCGAGGGCGAAGTCCTGAAATCGCGCGGGTCGCATTTGTGATCATTCCTTCCGTGGCGGCCGGGTCAGTCTAGGCGTCCCGGGCCGCCTGGGACGGAGCATTGACCCGGCCCCACCCGGAGCCCAGGCGCGGACGCGCCGACCGGGCCCGGGGATCAATGCGAACAAAAAAGCCCAGCTCAGACACTGTCTGAGCTGGGCTTGCAAGTGAGCCTCCTGTCGGATTCGAACCGACGACCTACGCATTACAAGCTGTCCGATCTTGTTCCGTAGTGGTCCATGGGCGTCCGTCAATCGCATCGCGTTGCAGGTCAGGCGACGTGCCGGACGCCCACGGAACAGCGTGTACTTTGCCGGATCGAGCGGCAATCGAGACTGAAACTGAGACTGGTCCCAGCAATACCGGGGTGGAGCGTCGTCACTGTACGAGGCCGATCACGCACCGTCGTGACGTCTGGCCGCATGCTGTCGGGACGCTTCCGCGCGTGACGTGCCCCCGCCCACGCCTCCCCCTACGTAGCCACGGCCCATGCGCCGCTCTTCCAGCGCTCCGCCCGGCTGCTCTACCCCGCGGCTTTACAACTGTTCACACAGTCGCGTGCTGGGGGTCGGCAGGGGTACGCCCAGCAGCCCGGGGGCGGTGCATGCACACCGGCGTACAGCGGCCTCCGGCCGTGTACTGGACCAGAACACGAGCCCGTTAGGGGCTTAGTCTCCTCGCGACGCGCCCACACGGTCGCCGCCCAAGGATCTCGCCGCCGGAACTAGGGTGCATGGGAGATATTTTCGGCGTCGGAGGAAAAGATAAATAAGCAGTTCAGAGCCATTTCTGTGGCTCTGACAGTCGAGGCGGCATGAGGATACTCGCTTGAAAAACCGCGATGCCGCCCTCTACGGTGGACCGTCAGCAGTTAGGGCTGACGTTCGCCAGGGGAGGCACGAGCGGTGACGACGGACGAGACGGCTGAGCGGGTCCTGCCGGCCTGGGACGGTGCGGAGATCGACGCGCTGTTTTCGAGCCGCGAGACGGCGGAGGCATGCCGGTTCCTGCTGAAGCGGCGTGAGGATCCGCCGACCATGGACGAGTGGATCGAGCGGTCCCGGGAGGTCTTCGGGAAGGGGAACGTGCACACCCAGCGCCGCCTGCGGGAGGTGCGTGACCACTTCAAGGTGGACTCCTACCGGCGGGAGGGCGACGGGAAGTGGGTCTACTGGCTTGAGGGGTGGAGCGAGACGCCGGCCAGTGACACGGGGAAGATCAACCCGAAACTCCAGGCAGAGGTGTTCACCGTCAAGGGACGGTTCTGCGCGATGTGCGGCGCTGGGCCAAAGGACGCACGGCTCCAGATCGACCACATCGTGCCGCGGTCCTGGGGAGGCGAGACCGAGCTGGACAACCTCGAACCGCTCTGCCAGGCGCACAACAACGGCAAACGCGCCTTCTTCAAGTCGCTCAACCCTTACGGTGACGCGCTCGGACAGGCCATCCACCGCACAAACCCCTGGGAGCGGATCGGCGAACTGCTCAAAGCCTTCGCTGACAAGGGGGAGGCGACCCCGGCGGAACTCATCCAGATCGTGGCGCGCGATACGCACAAGGGGGATCCGAAGAAGCGGCTTCGGGAGCTGCGGTTCGTCCTCGGATGGGACATCGCCGCGCACCGGGTCAAGGAGAACGGCGTGACCGCGGTGACCTACGAACTGCGTGCCTGGAACCCCTGGCCGGCCGAAGGGGCGCCGGAAGCGGTCAAGGCTTACGAGCGGGAGCGCAAGCGCCGTAAGGGCAGTGAGGACTGAACTCCTCGCACAGCGCCCTGTTCCTGACCATTCTTGAAGGTCTGGCCCGGCATGAAGCCGGGCCAGACCGTCGGCGCAGAGCCGGTCAGAGAGTGCGGTTACCTCTCAGGGAAACTCTGCTGCAGCCAGTCACGCACCGCGGGAACGCTGGTCCGGCCGTGCTGCCGGAGTGCTTCGACGATGTCGCGGCCGCAGACGAGCGCGATCGGGTGCCCGTCTTCCTGTACCTCGCTCTGCACCTGCCGGTTGAAGTAGGACGTGCTGACCAGCACGCCGAAGTTGCGGTGCCGGATGCGGGAGATCAGGCGGGAGACTTCACGGACTCCGACTCCGTTGTCCGGGCTGTAGCACTTGGCCTCAAGGGCAAAGTCAATGCTGATCGGGCTGGCCGGGGGACCGAGCACGTACGCGCCGACGGCGTCGCGTCCTCCGTCGCGGCTCGGGCGGGTCACATCCACCGTGCCGGTGGACGGGGCAATCAGGCGCCATACGGCCACGGCGCATGCCTCGAAGTCGGACTCCCGCCCCAGGAAGTGCTGCCGGATCTCTTCCAGCATTGCCTTGCCCGTCTTGTCTGCGGGCAGCTGGTCCGCGGTGGAGCGGATAGTTGTTGTGGCGGGAGCCAGCAACGGCCGGTAGACGCGGCTTTGCACCCAGGTCTGCCAGACCTCGGGGCACTCTCCTTCGAGCGCGTTTCCACCGTCCAGGACATGGGTGATCCAGCTGCGGGAGACCCTCTCGACGTCCAGCACGGTGAAGCGCGAGCGGTAGTTCTGGAACCTCTTCCCCGCGGTTGACCGCCAGATGGCTGCAAGCTCGTCGTCTGAGGTCAGCGTGGGTCCACCGGGGGCAAGCAAGCCCCGGAAGCGCACGGCTCGCCCTTTGGCCCGGGCCTTCTCGAAGAGAAGGAAGGGCGGCACCTTGGTGCCGCGGTCACCGGCTGTCCCGTGGGAGTGGTCGAAGGCATCCCGCAGAAGGACGTTGCCGTTGCGCGGGGTCTTGTGCAGGCCCTTGCCCGGCGTCTTGTTGTCGCCGTAATAGGTGAACGTCCCTGTCTCGGTGTCCAGGTGGTCGGGCCAGTCCACCTCACCGCCGCTGGTGTATAGGACAGCCAGCCGGACCGTCCCCTTGGCCGGCGAGCCGGCGTACCGGAACCCGCCTTGGTTTCCGGTCCCGGGCAGCAGCCGGGCCAGTGCATCGTCACCGGAGTGTCCTGAAGAGCCGCCGGCGTAGACGGCATCCAACACGAGATCAGCTTCGCCGAGCTGACCGAAGGGAACGTCCTGCCCAGGTGCTTGCGAAGGGATAGCCATACGGCTACACCTATCAACCGCCACTGACAGGACCCGAGCCGACCCTTGAGGTCCCTCTGGGCCGAACGCAGCCGGTGAGAACTGCCCCCGCCTCTCTCCCCAACAACGACCACGACGGCTTTCAAGACCGGCCAGTCCATGCAACGCTCAGGCTTCTGACCTGGATGTATCGCAGCAGACAACTTCCGTGTCTCCATCCCTGGCCGCAGGTTGGCTAGGTCAGTCCCTGTCAGCCTGCCGACCCGCCCCAAGACTTGCGCACCTTCCAACTGATGGAAGAGCTGTTCGCGAGCGCTCATGTACGTCCAATCGGCGAGGGCAGGTGGACGGCGGTGACCACAGGCGGACATGAGCGAAATGAACAAAGAAGCAGGACATTGAGCGACGGTGGCGAGGCTCTTGCCCTGCGGATGATGACCGCACGGCGCCCATCGAAGGATCATACGGTGACATTTGGTAAATATGAGGGCAAAAATAGCTGAGCTTCGGCTGGAATGTCTCAACCCAAATTCCCGGATTCAATCAGACCCCGACCAAGTGACTGTAAGCCCGCTACCCTACCTATCCATGATGACACCAACAGAGGTCGAGGCGTTACTGGCTCAGCCTGAAGGCATGGACCTGGAATTCAAAAGCGCGCGGGTCCCTCCTAGCGCTCTTGGAAAAGCAATTGCCGCATTCGCGAATGCCAATGGCGGCACCGTTATCGTTGGGGTGGATGAGCGTAGTGGTGCTGAAGGGGTGGAGTTGGGAGGGGTCCAACCGCACAACTTCGAGAGGCTCGTACGCTATGCGTGCGCACGTCTCACCCCTCTGCCCGATGTACAACGATTCTGCGTACCTGTCCGTGGTAAGCAAATCGGCGTGATTCAAGTAGCAGCCGAACCCGGATCATACGTCTCCGCCGATGGACAACTAGTGCGGCGCGTTGGGGCTGAAACTCGAACTGTGAGTGCCGAAAGCGCCCGAAGTTCACATGTGCAGCCCAAGTGGAATCGCCGCAGCCGGATCTTGGCCACCTGCCTAGTCGCCGCAGTGCTACCTTCAGCGATTTTCTTGGTTCGCTATTTCCAAGGTGCCGATCCATCATCGCTTACGCCTGGGGCAATCATTACCGGATTGGCTATTCTATTCTCAGGGGTGGCGGGAGAATTTGCGGCGATGCGCGCCGCCGACGAGGGTGTTTCCCCCACCCGAGAGCGTGTGCGACAGGCCGAAGCAGAGCTTGAGGAAGGGCTTAGGTCACGCCATACGGGTGCCCCGGAAGCGGAGGTAGAAGAACAGGCGCGCCTCACTCTCTCCGATCTATGGACCGTCACCCATAGGCGGCTAGACCACTATCACGGAATCGCGCTTGGGCAAGCAGAAAAGTCGTTCCGAAACGCACAGGCGGCCATGATTACCGGCTTCATTCTGCTAATCGGATTCGCGGTAGCGGGTCTCATTGTTGGAACAACAGCCGGCGCTATTGTGGCTGGTGCTCTCGGCGCAGTTTCTGCCGCTCTGGCAGGATTTATCAGTAGCACCTTTGTGAGGTCTCAGGAGGCTGCGGCCGAGCATCTCCGTGCCTACTTCGACCAACCCCTTGAATTCTCTCGATATTTGGCGGCTGAGCGGCTAATTTCTGATGCCAGGCTCAACTCTGAGCAGCGTGCGCAAATCTTGGGAACCCTAGTTCAAGCGATGATTGTAGGGCCGCCGACTGCACCCCAAGACGGCCAGGACCTTCAGCAGTCAGGTCGCGGTGTGTAGTTCGGGACTAGTCACCATTTCAACCCCCCACCGCTTTGGATTCCATCTTCTCGGCCTTTAGCCAAACTCCACCGCATCACGCAAGGATTCGTTATCTTCGCCCGGAAATCACTGGACGAAATTTATGCGCTTTCTAGGTTCCTGCAGGTCGCTAAGAAACAGCGTCGAAGACGCCGAACCAGAGAACTCCCGGGCCAGCCCTGGTCCACTAACTAGATGACTTGTTGTTGCCCCTGCTGAGGCTGGTCAAGTTGTTGTTCTCGCATACGCTGGTCCGCGCGCATATCTTCCACCGTTGTAGCAAAAAGTTCGAGATTCCGCGCTTCTTCAGGTGCATTGTAGGGCGCAATCCCCAATTCAAATGCAGTAGCGTGCTGCTCGATATTGTCGGCCGTCTGTTGCAGATTAAAGGCCCGCTCGCGAGGCTTAAAGTATCCCACGGCCGCCGTAATCACAGTGACGGTGAAGCCAAGACAGATAAGAACCCCCTTGGCGGGCTGGGGAGGGTCAAACCAAGCAGTTACGGCCGAGACTGCAGCCGAACTAATAAAAAGCAGCCATTGCATTAGGAGATGCAGGCGACGATAGTGTCGAGACTCCATGCGCAGCCGAACTATTTCCGACGGAAGTCTTTCCCTGTAGGATGCCTGCCGGTCAGCCGAAGGAGGGGTGCGACTCCTGGCTTCGAGAACATGACGTTCCTCTGCCAGTGAAAGCTCAAGCATAAGCTCTCTAACCGAAGTTCCAGAGTCCTCCCACACCTCCCCACTAAACTCAAGATAGAATTGCACGCCCGAAGCGGCCGCCAGAATTAGCGCGGAAATCACAAAAACGTTAAGAACGGCATTTGGCATTTCTGAATGAAGCCAGAGTAGAACTTTCGAACTCGCCCCCACCATGAGTGTAGACACTAAGAAGATGGGAGTTCCAAACATTCCGAAAACCTGAAGGCGGCGATTTTTGATTCGTTGCTTCAAGTCTGCGATATCGCGGCGGTACTGAATCAGGGAATCCGTTATCGTCCCGCCGCTAGAGTCGCTTATCAACCCTGCCACCTATTACCCCACAATTCGTCCGGCGCCGAATGGTGCGGAAGGTAAGAGCCTCCCGACTCCGGCAGCCCAAAGTTCGGATCAGAGTGCCTGGCGTGGCCCTGATCTTACGTACCGCTTGGACGAAAAGGGGTGGAGTTAGTGCAATCCCACTCCAAGAACCGGAATCTTCCGCACCTGCAATGCCCCCGCAGTGCTCCTTGACGGGTGATGCCCCCTGCCTGTGGCAGGGGGCATCACCCGTCAAGGAGCACTGACTACAGCGGCACTCGCCTCACGCCGCAGGGCGAATTCGTTCGGGAGCGGGGGCCTGTTCCGTGAAGCCGTGATCCGCCGATCGGGCCTCACGCTGCGCGAGCCATCCAGAGACGCGGGGCCCGCCGTTCACAGCACCGCCCTCTCGGACGGTACGCACGTGGCTGAAGCCGTGCGCGAGGTAGTACCGCTGGAGGGCCTCATTCATGGTCCAGGCGTCCAGCCGAAGCCACTCTGCGCCCGCGCGGTGTGCACGATCGCCTGCCCAGTCGAGCAGGCGACCACCAAGATTTTGGCCGGCGTACTCCCGAGCAACGGTGAGCTTATTGACGAACATCGACGGCTCGGTCAGCTCGCTGTCCGACCAGAGCCCCGCTTCAGCGTCCGGGGTGAGAGTAATCGTGGCGGCGGTCGTACGGCCGTCCCGGAGCATGAACACCCTGCCCGCCTCGATGGTGGTCAACAGCTTGTCGGCGGGATACGGACGGCTCCACTGGTCAGATCCGAGCGCCCGCAGCCAGGCCGCCGCTTCTTCGCGGAAGGCGAGCAGCCTAGTCAGGTCGCGTGGTTCCGCAGCCATGATGATCACGCGCTCTCGCTCCGGGCGGACAGGGCGCCAATCTCGTAGTTCATGCGATTCAGGTCTCCTCGAAACGTCGTGATCGTGCATCGGATCGGGCGGTCTGCGGAGTAGCCCGTTCGCATCCAGATCATCACGGGCACTCCAGCTCCGATCTCCAGAAGGCGGCCCTCTTCCGGCGTAGGCATCCGCGCAGCGATCTCGTCGAAGTACCCGACCTGCTCGATCCCGCGCGATGCGAGGTAGCGAGTCGTGCCCTCCTCGATATCTCCCGGCTCGGCCAAGCGCGGCGAGACGTCGATCAACCACGACGGATAGTAGGTGGCCTGCGTGGACCACGGGACGTCGTCAACGTAGCGATGACAAAATCGCAATACGGCCGTCGTACCTGCGGGGACTTTGAGTCGCTCTGCGACATCGTTCGAAGCTGGCAGCATCTCCACGCGGAAGGTCTGATGGGGCCGCCGGCCGGCGTTCATGACGTCTGTGCTGTAGGCGTCCCCGTTCTGCGGGAAGGTCAGGTTCTCGAAACGAGACGCGTTCAGCTCGAACACCTCGTGCGACTTGACCTCGTACCCCAACCCTTGGCTGGACGTGACCAGACCCTCACTGACCAGCAGGCTTAGCCCGTTGCGGACCGTGTTCCTGGACGCGTCGAACCGCTGCTGCAGGTCGTTCTCCGAGGGCAGCCGCGCCCCCGGCGCGTAAGTGCCGTTGTCGATCTCGCGACGCAGGATGTCGGCCACTTGCCGGTACTTCGGCTGCTTGGTCATAGCCCCCATCATGACGCACTCGCGCAACTTGTTGGTACATGTAGGCCGGTTCCTCTTGACGTCTCACTGCCCATGGGGGCAACATCACTGCATCAGCTTGTACCAACAAGCTGAGCAGGTGGTGCAATACCCCTAAGCATGTCCCGCCTGCGTTGACAACTGAACAGCGTGATCCACCGCAGCATCACGGCCGTGACCCTTCCGGCTGAGGCGAGTGGAGACCAGCCGACCGAGAACCGGCCCCCGTCACACCGGGGCCCACACCCCTAACCGGGAACGCCATCGGCTTGCACGACCGCACGGCACAACCTTTGAAGCTGCGACCTCAGACTTCCGGGATTTCGGATCTCCCCGGACCGAGCAGCGCCGTGTGAATCGGAGATCCGACGTACCAGCGCTCACGGTGCCCGGCATCCGGGCCTGCCTCCTTGGCGGGCCGCGATGCCGGGTCGCCGTGGTCGCTCGTAGTCCGCGAACGACCCAAGACGGCGCGAGGCCCCGGTGCTGGAACACCGGGACCTCTGTTCGGGCCGTCCTACCGCAAGGAGAAAACGACCCATGGATCCCATCGTTACTGTTCAGGACGCCGTTACGGCGTTCGAGCCCTGGCTTGAGCCCACGACCGCCGAGCTGGACGCGATCGAGGTGGAGATGCCGCTCATCCGGGCGGAGGTCGAACTCCTCGACGCGCAGATCATGACCCTGGACCGTCCGGCCAACGAGCTGGACACCCGCCGGGTGCGCCGGGCCCGCCGCCGGGTGCTGGCCGCCCGCCGGGAGCTCTCGAACCAGCCCACCACGGTGGGCACGTCCGGGGGTGCCGCGTGAACGCCGACCTGGACAAGAGGCTGAGCGCCGCGCACGCGGAGGTGAAGGCGGAGATCGCCCGCACCGACACGAAGACGTCGCTGCTGCTGGCGTTCATCGGCGCCCTGCTCGCCGGAGTCTGGACGGTCGCCAAAGACGCGCCCGTACCGGTCGCCGGATACGTCGTCGGCGCCGCCGGTGTGGCCCTGCTGCTGGTTGCGGCGGGCCTGCTGCTGCGGGCGGTGCGACCGAACCTGTCCGGCGCGGCGGTGGCTGGCTTCCCGTACTGGGCCCGGCTTACCGCCGAGGAGATCCGTACCGCGCTGGCGGAAGACCGGCGCGGGGCGGACATCGCGAACCTCTCCCGGATCGCCGTGGCAAAGTTCCGCTGCCTGCGCCGCGCGGTCGACCTGACCTGCACGGCCGGCGCCCTGCTGATCCTCGCCGCCGTGATCGCGATCGGGGGTGCGGCATGAACGTCCGTACGGTTGGGCCCGCTGTGGCGATGACGGCGGTGTCGATGGTCCTGACGCTGGCCGTGGTCGTGATGTGGCTGGGCGGTTCGATGCCGGTGGCGGTCGCCGTGGTCGTCGGTCTCGGTCTGGACGGCGGATGGCTGGCGACCCTCGCCTACGAGCGGCGCCTTGCCGCGCAGGGCGACCACTCCACCCCCGTCACGGTCGTCGGCTGGGCCTTCGGTCTCATCGCGACCGGTGTACTGATCGCGCACGCACTGGGTGAGCAGTCGCCCGGCGCGTGGCTGGCCGTGGCGTGGCTGCCCCTCGCCGCGAAGGCTCTGTGGCTGGTCCACGGGCTGTGGGAGCGGACAGCGCTCACCGGTGAAGCGCTGGAAGCGATCCAGGGAATCCAGCAGGAAGCGCGGGACGAAGCGGCGGTAGCCCGCGCCCGGTTGCGGGCCGAAGCGTCCACCGAGGAGACGCGGCTGACGGCCGTGACGCAGGCCGGCGCCCGCGTAGCACGCATCCAGGCACAGACCGCCGAACGCCTCTCCGCCGCATGGTCCACGCTCGCCGAAGCACGGGAAGGGGTGGAGACGGGCAGGGCGCTGACCAGCGTGACGACCCCCGTCACACCCGGTGTCACACCCCGCTGGGAACTGCCCCTGTGGCTGCCCGGGGCCGGCCAGGGGCCGCTGGCACTGGAGTCCTCGGCCCTCTTGTCGGACACCGAACTGGACGCGCTGGTCGACACGATCCGTCACAGCGAATCCCCCGCCCTGTCCTACCGCGAGATGGCCACCCGCTTCCGAGCCGCCGGCCACTCCGCATCCGAGGTCCGCCTCCGGGCCGCCTGGAAGCGCATCGCCGCATGAGCGCCCACTTCTACGACCCGGACGGCTCCCGTCACGGCCTGCCCACCTTCCCCTTCCGCATGGCCCCCGACGGGTACGCCACCCGCCGCCAGCTCCGGGCGCAGGGCCTACGGCCCGGGGGTCAGGCCGTCGCCGCGCAACTGCTCTGGCACTCCAACCGCTACCGCCGCCAGGGCGAACCGCCCGTACGGGTCGCGTACCTGTACCGGCGCGACCGCGCCAAGCCCGTACGCCCCATGACCCCCGGCCGTACCGCCGCGCTCGCCAAGGCCATGCTCGCCCGCCGCACCTGCCCCGAGTGCCGCACCGATCGTGGGTACTGCATCCCCCGCTCGCTCGGCATGTGCGTGCCCTGCGCCACCCCCTCCTGACCGTCACGCCGACGGCCCCGACCACTCACCGGAGGAACCGTGGAACAGCTTCCCGCCCCGCGTACGGTCGTCCAGCTCCCGGACGGCACCCACGCCTACGTCAACCCCGCCCACCTGCCCGCACCGCAGCAGATCGCCCCGCAGGTCGTGCACATCCACCAGGCCCCGCCGGACCGCACCATCCAGCGTCTCGCGCTTGGCTCCGGGGTCGGCGCCGGGACCGTGGCGGCCGGTGTGTACTTCGGCCCATTGCTGGTCGGTGTGCTGACCGCGATGGCCGCGAACCTCGCGCTGCTCGCCCTGATCGCCGCCGTGTGCGCGTGGGGTGTGGTGACCGTCGTGAAGTCCGTCGGCGGTCCGGATGGCAAGGCCGCCGCGAAGAACCTGTCCAAGGTCCGTCGCCGGGGTCGCTGACCTGCCGGTTGCCCGATCCGCCCGGCCCTGTGCCGGGCGGTGAGGGGAGCCGGACAGTCCGGCCCCGGAACGGGAGAACTGTGATGGCCCTCAAGCCCAAGCCCGAACCCCGCCTCACCGCCGGGGAGAAGACCCGCGTCGCCGCCCTGATCGCCCGTATGGCGAAGCGCGGCATCGCGGGGGAGGACGTCCACCTCGGGGACCTGACCAGCCGGGTGGACCACATTTTCGAGGAAGCGGCCGCCCGCAGCGAGCGTGAGAACGACGCCATGACCCGCGAGTTGGAGACCGCCCGGGACGCGGTGGCCGTGGCCAAGACCGCCTCGCGCACCGCCGGCCGCACCACCCGCCCCGCCGCCAGGACGGCGCTGCGGACCGCCGAGGACGCGTTGCGCCGCACCGAGCGTGCCGCCCGCCGCATCGGACTCTGACCTTCCCCCGGACGGCCGTCTACCGGCCAAGGTTCGCCGGCCGCCCGGGGTCCCCCGCCGCTCCATCATCAGAGAGCAGGAGAGAACCATCATGTCCGAGAACGTCATCCACCTGTTCAAAGACCCCGAACCCACCATCCCCCTTACCGCGGTTCCTTCCCCGGCGGCCCCGGCGCCCGCCGTGGTCCCGGCGGTCGAGCAGGTCAAGCCGCTGGTTCCGCTGTGGGTGCGCTCCGGGCGCGCGGTCCGTACGGCCGTCACGCATGAGGGGACCCGTACGGCGGGCCGCCTCGTCGTGCGGCACGGTATGTACGTGGTTGGTGGCACCCGCATCGTGTCCCGCCGTGCGTGGGACGGCCGTACCGCCGCCCGTTACGAGCGGATGCTCCGGGCGGCCGAAGCGGTCGGCAACTACGAGGCCGCCGGCGACTGGGAAGAGCGCCTGCACCGCTACCGGGCCGACCGTCACCGCCGCCGCATGGACCTGCTCACCGCCCCCGAACGCATCGTCAAGGGCGCAGCCATCGGCGCCGGGGGCAGTGTCGGGACCCTCGTTCTGATCGGGGTCGCGCTGGCGGTGGCGAACAAGAACCCTGCCGACGTCATCACGCCCCTGATGGCCCTGGTGGACCTGATCCGTCTGTTGGTCGTCATCACGACCGTGGTGTGGGGGCCGTTGGTCGCCGCCGCCCCGTGGGTGGCCCTGCTCGGTGTGTGGGCTGTTGGCCGCCACCGGGGCGCCGCCCCCCAGTGGGCGCTTCCCACGAACGCGCGTGGTCAGGACGCGGGGGCGCCGATCACCCCGTCCGTCGTGGTCACCGCCCTGCGCGACCTGGGTGTTGCCCCGCTGCGGGCCGCGATCAAGGACATGGGCGACGCGGGGGCCGCGATGCTCGGGCCGATCCGGATCGCCGGATGCGGTGTCGAAGTCGACGTCACCCTCCCCTCCGGTGTGTCCACGAACGAGGTTCAGAACCGGCGCCGCAAGCTCGCCGAGAACCTCGCCCGCCACGAGCACGAGGTGTTCATCACCATCCCCCAGGCCGCCCGGACCGTGCGCCTGTGGATCGCCGACAGTGGCGCCCTGGACGAGCCGATCGGCCCGTCCCCGCTGGTCACGGACGACACCCTGACCGCCGACTACGCCAAGGGCCGCGCCCCCTGGGGTCAAGACCTGCGCGGGGACGCGGCGGCCCTGAGCCTGTACCAGCGCCATCTTCTGATCACGGGCCTCTCGAACCAGGGCAAGACCGCCGCCCTGCGGGCGCTGGCGTTGTGGCTGGCGCTCGACAAGTCGGTGGAGTTCCGTCTCGCCGACCTCAAGGGCGCCGGGGACTGGGCCATGTTCGACGGACTTGCCACCATCCTCATCCAGGGCCCGACCGACGAACACGTCGTTGAGGCCACGGAGATGCTGGAAGGCGGCGTGTCCGAGATGGAGCGGCGGCTCCAGGCCCCGCCCGGCACGGTGTTCTCGCCGCTGGTCCTGCTCGTGGACGAAGCGCAGGTGGCGTTCATGTGCCCCCTCATCGACGCGGACAAGCGGCCTTACGGCGGCTCGAAGGCCACGTCCCGGTACTTCATGGCCGCGCGGAAGATCCACAACCAGGGGCGGGCCGTCAACGTCACCCTCTGGCAGGGCACCCAGGACCCCACCGACCAGAACCTCCCCAAGCTCGTTCGCGAAGGCGCCCACACCCGCGCCTCGTTGGCGCTGGGCACGGAGTCGCAGGCCCGGATGGCGCTCGGGGACAAGGCTGTCGACGGCGGCGCCGCACCGAACCTGCTCCGTCCCGGCCTGGACAAGGGAACCCTCGTGGTGGCGTCCGACGGCATCACCATCGCGGCCGGGCAGGCGTCCATCACGGTCCGCACCCACTACATCGACACTGAGACCGCCGGGCAGATCACCGCCCGCGCCCGGGCGATGCGTGATGGCGTCACCACCCTGCACGTCATCGAACACGGCGACGACCGGGACCCGTTGGCGGACATCGCGTCGGTCATCGCCGACGCGCCGCGCGTCCTCACCCAGGACGTCCTCAAGCGGCTCGCCGTGCTGAACGAGGACGCGTACGGGTCGTGGACCAACAGCGACCTCAAGCGCGTCCTGGACGCCGAAGGGGCCGAGCCGTACAAGTCCGACGGACGCATGCACGTCGGCCGCGACCGCGTCGCCCGCGCCCTCACCAACCGTGGCACCGACAGTTCCGCTTCGGCCGCCGAGTAGAGGGAGCCACACCCCGGCAGGTCAGGGAGACAGGGAGAACTCCCTCGCCCCCTCCCTGACCCACCTCCCTCCACCTGACCTGCACAAACGATGTTCAGGGAGGCAGGGAAGCACCGCAGGTCAGCACCCCCGAAGGGCCCCCTGCGCCTTCCCGGAAGGGGGTGTCTCCACCTCCCTGGCCTCTCTCCCACACGATTCCGCTTGCACGTGAAGGAGACTGTCATCCGACTCCGTATCCGACGCGCCAACTGGGCCCGCCCCACGCTCGTCCTCACCGACACGCCGCGCCCCGACTGCCCTGACTGCGGCGGCGCCGGCGGGCACAGCTACGACTACGGCGACCACGAGACCGGTGAGTACGCGGGCACCGAATGGGCGCCCTGCCGCTGCTGGAACGACACCCGCCATTGGGTCCTGCTCCCGCTGCCTCGCCGCACTCCTCCCGGCGGCTACTCCGACGAACCGCCTTTCTGACGGCCGCCCAGACGCGCCCGGCGTGCGCGCCGGGCGCGGTGGGGAGCCGGACAGTCCGGCCCCGTCGCGAGGAAGGCCGTCATGCCTGAGCAGATCTCACACACCATCCTGACCGGAGTTGCCACCCGGGGAGGAACTGAACCGCCGAACGCGGACGGCGCCCACGTCCACCGCCGGGGCGACCGCGTATGCGCGGCCGTCGTGGACGGAGCAGGGCACCACGAGGACGTCGTTGACCTCGCCACGCACGCCCCCTCCGTCATCGCCCTCATGGGCATGGCCATGGGCGGACTCGTCGCCCTGACCACCGCCGGGCGGCTCGCTGGCGCGTACGACGGCGCGCCGCACATGTCAGCCGTCTACGCGTCAATGGAACCCGGTCGCCCCACGACCCTCCACTGGATCGGCGACTGCCGGGCGTACGGCTGGGACGGCGAGGCCCTGACGCTGTGGAGCACCGACCAGACCATGGGGCAGTGGCTGCGGTGGAACGGCGGCGTACCCATCGAGATCGCAGAAACCCAGGACAACTGGGCTCGCCTCGGGCTCGCGCAGGCGACGGAGATGACCTGCCGCCAACTGGAGATTCCCGAGGATGTCCCGCTCGTGCTGCTCGTCAGTGACGGGGTCTCGGACCAGGTGAGCCCAGAGACAGCAGCGGAGCTGTGCCGGGAGCACGCCGAAAACCCGCAGGCACTCGCGGACGCTCTCGTCGCAGCGGCTCAGCCGGACCCCGACGGCTACCGCGACGACACCACCGCCATCATCCTCATCCGAGCCTAGACACAACCGAGGGCGGCCCCCGTCTCACCAAAGCCTGGGGCCGCCCTCGTCCAGCACAACTCAACAGTGGAACTGGAGACCTCAGCATGACCCAACCCACCCCGATCCGGCGAGTGCGCCGACCCCGGTTGCTGGACGCGTTCTGCTGCCAGGGCGGCGCGTCCGCCGGGTACGAGCGAGCCGGGTTCGACGTGACCGGCGTCGACATCAACCCCCAGCCCCGCTACCCGTACACGTTCATCCAGGCCGACGCCGTGGCGTTCATCCGGGAGTACGGCGCGGACTTCGACGTCGTCAGCGCGTCCCCGCCGTGCCAGCACGACTCCGAGTGCCAGCGCATCCAGGGCAACGCCCACCCCGACCTCATCGGCCCCACCCGTGAGGCACTGGAGTCCACGGGGCGCCCGTGGGTGATCGAGAACGTGAAGGGCGCGCTGCCCAAGCTGCGCGAGCCGGTGATGCTGTGCGGGGCCATGTTCAACATGGCCACCTACCGCCACCGCTACTTCGAAGCGGGCGGCGGACTCACCCTCACCGCCCCGCAGCATCCCGTGCACCGGGCGCCGCAGGCAAAGATGGGCCGCCCAGTCCCGCCCGGCTGGTACGGCCAGTACGTCGGCAACTTTTCCGGCGTCGACCAGGCCCGCCACGTCATGGACGTGCCGTGGATGAACCGCGACGGCATCCGCGAGTGCATCCCGCCCGCCTACAGCCAGTGGATCGGCAACGCCTTCCTCGCCCGCGCCCGTACGGCGGTGGCGGCATGAGCCGGGAACTCCTGACCGCCGCCCTGACGGCCGCCGGCCGCGGCTGGCACGTCTTCCCCCTCCGTCCCGGCGACAAGCGCCCCGCCCTGCACGGCGAAAGTGCCTGCCCCCTCACCGGGGAGTGCGCCGGCAGGCACCGGAAGTGGGAGAGCAGGGCCACCACCGACCCCCGTCGCATCCGCCGCACCTGGGCGACCGGTCCGTTCAACCTCGGCATCGCGACGGGGCCGTCCGGGCTGGTCGTCGTGGACTTGGATATGCCCAAGCCCAACAGCAGTGCGGGCACGCCGTGCGGCGTGACGACCTTCAAGGCGCTCTGCGAGCGCGCCGGGCAAGCCGTCCCCACCACCTACCGCACCCGGACCCCCTCCGGCGGCCAGCACCTCTACTTCACCGCGCCAGGCGGCACCCGCCTGGCCAACACGGCAGGGAAGCTTGGGGAGTTGATCGATACGCGGGCATGGGGCGGGTACGTCGTCGCCCCCGGCAGCACCACCCCCGCCGGCCCGTACACGGTCGCCGATCCGGCACCGGTCGCCCCGCTCCCGGAATGGCTGTACGCCCTCCTGACGGCCCGTCAGGAGTTGCGGGCACTGACGGCCGCCCCGGTGGCGCCGAAGGGGCCTGCGTACGCCACAGCCGCTCTCAAGGCTGAAATGGCGAACGTCGCCACCGCGCAGGAGGGTGTGCGCAACGCGACACTCGTTCGTGCTGCCCGCGCCCTGGGACGGTTCATCTCATCCGGCGCCCTCACCCGTGCCGAGGTCGAAGGCGCTCTTAATTGGGCGGGATTAGCCTCTGGCCTGCGGGAAAGCGAGTGCCGCCCTGCCATCACCAGTGCGCTGAACTGGTCGATCGCCCACAACCCCGGCAGGGCCGCATGACCACCGCCCCGCCCCCCTCCCTTAAGAGCCGTCCCTCCACCCCTACCGGCCCCAGCCTCGCCGAAGCGGCCCCCACCCACCACGGCGCTGGGGCGCCGAAAGTCGTCGCCGAAGGCGTCCCCACATCTGTTCCCCCCGCACCGCGACATGCCGCCCCGCTCCGCGTCGTCGGGGAACTGACCATCCGAGCGCCGTACCGCGCCACGCCCACGGCCCGGTCCTGGTGCGCGTGCGGACGGGACCTGACCGCCACCGGACAAGCGGACGTCCTCGCGCTGGTCGAGGACCACGCGGCACACCGGGACGCCTGCCCCCACCACACCGGCCAGACCAACGTCACCCTGCTGCGCCCGCCGGCCGCCCGCAACACCAGGAGGACCGCCGCATGAGCGTCACACCCCAGACCAACCCGCCCATCGACGGCGCGGTCCTGCTCAACGAGGTGGAGCAGTTCCACCGCCGCTTCAACGTCTTCCCCAGCGAAGCCGCCTACGTGGCTGTGGCCCTGTGGGACGCGCACGCCCACCTGCTCGACTGCTTCGAGTCCACCCCCCGGTTGGCGTTCCTGTCCCCTGAGCCGGGGTCGGGGAAGTCGCGGGCGCTGGAGGTGGTGGAGACCCTGGTGCCCGCACCGATGACGGCCGTCAACGCGTCCGCCGCCGCCCTGTTCCGGTCTGTCTCCAACCCCAACGGGCGCCCCACGATCCTCTTCGATGAGATCGACACCGTTTTCGGGCCGAAGGCGGGGGAGAACGAGGAGCTGCGCGGGTTCCTCAACGCGGGGCACCGACGTACCGGGGTCACCTATCGGTGCATCGGTGACGGCGGGAACCAGACCGTGCAGGCGTTCCCGTCGTATTGCGGGGTCGCGCTGGCGGGGCTGGGCAACCTGCCGGACACGATCATGACCCGCTCGATCATCATCCGCATGCGGCGCCGGGCCCGCAACGAAAGCGTCGAACCCTTCCGCGCCCGCATCCATGAAGCCGAGGGCCACAAGCTCCGGGACCGCCTCGCCGAATGGGCCGAGCACGCCCGGGAGTTCGTCATGGGGGCGTGGCCCGACATGCCCGAAGGGGTCAGCGACCGGCCGGCCGACGTGTGGGAGTCCCTGCTCGCCATCGCGGATGTCGCCGGGGGCGACTGGCCCGGGCGGGCGCGGGAAGCCTGCGTGACGCTGGTGACCGCGTCCCGGACCAACGACAAGGGCAGTCTCGGCATCCGGTTGCTGACCGATCTGCGTGATCACGTCATGGTCGGCATCGACCGCCTGCCGACCGTCGCGATCCTGGACCGCCTCAACGCCCTGGACGACGCCCCCTGGGCGGACCTGCACGGCAAGCCGCTCGACAACCGGCGCCTGTCCAAGATGCTCGCCGAGTACATGACCAGCGACAACGAACCCGTCGCCTCCCGCAACATCAAGACCGCCGGAAGCGTCCTCAAGGGCTACTACGCCGCCGATCTCTGGGACGCGTGGGCCCGCTACTGCCCCCCACCCCCCGGAAGTCCGCTATCTCCGCTACCAGGCACCGAAAACCTGGCTTGACCAGCGGAAACACGGTAGCGGCAACCGGCATCCCCAGCCGCTACCCCACCGCTACCGCTACCCCAGCCGCTACCCCACGCAGGCCCCTGACCTGCGACGTAGCGGCGGTAGCGGAAGTAGCGGCCCTCAGAGAGGCCCCCCGAAGGATCGCCCCGAGGAGTTCCCGCATGAGCATCGTCGCCAGCCCGCCCGCCGATCGCCTGCTCTACAGGCCGAGAGAGGCCGCCGAGGTTCTCAGCGTCGGCCGCTCGACGGTCTACGAGCTGATGGCCCAAGGCGCCCTGGAATACGTCAAGTTGGGCAGGAGCCGCCGGATTCGGCGCAGTGCCCTGGAGGGCTACGTCGCCGCCCTCCCCGCGCAGTCCAGCTGACCGAAGAGCTACCGAGGCGCCCCGAGCACTGCGCTCGGGGCGCCTCTCGCATGGAGGAACACGATGAGCCCCCGCAAGTCGAACCTGGAATCCACCATCTACTTCGGCGACGACGGTTGGTGGCACGGCCGCGTCACCATGGGCGTGCTGCCCGACGGAAGCACGGACCGCCGCCACCGCATGGCCCGCACCGAACCTGCGGTGCGCCGCAAGGTCCGCGAGCTGGAGAAGCTCCGTGACGAGGGACGCGCGACCAAGGCAGGCCGTAAGCCCACGGTCGGACAGTGGATGGAGACCTACCTGACCGACATCGCGAGCCTGAAACTCAAGCCCCGCTCGCTTGACGACTACTGGTCCAAGACCCGCAACGACATCGTCCCGGGGGTTGGCAAGCACCGCATCGACAAGCTTGGCCCCGAGCACCTTGAACGCATGTACGCCGACATGCTCCGCGAAGGACACGCCCCCTCCCACGTGCTGAAAGTCCACCGGATCCTGTCCCGTGCCCTGAAAATCGCCCATCGGCGCCGGATGATCACGGAGAACGTCGCCACCCTCGTGGACCCGCCGACCGTGGACGAGATCGAAGCGAACCCGTTCACCATGGAGGAGGCGAAGGCGTTCCTCCTCGCCGCCGCGAAGCGACCGACGTTCATGCGGTGGCTGGTGGGTGTCGGCATGGGCTTCCGCCAGGGTGAGGCACTGGGCTTGCGCTGGAAGTACGCCGACCTGGAAGCAGAGTTGTTCAACCCGCACTGGCAGCTTCAACGCCTCACCTGGCGTCATGGCTGCACCGACCCCCATGCTTGCGGGGAACGTCTGCACCGCTTCGAAACCTGCCCGCCGGACTGTGCGACGCACCGTACGTACACCCGGGGTTGCCCCCGACCCTGCCCGAAGGACTGCACCCGCCACGCGAGCACCTGCCCCCAGCGCAAGGGCGGCGGACTCGTCTTCACCCGGCCCAAGACCAAGAAGAGCCGCAACGCGGTCCCTATCCCACCGCCGTTCATCCCGGCCCTGCTCGAACACCAGGAACAGCAGAACGAGGCACGTGCCACCGCCGGCGACCTGTGGCAGGAGCACGACGTCCTGTTCTCCCGGCCCGACGGCCGACCGCTCGACCCGCGCCAGGACTGGGAGGAATTCAAGGAGCTGCTGGCCGAAGCGGGCATCAGTGACCGACGCCTCTACGACGGGAGCCGCCACACCGCCGGCACGATCCTCAACGAGCTGGGGGTGGACATGCCCACCATCATGGAGATCCTTCGCCACACCCAGATCAGTCAGACGCGGCGGTACGTCAAGGGGCGGTCCCACCTCTCGAAGGACGCCATGCGCCGCATGGGAGACGCCTTCCTGCCCGCCCCGCAACCGGCGCCAAAGCCCCCGACTGAGACTAGAACTGAGACTGCGGACCGCCGAGCAGCTCGCGCCCGGCGCCGCCGCATCCGTTGAACAAGCGAAAAGGCCAGGTCACGGGCTATGTGACCTGGCCTTGCGGTGAGCCTCCTGTCGGATTCGAACCGACGACCTACGCATTACAAGTGCGTTGCTCTGGCCAGCTGAGCTAAGGAGGCCTTCGCGCACGTCAGGGACGCGCGAGGCGGGGCTCACTCTACACAGCGGGGGTGGGGGGCAGCCACAGGATTGGGGTGGGGGGGAGGAGGAGGGCGGAGGGGGTGTGGGGGTGGGTTTCGGGGAGGGGTGGGGGGAGCGGGGGAAAAAAGGTGGCTGCATCTACTGACATATGCGTGGGCGCGGGGTAGCGTCACCTCAAGTTCACTCAGGTGGACTAGACCCATCCACACCTTTACTCGGATCGTCCGGCACGTTCCTGCCGGTGAGGGGACACATCACCATGGCAACCGTCTCATTCGACAAGGCCACCCGCGTTTACCCCGGCTCCACCAAGCCCGCCGTCGACCAGCTGGAGCTGGACGTCGCGGACGGCGAGTTCCTCGTCCTCGTCGGGCCCTCCGGCTGTGGCAAGTCGACCTCCCTGCGCATGCTCGCGGGTCTTGAGGACGTCAACGGCGGCTCGATCCGCATCGGCGAGCGCGACGTCACGCACCTGCCCCCGAAGGACCGGGACATCGCCATGGTGTTCCAGAACTACGCGCTCTACCCGCACATGTCCGTCGCCGACAACATGGGCTTCGCGCTCAAGATCGCCGGCGTCAACAAGGCGGAGATCCGCAAGAAGGTCGAAGAGGCCGCGAAGATCCTCGACCTCAGCGAGTACCTGGACCGCAAGCCGAAGGCGCTCTCCGGTGGTCAGCGCCAGCGTGTCGCGATGGGCCGCGCCATCGTCCGTGAGCCGCAGGTCTTCCTCATGGACGAGCCGCTGTCGAACCTCGACGCCAAGCTCCGCGTCTCCACCCGTACGCAGATCGCCTCGCTCCAGCGCCGCCTCGGCATCACCACGGTGTACGTCACCCACGACCAGGTCGAGGCCATGACCATGGGCGACCGCGTCGCGGTGCTCAAGGACGGGCTGCTCCAGCAGGTCGACTCGCCGCGCAACATGTACGACCGCCCCGCCAACCTCTTCGTCGCCGGCTTCATCGGCTCCCCCGCCATGAACCTGGTCGAGGTCCCCATCACCGACGGTGGTGTGAAGTTCGGCAACAGCGTCGTCCCCGTCTCCCGTGAGGCGCTCTCCGCCGCCACGGAGAAGGGCGACAAGACCGTCACGGTCGGCGTCCGCCCCGAGCACTTCGACCTCGCCGCCGAGGCCGAGGGCGCCAAGACCCTCTCCAAGGACGCGCCGGCCGGCCTCGCCGTCACCGTCAACGTCGTCGAGGAACTGGGCGCCGACGGGTTCGTCTACGGCACCGCCGAGGTCGGCGGCGAGACCAAGGAACTGGTCGTCCGCGTCAACGGCCGCGCCGTCCCCGACAAGGGCACCAAGCTCCACGTCGTCCCCCGCCCCGACGAGCTGCACGTCTTCTCCTCCTCCACGGGCGAGCGCCTCAGCAACTGAGGAACGAGAAGACGAGAAGACGGGAAGACGGGAAGAGCTGACGCGCCCACCTCGCGCCTCGGCCCTAATTCCTCCGCACGGCCCCGCACTCCGGTGCGGGGCCGTCCGCGTTTCCGCACAAATACCCCGGCACACACGTCATTTCGGACACGCCGCGTCAACCTCCGATTCGAAAGGACCGGTCGAACCGTCCCCCGAGTGAGTGACTAAATGTCGCCAAATCATTACTGGCCGCTACGCTCGCCTGCGTGACCCACTCTGCCCGCCGTATCGGCCGAACTCTCGCTCTCGTACTGCCCGTCGTCCTGGTGCTCTCCGGGACCCTCGCGGTCGCCCGTGTTCCGTGGGCGACCAGCACCACCGAGTCGCAGGTCCTGACCGCCGCCTCGGACACCGCCTCGGTACGGGCCAAGTCCCGCGCCCCCCAGGACGTACTCCGCGACAAGCTCCTGGTGGAACTCCAGGAGAAGGACCCGGGGATCGCCCTGACCCACCTCCAGCGCCAGGTCGAGGAGCGCCCGTCGCTCGCGAAGCACTGCATCTCGATCGCGCGGGCCCTCGGCCGAGCCGCCGTGGCGCACTACGGCCCCACCCGGGCGCAGTCCTTCTCGCGTCCCGTCTGTGACACGTCGTTCGCGTACGGGGTGTCCCAGCAGACCGCGGGGAGCTGACCGCCGCCTCCCTGACCGCCCCGCATATCGTTCACGGCATGCATACGTATCCGACGCAGGCCGTGGTCCTGGCGGGCGGCCAGGGGTCGCGGCTTCGCCCGTACACCGACGACCGTCCGAAGCCGATGGTCGAGATCCCCGGCACGGGGACCCCGATCATCGGCCATCAGCTCGCCTGGCTGGCCGCGGAGGGGGTGACCGACGCCGTCGTGTCGTGCGGTCATCTCGCCGAGGTGCTCCAGGAATGGCTGGCCTCGGCGGATCTTCCGCTGCGCGTCACCACCGTGGTCGAGCCCGAACCGCTCGGACGCGGTGGCGGCCTCAAGTACGCCGCCGCGCGGCTGCCCGAGCCCGGGCAGCCCTGGTACGCCACCAATGGCGACATCTGGACACGTTTCTCGCTGCGTGACATGGCCGCGTTCCACGCGGAGCGGGACGCCACCGCCACCCTCGCCCTGGCCAGGCCCCGGATTCCCTGGGGGGCCGTCGAGACCGACGAGTTCGGGCACGTCCTCGACTTCATCGAGTCGCCACCGTCGCCGTATCTGATCAACGCCGGTGTGTACGTGTTCTCCCCCGGCTTCGTCGCCACGCTGCCCGACCGCGGCGACCACGAACGTACGACGTTCCCGCGCCTCGCCCGCGAGCGCATACTGGCCGGCTATCCGCTGCCCAACGGCGCGTACTGGCGGGCGATCGACACCGCGAAGGACCTCACCGAGGCGGCGAAGGAGCTGGCCGCCGGGGCCGGTGCCGGCGCCGACGCGGGAACGGCTCTGGGTACGGGGACCGGTAGCGGCAGCGGTACGGGGGGCTCAGCGCCCCTGTAAGGGCCAGACCCGCCCCCGTACCCAAGAGCCCCTCCCGTACCGCCCTGAGGCGCCCCACGGCCCCTCGTGGGCCACAACCACGGGCCACAACCACGGGCCGCACCACACCAAGAGACGGTCCGGTCCGGAACTCCGCCGCCCTACAGCCGCGTTGTCCCGGACCGGACCGTCTCTTGTACGTCTCCCCCGCTGTACGTCTCTCCTGCGCGTCCCCGCGCCGGGGCCTCAGCCCAGCAGCCCCCCGATCGGGTTCCGCGCCCCCGTACCGCCCGACGACGAGCCGCCCGTCGTGGACGAGCCGCCGTCCGTGCCCCCCGTACCACCGCTGCTGCCGTCGCCCGTGCTGCCGCTCGACGACGGGCCCTGGCTGGTGGGCGGGGGCGGAGGGGCCTGCTCGGACGTGCGCGGCGGCACGGCGCCGGTGCCCTGGGTCTGGCTGGGCTGCTGCTGCCCGCTGTTCTGCCCGCTGCCCGCGCTCGCCGTCTCCCGCGCGGGCGTACGCGCCGGTGCGGACTCCTGCGCCGCCGGGGCGCTGGAGCGGGTCGCGGACGGCTCCGCCGGCTTCCCGGACGCACGGCTGCCGCCCGACGGGGTCCCCGACGCACTCGCGCGGCCGCTGGACTCGCGCGGGAGCGGGACGCCGGGCAGCTGGTTCACCGGGTCGTCGTTCGGACCCGGCACGGTGACCATGTCCGAGGACCGTACGGCTCCGCCGAGGACCGAGCCGATCAGGAACGTCAGGCCGATCACGACGGACGCCAGGACCGCGCCCCGGCGCAGCACGCGCCGCCGCAGGTCCCAGATCTCCGAGCGGGGGCCGAGCCTGCGCCAGGCCTCGCCCGCGAGGCGGCCGTCCACCGAGTAGACGGGCGCGCCCGCGATGATCAGCGGCGACCAGGCGGCGAGGTAGATGATGTCCGGCGCGTCGTACGCCGGTACGGTCCGCCAGCTGACGGTCAGCAGCAGCGCCGCCGAGAGCACCGCCCCGAAGGACGCCGCGACCCGCTGCCACAGGCCGAGGACGGTCAGGACGCCGACGACGATCTGGAGGAACGCGATGCTGAGGCCCGCGCCCACCGGGTGCGAGAGCGCGAAGTCCCTGAGCGGCTCCGCGAGCGCCCACGGGTGCAGCGAGTGCAGCCACTTGACCATCGAGCCGCGCTCGCCGCCGTCGAAGTAGACGGGGTCGCACAGCTTGCCCATGCCGGCGTAGATCGAGATGAAGCCGAGGAAGACGCGGAGCGGGAGGAGCACCACGCCCAGGTTCATCCGGCGGCCGGGGTAGTACGCGTGCCGGACGGTGTCGGCGCCGTGGCGCTGGGCGCGCGGGCGGTCGTCGTCGGGGTCGAGGGCGTCGTACAGCTCCCGCTCGGACAACTCCCGGTCGGAAAACTCCCGGTCGGAAAACTCCCGGTCGGAGAAATTGCCTTCGGACGGCGCGTCGTAGGCGCCGACCGCCTGCCGCATGGGCGGCAGGAGCGGTCCTGAACGCCCGCCGCCGGGCCGGCCTCCCGCACCTCCGCCTCTGCCCCCGCCCACGACGGGCGTCAGGGTCGTGGCGTCGTCGTCCAGGGCGATGCGGGGGATGACCTGCGTGGCGCCGGTGTCGTGCCCCTCGTACCCCCCTTCGGGTACGGATTCGTAGGTGCCGCCCACGCCGACCGCACCGCCCGCGCGCACGGCCGCGGAGGTCCTGGCCGCGGTGGAGTTCCGTACGGCCTGGAGGAGTCCGGTCGCTCCGGGGTCACCGGGCTCGGACCTGCCGCTCCACACGACGGGCGCACGACGGCGCGCGCCGCCGGCGGCGGGTGCGCCGCTCATGGCGGGGATGCGCGCGGTGTCCGTGAGGGCGCGGGCGGGGGCGGTGCGCTGGGGCGATGCGAGCTTCACCCGGAAGCTGGCGTGGTTCACGATGACCTGCGCGGGATCGGAATCCACCTTGAGCATGCTCAGCGGGGGCTGATCGTCGAACCCGGGCCGGGGCGTTCTGGTGTCCACACTCATCTAACCGAGTGACTTGTGTTTAGGACACTGCCTTGACGCGCGGGAAATGTCCGAGACCCGTCAAGATCATCGGGCGGCGGGGATCCTGGGCGGATCAAGGGCGGACAAGTCATCTGATTCGCGACTGTGGGCGGGTTCGGGCAGAGTTGAGGTCTTCTCCCGAGAGGCACGCATGAGTACCCCCAAGGTGAGTGTTGTCGTCCCCGTCTACGACCCGGGCGTCCACATCGAGGAACTGATCGCTTCCTTACTGCGACAGACCATGGCCGCCGGTGAGTTCGAGGTGATCTTCGTCGACGACGGGTCCACGGACGGCACCGGCGAGCGGCTCGACGCGCTGGCCGCCGCGCACGCGCACATCGGCGTCGTCCACATCCCCAACTCGGGCTGGCCGTCGCGCCCGCGCAACATCGGGATCGAACGCGCGCGCGGCGAGTACGTACAGTTCGCCGACAACGACGACTGGTTCGGGGACGAGGCGCTCCAGCGGCTCTACGCGTACGCCAAGGAGAACGACGCGGACGTCGTCATCGGCAAGATGGCGGGCCGGGGGCGCGGCGTCCCGAAGGAGCTGTTCCGGCGCAACCATCCGCGGGCGACGCTCGCGACGGCGCCGCTGATCGACAGCCTCACCCCGCACAAGATGTTCCGCAGGTCGTTCCTGATGGACCACGGACTGCGCTTCCCCGAGGGCAAGCGGCGCCTGGAGGACCATGTCTTCGTGACGGCGGCGTACTTCCTCGCCGAGCGGATCTCGGTCCTCTCCGACTACGTGTGCTACTTCCATGTCGCCCGCCCCGACGCGTCGAACGCGGGCTTCCGGCCCTTCGACCCGGCCGGGTACTTCGGCAACCTGCGCGAGGCGCTCGACATCGTGGACGCGCACACCGAGCCGGGCGCGCTGCGGGACCGGCTGCACCGGCGCTGGCTGCGGGTGGAGATGATCGGGCGCCTGACCGCGCCGCGCTACCTCGACGCGCCGGCCGCGTGGCGCGGCGAGTTCTTCGGGGAGGTACGGTCCGCCCTCGCCGAGCGCTTCGCACCGGGGGTGGCCGCGGGGCTCCCCGCGCCGCAGCGGGCGGTGGCCGCCCTGGTCGAGCAGGGCCGGCCCGACGCGGTACGGGAGCTGGCGCGCTGGGAGTCGGCGGTACGGGTGAAGGCGTCGGCCCGGGTGACCGGGGAGCTGGAGATCACGGCGACCGGCGAACTGATGGGCGCGGAGGGGCCGTTGACGTTCCTGCATACGGAGGGCGGGGATTCGCTGCGGCCTTCGGTGACCGGGGGGTCGCTGTCGCTGTCGCCGGAGACCCTGGACGTGACCGCGCGTCTGCGGTCGGCGCGGATGGATCTGTTGGTACGGAGGCGGGGTGGCGGGGGCGAGGAGTTCGTGCTGCCCGCCACCACGACGACGGAGCGGGTTCCGCTGGTTGCGGGTGCGCCGGGTGCGGGCGCGCCGGGTGCGGGCGCGCCGGGTGCGTTTCGGGTGGTCCATCGCACGGTGGCCCGTCTGACGCCGGAGGCGATCAACGCGGGGCGTAACGCTGGGCGTTGGGAGGTGAAGGCGCGGGTCGTGAGCTGTGGGTGGACGAAGGAGACGGAGCTTTCTCTGTCCCTGACGATCGCGGACGGCTCGCGGCCGGTGCTGCGGGAGCGGTCGGGGGCGCCTTTGCTTGTCCGCGTGAAGCGACGCGTGCGGAGGGCGTTGGCGCGGTGATGGTTGCGGCCCGGTGGTGGGCGCGGCTTCCTTCTTGTCCTCAAGCGCCGGACGGGCTTGGGTTGGCCTCTGCCCGGTGCGCGGGCGCGGGTTACTGATGTCCTCAAACGCCGGACGGGCTGGGTGTGTCGTGGTGACGGGGGCCGGGGCCTGCGGAGGTACGTATGTCCGGACTGCATGTTTTACGGCGCCTCAGGAACCCCGAACATTCACGGTAGCCACGCGCCACAAAACACGCTTTACGTCCGGACACACGCACCTCCTCCGACCCCACCCCCCTCACGCCGACGGGAGACGCAACGACCCCGCCCGCCCGGGGCACCTCACCTCCGCCCGGTGGACAGTGCCGCTTACCAACGTCCTCAAACGCCGGACAGGCTTGATTTTGGCCTCTGCCCGGTGCCGGGTGCGGCTTACGGATGTCCTCAAACGCCGGACGGGCTTGATTTGCCTTGACGCGGGCGTGGAAGGGGGACGGGCAGGGGTCGTGTCCGGAACGTAGAGCGTGTTTTGTGTCGCGTGGCTCCGGTGAACTGAACGACCCGCCGAACGCGACGTAAAACATGCAGTGCAGGACACGACCCCTGCCCGGCCCCTGGCAACAACCCGCGCATACGCAACCGGCCCGCAGCGGGCACCACCAAGCCCGTCCGGCGATTGAGGACAATCAGTAAGCCGCACCCGAGCGCACCGGGCAGACGCACGAATAAAGCCGTCCGGCGATTGAGGACAAAAGCACGGCCACCACGCCGGTCACCGACGCACGGTCACCGCGACGCACGGCGGCGCGACGCCTCGTACAGGACGACCCCCGCCGCAACCCCCGCGTTCAGCGACTCCGCGCCCCCGGGCATAGGAATCCGGACACGGAAGTCGCACGTCTCGCCGACCAGGCGCGACAGGCCCTTGCCCTCGCTCCCGACCACGATGACCACAGGGCCCCCGAGCGCCGCGAGATCCCCCACCTCCGCCTCCCCGTCCGCCGCCAGCCCCACGATCGTGAGGCCCGCCTTGCGGTACGCCTCCAGCGTGCGGGTCAGGTTCGTGCAGCGGGCAACGGGCGTACGGGCCGCCGCGCCCGCCGAGGACTTCCACGCGCCCGCGGTCATCCCGGCGGCGCGCCGCTCGGGGACCACCACGCCGTGGCCGCCGAACGCCGAGACGGAGCGGACGACCGCGCCCAGGTTCCGCGGGTCGGTGACGCCGTCGAGCGCCACGATCAGCGGGTCCTCGTGGTCGTCGAAGGCCGCCGCCGCGAGGTCGTCCGGGTGCGCGTACTCGTACGGCGGGACCTGGAGCACCATGCCCTGGTGGTTCAGGCCGTTCGTCATCCGGTCCAGCTCCGGCTTGGGCGCCTCCATCAGGTGGATGCCCCCGCGGTCCGCCGCGAGCTGGAGCGCCTCCCGGACGCGCTCGTCGTTGTCGATGAACTGCTGGACGTACAGCATCGACGCCGGTACCCCGTCGCGCAGCGCCTCGAAGACCGGGTTGCGGCCCACGACCATCTCGCTCGTGCCCTTGCCGCCCCGGCGGGCGACCTGGCGCCGCGCGGTCAGCTTGGCCTTGGCGTTGGCGCCGCGGTTCTGGACATGGCCCTTGCGCGCGGACGCGGGCGGCGTCGGTCCCTTGCCTTCCAGGCTGCGGCGTCGCTTGCCACCGCTGCCGACCTGCGCGCCCTTCTTGTTGGACGTGCGGCGGTTCCTGCGCTGGCTGTTCCCGGCCATGACCTACCTGTTTCGTTGCTTTCAGAGGTGCTCTGCGTGGTGCTTCGGACGGCGTACGCGGCGTACGCGGCATTCATATCTGTAACAGGGTACGTAAGTGTGCCGCCCGGTCGTCCCGGGCGGCACACCCATGACCCTCGTGGGGACGGGGTTCAGCGTGGCCCCAGCGTCCAGCGGGGGCCGGACGGGCCGTCCTCGATGACGAGGCCGGTCTGCTGGAGCTGGTCCCTGATGGCGTCGGCCGAGGCCCAGTCCTTACGGCCCCGGGCGGCCTCGCGCTGGTCCAGGACCAGTCGTACGAGGGTGTCGACCACGCCGTGCAGATCCTCACCGCGGTCGGTCTCCCCGCCGGACCAGTGCGGGTCTAGCGGGTCGAGGCCGAGGACGCCGAGCATGGCCCGTACCTCCGCGAGCCGGGCGACGGCCGCTTCCTTGTCGTCGGCGGCGAGGGCCGAATTGCCCTGCCGTACGGTCGTGTGGACGATCGCGAGGGCCTGCGGAACGCCCATGTCGTCGTCCATCGCCTCGGCGAAGGCCGGCGGCACCTCGGCGGCGGGCTCGACGGCCCCGCCCGCCTTCTCGACCACGCGCTGCACGAAGCCCTCGATCCGCGCGAACGCGGACTCGGCCTCGCGCAGGGCCTCCTCGCTGTACTCGATCATCGAGCGGTAGTGCGGGGTCCCGAGGTAGTAGCGCAGGACGATCGGGCGCCAGTGCTTGACCATCTCGGAGACGAGCACCGAGTTGCCGAGCGACTTCGACATCTTCTCGCCGCTCATGGTGACCCAGGCGTTGTGCACCCAGTACCGGGCGAACTCGTCGCCGTACCCCTTGGCCTGCGCGATCTCGTTCTCGTGGTGCGGGAAGATCAGGTCGAGGCCGCCGCCGTGGATGTCGAAGGCCGGGCCCAGGTACTTGTGGGCCATCGCCGAGCACTCCAGGTGCCAGCCGGGCCGGCCACGCCCCCAGGGCGTCTCCCAGCTGGGCTCGCCGGGCTTGACGGCCTTCCACATGGCGAAGTCGCGCTGGTCGCGCTTGCCGGTCTCGCCCTCGCCGGAGGGCTGGCGCAGGTCGTCCAGATCCTGGTTGGAGAGCTGGAGGTAGCCGGGGAAGGAGCGCACGTCGAAGTAGACGTTGCCGTCCGACTCGTACGCGTGACCACGCTCGATCAGACCGCGCATCATCTCGATCATCTCGGGGATGTGGCCGGTCGCGCGCGGTTCGTACGTGGGCGGCAGGCAGCCGAGGACGTCGTAGCCGGTGTTGAAGGCGCGCTCGTTCTCGTACCCGATGGCCCACCACGGGCGGCCCTGGTCGGCCGACTTCGCGATGATCTTGTCGTCGATGTCCGTGACGTTCCTGATGAAGGTCACGTCGTAGCCGCGGTAGTCGAACCAGCGGCGCATGATGTCGAAGTTCAGCCCCGACCTGATGTGGCCGATGTGCGGCGCGGCCTGCACGGTGGCGCCACAGAGGTAGATCGAGACGCAGCCCGGCAGGAGCGGGGTGAAGTCACGGATCTGCCGGGCGCCGGTGTCGTACAGCCGAATAGTCACGCGACAAGGGTAGTGCGCCTGGGGTAGTGCCCCGCGACCCTTTGGGCCGCGGGGTCACCGAAGCGTGACAATCCCGCGCGGCGGACGGCCGCCGGGCGGGCGTCGGCCGACCGCCGACCGGGCCGGTCAGATGCCGCCGACGACCTTGCGCGGCGTGATCCGTACGACCACACGCGGGGCGTCGAGGTGCGCGTTCGGGTTCTGCTCGCTGTACGGCTGGCCCGTGTACTTCACCGACAACTCGTCGATCAGCTCCTGGCCGCCCTCCTCGGTGAGGGTCGAGGTCCCGCGGATCTCCGCGTAGCTGTACGGCGCGTCGGCCGGGTGCACCAGGACGGTGACGCGGGGGTCACGGCGCAGGTTCAGCTCCTTGCGGCGGCCCAGCGTGGTCGATATGAGGAGGTCCTCGCCGTCACGCTTCACCCAGACCGGGGACACCTGGGGGCTGCCGTCGGGCTGGATGGTGGCGATGCTGACGAAGACGTTTCCGTCGAGGACCTTCTTGAGCGCGTCCGAGAGTGTCGCTGACATGGCGGGGGAGCCTCCTGGTGAACCTGCTGAGTACGTGACCGATGCTGAGGAGCATGTTGCCGCTGACGGGCGGAGCATGTCGACGTTCCCTCAACTCCGGGGAGCGCGGGCGTATTTCGGGGCCGTCGCGATCAGGCCGTACGGACGGCGAGAGACGCGCGTTCAGGTCGTACGGACCACCAGAGCCGTCGCGATCGCCGCCAGGCCCTCGCCCCGGCCGGTGAAACCGAGCCCGTCCGAGGTCGCCGCCGAGACCGACACGGGCGCGCCGACCGCCGCCGAGAGGACCTTCTGGGCCTCTTCCCTGCGCTTGCCGATCTTCGGCCGCGGCCCGACGACCTGGACGGCGACGTTCCCGATCGTGAAGCCCTCCGCGCGGACGATCCTGGCGGCCTCCGTGAGGAGCGTGACTCCGGGCGCTCCGGACCACTCGGGGCGCCCGGTGCCGAAGTGCGCGCCGAGGTCGCCGAGGCCCGCCGCGGAGAACAGCGCGTTGCAGGCCGCGTGGGCGACCACATCCGCGTCGGAGTGGCCGGCGAGCCCCGGCCCCTCGTTCTCCCAGAGCAGGCCCGCGCACCACAGCTCCCGGCCCTCCTCGAAGGCGTGGATGTCCGTCCCGATGCCGACCTGCGGCAGGAGCGGGGGTACGGGTACCTCAGAAGCCATCGTTGGCCCTCCTCCGGGCGAGAACCGCCTCGGCCAGCACCAGATCCAGCGGCCTGGTCACCTTGAACGCCTCCTCGTGGCCCGGGACGACCACCACGGGCGTGCCGAGCCGCTCGACCATACCGGCGCAGTCCGTTGCACCCTCACCCACCGCCGCCACCGTGTGGTGCGCGCGCTCCAGCGTGGCCCGGTCGAAGCCCTGCGGAGTCTGTACGGCGCGCAGGGTGGCCCGCTCGGGCGTGGCGACGACCGGCTCCGGCTCGCCCTTCTCGCGCGGCTCGACCTGCTTGACGGTGTCCGCGAGGGGCAGCGCGGGCACCACGGCCGGCGCGCCGTCCCGTACGGCCTCGATGACGGCGTCCACGGTGTCGACGGGCACCAGCGGGCGGGCCGCGTCATGGACGAGGACGGTCGTGATCCCGGGGGGCAGGGCGTCGAGGCCCAGCCGTACGGACTCCTGGCGGGTCTCGCCGCCCGGCACGACGAGGTAGTCGGTACGGGCGGGCAGCGCGTGCTCGTCCAGGAGGTGCTTGACCCCGGCGGCGCCGTCCGGCGGGGCGACCACGACCACGAGCGAGACCGCGCGGGAGGCGGCCATCGCGCGGACGGCGTGGATCAGGATGGGCGTGCCGCCCAGGGTGCGGAGCGCCTTGGGGGCGCCGGGGCCGAGCCGCACGCCCCGGCCGGCCGCTGGGATCACCGCGGCGGTGCGGTGGGGGCTGGCTTCGTCTGACATCGGTTGCACTCCGGCAGGTTTGTGTCCGCGGCCGACATGGGTATGGCCAGAGCGTGCCGGGCGCGACGCCTGACCGGCCCCTTCCGTGACACGGTCGAGGCAAGCCGCACCCGGTGCGCGGGTGTGTGACCCCTCGCGTGGGTGGGCAGGCGCGCGCCAGGACAGGTGCGGGTGTACGGGGGATGAGTACCCGGATGTCGGACGGGATGCGGGTGTACGGACATGCCGCAGCGCCCGGCGACACAGCTTCTCCATCAGAGCTGGTCAGCGGGCACCACGGCATTCACTGCTGTTGAGCACGTTGCGGCTGAGCACGTTGTGGTGGAACAGGAGCCGCACGTTCAGGACGCGAGTACCTCGTCGAGCAGAGCCTCGGCCTTGTCTTCATTCGTGTTCTCCGCGAGAGCGAGCTCGCTCACAAGAATCTGCCGCGCCTTGGCGAGCATGCGCTTCTCACCTGCGGAGAGTCCGCGCTCGCGCTCCCGACGCCACAGGTCGCGGACGACCTCGGCGACCTTGATCACATCGCCGGAGGCGAGCTTCTCGAGATTTGCCTTGTAACGACGGGACCAGTTCGTGGGCTCTTCCGCGTACGGCGCTCTGAGCACCTCGAAGACCCGGTCCAGTCCTTCCTGACCGACCACGTCACGCACGCCGACGAACTCCGCATTGTCCGCCGGGACACGTACCGTCAAGTCGCCCTGGGCGACCTTGAGCACCAAGTAGGTCTTGTCCACGCCTTTGATCTGGCGAGTTTCGATGGCCTCGATCAGCGCGGCCCCGTGATGGGGATAGACCACGGTGTCGCCTACCTTGAACGTCATGTGACAGGTACCCCTTCCGTGGCTATCCAGGATAACACGAGAATGGCTCCTTCTGAATGGTGTTTTCGCAGGTCAGGGCGCATCTCGGGGCTTGACAACAGCGCCAGGGACGTGCTGCGGACGGCTTCCGGAACCGGGTATTCGCAGGTCGGAGCGGCTGCGCGGGCGTGCGGAAACGCGCCCGTTACCGACCGCGCGACACCCCCCAGCGGGTACTAACGTCCCGATTTGCCTGATTCAAGACGGTGAAGTTCCGGTACTCCGTTCGGCTGCCGATCACCTGTGCGGCGGATTCTGAATTTGATCACCACGGCTCCGGGACGGTATTCCGGAGAATGTGCGGCGGCCCGGCCTGAATTGATCACCGGCGTTATGTGAACAGCGCGGAAACCATGTGATCAGCGGTGGGAACGGAGCGTCATGGACACGCCGATCGAATGGGGGCGCGGGGAGCCGTCCCCGTACCGGTACGGGGAGCTGTCTCCGTACCCGTGCCCCCAGGAGGCGGGTCGGGTGCGGGGCGGTGTCGGCGCCTCGGTAACCTAAGCGCGCTGATACACCTTGAGCCGTCCTCGCCCCTCCGTCCCAACACGTCCTAGGAGTTGCCGCCGCCGTGAGCCGCAGCCTTCGACGCGGCACGTTCGCCGCTTCCGCCCTCGTGTTGTCGCTTGCCTCGCTCACCGCGTGTGGCGCGGGCAACAACGCCCAGACGCTCGGCGTCAAGCCGGACAGCGCCGCCACCTCCATCGGCGACATCACCATCCAGGCCGCCACCCTGGTCACCCAGCCCGAGCTCGACGCGACGGGCCCCGCGGTCGTGACCGGCACGGTCTTCAACAACGGCCGCACCGCGCAGACCCTCGACTCCATCACGCTGCCGGGCACCGGCGCGACGGTGAAGCTCTCCCCCGCCAAGGGCAAGGGCCCGGTCACCGTGCCGCCCAACGGCGGCTGGGTGCGGCTCGGGGGCGAGGGCAACGCCTCCGCGGTGATCGAGGACGGCCGCGAGGCCGCCAAGGACGGGAACGCCCAGCCGGTCGTCTTCTCGTTCAGCGACACCGGTGACGTGGGCCTGCGCGCCCTCGTCGTCCCCGCCAAGAGCTACTTCGAGGGCGTCGGCCCGAGCACGCCGCCGTCCCCGACCGCCTCGCCGTCGGCGTCGGAGTCGCCGGCCGCCGACGCGTCCGAATCCCCGTCCGGTACGGAGTCGGGCTCCGCCTCCGAGTCCGGTCAGCCGGAGTCGGGGCAGCCCTCGGACTCGGCGTCCGCGTCGAGCACGGCCGGCTAGGGCGTGTCCGCAAAGTGGGGCCTGGCTCGCGGGGTCTGGCACGCGCGCTCGCGGCGTTGTCGGACCCACCCCGTACATCCAGTACGGGGTGGGTCCTCCGCCTTGCGATCGCACGCACCAGACCCCGCGAGCCCCGCCCTCCGGGCGAACGACCCCACTTTGCGGACACGCCCTAGGCCCGTACGTGGCGCACAGCTGTCCCGTACGCACTACCCAGCTGTGGGCATAGCTGTGGCGCCCCACCCAGGACGGGTGGAGCGCCGCAGTGCACCGTTGACGGCTGGGCCTCGCGACCCGGGGCGGTCTACGGCTCGAACTTATAGCCGAGGCCTCGGACCGTCACCAGGTATCTGGGCGCGCCCGGGTCCGGCTCGATCTTGGCGCGCAGCCGCTTGACGTGCACGTCGAGGGTCTTGGTGTCCCCGACGTAGTCCGCTCCCCAGACGCGGTCGATCAGCTGCATCCGGGTCAGGACCCGGCCCGCGTTGCGCAGGAGCATCTCCAGCAGGTCGAACTCCTTGAGCGGGAGGTCGACCTTGCCGCCGGAGACGGTGACGACGTGGCGGTCCACGTCCATCCGGACCGGGCCGGCCTCCAGGGCCGCCGGCGTGACCTCCTCCGGCTCTCCCCTGCGGCGCAGCACCGCGCGGATGCGGGCCACCAGCTCCCGCGAGGAGAAGGGCTTGGTCACGTAGTCGTCGGCCCCTATTTCCAGGCCGACGACCTTGTCGATCTCACTGTCCTTGGCGGTGACCATGATCACCGGGACGTTTGACCTGCCGCGCAGCTGGCGGCAGACCTCGGTGCCCGGCAGGCCGGGCAGCATCAGGTCGAGGAGGACGAGGTCGGCGCCGTTGCGTTCGAACTCGTCGAGCCCCGCGGGCCCGGTGGTCGCGATCGCGACCTCGAAGCCTTCCTTGCGGAGCATGTAGGAAAGAGCGTCGCTGAAGGATTCCTCATCCTCGACGACGAGCACTCGGGTCACGGAAGGACCTCCGGGGCAGGAATCACGGTGGGTGAATCAAGGGCGAGACTGGTGTCGGTGTCGGTGTCGTAGGGCGCCTGGTCGTCATCGTCGTCCGTGGCGGTCTTTCTGTGGTCCCGTACGGTGCCCGCCTCGGGCAGCCTCAGGGTGAAGGTGGAGCCCTGACCCTCGGAGCTCCAGACCGTGACCTCTCCGCCGTGCGAGGCGGCCACATGTTTGACGATGGCGAGGCCGAGCCCCGTACCACCGGTGGCGCGGGAGCGTGCCGGGTCGACGCGGTAGAACCGCTCGAAGACCCGCTCGCGATCCTTCTCGGAGATGCCTATGCCCTGGTCGGTCACGGCTATCTCGATCAGGTCCCCGCCGGGAGCGCTCACCCTCTGCGCGGCGATGCCGACGCGGGTGCGGGCCGGGGAGTAGTTGACGGCGTTCTCGACGAGATTGCCCAGGGCCGCGGCGAGCTGGCCGCGATTGCCCCATACGTGCAGATCGACAGTACCTCCTGCGGCCATCGTGATCTGCTTCGTGGACGCCGCGTGCCGGGACCGGTCGATGGCCTCGGCGACGAGTTCGTCCACCCGTACCGGCTCCGCGTCCTCCAGCGGGTCGTCGTTCTGCACCCGGGAGAGGTCGATGAGTTCCTGTACGAGATTGGTGAGCCGGGTCGCCTCGATCTGCATCCGCCCGGCGAAGCGGGTGACCGCCTCGGGGTCGTCCGAAGCGTCCATGACAGCCTCGGAGAGCAGGGAGAGCGCGCCGGTGGGGGTCTTCAGCTCGTGGCTGACGTTGGCGACGAAGTCGCGCCGTACCGCTTCGATACGGCGGGCTTCTGTGAGGTCCTCGACCAGGAGCAGCACCAGCCGGGAGCCGAGCGGGGCCACCCGGGCGGAGACGGCGAGCGCCTCGCCCCGGCCCGTACCGCGCCGGGGGAGATCCAGCTCCACCTGCCGTATCTCACCGTCCCTGCGGGTGTCCCTGGCCATGTGGAGCATCGGCTCGACCGCGAGCTTGCCGCCCCTGACCAGGCCCAGCGCGTACGCCGCCGAGCTGGCCTTGACCACGGAGTCGCTCTCGTCGAGGACCACCGCGGAGGAGCGGAGCACGGACAGGACCGTGTCGACCCCGGGGGGCAGGACGGCGTCCGTGTGCAGCGAGGTGCGGGTGGGTCTGGCCTGGTCGCGTTCGCTCCAGCGAAACGCCAGCATGGCGATCACGCCGGTGCACACCCCGGCGATCGCTGCCAATGCGGCGACTGCCGCGTTCACGTCCATGCGTCCCAGGTTATGCGCGGGTACGGACACTCTCCCAGCCGTCGAGGTGTCTCCTCCAACACTCGTCGCCCAGAGTTCACCGAGGGGATAGTGCCGGTTCACTTGGGAGGGAGGCGCCCGACGCGTAACGGACAGAACGTGGGACCGTGGGGCCCCCGGCCCCGGCCCCCGGCGGCGCGTGCGTGAGCACGTACGGACCCAGAGCACGTACAAGAGAGGGACTACCCCATGCGGGACGCGTACCACGAGGAACTGGACTCGATAGGCGAAGACCTCGTCGAGATGGCCCGGCTGGTCGGTTCCGCCATAGGGCGGGCCACCACGGCCATGCTGGACGCCGACCTGCGGCTCGCCGAGAGCGTGATCGCCGCGGACGAGAAGGTCGACACGCTCCAGCACGACCTGGAGGCCAGGGCGATCGCCCTGCTGGCCCGGCAGCAGCCGGTCGCGACGGACCTGCGCATCGTGGTGACGTCGCTGCGCATGAGCGCCGACCTGGAGCGGGCGGGCGACCTGGCCCAGCACGTGGCCAAGCAGGCGCGCCTGCGTTTCCCGCAGTCGCCGGTGCCGCACGACCTGCACACCACGCTGCTGGAGATGGGGCAGCTGGCGCAGCGGCTGATGGCGAAGGCCGCCGAGGTCATCATCACGAAGGACGTCGAGCTGGCGCTGGAGCTGGAGCAGGACGACGACGAGATGGACCTGCTGCACCGGACGCTGTTCCAGCACCTGATGGACGACCGGTGGAAGCACGGCATCGAGACGGCGGTGGACGTGACGCTGCTGGGCCGGTACTACGAGCGGTTCGCGGACCACGCGGTGTCGGTGGCGAAGCGGGTCGTCTACCTGGTGACGGGTGAGCACGCGGACGAGATCCAGACGGCGGAGGCGCCCGTCGAGGGCGCGTAGCGCTCTTGCCGCGTGCGATGACCCGGGGGCGTGGCCTTCGGCCACAGCGTGTCCTCAATCGCCGGACGGGCTTGTGACCCGTCCGGCGATTGGCTTCCTGGGGCCTCTCCGGGGCGCCCTCGGGCGTCCCCCGGACGGACCGGCGCACGCGGGAGGTTCGAGCACTTGCGCGCGTATGCGCCGTTGATGCGCCCGCCGGGGTGGGCATGCAATGGGAAGAGGCGGCATCCAGCACGCCTTTGAGGAGGATCCCATGGCCGATTCCCCCATCACCGACCCGCAGCAGGACGCGCCACCGGTTCCCAGGGCCCCCCACGAGGGGGTCGTGCACCTGCCGCTGCTCGGCGCGTGCGGCTGCGGCTCAGGCTGCGGCTGCGGCTGTCAGCAGGGCGCGCCGTGCCAGTGCGGCGGCTGAGGCTGTTTCTCTAGTCGGTCCGTGTGTCTCGCGTGTCTCGTGCGTCTCACTTGTCTCGCTTGTCTCGCTCGTCTCGTTCGTCCAGGGGGCGTACCACCTCGTCGGGGTGGTACGCCCCCTCGGCCGTCAGGGGCAGCGCCATCAGCACGCGGTCCCCGTCGGGGCCGAAGTAGTCGTCGCGGTGGGCGATACGGGTGAAGCCCAGGGACACGTACAGCTTGATGGCCCGGGTGTTGGCGGGTTCGACGGTGAGCCAGACCTCGCCGACCCCCTCCGCGCGCAGCCGGCGCAGGGCCTCGCCCATCAGCCGGCGGCCGAGGCCGAGGCCCTGCCACTGCTGGTGGATGGCCAGGCCCAGCACCCAACTGCGGCTCTTGTCGGGCTTGGTGCCCGCGAGGACGTAGCCGTGGAAGGCGGTGCCGTCGTCGAGCACGAAGAGTTCGTCGCGGTAGAGGTCGTAGAACTGCCGCAGGACGAAGTACGGGTAGGCCTGCTCCCGGAATATCTCCTTGTCCAGGCGGTGCAGTTCGGGCAGATCCTCCTCGGTGACCGCTCTCAGCCGCAGGGGCCGGCCGTCGGGGCCGGCGAGGCGCGTCGCGCCGGGGGTGGTGCGGGGAAAACCGGGGACGGTGCGGGGCAGAGAGGTCATGCCGCTCCCTCATGGCACTCGTACGGGTGACAACCGGACCAGCATCACCCGCCCGATCTGACCGTTCAAGGCGGGATCCGGACCGAAATGCGCGCATGCCGCGGCGCGCCCCTCGTGCGCCCTCGTTGACGTGCCGTCACCCTGGAGTTGACGTGACGTCACCCCGGAGGACCCGCGGCGGGGGACACGGAGGGAGCTGTGGCCCTACCATTGAATGATGGATCCGAGGTCGCCCGACGTCCCCGAAGTCACGGACGGGAAATCAGCAGAGGCAGCGCGGGAAGCCCGGCAAGAGGCCGAACAAGAGCTGAATGCCGAGGCTTCCTGGGACTTGTTCGACTCCGCCGCCTATGTTGATCACAATTATCGCTTTCTACGGTCCGACGACGCGCAGATTCTGCACCTCGTCCGGGATCATTTCAGCGATTACTTCCGTTCCTTCCGTGAGAAATCCAGCGGCCCTGTTCCCGGGACCGGCGGCCCTGTTCCCGGGACCGGCGGCCCTGTTCTCGGGATCGACGTCGGCGCGGGTGCCAACCTCTACCCCGCGCTCTCGATGCTCCCGTGGTGCGACACCATCACCCTCTTCGAGCGCTCCGCCGCCAACATCGCGTATCTGGAGGGCCAGCGGCCCCACTACGACACGCACTGGGACGAGTTCTGGGACGTGCTGCGCGGCCGGGCCGCGTACCGCGAGCTGGCGGAGAGTGACGACCCGCGGGTCGTGTTCCGCAAGACCGTCGAGGTGGCACAGGGCGACCTCTTCTCGCTCGACCGGTTCCTGGGGCGGTGGTCCATGGGGACGATGTTCTTCGTCGCCGAGTCGATGTCGACGTCCCATCGGGAATTCGAGACCGGCGTGGAGCGCTTCCTGCGCGCCCTGGCGCCGGGCGCGCCCTTCGCCGCCGCCTTCATGGAGGGCTCGCAAGGCTACAAGGTGGGCGAACGGTTCTTCCCCGCGTGCAGTGTCACCGGTACGGAGATCAGGGCCGCCCTCGCCCCGTACGCGGAGGAGGATGTCACGATCACCCCCATCGGCATGCCGGGCGGCGCGCTGCGGCCCGGGTACGAAGGAATGATCGTGGCGTGCGGCCGGCGTAATTCCGTTCACTGAATTCCTGATCGCTTCCCGGTTGATGGTGCGGGGACCTGTACGAGGGATATGGGATGCAGATCAAGCCACGCCAGCATCTGCTGGACATCTGGCAGGCCATCGCGCGCCATTCGTTCGAGGACGGTGAATGGGAGTGGGGCGAATGGGGCGGGAGAAGCAGTGTCGCGGATGCCGAACGGCTGCTCTGCCTCATGTATCCGGCCACCGAGATCCCGGCGTTCCGGCTCGATGACCCGGACACGACGGAACGGGACGTCCAGGCCGCGCTGAAGAGCGTCGGAGGGCGTCTGGAGCTGCCGGGCAAGCTCGTCACGGTCCTCGCCGAGTTCATGCGGACCCACGCGGCGGAGGACAAGAGGCCCAGTTTCTCGGGGGGTTACTACTTCATCTCCGGCGATCCCGAGCAGGACCTCACCGAGGAGCAGCGCGAACTGGGCGTCGTGGACGCCTTCTCCATGTCCATCACCCTCTCCCTCGCCACCCTCGGCTTCCTCAAGGTGTACGAGACGCGGACGCGCCGCGCCGAAGTACGGGCCCTGATCGACGAGTTGAAGGCAGCCACCGAGGTCCGGCTCACCGCGGCGATGGTCAGCCTGCTGCGCTCGTTCACCGTCAACGTCTTCGACCCGGAGGAGGCGCAGGGCCGTACGCTCGGCAAGCTCCTCGGTCAGGGCCAGGTCTCGGAGCGGGTGGTCCTCCAGCAGTTCCAACGCCGTTTCAAGGCGTTGCGCGCCACCGTCAGCGAGAGCTTCACCCTCGGTGTCGATGTCGCCGACCGCCTCAAGGACGACAACCAGCTCTTCGAGATCGGCTGGGCCTGGAGCCTGGTGAAGGACGCCCCGCCGGTGGAGACCGTCGAGCCGATCGGCCCGCAGCCGGACGGGGTCGCGGACCCCATCCCGTACCTCTACTTCACGGTGGTCGCCCTCGACGGCATCCAGGACCTGTTCTCCGACCGCACCCTCACGCTGGGGCTGCTCAACACCGAACAGCAGCGGCTGGCCGAGGCGTTACGGCTGCGCTGGGAGGTCACCCAGCAGTACTGGTCGGGCATCGCCCGCTTCGGCGAGGGCAGTTGGCCGCTGGAGGACATCCCCTGGCGAACGACGGGACAGCGGCTGGAGTCCGAGTACTTCTCGCTGTCCGTCGCCGCCATCCTCGTCCAGGACCTGGTGCGCCGGCGCGCGACGGACGACGACCTCACCCGGACCGTCGGCATCATGGAGCGCCTCGCCGAACGGGGCCGTATCACCAGCCGCATGACCCAGAACGACACCGCCATCGGGCTGCACCGGCCCGGTGTCCGGCTGCCGCTCCAGGGCAGCCAGCGCGTCGGGCCGCCGATGGAGTGGACGATGGGCGACTTCTCGGCGCAGCTGCTCAAGCGGAGCATCCAACTCTGCGCGCTGTCACGGAACATATCGGCGCACGACCGGCTGCTGCGCCTCGCCGAGCGGATCTTCGACCACGTGTGGACGCGGCGGATCAGGACCGGCGACGGCGCCGGCCTGTGGGACCACATCCAGGCGGTGTATCCCGAAGCGCCGCCCGACGACGGCCCGTTGTCGTGGAACATCACCGAACGCGTCACCGAGTGCATGGTCGCGGCGCGCCAGCTCTACACCCAGCCGCCGATCCGCAGCTCCGAACTGGCCACCCTGGCCGCCGCGTTGCTCAGCGAGGCCACCCACCTGCTCGGCAACGAACAGCTGGAACCGACCTCGCTCGCGGACGGCTCCCACGGCATCGCGCTCAAGAGCGTCGAGGTCAAACTCCGCCGCGCCCGGGTCATCCTCGACGACCAGCCCGGCACGGCCGTCGCGCTGACCCTGGACGTGCTGGGCGAACTCGACACCCTGGCCCTGGCCAGGCATACCGCCTCCCGGGGAGTGTGAACGGTGCTCGTCTTCGCCGCCTCCGACAAGGGAGGCACCGGGCGTTCCGTCACCAGCGCCAACGTCGCCTACCGCAAGGCGCTCGCCGGGGACGACGTCTGCTACCTGGACTTCGACTTCGGCTCCCCCACGGCCGCCGCGGTCTTCGACGTGCCGGGCGCGCTGCGCGGCATCGAGCGGGGCGGGCTCCACTCGTACCTCCTGGGCAAGGCCACCGAGCCGGTACGGATCGACGTGTGGGCCGACACCGAGCACGAGGTGCTGCGCCACCGGCCCACCGGCTCGGGCGGTCTGGTACTGCTGCCCGGGGACCGCAGCGGGGGCGAATTCGCCGTCGGCAAGGACGCGTTGAACCGGTGTGTGGACCTCTTCCTGCGGCTCAACAGCGAGTTCGACCTGGTGGTGGTCGACCTGAGCGCGGGCCGCAGTTACGCGACGGACATGGTCCTCGAAGCCACCTCCCGGCCGGAGTTGAGCGGCGTCGACGCCCGCTGGCTCGTCTACCACCGCTGGACGCGGCAGCATGTGATCGCCGCCGCCGGGCTGGTGTTCGGTACGCGCGGCATCGTGGCGGGCGGTGTGGCGCGGGGGCACGACGAGGACCGGCTGCGGGGCAACATCCGGTTCGTACGTGCAGCCGTGCCGGACCCCGAGTCGGCGCTTTGGTCGCAGGTGCCGCCGGCCCAGTCGGCGTGGATGCGCAAGTGCGACCAGGACCTCAACAAGCTGGCGGCGGAGCTGGACATCGGGTTCAGCCGGGTGCTGGGGGCGGTGCCGCTGGAGCCGGTGCTCCAGTGGCGGGAGCAGCTGATCACGGACGAGGACGTGCTGGCGAGCCGGGTGGCCAACATGGAGACGCGGCAGGCGCTGGAGGATCTGGCGGCGCGGCTGACGGACGACGACGCGTGGGGGCAGACGTGAGGGGGCAGACGTGAGGGACGGCGGGGTGGAGTCGGTTCCCGCGGTGGCTTCGGGCGCGGTCTTCCGGGAGACCGCCGCGGAACCCCGTACCCAATCCGTACCGCTCGCCCATGTCTCCCTGGAACTGGGCCACTTGTACATGGAGGACTTCGAGGCCGGTCCCGAGCGGCTGCGTGAGCACTTCGCGCGGGTACGGCCCTGGGCCGACGCGGTCCGCGCGTCGGCCGCGGTGGGGGGCCGGCGCCCCCGGATCAGTACGTGTTTCCTCATCGACGACTACTTCACCCGCTTCTCCTCCCCCGCCGAACTCATCCCGGTCCTCCTCGCGGAGGCCGGGGACGCGGGGCTGACGATCGACTACCTGGCCCGTGAGTCCGGTTGCGCGGTCGCGGACGGGGTCGCGGTCGCCGAGGCCGTGGAACACCGCCTCGTGGAGTCGCCGCCCGCCGGGAGCGACGGTTCCCGGCCGCCCGCCGGCGAGAGCGGCTGGCTCGCGAACGGCGAACGCGGGCCGGACACCGGGACGTTGGAGGCCATGGCCCAGGTCCCGTCCTGGACGCCGCCCACCGAGACCGCGGCCCGCCGCCACTCCGTTTTCGTGGACGTCGAGATGTGGGACAACCGCGACAACCGCCGTACGTGGTCCTGTCCGTTTCTCGCCGCCGTCTGGCAGCTGGCGCGGCTCGGGCTGCTGCGGCACCACGGCGAAGCCGTACTGCGGCCCCGGGCATGGTCGGACGGCGAGGCGTTCCCGCGCCGCTGGGACGACCTGCCGCCGCTCGTCCAGCTCAACGCCTCGGCGGCGCCCTTCTCCGCGTACCGCACCGCCTCCGTACTCCCGTCGCGGTTCCTGCCCGTCGAGCACGCGGTGCGGGTCATCCTCGACCAGGTCGACGCGGACCGGGGCGCGCTGCGCCAGGTAGCCGAGCGCTCCGCGCGCGAGGGCCTGGCGGTCCCGGACGAGATCGCCGACCGCGCCTCCTACGTCTTCTACGCGGGACCCTGACATGGCCGCCCCCGGGGACGCCGTGGAGTGGGTGGTGATGTGCGGGGAGGTACGGACGGCCCTGCTCCAGCACGCCCAGTCCCTGCCCGGCGCCGCGGCCGCCGACCTGCTCCAACTGCGCGGCGACGAAAGGGTCCTGATCTCCGAACGCCCCAACGCCTACGCCCTGTCGCCGGACGTACTCACCGGTGTGGACTGCCGGCTGCCCACCTCCTCCGGGGCGAAGGTCAGGGGAGTCGGAACCGTCGCGGCCCGCGCCGTACTCACCGGGGGCCGCGTCCTCCAGGCAGGCGCGGTCTTCCACTCCCCACCCTCCGGCCCCGGCCAACGGCAGCCGTGGGGCCACTACTTGGCCCGGCCGGGCGTGGTCGAACCGTTCGGAAAGCTCTCCGAGCGATCCGTGGCGGAGGGATTCCTCCTCCCCGACCGCCGGCCGGGCGAACTGGATGTCGGTGCGATCTCGGAACGGTTGCTCAGCAGGCTCCTCAGGCATCAACTGCTCGACCAACGGGCACCCTTCAAGTCCCGGCGCACTCGGCTGCGCTGGGTCGCACTGCTGGCCCCCGACGGTGAGGGCCCTTCGATCGAACGCTTCACCCTTGCCGAGGACGGGCTGCGCACCGTGGAGCTGCGGCTGCCGGCGGGTACGGGATCCGCCGCCGCGAGTCTCTGCGAGGACCTGGCCCTGCACGACTGGCTGCTCACGACTCTCGTAGGGATGGTCGAACGCAGCCGCCTCGGATCGGCCGACGGACGCGACGCGGTCACGGCACTGCGTCCGGCCGTCGACCACCTGCTGCACCTGTGGATGCCGAAGGCTCGTGCGGACCGGGCGCTGGGCCCGCTGTGGGAGGTGTTGGAACGAGAACCAGGCTTCACCCGGCAGTGGCAGACCCTGGTCCAGCGGATCAGGGACCAACTGGCCCTACAGGCCATTCCGTTGCGGCGCGACCCCGCCCTGACCATCAGCTGAGGGCCGGACGCGCACCGCACGATCCCACGGGGGGACTCGCACACATGGTCGTACAGACGGACGGATCGTCGAGAAGGCAGGGCTCGGGAAGCACCCCCGCGCCGGGGCCGCTGGGCATCCCGCCGTTCCTGCTGAAGTCGCTGATCACGGCGTTCATCGGCGGGACGGCGTACTTACTCACGAACATCACCGATCAGCCGGAGGTGTGGAAGCTGACCGCTTCCATCTTCCTGGGGGGCGCGTCGCTGATCATCCAGTACATGATCGACTTCGAGCGGCGGCTGGGCGGGGTGGAGAACACGCTCACCGAGCACAACGCGGAGATGACGCGACTGGTCGCGCGCGGCTTCGCCCGCATAAACGAAGTCACGGAACTCTTCGGCCTAGTGGACCGCTCAGCGCTCCCTCCCGACGGGGTCACGCGCCTGGTCCGGAGCGCGACACAGGTCGGTTCGAGCGCCCCCGCGATCATGCAGGCGTTCGCGCGGGAGGAGATCAGCCGCCTCACGACGCTGATGGAGAACCTCAACCAGAAGCTGGTGGACTACGAGGGCGAGGACCACGACTGGATCGTGAGCCTGACGCACTGCGCGGCCCAGACGATCGACGCGACGAGCACGTCGGTGGACCGGGACTTCTGGCCGAGCGAACTGGGCCAACGCTACCTACGAGCCCAACGGGACGCGGTCAAGGAACGCCAGGTCCGCATCCGCCGCCTGTTCATAGTAGAAACGCCGGACCACAACACCCCAGAACTCCAACAGTTCTGCGACAACCAACAAAGCCTGGGCATCGAGGTCCGCATCCTGGCCCTGTCGGAACTCTCCCCGATCGCCCGCATGGACGAGACGAACGACTTCATCGTCTTCGACGAGTCCCTGTCGTACGAGATCGGCTTCGACCTAAGAGGCGTCAACACCAAGACAATCATGGACCTGAGAGCAGACAGAGTCGCCAAACGAGTACGGCGCTTCAGGGCCCTGTGGGAGGCAGGCGAGTAACGGCACGCGCCCGCCCGCTCAATAAGGCCGATCGGGCCGTCCGCGGCTATCGACATGCGACCCGAGAGGGCCGGGGAACTACCCGGGGAACGACCATCCCCACCCGACCTACGCCGCTAGACGCCCCCTCGAATCACCCAAAACACTGCAATCCGCCTCAGATGAGCCACAGGACCACCATCCCCGTAAACGGATCTGAGTCGAGTAGCCACAAGCTCAGGTGCGAGCGGTATGCCTGGCGCTCAGCTTGGCTTGAAACTGCACCACCGATCACCACAAGTGCAAGACAGATGAGACCAGTTGATGCATAATCGTCACACTTGGCACCAGTGCCGGGCTCCCTGCATCCACCGCCCCCAGGGGCACGACTCGAGGGAGTCCGTAATGGAACCGATTTCACTGATGCTTATCGGAATTATTTTGATGATTGCGAGAGCACGGGGCTAGTCGAACAGCCAAGGGATGGGGGCCCGATATCGGGCCCCCATTTTCATTTTCCGAGAACGTCGCTGAGGCCTGACATTATGGCACCGATCGCGGCAAGGATAGCAACAGGTACCCCAACTACTGCAATTCTTTCACTGACGGAAAGGCGGAACCACCAACCCCCTCCAGGGATTTCCGAGTCGACCCGAAGCTGCGCCCTGAGTGCCCTTCGTTTCAACATTGGAACAATGGCACCAGCAAGCCCAAGCGTCATCAGGAATCCCATGAGGGAGTTAACTATCCAGGAATTCTCCTGCGCCTCGTGGAACTTCCTGACGCACTCAGAAACCGTATCTTCACCCGAGTCGACAAAGAAGAAAAAGTACCCGAGAAGCAAGAAGAAGGAAACGAAGAGCAGTGACACCTTGGCTTCGTACTTCGGGGATTGTGTTACAGCCCCTCTCTTTGTGAGGAAGTTGTCAAGTCGCGCTGATTGACCGTATGCCCAAACTGCATCGGATCCTGAAACGTTAAACTCAGTCCTCTCAATGTCGATGGTTATTGATACGTGCCGCTCTCCTCCCGATGTCTTTGCTTCAAGACTGAGATTCGACCATTCGTCGCCAGGTTCTGCTGCTTGCACCTGAACTACCGCGACCAGATCTGCAAGGGTCGAATTCCAGAAGCGCGTACTACCAGAAACTGTCGAGATCTTTACGTCGGGCGACTCGATACCTTCGCATGCCATAACAAACATGCGCTCGAGGTCGTCGCGACCCAGTCGGCACTGGTAAAACACCTTACGCAGGTCAGTCTGCTGGTTAGGAGTAACTGTCATGGTTGGATGATGCCGTGTCAGAGGTCGACTTCGTCTGGTTTCGGTTAAGTCGACACAAACCGCACCCTGTTCGTGACGCCTCAGACGATGTAGCGACGACAGATCTTGCTTCCAGGTTGTGCCACGACAGGCACTACGCCCCTTACTGAGTCAGCAGCCTTCTCCAGTCAGGACCCGTATTCACGCAATAGATTGATCATGTTGCGAATCTTCTGGATGGCGTCGTCCGGAAGAGGATCTGGATTGAAATGCATCAGGTCGTTCCTGATAATTCGAATTTCCCCCAGACGCTTCCCGAATATCCTCCGATCGAGCGGCCAGCCGAGCAGATTCCACAACGCAGGATTTTCCAGAACTCTCTGGTAATCACCGATCGACAAATCATCGAATGAACTAATTCCCCGCTGACCTTGCGGGTCGCAATTTTGCTGAACATCGGACAGTTCGAACGTTCGCATCACAACTCGGCGAAGGCGTTGATCGAGTTCGCCAACCAGGAAGAATGGACTCGCAAGCGAACCATAAGCGGCTGCCACGTCACTGGCTGTGACGATACCGGCGATTCTCTGCGTCTGATCCCTAACAAGAACGAATTCAGAATCTGCGAGAGCAGGAAGAATGTCGATCAGGTCATGGTCGTAAGAGACTTCGCGGACGGTAATGATCGCATCGGAGAATGTCGCGTCAGGTTTGGCATGACGGGCTCGGGCGATCGACTTCCAGGTAACTGCACCTCGAACACTCCTTCCACTGATAACAGGCAGTTGCGAATAGTCGTTTATAACCATGAGCGTAATTGCCTGCTCGTATGTTGCATCGGGCGGGATGCTGGTGACTTCAGAGAGCGCGGACGGAAGGTTGCCAACCGTCAATCCTGTCTCCGGCTCGTCTTCGTCATCAAGATCAAGAGTTGGCCCGTCAGCAACCAGGGTGCTCGTCGGGACAACCTCATCTGCGTCGCCCCCCGACTCCTGAGCGGTAGTGGCCAGTTGAACCGTCGAGTCGAAGTGCACTTTTTCGAAATCCGGAATGGTAGTAAGGCTGTGGTTGGCTAGCTCCGCATCGATCTGCTTGGTGATCAAGTATCCGCGCCGCATAGCGCCCCACCATCCGACGAGTTCACGAACAGTGAGAGACAGTGGCTTCGCTGCATCTGCCAGCTGACGAGCACGCTTAAGCTGCTCGTGCCGCTTGGCAGGAGTAAACAGCTCATTCCCGGTCTCTACTTCGTCCGGTGTCTCTGAGACTTCCTCGGCGGCTTCGTCAAGTAGCTGCTGGCGTAGTTCGTCCAGAGTCTTGCCATCATCGAGTACCCAAGCGTGCCAGCCGTCAAATGAGCCCCCTCCAACGGCTGCAACGGCAGCTCGCGATGGAGACCGAAAAAGTTGACCGTCAGACAGCTGCAACTTCCCACCCGTCGCCACCGCTGCCTGGTGCTTCTCGCCCCTGCGGGGACGTTGGAACGTCAGCTTGGTGCCTACATCGAGATAATGCGCCTCCAACAGGTCGCCAACTGTTACCCGGCGGCCTTCCAGGAGATACGACTCCCGCCCCATCTGCCCCGCCTCACCCTAAGACCTCGACATACCTTGCGTGTGACCCATCATCGCGCATGTGTGGCTGATGCGCTCAGAGTTGGCATCATCGAGAGACTACGATTGACGACGCCGACTCACGCCGCGTTGCGCAGTCATGCGGGCCGCGGAAGCGTTCCCTTCCGCAGAGGGGTCAACCGCGTCACGGTGAACTCTTCACCGATAAGCAACGGCTCTTCACGTCCCAGAGTCGGAGCGGCTCTGCCGGAGGCATTGTCTGGACACGAGCGTCCGGCAGCGCGACCCACCGAGGTCCCCCGTCTACCCGAGGGTTCAGGCGCGCCCGAGCTGGAGCGAGGCGCAGACAGGAGCGCAGCCCTGGTCGACGAGCCGCACCCGCCGCCCCTGCGCGGCGGGTGCCTTGCACCGGTAGGGACGGTTGCAACCCAGTCGGACGCGTGAGGGTTGAGGTCGTTGGCGTCAGCTCGGAATTCGGTTCCTTGAAGCTGTGCGAACGGCTGAAAGATCACCAGGTGAAAGGGTGATGACGTGGGTGACCGCGACCGTGCAGGGCTCTCCATACTGGTCCGCAGTGGGAATCCATCTGCAGGCCTGGGAAGCGGGTACACATCAATGGCCGTCTGAAGCGCCGGCAGCCACTGCTGTTCTGTGAAGTCCTGGGTCCAGCACTCGCCAGGGCCGCGTGGCGGACATGTCTGGCGCAGGCGTCCCAACTAGGAGATGTACGAGCGAGCCCTCTTCAAGGCCAGGGTGATCCCCGATGTTCAGGGCTCCATGCGTAAGAGGGCTCGTCGCGTGTCGATGCGGCCGTCGTAGAGCCAGGCCCAGGCCTCGTCGGAGGCGTCAGGGTCGAGTGCCGGTGAGATCGTGCGCAAGGCGACCGCCACCCATCTGTCAGCCTGCGGTGCCGAGTACGCGTCGAAGGATGCCCGGAGTGCCCGCGACCCTGTCTCATCGTTGACGTCTTGCGTCCAGCACTCGCACCAAAAGCCCCGCTGGGGCTTGTCCATCAGCCCGGGTTTCCTCCCGGCTGAGTGTCCGTGAAGAGTTCGGCGGTGACGGTGCAACCGCTGTGGCTGCCGTGGACGACGACCTGGTGTGCGATAACGCTGACCATGCCCAAGCCGCGGCCGTGTACCGCGTCCATGCTCGGCTGCTCGACCTTCGGGGCCGTGCCCGTGCCTCCCTCGTCGGTGATCGACAGGGCGACCACCTTGGGGGAGACCGCGAGGGCCAGGTGGAAGTTGCCTACCCCACCGCTCGCCGTGTGGAGGATCGCGTTCGCGCCAGAGCGGGTCTTCGCCGTCTGGGCCGGCTACCCGACCGGTATCAAGCCATGGTCGACCTGGGCGGCGGCTGGGGTCTCCGCCAAGGGGAGATCCTTGGCATCGCCGTCGACGCAATCGACTTTGCGGCGGGCACGCTCCACGTGGTCCAGCAGCTCAAGCTGACCGCAGCAAGCCCGTGTTCGCCCCGCCCAAGGGTGGCAAGCTGCGGGACGTGCCGCTGCCCGGTCCGGTCGCTGATGCCCTCCGGGACCACATGAAGCGGTTCCCGCCGGTGGGGATCACCTTGCCGTGGAAGGTGGCGGACGGGCCTCCGGTGACCAAGCGTCTAATCTTCACCGGCCCGCGTGGCGGTCATGTCTGGCGGACGTCGCTCAACGAGGAAGTGTGGAAGCGGGCACTCGCCTCGGCCGGGCTGATCCCCGAGCGCAAGCCCGGGCGAGTCTTACGCCGAGTCCCGCGAGAACGGCATGCACGCCCTCCGCCACTTCTACGCCTCGGTGCTCTTGGACGCCGGGGAGAACATCAAGGCCTTGGCCGAGTACCTCGGCCACTCGGACCCGGGCCTGACGGCGTGTACGCGCACCTCATGCCGTCCAGCCAGGAGCGCACCCGCAAGGCGATTGCGGCCGCCTTCGCTTGACCTGCAGACCCCTGCGTCTCGAATCTCCATCTGTGAACACTAGTCCGTGAACTTTGGTCCGGCTCGGCAAAGTTGCGCCACACAATTCGCGGACCACAGCATTTGGATTCACCATCCGTGAACATTGGTCCGGCTCGGCAAAGTTGCGCCACACAATTCGCGGACCACAGCATTTGGATTCACCATCCGTGAACATTGGTCCGGCTCGGCAAAGTTGCGCCACACAATTCGCGGCCGCGCCCGCCCGGCCGGGTGGGTGGCCACCCACCTGCCCTCCCGCCCGGTCGGCCGCCCGGCCGACCACCCGCCTGGTCGAGTGCCTGGCTACCTCTACAGCCCGGCGTAGGGGACCGGATTAAGGAAACAGGACACGTGGGAAACAAGGTTCAACATAAGGCTCGACGGCTTAAGCTTATCGACCGACCAGACACCGATACGGAGGCGTCAGTTCCGCAACTGTGCAGGGATTTGCACGACATGACAGCGGTGCAATATCGTCCAGATCGCTGGCGGGGAAGCGAGAAGGCCACCCAGGGCAATGGGTGGCCTTCGATCTCCATTAGTGCCTTTTCGTTGCGACAACTAGGAGGAACCCATGGAGAACACCATGGTGCCACGCTTCGGCGTAACCATCGACATCACCCCCCGCGAACCTTCGTTCGCGTTGATCGGGGGCGCGGGCAGTTCCCTCGGCATCTGGGTGGGAGCTCCCGAGTGGGCCGTCGCCATCGGGGCATTCCTCGTCACATTCCGAGTGAGCGTCCGCGTCTGGAAGAGGCGGAGCATCTAGCGTCACGGCCCCACCACGGCCCAGACACGGCATCAGGCCTCTTAGCAGCGGAGAAATCCCTGGTAGGAGGCCTGATGCATCAGGCTTATTTTTTCTTGCCCTGGTTCTTTACGGCTTCGATCGCTGCCGCTGCCGCGTCCGCGTCCAGGTACGTGCCGCCCGGGTTGGTCGGGTGGAAGTCTGCGTCCAGGTCGTAGACCAGGGGGATGCCTGTGGGGATGTTCAGGCTCGCGATGTCGGCGTCTGAGATTCCGTCCAGGTGCTTGACCAGGCCGCGGAGGCTGTTGCCGTGGGCCGCTACCAGGACCGTGCGGCCGGTGAGGAGGTCGGGGACGATGCCGTCGTACCAGTACGGGAGCATGCGCTCCACCACGTCCTTGAGGCACTCCGTACGCGGGCGCAGTTCGCTCGGGATCGTCGCGTAGCGCGGGTCGGCGCTCTGGGAGAACTCCGTGCCGTCCTCCAGGGCCGGCGGCGGGGTGTCGTACGAGCGGCGCCAGAGCATGAACTGCTCCTCGCCGAACTCGGCGAGCGTCTGCGCCTTGTCCTTGCCCTGGAGGGCGCCGTAGTGGCGCTCGTTCAGGCGCCAGGAGCGCTGTACGGGGATCCAGGAGCGGTCCGCCGACTCCAGCGCGAGCTGGGCGGTGCGGATGGCGCGCTTCTGGAGGGAGGTGTGCAGTACGTCGGGCAGCAGGCCGGCGTCCTTGAGCAGCTCACCGCCGCGCACCGCCTCCTCCTCGCCCTTCTCCGTGAGGTTGACGTCCACCCAGCCGGTGAACAGGTTCTTGGCGTTCCATTCGCTCTCGCCGTGGCGGAGGAGGATCAGTTTGTACGGTGCGTCGGCCATGTGGCAGAGCCTAATGGCAGAGTCCGATCGACCGCCTGGAGGGGCATTCGGAGACGTCTTGTTCGGGTGCTGCTGGGTATTGGGTGGCGTCTCGCTGTCCGGCGTCTGTAAGTTGCCTGGGGGTGATGAGACGCTTACCCGGTTGGGGGCCGGTCGCGCTCGTACCTCCCGTACCACCTGCCTCTTCGCCGCCCCTGGGGGATGTCCATGCCAGTCACCGGTCCCACCGCGATCGTGTCCGGGCTGCGGCGTGCCACCAGGGAGACCGTCTCGGGGCTGCCCCGGGAGTTCTGGTGGCTGTGGACGAGCACCCTCGTCAACCGGCTCGGCGCCTTCGTCGCCACCTTCATGGCCCTCTACCTCACGATGGACCGCGGCTACTCGGCCTCGTACGCCGGCCTCGTCGTCTCCCTCCACGGCCTCGGCGGAGTGGTCTCCTCACTCGTCGCCGGGGTGATGACCGACCGGCTCGGGCGGCGGCCGACGATGCTGATCGCGCAGACCTCGACAGCGGCGTCGGTCGCGCTGCTGGGCTTCATGCACGATCCGCTGGCCATCGCGGGCGTCGCGTTCCTGGTCGGGATGACGTCCAACGCGTCCCGGCCGGCCGTCCAGGCGATGATGGCGGACATCGTCCGCCCCGAGGACCGCGTCCGGGCCTTCTCGCTCAACTACTGGGCGATCAACCTCGGCTTCGCCATCTCCTCCGCCGGCGCCGGCTTTGTCGCCGAGTACAGCTATCTCGCCGGATTCCTCGGGGAGGCTCTGCTGACGTTCGCGTGTGCGGTGGTCGTCTTTCTGAAGCTGCCCGAGTCCCGGCCGGTACGGGCGAAGAGTGCGGCGCAGACGTCCGTGGCTCCGGATGTCGGTATGGGGGCCGTGCTGCGCGACGGGCGGTTCATGAGCGTCGTCGGGCTGTCTTTTCTCGTCTCGCTCATCTTCATGCAGGGGTACGTGGCCCTCCCCGTGGCCATGGGAACGGACGGGTTCACCAGCGCCGACTACGGCCTGGCCATCGCCGTCAACGGCGTCCTGATCGTCGTGATGCAGATCCCGGTCACCCGCTTCATCGAACACCGCGACCCACGACGCCTGCTGATCCTGTCCTCCCTGCTCGCGGGGTACGGCTTCGGCCTGACGGCCTTCGCGGACTCGATCGCCGTCTACGCCCTGACCGTCTGCGTCTGGAGCATGGCCGAGATCGTCAACGCGCCCACCCAGACCGGCCTGGTGGTACGGCTCTCCCCGGTACACGGCCGAGGCCGCTACCAGGGCATGTACACACTGTCCTGGGCCGCGTCCGCCCTCGTCGCCCCGTTGGTGGGCGGCTTCGTGATCGACCACTTCGGTGCGGTGTGGTTGTGGGGGACGTGTGCGGTGCTGGGGACGGTGGCCGGGTTGGGGTACTGGCTGCTGATGCGGGGGTTGGGCGAGGAGAAGGGGGAGGACGAGGTGGTTGTGGGGGCTGGGGTGGAGGAGCGCGTGGAGGTGGAACCGGCGTCGCCGGCAGTGCCTTCGGCGATCAGCCCTTCGCTTGGCGACTAGTCGCCAAGTACTGGCGCGCCTCGACATTTCTTTCGATGATCGGAGGTAGACGGCCTGACCAACCGTCTGCCCCCATCGCGCCGGCCCGACCCCGAGGGCCGGGTCGGCGCGGTGTTCTGTTCTCTGTTCTCTGTTCTCTGTTCTGTTCTTTCTGGGCCGAGTTGTACGAGGGGTCACGTACGGGGATCCGGTCGGTCGTCCGGGACCGGGACCGGGGCCGGGGCCGGGGCCGGGGCCGGGGCCTGCTCCCGTTCTGGCTTCGGCGTGAGGACCAAGCCCGCTGCTGTCACCCCCAGCGTGACCGCTATGAAGACGAAGTCCCAGCACGGACCGCCGTCGGACGCCGTCATGCGGAAGCGGATTTTGTCAGGGTGAACCAGACCTCCTTGGTCGTGGGCGAGCGGTTGCGGTTGGTGCCGTTCGGCCCGAGTTTTGCTTGTCGTTCGTTGAGGGCGGGTGCGGGTTCGGACCGAGGGGTAGTCGGGGGTGGGCAGCACCCAACAAGGCGGGTGGGGCCGCCCCTTGCGGTTGAGTGTCGCGGGTCCGGTCCGGGCGTCAAGGGCGCTCCTGCGGAGCGTCGGCTCCGCCGATTGCGCTTCGCTCCACCCTTGACCCCCGGCCCGGACCCGCAAGTGAAGGCAGAGGGGGGCGGCCCGGGGGAAGGTTCCCCCGGGGGCCAGTCCGTGCTTCCTGTTTCGTCGCGGACCTCGACTCTCGGCGGGGATTTGCGCACCACTTGAATGGGGCGGTCGGTCTCGGTTCGGCGGCTGGACGGCCGTCTGTTGGCCAGCGCACAAGCACCGTGTCTGGACTGAGTGGGTGGTGGGGCGGAGGTGGTGGGGTTGAGGCGGCTGTCCGGCCCGTTTCGGTGGGTGGTGTGCTCTGAGAGCCCGTTAACGAAACACAGGACACAAGGCCGGTGAGGAGAGGCCCTCAGGAGCCCTCAAAGCTAGGTCGAATGGGACATATGACCTGCCGGGGGTGTGGTGATGAACGGCCTCACCGGCCGACCCTCGCTCACCGGCTCTCATGCAGGCGTCAAGTCGGAGCCGAGTGGACGGTGGGGCGGACGTGAGTGTCGAGACGGCCATCCAGCCCCCCTCCGTGGGGTGTGTGCTGCCAGAGCCCCTAAACGAAACACAGGACGCAAGACCAGGCGGAAGAGGCCCCCAACGGGCCTCAAAGTCTGCGCGAATGGGGCATATCGGCCACCAGGATGGGCGGGAACCCTGCCCGGCCCCCCGCAGCTGATCACGAATCTCAGACACGGTGCTTGCACGCCTGCCAACAGACGGTGGTTGGCCGCCGAGACGGCCGCCACCGCCCCATTCAAGTGGTGCGGAAACCCCCGCCGAGAGCCGAGGTCCGCGACGAAACAGGAAGCACGGACTGGCCCCCGGGGGAACCTTCCCCCGGGCCGCCCCCCTCTGCCTTCCGTTGCGGTTTCGGGGCTGGGGTCAAGGGTGACCGCAGGTCATCGCGAAGCGACGCGACGCAGGAGCGCCCTTGACGCCCGCCCCGAAACCGCGACACTCAACCGCAAGGGGCGGCCCCACCCGCCTCATTCATGCCGGGCGCCCCCTACTACCCCTCGGCCCGAACCCGCACCGCCTGTCCAACCCCAACCCCAAGCAGTCACCGGCGACCGGCTCGTCAGCGCGGTTCCGTACAAGCGTGACGCGTCGTCCCTCGTGGGGATGAACACGCGTGATTCCGTCCGGCGTGCAGGAAGGCCGTAGGTACGGTGTCCAGCTCGGTGGTCACCGTACCCACGAGGAGATTCATACCCCGCGCGTCAACCAACCTGGCTGAGTACTGGGACTCCTACAAGCCGCACCGTGGGGAGGGAACAGGCCGCTCCTGCGGCTGACTGTTTTGAGTGGACCCAGTACGAAGGGCACGGGCCCGGGCCGGAGTTCATGGGGAGTCCTCGGACCGTGCTGGAGCTGGGGTCCGCCGAGGGGAAGGAAGCCGTTCACGCGCCTCTCTCCTGGCGGGTGCATGGCCTTTTCCCAAGCCGAGGCGATCCAGGGCTACTACGGCCCGCAGCCCATGTACGGCAATGGCCTCGCCGGGCGCAAGCTCACCCTCCTGCGGTGGTCCTATACCCCTGACTGGTGGGTCGATCTCCTCGAACGCCATGGCTTCCGCGACATCGACGCCGAAGTGCTCGCCGCGCCGGACCCGGTGAATGTGGGCACCCTCATGGTGCGGGCCCGTATCCCCGCGTAGGCAGCGTCGGCGCGCCAATCGTCAGCGCACCAGGGGTAGGAACACCGTATCCACGATCTCTTCCAGGACCTCGTCCGGCACCGGCGCGAATGTCGTCAGGACCTCATGTCGCAGGAGGTCGAAGGGGAGTGCCTTGACGCGTGGGGTGAGGCGCTCCCGTGTGATCTCGCCCCGGGCCACCGCCCGTTCGAAGAGCACGCCCACCGGGTTCTCACCCCCCGCCGCGAGCAGTTCGCCGGGGCTGGTCCCCGTCCCCTGGTAGTAGCCGGCCAGGTGCACGCTCATGACGGTGATGAGCTGGACCCGGGTCGCGTTGATCTCCCGCATGAGGGTGAGGACGTCCTCCCGCAGGCTCCCCGTGTCGGGCACGCCGAGGCGGGACTCCGCCAGGGTGTGGACGATGGTCGCCCGGACCAGTTCGTCGCGGTCGGACCAGCGCCGGTAGAGCACGGACGGGCTGGTGCCGGCCCGCTGGACGACGGCGTCCATGGTGAACCTGGCGTAGCCGTGCTCCGTGAGCTCTTCCCACGCCGCGTCGAGCAGCGCCTTCTCCAGTGCCGCTCCGCGCCGCCGCTCGGGCATCCGTACCTCCGCCTGGTTGATTAGAAAGACTTGCCTATCTTATTTCGGCGCCGTACCGTGGGCCTCGTAAGATACGACTCTATATCTTAGGTGGCTGTTCGTGAGCACGCGTTCCGACCCCGCAGACCCCACCCCCATGGACCCCGCCGTCCGCCGCCTCGCCCTCACCGTCATCGTCGGCGCCCTCGCCGTCGTCTTCGACACCACCATCGTCAGCGTCGCCCTCAACGACCTGGCGCGGGAACTCCACGCCTCCCTCTCCACGATCCAGTGGGTCAGCACCGCCTACCTGCTGGCCCTGTTCGTCACCATCCCGATCGCCGGCTGGGCCCAGTCCCGCCTCGGTGGCAAACGTCTGTGGATCGCGGCCCTGAGTACGTTCCTGCTCGGCTCCGTCCTGTGCGCGCTCGCGTGGAACGCGGGCAGCCTGATCGCCTTCCGCATCGTCCAAGGGGTCGGCGGCGGCATCATGATGCCGCTCGTCGTCACCCTGGTGATGCAGGCCGCCAAGGGCCGCAACCCCGGCAAGGTCATGGCCGCCGTCACCCTGCCCACCGCGCTCGGCCCGATCCTCGGCCCGGTCCTGGGCGGTGTCATCCTCGAACTGGCCGACTGGCGCTGGCTGTTCGTCGTCAACATCCCCTTCTGCCTCGTCGGGATCTGGCTCGCCCACCGCAACCTGCCCGACGACCGCCCCGCCCCCGACAGCCCCCGTCCCCGACTGGACGTCACCGGCCTGCTCCTGCTGTCGCCCGGCGTCGCCGCCGTCATCTACGGCCTTTCGCGGGTCGAAGGCGGTACGGGCTTCGCGGGCGTGGAGGTCCTCGTCCCGCTGCTCGGCGGACTCGCCCTGCTCGGCGCCTTCACCGCCCGGTCGCTGACCCGTACCACGGCCCGTACCACGGCCAGTAAGACCGGAGGGGCCCTGGTCAACCTTCGCCTCTTCCGCCACCGCGCGCTGGCCTCCTCCGCCGCCCTCGGCTTCCTGGCGGGCATCACGCTGTACGGGGCGATGTTCCTGCTCCCCCTCTACTTCCAGCAGGTCCGCGGCGAGGACGCCCTCGGCGCCGGACTCCTCCTCATCCCACAGGGCGTCGGCCTGCTCCTCGCCCGTACCGTGGCGGGCACCTACACCGACCGCCTCGGCCCCCGCCGGGTCGCCCTCGCCGGATTCGCCGTCGTCGCGGCGGCCACCGTGCCGTTCGCCCTGGTCACCGCCGACACCAGCCCGTACCTCCTCATGGCCGCACTGCTCGTCCGCGGCTTCGGCATGGGCACCGCCACGATCCCGCTCACCGGAGCCGCCTACGCGGGCCTGGCGCACCACGAGATCCCCGACGCCAGCATCATCACCCGCGTCGCCCAGCAGGTCGGCGGCTCGGTGGGCATCGCCGTCCTCGCCGTCGTCCTCCAGCACACCGCCGCCGGCGCCCACACCCCGACCGCGCTGGCCGACGGCTTCGGCGAGGCCTTCTGGTGGTCGGTGGCCGTGACCGCCGTCGCCGTACCACTGTGCCTGCTGCTGCCGGGGCGGCCGGGGCCGCAGGCCGCCCCCGACGCCACGGACAGGACCCGAGCCGCCGCGGTTAACCAGTCAGCGCGTTGAGCCCTGCTAAGGCGTGCGCAGCCCGTCGACGAGGACCGCGACCATGCGTTGGTTGTACTCGGGCCCCTGACCGGGCACGGGAACGCACAGGTTGGCGATGGCGTGGATCAGGTCGAGAGCGCTGACGTCGTCCCGTACGACTCCGGCCGCCGACGCCGCGTCCAGCAGGGCCGCGAGAGCGGGGCCGACCTTCTCCAGGAAGTAGCCGGGCAGGGCCGCGTAGGCGGGGTCGCCCGAGTGGAGGGCCGGGGCCAGCCCTCGCTTCGTACCCAGGAACTCGGTGAACCGGCGCAGCCACTCCGTAAGCGCCTCCCACGGCTCGTGTACGGCGCTGAGCTGCGGCCCCGCCGCCGCGCAGGCGTCGATGCCGGTCTCCACCACCGCCTTGACCAGGTCCGAACGCAGCGGGAAGTGCCGGTAGAGGGTCCCGACGCCGACGCCGGCCAGGTCGCCGATCTCCTTGGCGGGCGCGTCGACGCCGGACGTGTCGAAGACGGTCCTCGCGGCGTTGAGCAGGGCGTCCACGTTGCGCTGCGCGTCGGCGCGGATGCGGCGGGGCGGCGCGGGGTTCTCGGGTACGGCCCTCTCCCGTGCGGCCCTCTCCCGTGCGGCCCTCTCGCGTGCAGCCCTCTCCCGTGCGGCCTTCTCGGGTACGGCCTTCTCGCTCACAGTCCTCGGTCCCTCCGGTTGCATAACCGGAAAGCCTTTCCGTATAGTTCCGTTCTGGAAAGGCTTTCCGTTTAGCTACAGAGTACAGCGTACAGATGGCAGGGCACCCGGCGCCGGACACCCGCCGGTGCTCCTCCACGACCCAGGAGGGTCCCCATGCAGTACCGCACGCTGGGCCGCACCGGCATCAAGGTCAGCCCGTACGCCCTCGGCACCCTGATGTTCGCCTCGGCCATCGGCAACGCCGACCACGAGGACTCGATCCGCGTCATCCACAAGGCGCTGGACGCGGGCATCAACTTCGTCGACACCGCCGACGCGTACGGCGACTCCGAGGAAGTGGTCGGCAAGGCGCTCAAGGGCCGACGCGACCACGTCGTACTGACCACCAAGGTGAGCCGCCCGATGGGCCAGGACCCCAACCAGCAGGGCACATCGCGGCGTTGGATCACCACCGCGGTCGAGAACTCGCTGCGCCGGCTCCGGACCGACTACATCGACCTCTACCAGATCCACCGTGTCGACCCCACGACCGACGTCGAGGAGACCCTCTCCGCGCTCACGGACCTGATCCGCAGCGGAAAGGTACGCGCCATCGGTTCCTCCAACACCCCGGCCTCCGGCATCGTCGAGGCGCAGTGGGTGGCGGAACGCCGGAACCTGGAGCGCTTCCGCACCGAGCAGCCGGCCTACTCCCTCCTCAACCGCGGTATCGAGCGCGAGGTGCTGCCCGTGGTGCAGCGGTACGGCATGGGCGCGCTGGTGTGGGGGCCGCTCGCCCAGGGGCTGCTCACCGGCCGCGTGCGCAAGAACGAGGAGAACGGCCTGCGCCGCGCGGGCCTCTTCAAGCACCTCACCGACGAGCGCCGCATCGACGTCGTGGAGCAGCTCATTCCCGTGGCCGAGGAAGCGGGCATGCCGCTGACCCACCTGGCCACGGCGTTCGCCATCGCCCACCCCGGCGTCACCAGCGCCATCATCGGCCCCCGGACGACGGCCCACCTGGACGATCTGCTCGCCGGCCTGGACGTCACCCTCACCGACGACATCCTGGACCGGATCGACGCCATCGTCCCGCCGGGCACGGATGTCGGAGCACTGGACCAGGCGTACGTACCCCCGGCCCTGGAAACCGCGACCCTGCGCCGCCGCGCCCTCACCGACCGGATGGCGGCCTGACACCCGGATCGAATCAAGCGCGCCGCAGCGTACGTCGGGCGGACTTCGGGCAGTGACGAGGACGCGCGGCGGAAACTCACCGCGCTGCCACTCGACTACTCTCCGGGACGCGGGTACCCGCGTCGTATGACCGTTTACGGATTTCACGCCTCGCACGAACAGGTGCCTCCCGGCGACCTGTTGACCGCAGTGGTGCACGCGGAGGAGGCGGGTTTCACCGCCGCCATGTGCTCGGACCACTTCTCCCCCTGGAGCGCCCGGCAGGGCGAATCCGGCTTCGCCTGGTCGTGGTTGGGCGCGGCCCTCCAGGCCACCGGACGCGTACCGTTCGGCGTCGTCAACGCCCCCGGCCAGCGCTACCACCCCGCTGTCATCGCCCAGGCCATCGGCAGTCTCGGCGCGATGTTCCCCGGCCGGTTCTGGGCCGCGCTGGGCAGCGGCGAAGCCTCCAACGAGCACATCACCGGGGACCGTTGGCCCCGCAAGGACCTGCGCAACGCGCGGCTGCGCGAGTGCGTCGACATCATCCGGGCGCTGCTGCGCGGCGAGGAGGTGAGCCACGACGGGCTGGTGACCGTGGACCGGGCCAAGCTGTGGACCCGCCCCGAGAGCGTCCCGCCGCTGTTCGGCGCGGCGTGCAGCGAGGCCACCGCCGCCTGGTGCGCGGACTGGGCCGACGGCCTGATCACCGTGAACGCCCCGCACGAACAGCTGCGGCGGATCGCCGACGCGTACCGCTCGGCCGGGGGAGCCGGACCGCTGTACCTCCAGGCGCACCTGAGCTGGGCCCCGTCCGACGACGAGGCCCGCGCGCTCGCCCACGACCAGTGGCGTACGAACGTGCATGGCCCGCCCGCCAGTTGGGACCTGGACACCGCTGAGCTGTTCGACGTCGTCAGCGAGCACGTGAGCGACGAACAGGTGGCCCGTTCGGTACGGGTCTCCGCGGACCTCGGCCAACACGCCGCCTGGCTCCAGGAGTACGCCGACCTCGGATTCGACGCGGTGATGCTGCACCACGTCGGCCAGGAACAGGAGGCGTTCATCGACGCGTTCGGCGCGAAGGTGCTGCCGAGGCTGGATGTGACGGAGCCGCCGCCGGCGGTCGCGGAGACGAACCCGCCCGCCACCGGGACCGCCCTGAAGGAGGCTTCGCGATGAGGCTCACCCGTACCTCCGACCTGTGGTGGAAGGACGCGGTCGTCTACTGCCTGGACGTCGAGACGTACCAGGACAGCGACGGCGACGGCTGCGGCGACTTCGCCGGACTCACCCAGCGCATCGACCACTTGGACCGGCTCGGGGTGACCTGCGTCTGGCTGATGCCGTTCTATCCGACGCGCGAGCGCGACGACGGTTACGACATCACCGACTTCTACGGCGTGGACCCGAGGCTCGGCACACTCGGGGACTTCACCGAGTTCGTCCGTACCGCGCGCGACCGTGGCATCCGCGTCATCGCCGACCTGGTCGTCAACCACACCTCGGAGCACCACCCTTGGTTCGAGGACGCCCGGTCGAGCCGTGACTCCGCTTACCGCGACTGGTACGTCTGGCGCGACGAGCCCCCCGAGGACGGCCCGCACGATGTCGTCTTCCCGGACGCCGAGACGAGCGTCTGGGAGTACGACGAGGGCACCGAGCAGTACTACATGCACCGCTTCTACAAGCAGCAGCCGGACCTCAACGTCGCCAACCCGGAGGTACGGGACGAGATCGCCCGCATCATGGGCTTCTGGACCCAACTCGGCCTGTCCGGCTTCCGGGTGGACGCCGTGCCGTTCCTGCTGGAGACCGACGGACAGCCCGACGAACTGCCCGACCCGCACGAGTACCTCGCCGACCTGCGGGCCTTCCTCGGCCGCCGGGACGGTGAGTCGATCCTGCTGGGCGAGGTGAACCTGCCGTACGAGGACACCGCGCGCTTCTTCGGTGAGCCGGGCACCTCGCGCGGCGACGAACTCACCATGTGCTTCGACTTCATCGGCATGCAGCAGATGTACCTGTCGATGGCGCGCGGCGACGCGACCCCGCTGGCGCGAGCACTGCGGGACCGGCCCGAGCCTCCGAGGGACGCCCACTGGGCGACGTTCGTCCGCAACCACGACGAACTGACCCTCGACAAGCTCTCGGACGACGAACGGGCGGAAGTCTTCGCCGCGTTTGGACCCGAGAAGGACATGCAGCTGTACGACCGGGGTCTGCGCCGCAGGCTCCCGCCGATGGTCGACGGCGACCGCCGCCGTACGGAGTTGGCGTACAGCCTGCTCTTCAGCCTCCCCGGCACGCCGGTCCTCTTCTACGGTGAGGAGATCGGCATGGGCGAGAACCTCGCCGCCGAGGGCCGGCAGGCGGTCCGTACCCCCATGCAGTGGACGGCGGACGACAAGGCCGGCTTCTCCACGGCGGAACCGGCCGACTACCCCAACCCGCTGGTGGAGGGGGAGTTCGGGCCGGCGAAGGTCAATGTGCACGACCAGCGCCAGGACTCCGGCTCCCAACTGGCCTGCGTGCGGCGGCTGGTGGAGTGCTACCGCGAGAGCCCCGAACTGGCCTGGGGCGCCCACGAGATACTCGCGGCGGGTGACGACGCGGTACTGGCACATCTCTCCACCACCGGGGACGGGGCGGTCCTGGCCCTGCACAACTTCGCTGACCGCCGGGTGAAGGTGGTGACCGAGGCATCGCGCCTGGCGGCCGGGACACTCCTCACCGATCTGCTCGGGGAGGACGACGTCACGGTGGGCGAGGAGGACGGGAAGGTCAGGGTCGAGCTGGAACCGTACGGCTACCGGTGGCTGCGGGTGAGCACGCCGCTGGATGATCCGGCGCGGGCCACGGCGGACTGAGGCTGAGGGCGGGCGGCGCCCGGGTGGACGGGTTTCAGCCCGCTTGGCGGCTGCGGTAGGCGCGGGTCTTGTTCCGGTTGCCGCACGCCTTCATCGTGCACCAGCGACCGCCGCCGTTGCGTGAGGTGTCGTAGAAGGCCCGGCGGCAGTCCGCCGAGGAGCACAGTTTCATACGGCTCCAGCCGCCCCCGGCCACACTCGACGCCACCGTCTCGACGATGGCGTCGAGCCCGGCCACGCCGCTGGCGGCGGCGATGCGCAGCCGGCCGGTGGACGGGTCGGGGGCCAGGCGGAGGGGGAAGGCGGCGAGGGCCTGGGCGACCGCCGTACCGTCGCCGCCGTCACCGTCGCCGTTGCTGCCGTTGCCGTCGCCGTCGCCGTTGCTGCCGTCGGTGATCGTCTCTCGCAGAGCATCACGCAGGGTGACGGCGGCGGTGAGGTCGGACGGGCGGAGTTCCTGCCCGGCGGTGGCCAGGCCGCGGGCCTCCAGCCACGCGGACAGAGCGTCGACCGAGGTCAGAGCGTCGCTGGGGACAAATTTCTCCCCGTGCCAGCTGAAGGTCCTCCGGTCGAGCGTGTTGAGGAACTGTTCGACCACACCCAGATCTACGACGACATCATCCACGACACTACTGTAACGGAAAGCCGGTGTTGACGGCCATCGACACCAGCTATAGCTTTTAAGGGTGTCGAACTCACAGAAGACCCCAAGAACAGATGCCGATCCCCTGCTGAAGGTGTCGGACGCCGACCTCGCCGACCTGCGAGCCCGTCTGCGCGCGACGAGGTGGGCGAGGCCGTGGCCGGTCGCCGGCTGGCAGGCGGGCACCGACGCGGGGGAGCTGAGGCGGCTGGTCGACTACTGGGCGTCGGGCTACGACTGGCGCCGATACGAGGCCGCCATCAACGCGCTGCCGTCGCGGTTCGCCGATGTGGACGGCACGCGCGTGCACTACCTGCGCTTCGACGCGGAGCGGGAGGGAGCGCTGCCGCTGGTCCTGACCAATGGCTGGCCGAGCACGTTCTACGAGCTGGTCGACCTGGCGCGACGGCTCTCGACACCGTCGCGGTACGGCGGTGACCCGCAGGACGCGTTCACGGTGATCGTGCCGTCGATACCTGGGTTCACCTTCTCCCCCAAGTTCCCGAGCCTGGACCCGCCGCCCCAGACGCACGAACTGTGGCACCGGCTCATGCACGACGAACTGGGCTTTGAACGGTACGGCGCACACGGTGGCGATCTCGGCGCGGGGATCACGGCCCTGCTGGCCCAGGCGCACCCCGAGTCGGTGGTCGGCATCCACCTCCTGGACGTGGTGACCACACCACCCGACCCGGGCGAGGAGCTGACGGACGAGGAGCGCGCGTACCTGACCGCCTTCGGCGCCTGGGGCCAGGCGGAGGGCGCATTCGCCCACCAGCAGCGGACTCGCCCGCTCACCCTGGCCCAGGGCCTGAGCGACTCACCTTCGGGCCTGCTCGCGTGGATGCTGGAGAAGTACCGGGCCTGGAGCGACTGCGGCGGGGACCTGTCCACTCGCTTCAGCGACGACTACCTGCTGACGCAGGCGTCGCTGTACTGGTTCACGAACACGATCTCGACGTCGTTCACGCCGTACTACGAGCGAGGCCAGGGCATGGTCCCCAAGCTGGAGCGGGTGGAAGTGCCGACGGCACTGGCGCTGTTCCCGGCGGACCTGGGCGTGGTCGCACCACGCGCGTTCGTGGAACGCAAATACCACCTGACCCGGTATACGCACCTGCCGCGAGGCGGCCATTTCCCGGCGCACGAGGAACCGGAACTGCTGGCGGGGGACATTGCGGCGTTCTTCGGGGAGGTGGAGTAGGTCTTCCAGCGCGGGTTCGGACCGAGGGGTAGTCGGGGGCACCCGGCATGAACAAGGCGGGTGGGGCCGCCCCTTGCGGTTGAGTGTCGCGGGTCCGATCCGGGCGTCAAGGGCGCTCCTGCGGAGCGTCGGCTGCGCCGATTGCGCTGCGCTTAACCCTTGACCCCCGGCCCGGACCCGCAAGTGAAGGCAGAGGGGGGCGGCCCGGGGGAAGGTCCCCGACAACCCCCAGATGCGGTTGGGGTTTCGTCGCGGACCTCGGCTCTCGGCGGGGGTTTCCGCACCACTTGAATGGGGCGGTGACGAGCCGTCTCGGCGACTGACGACCGTCTGTTTGCCGGTGCACAAGCACCGTGTCTGTGGTGAGTGGGTGGTGGGGCAAAGGCGGTGGGGCGAGGCGGTTGGTCTGGCCCGTTTCGGTGGTTGGTGTGCTCTGAGAGCCCGTTAACGCAACACAGGACACAAGACCGGGTGGGGGCCCTCGGGAGGCCTCAAAGCCAGGGCAAATGGGGCGAATTGCTTGCCGGGGTGGGATGGTAGGCAGTCTCGGCGGCCAACCACCGCCCATCGTAGTTTCGGGGGGTGTGTGCTCTAAGAGCCGCTTAACGCAGCACAGGATGCAAGATGCTTCGGCTCGGTCGGGGGAAGTAGGTCCTTCGGCTCAGGCGCGGTTCGCGCCTGCTGGCTAGCGTCCGTTCTCATGGAAACCTCGGGAATCGTTCGTCGTCAGACAGCGGAGCGGGTGCGCGACACTCTGGCGCGGCTCGTTGCCGAGCGGGATGTTTGGGTGTCGACAGCTCACCCTGATCACGGGCCGCACCAGGTGCCGTTGTGGTTCCTGTGGGATGGGCGAGCGGTGTGGATGTGCACTAGCGCCACCTCCGCAACTGCTCGGAACATCCGCACAGAGCCGCGCGTGCGTCTTGCGCTGGCTGACACCTTCGATGTCGTACTCCTCCAGGGCGAGGCCGAGTGCTTCCCCGACCACGAGATACCCGCGAGCGCGGCAGAAGCGTTCGCTGGCAAGTTCGTGTGGGATCCGCGCGCGGAGAAGGATTCCTTTCTGTACGTACGTGTCGTCCCGAGGACCGTGCGCGCTTGGCGTGGCGAGCCGGAACTGCGCGGGAGAGTCGTCATGCGCGACGGAGTGTGGCTGGAGTAGGCGGCTGCCCCTTGATGGCGAATGGGCCGTTGCCCCACCCCGCAGCCGACCTCGGATCTCAGACACGGTGCTTGTGCGTCGGCCAACAGACGGTCGTCAGCCGCCGAGACGGCTCGCCACCGCCCCATTCAAGTCGTGCGCAACACCCCGCCGAGACGCGCGGACCGCGACGAAACACCAGGCACAGACGTGCCCTCCGGGGACCCCTCCCCCCGGGCCGCCCCCCCAGCCTTCCCCAGCGGGGCCGGGGTGGGCGTCAAGGGTGGAACGCAGTGGAATCGGCGAAGCCGACGCTCCGCAGGAGCGCCCTTGACGCCCACCCCGGCCCCGCGACAATCAACAACAAGGGGCGGCCCCACCCGCCACATCAAATGCCGGGCGCCCCCGACTACCCCTCGGCCCGAACCCGCACCCAATCACTCACCCGAAGCCGAACCCAAACCCGCACCCCCACCGGCACCCCCACCCGCATCCGCCCCCAGCCATCTCAACTCGGCTGCCTCCCGCCGGAGTAGCTCTCAGCCCCGGCCTTCGCCCTCTCCCATGATTCGGTTTTGCTTCCTGTCGGGCCCGCGTCCCCCACCTGCAGTGATGAACTCTTTACCTCCACAAGACCATTGACCGACCAACTGGGTCGTGTTATTTACATCTGGTCGCGCATTGGACTAGACCTGATCTACCACCTACCGCGACGCCTTCACCCCCCACCACTCCGAGTGCTGAAGGATCGATCCCCACATGAAGCTACGTTCCCGACTCCTCGCGCTGGCCACCGCCGGCGGTATCGCCGCCACGCTCAGCATCCTGGGCAGTGGCAGCGCCAGCGCCGCCAACCCGGCCGTCGCGCCCGGTGGCAACTTCAACCTGTCGGTGTGGCAGCTCCAGGAGCCGGTGGGTTCGCCCGGTTCGCCGACCACCATCTCGTCGTCCCGTCTCCAGGGCGCCAACGGCTACCAGGACTCGTACTTCTACACCGACACCCGCGACGGCGCGATGACGTTCTGGGCTCCGGAGAAGGGCGTCACCACGCCCAACTCCAACTACGCCCGCTCCGAGCTGCGTGAGATGAACTCCAACGGCAGCGCCGCCGACTGGTCCCTCAGCGGCAGCCACAAGCTGAGCGCGACCCTGCGCGTCGTGTCGGTCACCTCGAACGTCGCCGTCGGGCAGATCCACCTCGGGTCAGGCGGTACGTCCACCAAGCCGCTCGTCGAGCTGTACTACCGGTCGAGCGGCGACATCGTCGCCGGTATCGAGAACTCCCCGGACGGCGGCCAGACCCCCCACACCGTGGGCCACGTGTCGATCGGCAAGACCTGGACGTACTCGATCGCCGTCTCCGGCGGCAACACGATCGACCTGACGGTCAACGGCAGCACGACGCACTACCCGATCCCGTCGTCCTTCAAGCCGTACAAGCAGTACTTCAAGGCCGGCTCGTACAACCAGTCGTCCTCCGACAGCACCACGAAGGGTGCCCGTGTCGCCTTCTACGGGCTGACGGTCTCCCACAGCTGACCGACCGCCCTCCCCCGCCGAGCGCTCCCCCGCCCGGCGGTCGAAAGGCCCGAAAGGCCCGGCGCCCGGTGGCGGATCCACCGGGTGTCGGGCCTTTCGGGTACCTCGGCTCACTTCGCTGCTTCTGCGACCTTCCGCCTGTTCGGTGCCCGGCTCGAACCGCCCGCCCACAGCAGTCCCCCTCCCAGCAGCACGCCTCCCCCCACCAACCACGCCGCCGGACCCCTCGGCAGCGCGCTGATCACCAAACCCGTCAGCGCCGCCACCAGTTGGAGCGCCAGCGACTGGACCGACAACGCGGTGGCGCGGCCCGTGCCCGTGACGCGGCGGTGCAGCAGGTCGTTCTCGTTCGGGCCCGCCGCGCCCAGTCCCAGGTAGACCAGGCCGAAACCCGTCGCCCCGCCCACCAGCGCCACCGGGCCCGCGCCCGTCGCCGTGGCCCCCAGCAGGAGCAGTCCCGCCGCGCCGGATCCGAGGCTCAGCAGGACCGCGCGTTCGCCGCCGCCCGCCGCGCGGGCCGCGAGCGGGGCGAGGTGGTTGCCCAGGGCCGAGCAGACGAAGCCGGCGCAGGCCAGGCCCGCGAAGACCACCGCACCCGACTCCGCCGCGCCGGTGAGGCCGGCGGCCCGGCCGGGGGTGAGCAGTTCGAGTACGGCCAGCGCGGCGCCCGCCGCCCCCGCGCTCAGGAGGATCCGCCGGACCACGGAGTCCCTGCCGCCCAGCCGCAGCCCGTCCACGACCGTGACGGGTATGCCGCGCAGGACGGCGCGCAGGGTGGCGCGTGGCCGGGGGGGTTCCGGCAGGGCCGTCAGGACGTACACCACAAAGACGATCTCCAGGACGGCGGCCAGCAACGGCGGTACGGAGAGCGGGAGTACGAGGCCCGAGGTGGCCTCGCTCAGCCTCGCCCCGAGGTCAGGGCCCGGGCCGGGGCCCAGGCCGGGGCCCAGGCCGAGCAGCCACGGCAGGCCGCCGCCGAGGAGGGTGCCGGCGGCGAGCGCGGCGGAGGTCGCCGTACCGGCGCGGGCGAGGCCGGTACGGAGTTCCGCCTCGGGACCCGAGTGCGCCTGGACGGTGTCGACGTACCAGGCCTCGGCCGGTCCGCTCGACAACGCGCGGCCCGCGCCCATCAGCGCCATGCCGAGCGCGAGCACCCAGGCGGTGGTGCCCAGCCCTTGCAGGGTGAAGGCGGCCAGGCCCAGCAGGCCGGCGGCGGCCAGGACCGTACGGCGGCCGATGACATCGGACAGTCCGCCGGTGGGCAGTTCGAGGGCGGCGGCGGTGAGCGAGTGCGCGGCGAAGAAGCCGGCGATGGCGGTGAGGGCCATGCCGCGCTCGGTGAAAAGAAGGATCAGCGGGGCGATGGTCAGGCCCACCGGCAGCCAGTAGAGCACCGAGACGGTGACGAAGCGGCGGCGGGCGGTGTGGGGTGGGACGGGTATGTGGGGCGGGGAGGGCGCGGGTGTACGGGGCGCCGTCACCGCGCTTCCCCCTCCCCCTTCGCCGCCAGCGGCAGCGCCGCCATCACCAGGACGACCTGTTCGGCGCGCGGGTCCCCCTCGTCGCGGGCGGCCAGCTCGTCCAGCGTGCGGTGGAACACCGCCCACAACTCCCCTGCCGATTCGGGCGTCAGACGAGGCATCAGGTCGACCAGGCCCGACGGCTCCAGCCACTCCTCACCCAGCCGCCCCTCCGCGATGTCCGCCTCGTGCCGGTCGACGGAGACCTCCAGGTGCTCGATCTGGCGCCTGCGGGAGAAGTTGACGAAGGCCCGGCTGTCCGGGGACGCCGTCATCGCCTTGTTGTTCCACGAGGTCACGGAGTGCACCGCCCGCCAGCGCCGCTCCCGCCCGTCGCGGTGCGCGGCCTCCGCGACGAAGTCGTACTTCGCGAGGACCCGCAGGTGGTAGCTGGTGGAGGCGGACGACTCCCCTGTCTTGACCGCGAGTTCGCTCGCGGTGGCCGGACCGTCCTGCCGCAGCAGGCCGAGGAGCCTGATCCGGAGGGGGTGGGTGAGGGCCTTGAGGGCCGCCGCGTCCTGTTCGGGGTCGAGGACCCGCCGCTGCTCGTCGCTGACCATGCGGCGAGCGTAGAGCGGCACGGGCATTCTGCAAAAGTATTTTTGCAGAATTTCTTTGGGGAAGCGCGGAGGCCTGTCCGACGGAGGCTTGTCCGGTGGATGGGTCAGGCGTTCCGACCGCCGTAGCGCGCCCTGTACCAGGCCACCCGCTCGGCACTCATCGACGACGAGACGGCGTACACGTCACCGGCATGTGCACCGCCACGCCGCCGTTGCCCCCTCTCGGGCGACCGGCAGACCATGACGGACGCCTGGGAGGCAGGCTGCCAGTGCAGGCTGTGGCCCGGAGCGTTGGAATCCGGGACGTCCTCCAGGCGAACGCCGCGCGTGGCCAACAGCCGCTCAAGAACTCGACCATTCCGTAGTCGCGCCACATGCTCCGGTCATCAAAGGAGTTCTCGGCGAAACCGGAACCCAGGATCGCGGTGACCTGGTCGGGACTGTCCGTCGGTTTGGCGCCGAGGACCGTCCCGGACGCGATCACGCCCATGTAGAACGCGAGTGAATGCGGCGTCAACTGATCTTTCCTTGAAGAGTTGAGGTGGCCGGGGCCGCCTCAGCATAGGTGGGGCCGGTACGTCACGAAGATCCACCGGACCCGGTCCGGAGATCCTTCTTGCCGGATCCCGGCACCCCCTCCCCCGTCACCCGCGTCCCCGGATGGAACTGCGCGCACACGAACGCCACCGCCAGCGCTCCCGCCATCCCGTAGAACACCACCCTGTTCGCCTCCGCGAAGTCCAGCCTGATCGCGCCGATCGCGTCCCGCGCCGCCTGGGCGGCCGGGCCGGTGCCCGCCGGTGCGCGGGAGTCTGCGGCGCCCGTGACGGATTCCGCGATGGTGTGACCCGCTGTGTGCGCGGCGTTGTGCGAGACCCCCCGCGCCTGGAGGGTGTCCGCCACGCGGTCCGTCGTCACGTGGGTGAGGATCGTGCCGAACACCGCCAGGCCCACGCTGGCCGCGTAGTTGCGCAGGGTCTGGAGTACGCCGGTGACCTCGCCGTACGACGCGCCGATCGAGCGGTTCACCGCGTCGGTCGAGGCCGGGGAGAGCAGGAAGCCGATGCCGGCGCCGGCGAGGGCTACGTACGGCCACTGGTCGTGCATCGAGAGGTCGGTCAACTTGCTTGCCCACAAGGCGAATCCGACCGTGCCCAGAAGGGTTCCGATCTTGATCGCCGGGCGCGCGCCCCGGTGGTCCAGGATCCGGCCGCCCCATTGGGAGGCGAGGGCGAAGCCGATGAAGAAGTAGAGGAGGTAGAGGCCGGCCTGGTTCGGTGAGGCGCTCAGCGAGACCTGCGCGTACACAGAAGCGAAGAAGAAGACGGGGACAAACGCGATCATCGCGAAGAACAGCACCACCGCGTCGACGGTGAACGCCCGGTCCTTGAAGACCTGGAGCTTCACGAGCGGGTCGGGGATCCGCGGCTGGTAGAGGCAGAACACCACCAGGATCGCCAGCCCGCCCACGATGCAGCCCCAGGTCGCCCCGGAACCCCAGCCCCACGTGGCCGCCTGCTGGAGACCCGCCACGCTCAGGCCCATGCCGGCCGCGACCAGCACCGCGCCCGGTACGTCGAGGGGCTCCCTGCGGCCGGTACGGGGGATGTGGGCGCGCGCCGCCAGGGCGAGGGCGATCACGGCGACCGGGACGTTGATCCAGAAGATCGCCCGCCACGTCCAGTCGGTGAGCGCGCCGCCGAGGATCGGGCCGATGGCGGTGAGGCCGCCCGACAGGCCGAAGAACACCGCGAGGGCCCTGCCGCGCCGTTCCACCGGGAACACCGTGATGACCACGGCGAGGGCGGCGGGGAAGAGCAGCGCCGCGCCCGCGCCCTGGGTGGCACGGAAGATGATCAGCCACTCCTCCGCGAAGTCCCCCTTGGGGACGGCGCCGCAGAGGATGGAGGAGATCACGAAGACGAGGGTGCCGATCACCATGATCCGGCGGTGGCCGAAGATGTCGGCGAGCCGCCCGCCGAGGGCGAAGAACGCGGCGAGGGTGAGCAGGTAGGCGTTGATCACCCACTGCATGCCGGAGGCGGTGAGTCCCAGTTCGTGGATGATGTCGGGCGCGGCGATGGCCACGATCGTCTGGTCGATGAACGTCATCGAGACGGCGAAGAGCATCGCGGCCAGGGCGAGGGTTTGGCGGGGGGCCTGGTGGGACGCCTGGTGGGGGGTGCCACCGTCGGAGCCGGGGCCCGTAGTCGAGTCGCCGCCGGGGCCTGTGGTCGAGTCCCCGCCGGGGCCCGTGTCTCCCGCGCCACCTGGAGAGATATCCCCTTTGTCGTTCATGCGAGAATCTTGCCTGTGGCGGCCCGTCACGCGTGTGCGTGCAGGCCGCCCGGCGCGTCCCGCGCCTGAGGGCCGTCACCTCACCCCAGGTACCGCTGCGCCTCGTACAGGTTGCGCGGCCTCAGCTCCTCCGGCGTCCCGTACGCCTCCAGCCGCGCGTGCAGTTCGCCCGTGAAGTCCGGTACGTCGATCTGGTCGAACTCCCGCACCTCGCTGATCCCCGCCGTCACGCTGTACGGAGCGATCTCGTCGATCTTGACGAGGCCCGCGCGCCCGTTGGTGACGGTGACGTTCCAGTGCGCGAAGCGCGCCCCGTACAGCGGGCCCGCGATCGCGTCGCCGCCGTGCCGGCCGTTGTTCTCGACCGTGATCTCGGTCCGTACGCTCGCGAAGGGCATCCCCCGGTGCGTGTCGAACGTGCCCATCTCCATCAGGCCGCGCGACCAGACGTTGTAGCTCGACAGGCCCTCGGTGTTGATGCCGTGCAGCTGCGTGCCCGCGGGCGCCGGGACCGTACGCCGCTCGATCACGAAGTCCTCGATGAGGTTGTCGTGCGAACCCTCGCGGCAGAAGTACGGGTGGTGGGAGCCGCGCCCCGCGACGCGCGTACGGCGCAGGGTGCACGCCGACGCGGCGACGAGGCCGAAGCCGTTGTCGACGTGGCGTACGACGATGTCGTCGGCCCAGCAGTCGTAAGCGCACTGGAACGCAACGCCGTTGTACCCCTTGTCGAGCAGGTGCGGGGACTGCGGGGTCTCCACGGCTTCCAAAGTCAGGCCCTCCACACCGGAGTTGGTGAGCGGGGTGACGAGCGTGGTGAACTTCGGGTCCCACTCGGGGCGTACGTCGAGCGGCAACGGCCTTTCCAGGGTGAGCCGGTGGCCCCGTACGGAGACGATCCGTACCGGCCACTCGTACGGCACGTACGACGTCAGCTTGGTCATCGCGGGCCAGTCGTAGGCCGCCGGTCCCGGTCCGCCGCCCGCCATGTGCTGGAGGAGCGAGTGGTCGGTGTCGTCGGCGAGTTGGAGCAGGACCAGCTGCCCGCGTTCGAAGGCCGACGCGTCCTCGACGGTCACCGTCCGGTCGCCGCGCCGGGCGGGGGCGACGGCAGTGAGGGTGCGCCACTCGTCGCGCTTGTTGCCGGTCCAGCCCTCGAAGGGCCACGCCTGCGCCTTGATCGCAGCGGTGAGGGAGGCCCAACGCTCCTGCGGGCACAGCCAGATGAGGCCGCCGGCCCACGACCAGCTGGACTTGTCGCCGCCGTACCGGCTGCCGTACCTGCCGATGATCTCGGTGAGGTTCCGGGTCGCGAGGAGTTTCGTACGGCCGCTGCCGGCGCCGCGCAGGACCACGCCGCTGTGGCCGATCCGGATGACGTCGTCGATGCGGTACGTGCCGGGCGGGATGGTGACCGTGCCCCCGCCACGCGCTCCGGCAGCGGCGAGGGCACGGTTGATCGCGGGGGCGTCGTCCACGGAGCCGTCGCCCCGGGCGCCGTACTTCTTCACGTCGGCCACGACGGGGAGGCGGGGGAGCCGGGTGGCGCCGGCGCGGCGGCCGGCCTTCCCGACGTACGGGATCTGCGGGTGGGTGTACGGCGACCTGGTGAACTCCCGCCAGAGCGGGGAGGTGCGGGGCGTGGGCGGCCTGCGCCCAGCGGCCGCCGCGGTGCCGAGGCCGGCGCCGGTCGCCGTCACTCCGGCGGCGACAACGACGGCGCTCCTGAGCAGCGCCCTTCTGCCGAGGGCGCCTTGACCGGCCTGGCCACCCCGACCGTCCCGTCCACCCTGACCGTCCTGGCCGTCCTTCATGAGATCCGCCTCCACATACGTGAACGATGTTCAGGTGTACACATGAAGTTGTGAGCATGACATGGCGTTGTGACGGCAGGGAAGGGTCAGGAAGGCAGTTGCTCACGCTTGCCGATGCTTCCCGACGCTTGCTGGCGCTTGCTGGCGCTTGCTGGCGCTTGCTCTTATCGCTCGGTCAGATGGGTGAACGCGTCCAGGTTCCGCGTGGACTCCCCCCGCGACACCCGCCACGCGTACTCCTTGCGGATCGCGCTCGCGAAACCCAGCTCCAGCAGGGTGTTGAACGAGCCGTCCGCCGCCTCCAGGACCGACCCGAGCAGCCGGTCGATCTCGTCCTCGGTGACCGCCGCGAGCGGGATCTTCCCGGCCAGGTAGATGTCGCCGAGGCTGTCGATCGCGTAACTCACCCCGTACAGCTTGAGATTGCGCTCCAGCAGCCAGCGGTGGACCGCCTCGTCGTTCTCGTCCGGGTGCCGGATCACAAAGGCGTTGACGGAGAGGGCGTGCCGGCCGACGCGCAGGGAGCAGGTGGTGGAGAGCTTCCGGGTGCCGGGGAGGGTGACGACGTACGTCCCGGGCTCGGGGCGCTCCCACGCCAGGTCCGCGCCTCCGAGCAGCTGCTCGATGACCTGGGAGGCGTGGGTCTCGGACGGGGTCCGCGGTGCGTCAGCCATGGTGCGAATGTACGTCAGCGTGGAGGCCGCAGACGGCTTCGGCGGGCCTCAGCCGTGATGCGCGTGCCCCCGCCGCCGGTGGCTCGCCACCGCCGCTGTGTACACCTCCGCCGTCGCCGACGCCGCCGTGTCCCAGCCGAAGCACTGCGCGTGCCGGGTCGCCGCCGCGCCCATCCGGTCCACCAGCTGCGGGTGGTCCACGAAGTCGCGCAGCACGCGCGCGTACGCCGCCGGATCGTGCCCGGGTACGAGGAAGCCGGTCGACCCGTCCCGTACCGCCACCGGAAGACCGCCCACGGCCGCCGCCACCACCGGCGTTCCCGCCGCCTGGGCCTCTATGGCGACCAGGCCGAAGGACTCGCTGTACGAGGGCATGACCAGCACGGACGCCGCGCGGAACCAGTCCGCCAGCTGCTCCTGCCCGACCGGCGGCCGGAACCGCACCACATCGGCGATTCCGAGGCGCGCGGCGAGCTTCTGGAGCCCCTCCGGCTTGGCCAGGCCCGTACCGCTGGGTCCCCCGACGACCGGTACGACCAGTCGCGTACGGAGGGAGGGGTCCTGGTCCAGGAGGACGGCGACGGCGCGCAACAGCACGTCAGGGGCCTTGAGCGGCTGGATCCGGCCGGCGAAGAGCGGGATGAACGCGTCCTGCGGCAGCCCGAGGCGCGCGCGGGCGGCGGCGCGGCCGTCGGCGGGCGAGAAACAGTCGAGATTCACACCGGGGTGCACGACGGCGGCCTTCGCGGGGTCCGCGTCGTAGAAGCGGACGAGGTCGTCGGCCTCCTCCTGCGTGTTGGCGATCAGCCGGTCGGCGGCGCGCACGATCTGCGTCTCGCCGATGACCCGGGCCGCGGGCTCGGGTGTGTCGCCCTCCGCGAGCGCGGCGTTCTTGACCTTGGCCATGGTGTGCATGGCGTGGACGAGGGGGACGCCCCAGCGTTCGGAGGCGAGCCAGCCGACGTGTCCCGACAGCCAGTAGTGGGAGTGGACGAGGTCGTAGTAGCCGGGGCGCTGGCCGGCCCAGGCCTGCATCACGCCGTGGGTGAAGGCGCAGAGCTGCGCGGGCAGTTCCTCCTTGGCCAGGCCCTCGTAGGGGCCCGCGTCCACGTGCCGTACGAGCACGCCGGGCGCCAGCTCCACGGCGGGCGGCAGGGCGCCGGTGGTGGCGCGCGTGAAGATCTCCACCTCGATGTCGAGGGTGGCCAGGCGCTTCGCCAGCTCGACGATGTAGACGTTCATCCCGCCCGCGTCGCCCGTCCCCGGCTGGTGCAGCGGGGAGGTGTGGACGCTCAGCATGGCGATGCGCCGGGGCCTGCGCGACTGACCGGGAATGCGCGGTCTGGGCGGGGACGCCATCATGCCGGCGATGCGGGAGACGGACTGGCTCACGTCTACGGTCCTCTCGCTCGGAGCACGACGAAGAGAGGGCGTGCGGCACCCTCCGACCTCGGACAACAGCGGAATGCGTCCTTGCATTTCCCTCTTTGCCAAATCGTTGCCAGGGGACGCTGAACCCTGGGACGAATCCTGGGGTCGTCCGGCCTTCGTTACGCTCCTTTCCATGGCCGCGCGCTCGACCCCTTCGTCCCCTTCCTCCTCCGTTCCCCGCCCTGTGGGCACGGTCACACGCGGCACCACCCACCAGAACCGGCTGCGGCGCATGGACCGCTGGATCGCCGCCGCGCACGGGCCGGCCCTGCGGCGCTCGGCCGATCCCGTGGTGGTGGACCTGGGGTACGGGGCGGCGCCCTGGACGGCCGTCGAGCTGCTGCGCCGGCTGCGGGCGGCGGAGCCGCGTACCGAGGTCGTCGGGATCGAGATCGACCCGGCGCGGGTCGCGGCGGCGCTGCCGTACGAGGAGGACGGGCTGCGCTTCCGGCACGGCGGCTTCGAGATACCGCTGCCCGCGGACCGGCGGCCGGGCGTCGGGACACCGCTGCCGGGCTTCGCGACGCCGCTGTCGGCAACCCGGCGGCCGGTGCTCGTCCGGGCCGCCAATGTGCTGCGGCAGTACGAGGAGGGCGAGGTCGCCGCGGTCTGGGCGCGGCTGTGCGCGCGCCTGGCGCCGGACGGGCTGCTGGTGGAGGGGACGTGCGACGAGATCGGGCGGCGGCACGTCTGGGTCGCGCTCGGGCCCGAGGGGCCGCGTACGGTCACCTTCGCGACGCGGCTCGGCTCGCTGGGCCGGCCGTCCGACCTGGCGGAGCGGCTGCCGAAGGCGCTGATCCATCACAACGTCCCGGGCGAACCGGTCCACGCGTTCCTGCGGGACTTCGACCGGGCGTGGGCGGCGGCGGCGCCGTATGCCTCGTTCGGCGCGCGGCAGCGGTGGGTCAGGGCCGTACGGGATCTGTCGGCCGACTGGCCGGTGGGGTCCGATGCGCGGCGGTGGCGGCAGGGAGAGGTGACGGTGGAGTGGGCGGCGCTGGCGCCCGGTGGGGCGCGGTGAGGCTCGGTGACGGTCGGTGAGCCCGGTGAGGCCCGGTGAGGAGTCAACCACCCAGTCGCCCCTGTCGCTTTGACCGAGGGCGTGGCACGATTCCCGACGGTGCGTGAAGTGCTGAGCGAGGGGCGCATCAGTTCGGTGTCCGGCTCGGTGTTCAGCTCGGTGTTCAGCCGGACGACATCTCGCGGATGCCGTTCGCCCGTGCTCTTCGCCGATGCTGTTCCCAGATGTTGTTCGCCGATGATGTGGGGGAGTTCGTGGGCCGACGACGCAGTGCCGCCGCCGCGATCACGCTGGTCTGCGCTCTCGCCGCGCTGGCGTCGCCGCAGGCGATGAGCGGCGCGTACGCGGCCCCCGCGCCGCCCGGTCCCTCGTTCTCCCCGTCCGCCGTGCCGCCGCCGCCCGTCGAACTCCCCCCGGGGGCCGGGCAGTCGGGCACCCCCGGCAAGAAGTCGCTGGACGACATACGGATCGAGCTGGACGCCCTCTACGAGAAGGCCGCGTCCGCGACCGACACGTACAACCTCGCCGACGAGCAGTACCAGAAGCTGTCGGCGGAGGTGTCGACGCTGACGCAGGACCTCGTCCGGGGCCAGGCGCGTATCGACGAGCTGAACAAGACCGCGGGGGCCGCCGCGCGGGCGCAGTACCGGGGCGGCGGGCTGCCGCCCGAGGCGCAGTTGGTGCTCACCGACGACCCCGGCCTCTTCCTGGACGGGGTGGGGCGGCTCCAGGAGAGCCAGCGCGCCACGCACCGCCTGATCGCCGAACTGACGCGGGCGCAGGAGGACTTGAAGACGTACGCGCAGGACGCCGGTACGGAGTGGGCGAAGCTGGAGGTCAGCCGGGCCAAGAAGGAGAAGGCCAAGGAGGAGATCACCCAGCAGATCGCCGCGGCGGAGAAGATAGAGGCCGGCCTGGAGAAGGAAGACCTCGCGCGGCTGGCGAGGCTCCAGGACGACGCGGCCCTCAAGGCGCAGTCGGCGTGGCTCGGGTCCGGGGCGCTCAAGGACATCAACCGCGGGGCGAGCGCCCAGGGCAAGCAGGCGATCGCGTTCGCGACGGCGCAGATCGGGAAGCCGTACGTGTGGGGGGCCGAGGGACCGTCCTCGTACGACTGCTCGGGGCTGACCTCGGAGGCGTGGTCGGCGGCCGGGCGGCCCATCCCCCGTACGTCCCAGGAGCAGTGGCGGCAGCTGCCGCGGGTCCCGGTCGCGGACATGCGGCCCGGCGATCTGATCATCTACTTCGAGGACGCGAGCCATGTGGGGATGTACGTGGGCGACGGCACGATCGTGCACGCGCCGCGGCCGGGGCGGAATGTGACGCTGGCGGGGGCGGGCACGATGCGGATCCTCGGGGTCGTACGGCCGGACAAGTAGCGCGCGGCTACGTGGCTTGTATGTGACGCGAGCCACGGCGGAGAGGCCGGACCTCCCGCCCGTACGTGATGTTTGTCATGACCGGATATGCCGAAATCTGCCGGATGTGTTACCGCCGGGGGCATATGACGGTGGCTCTTCCTTCGCACACCATTCCGTTTCGGTGCCGGCTACCGCTATCGTCCCCGTCTGGTGGAGCGCAGATCGTCCTCCGCCGCCCTCGGGGGGAGGGAAGGAAACCAAGAACGATGTCCGTACCCGCTCCCGTACCGAGGCAGCGCACGAGTTCGCCGACCGCGCCGGCGATCGCCTCACCGGCGACGCATCCGGCGACGAATCCGGCGGCGAATCGGACCGCGCTTCCTTCGGCGCTCCCCGAGGAGCGTCGGTATCCGGCCAGCGAGAACGCCAAGAGCGGCGACCTGGTGCTGCTGGTGATCGAGGACGACCCGCGGCGTACCTTCACCGCCCCCGAGCACCCCGAGGGCGCGGGCGTCCGGGTCCGGGTCCGTACCGCCCGCAACCTCACCGAGGCCGAGCGGCTGCTCACGGACGACATCCACTGCATCCTGGTGGACCTCGCCCTGCCCGGTTCCGACGACAGTGACGACCTGGCCCTGCTCAAGCACGTCCTGCGGCTGGCTCCCCGCCACGCCGTACTGGCGCTGGCGGCGGAGGGCGACGGCGAGCGGGCGGCGGCGGCCGTACGGGTCGGGGCGCAGGACTTCCTCTTCCGCGACGAACTGGACGGGCGGCTGCTGAGCCGGGCGATCCGGTACGCGGTCGAACGCAAGCGCGCCGACATCGCGCAGCGCCAGCTCACCGAGTCGCGGCTGCGCGCCCAGGAGAACGCCCGGCTGGAGCGCGGGCTGCTCCCCACTCCCCTGCTCCAGGGCTCCGACCTGCGCTTCGCGGCCCACTACCGGCCCGGCAGATCGCGGGCGCTGCTGGGCGGGGACTTCTACGACACGGTCCGTACGCCGGACGGCACCGTCCACGCGATGATCGGCGACGTGTGCGGGCACGGCCCGGACGAGGCGGCGCTGGGCGTGGAGCTGCGGATCGCGTGGCGGGCGCTGACGCTGGCGGGGCTGAGCGGGGACCGGCTGCTCTCGACGCTCCAGCAGGTGCTGGAGCACGAGCGGGAGAGCGAGGAGATCTTCGCGACGCTCTGCACGGTCGACATCGCGCCGGACGGCCGGCGGGCCGGGCTGTGCCTGGCCGGGCACCCGTCACCGCTGGTCCGGCGGGCCGGGACGGCGGCGCGGCTGCTCCCGTACGAGGACGGCGGACCGGCGCTGGGCCTGCTGGCGCGCGCCCGCTGGCCCCGGCTCCAGGTCGAGCTGGGCGGGGCGTGGAGTCTGATGATGTACACGGACGGGCTGATCGAGGGGCGCGTGGGCCCCGGCGAGAAGCAGCGGCTGGGTCAGGACGGCATGGTCGAGATGATCAACCGGCAGCTGGCGGCGGGGCTCCGGGGCGACGCGCTGCTGGAGGCGGCGGTGGCGGAGGCGCGGGAGCTGAACGGCGGGGAGCTGACGGACGACGTGGCGGTGCTGCTGCTGGACCGGGGCGAGTGAGGGGGAGCCTGCCCCGGTTGCCCGCCCCTTTTGCAGGCCCCTTTTGCAGGCCCCTTTTGCAGGCCCCTTTTGCCGGACTGACTCCCTGACTCACCGACCGCCGTTGTAGGGCCCGTAGGGACCGTCACTGCTCGACCCGCCGCTGCGGCGACCGCCGCCGGAGACCTGGCGGAGGGCGGGCCGTACGTCGACCATGAAGACGATCGTGGCGACGAGCCCGGCGATCTGGAGGAAGAAAATGCTGGACAGGAAGAAGTCCACGGCCACCACCACACCGAGGATGATCAGCCAGAAGCTCTTGGTCTTCTTGTCGGCCGCCGGGTAGGCGTCCTTGCGGGCCGTCGCGGCGAAGATCAGCGCGACGACGGCGAACACGAGCATCGCGAGGCTGAGAAGGCCGAAAATATTGTTGAACCCTGAGATCAACACGCTGAGCACCGCCTAATGACCCGATGAGTGGTGAAGCGCCGGGGACGCCCTGTTACGCCAAGGTACCGGGAGAACGAGCCGGACACGGGTGAGGTGCCCGACCCGCCCTCTCCGTAACGGTGACGGCTATGACTGCGGCTATCGCCCCAGGGCGACGACGACGCACGGCGCCGGGGTCACTTGCCGGACGAGTCGGACATACCTGACGGGCCGGACGTGCCGGGCGTGCCGGACGTGCCGGACGGCGGGGTCGTCTTGCGGGGGGTGGTCCTGCGCGGGGTGGTCTTACGGGCGGCGGCGGCCTTGGAGGCGGGCCTGGAGGGAGCGGCCTTGCTCTCACCCTTCCCCTCGGTCTTACCCTCCGCCTTGGGCGCGGACTTCGCGTCGGCGGCCTTGGCGGGACCGGCCTTGGCGGCACCGGGCTTGGCGGGAGCAGGCTTGCCAGGGGCAGGCTTGGCGGCGGTCTCGGGCTCGACGGCGACGGCGATCTCGGTGATCTCCTCCGCGGCCTCACCACGCCACGCCCGTACGGTCTGCTCACCGCGCTCGGCGACCTTCTCGTACGTCTCACGCGCCCGGACCGCGTACTCGGCGGCCACGCCCACACTGCGCAGCGCCAGGTCCTGGGCGGTCTCGCCGAGCTTCCTGAGATCGGCGGGGTCGAACGCCCCGAACACCTCGGTGACCCTGGCCTGGGCCTCCTTGGCCTGGTCGGCGACCCGGTCCTGCACGACCTTGGGATCGGTGTTCCGTACGGCGTCGAACCGGGCCGGGGCCTCGGACCGCAGCTGCTCGATCAGGCCGGGCACCTTCTTGGCCTGCTCGACGGCGAGGTCGGCGGTGCCGGCGGCGAAATAGAAGGGGGTCGGGTCGGTGAACGTCTTGCGCAGGTCATCGGCGATGGCCATGACGGTGATCCTCCGGATCAGGGGGTGGGTGGCTTGGGGGCACCACCATCGGCGGTGCCTTCCTCAACGGCGTTTCTCGACGTCTTCGGCATCCTCGACGTCTTCGGCATCCTCGGCGACAAGGGCGGCGGCAACCGTCTCCGCATCGGCCCCGAGCTTCGCCCCCAACGTCGCCTCGACCGTCGACTCGAATCCGTTCTCCTTGCGGAAGGACTCGTAGATCTGGAGCAGCACCTGCTTCTGCCGCTCGTTTATGGACGGATCGGCGAGGAGGACGGCACGCGTCTCCAACTCCTGCCGCTCCCGCTCGTCCAACATCCCGGCCTGCACGTACAGCGTCTCCGCGGAGATCCGCAACGCCTTGGCGAGCTGCTGGAGGATGTCCGCGCTGGGCTTGCGCAGACCCCGTTCGATCTGGCTGAGGTACGGATTGGACACCCCGGCGGCATCAGCGAGCTGCCGCAAGGACAGCCGCGCCGTGCGCCGCTGCTCGCGCAGGTACTCACCAAGATTGCCGACGTTGAGCGATGCCATGCCTTTATGCTGCACCACACCCGCTAACTTTTGCAAGCACAACGCTTGCAAAAGTGTTCACCCGCCCAGGCAATCCGAATGACGTCGCGCCTGGTGCTGAACCGTCTCGCTCAATCTGGCGCATGGCGCGTCAGCGCCTCATGCGTGTGGGGGATCATCCGGACGCCGTCGTCACTTGATCTCGATCCGCCGAAGCGAGGGCACCAACAGCGGCACCAGCATCGCCACCGCCGCAACCCCGCCGCCGGTGACGGCGATCGTCGCTGTCCCGAACACCGCGGCGAGGATCGGCGTGGACAACTGACCTATGGGAATGGGCACGAAGGACCAGAACTCGTCTTGGGCGCCGACCCGGGAGAGCAGCCGCTCGGGAACGTGGGTGTTATTGACGGTCTCCCACACGACGGTGAAGAACTCCGAGGCCACCCCTGCCACAAACGCCGCCGCGGCCAGCCAGAACGTGTTCGCGGCAGCTCCGAGCAGGATCAGCGGAACGGCGCCCATGGTCATCGAGGACAGCGCGGGCACCATCGGGCGCCGCACCGTCAGCCTCACCATCACCACACTGGCCAGCAGAGCTCCAACACCGCGGGCGCTCAGCACAAGTCCCCAGCCCTCAGGACCGATCGTGGCGTTCGCGATCACCGGGCCCAGGATCTGCCAGACCCCCAGGTTGAGGGCGTTGAAGACGGCAAAGGCCGAGGTGACCGTCCAAATCCACGGAGTCGAACTGAAGTAACCCCAGCCTTCCCGCAGTTCGGCAAGCATCGTCGTGCCGCCCTCGGTACGCCGTGGCGGTTCAGGCAGCGACATACGCGCGAAGAATGCGGCCGCAAGAAGGAAGGAGGCGGCGTCCGCGGCGATCGCCCAGCCGCCACCCACGGAAGCGGTCAACAGGCCGGCCACGGTCGGGCCAAGGATGCGAGTGGCGTTCCTGACAGACCCCAGCAAGGAACTGGCCTGCCGGATGCCTCGTCCCACCGCCAGATTCGAGACGATGCCGCGCAACGCGGGCTTGGTCAGTCCCTGAAAGATGCCGTTGAGGGCAGAGAGCGGCAGCAGGAACGCCGGATGCTGGTGGGCCAGCAGGACGAACGCGACGCCAACCTGTGTGAGACCGGCGCCCAGACTGGTGAGACACAGCACGGTGTCGCGCCGGTAGCGGTCGGCGATACCACCACCGAGGAGAAGCATCGCGACCATCGGGACCAAGGCCGCAGTGGTGACTGCGGACAGCCAGGCCGCACTGTTGGTGACCTCCAAGACGCCGAAGGCCAGGGCGACAGGCGACATGGCGCTGCCAGCCAGGGAGATCGACTGGCCCGCCAGGAACCGGCGAAAAGCCGTAGAGCGGAGCGGCTGCCCGGACGCGAGGCCGGCACTGGACACCGGTGTTGCGCCAATTTCAGGGACGTGAGGATCTCGATCCTCTGGCGCGTCTGATGCAGGCACAAGGGGCAACCGTGCCAGCTGACGCAGGACGCCTCAAGTGGTTTGGTCGGCGCCACATTCCCGTGGCCGCATGCAGGACCCGTCACCTTGGCGGAACAAGTAGTCAATGCCTCACCTCAAGCGAGACAGACGGCTCCGAATCGTCTCGCTGAACCTGAGGTATCGCAGGTCAAGCCCTCACCCTGCCCCACTCTGCCCCACCTTGAGCGAGACCGGACAGCTGACCTGGCGTTCGCCCATGACCTCCCCGGACGGCGCCGTCGACGACAAGCCCGGCGTGACCATCCGTTCCCTGGACAACGCGGCCGTAAGGGTGCGGCTCAGCGAAACGCAGCCGTTCGACGAAGGCTGCGTCCAGTACACGGTCGAGGCCTGGGCTCCCGGCTTGGCCGCGCGTGTCGACGAGGTCGTGGCCTGGATCTGGGACGCCGATCTCGCGGCCTTCCTCACCGAGCTGGCCGGAGACTACCGGGGCTGGGAGGGCGAGCGGACCTGGCGGACACATGACGGAGATCTGGCGGTGTCGGCCGTCTTTCGGGCCGGCGGCCAAATCGGACTGACGTGGACGTTGCGCCCCTGGCCGGATGTCGCGGGAGGATGGACCGCTTCGGTGACCATCTGGCTGGAGGCCGGAGCACAGATGTCCTCCCTGGCAGCAGATGTCCAGCACTTCCTCGCCGAGGAGCCGCAGTGACATCCAGCGTGCGCATCACGTGGACCCCAGAGGCACATGGGTGGGCTGACTTCACTACGTGCGACCGGCGGTAATCCTTGGCCTCGTCCGTCAGAACACGGTCGGGCATGATTCCCGCTGTGCATGAGGACGAGAACGCTCGCGGGAGCGCGCTGTACACACTGGCCGAGACACAGCACGGTCATGTCTGGGGCGTCTGAACCAAGGTGGAAGGGCTGTTCGGAGAATCCCCGCGTGGGACGTACGAGCTGTTCGGCTGGGTTCCGGAGGGATCCGGCGTGCCCGGTCGGGCCGGCAGCAGGGTGTGGCTGGTGCCGGACGACGAGGCACTCGATGCCTGGCTGCTGGAGGACGCGGAGAGTTTGGAGCAACTCCCCGGGACGGACAGTCTGGTGCTCACGGGCCTGGACGACTACGGAGGTCCGCCCGAGAGGTACAGGGGTCGCGTTCGCGTGCACGACGGGCGTCGCCGGCTGGGCTCCTGCCGGGAATTCACCCGCGTCCTGCCCTCTGAGCAGGTGCCCGCACCACTTGTCCTGCGAGGGCTCGCGCCGAGTAATCAGCTGCGGGTGGCACTGATGAAGGGCACCCGGCGGGCGCTGGATCTGGAGGAGGCCGCTCTGGAGATACGGGACGATCGAGGCGAGTTTCTTACTGATCGGCTGCTGTGGGCCATGATCAGCGCGTGGGGCCCATCCTCCTGCGGGGCGGACCTGATCGACCTGGAGCTGGACGGGGGCCGCTTCACACCCGTACCCGAGTACGCGCGGCCCGTCTGGGAGCAGTGGCTCGCCGGACCACCTGACGCCGCGAATGCCTGGGCCGGTCTCGACACCCGTCGCCGCGGGGCCTGGCACGACCTCGTTCGCGAGCGGGGCTGCCGACGATCCCACCGTGACCGGCCGGCCGGTCACGCCTACGAACTCGACGGCCGGCACGTCACCGACGAGCCAGCTCTCTACCTCGCGCTCGGCGAGGCGGTCAACGGGCCGGGGGGCTACTTCGGCGGCTGCCTCGCCGCCCTCGACGACTGCCTACGCGGCACCTTCGGCTACACCGCCCCCTCCACCCTGCTCTGGCGGGACGCCACGACCGCGCGCGAGCACCTGTCCCACACCCTGACACCGGACGGCCGGCCCTACGACCTGTTCACCGCGGTCCTTAAAACCCTGGCCGAGGGCGGCATGGACGTCACCCTGGCATGAGCGGCTGTCCGATCGGTAGCCCAATCTGACGACTCACTCAGCTGGTTCGCCGTCCGGCTTCGCTTGTGTTCAGTTCGGTGAGAGGCGGCGCGGGTCGTCGGCAGGGGGTGGCAGGGGAAACATGGCGCTCAGTCTTGGCAGTCTGCGGGATGCCTCGGTCTCGCTGCGTGCGTCCCATTGCTTTCCGAGCGGATCGGAGCGGACCGCTCCGGCGCTCTGCTCGGCGTCGAGTGCTTTGTGGAATGCTTCGCCGCCGTCATCGTTGGGACCGGTCAGAATTCCGTACGCCTTCATGGCGACATAGTCGAGCGACTCCCAGTCGGGCCAGTCGTCGTTCCATAGCTCTCGCGGACGGGCCGCCAGGTGCTGGAGCTCCGGGGTGTCGGCCAGTGCGTCGGGATCGGCCACCGCCTGCGCGAAGGCCTCCCGGCCGAGGCCCACCATCCACAGGCCGAAGTAGCGGAATCCGTCGTCCGAACACCACCCGCCGGAGATCCGGTCCGCCGCTGCCCACAGATCCCACGTGAACGCTTCGTCTGTCACCTCGTCCAGGCGCATCTGGAACCGCACGACTTCGGTCGGCGGTCTTCGCGACAGCTCGTCGCGCAGCCATGTGAGTCGTTCGTCCGGGGTTCGGGCCCGGCGGCGGCACTTCTCGATGAGTTGCCAGAAAGAGTCCGCGTTCATGGCCGCACTGTGCCAGATATGGTCCTGTCTTCCTCACGTCGACGGCGTTGTTCGTGGGGGGCGGTTTTGTCGGTGGGTTCGTGTGGGCTGGGGGGCGAGTATGCGTATTGCGGTGTATCTCGCGCATCCGCGGGTGGGGAGTTTCAACCACGCGGTGTTCGACGCGGTGGTCGGGGAGTTGCGGGGGCGCGGGTGTGAGGTGTTCGCGCACGATCTGTGCGCTGAGGGGTTTGTGCCGGTCATGGGGGCGGATGAGACCGGCACCGTTCAGGGGGTGAGTGCGCAGGACGCGCAGGTGGCCTCGCATCGGGTGGAGGTGGCCGCCGTTGATGCCTTGGTGTTCGTTCATCCGAACTGGTGGGGGATGCCGCCCGCCGTTCTCACCGGCTGGGTGCAGCGCGTGCTCGCGCCCGGTGTCGCGTACAAGCTCGGTACCGCGGACGGGGAGCCCGTGGGGCTGCTCAAGGCCGGCAAGGCCCTTGTGCTGAATACGTCCGACACTCCCGCCGGCCGGGAGGAGAGTGAGTTCGGGGACCCGCTGCGACAGATCTGGGCGGCGTGCGTCCTGCCGTACGTGGGAGTCGCCGACGTGCGCCGGGTCGTCTTCCGTACCGTCACCGGCTCGTCCGGCGAAGTCCGCGCCGGCTGGCTCCGGCAGGCGCGTCAGGAGGCTGCCGCGCTGTTGGTCCGGTAGATGGTTGAAGCAGGTGGTTGAAGCAGGTGGTTGAAGGGGCTACCGGATCCGTGTACGCCAATTGCTCCACTTTCTCCACCGGAGGGGTGAATCGCTGGGCCATGCCGGTGATGTCGGCAATCCTTCCCCGTCCTCATCGCGAATGTGTCGGTGTAAGGGCCCGCGACCGCGTGGGCTCCGGGACGAGATGGGGCGTGATGGGCGCAGAACGCGTCGACACCCGGCTGCTCGAACAACTCACCGAGCAGTCGCAGGACTTGAACAGTGATGCGGTGAAACTGACCCGCGGTGCGCTGGCGGACTTCGCCGGGGCGGCCGAGCCGCCGGCGCGCTGGTGGCGGCGGGGCGGGGCGTTGGCCGGGGCGATCGGGGCGGCCACGCTCCTCGGGTCCGCCCGGGCGGCCGCGGCCACCACGAAGGACGACATCATGGCGCTCCAGACGGCCGCGTCGATCGAGAACCTGGCGGTGAGCGTCTACCAGACGGCCGCCGGGCTGTCGTTCATCAAGGACGGCAACAAGACGATCGCGGCGTTCATCGCCAAGACCACCCAGCAGCACCAGGCGCACGCGAAGGCCTTCAACGCCGCCGCCACCCAGGCCGGCGGCAAGGCGCAGACGGGTACGGACCCGAAGTACGCCGCCGTCGTGAAGCAGACCCTCCCCACGATCAAGAACTCCGCCGACGTGGTCAAGCTGGCCATCACGCTGGAGGACGTGGCGGCGCAGACGTACACGAAGAACGTCGGCCAGGTCAGCAGCGCCCAGCTGCGCCAGCTCTTCGCCTCCGTTGCGCCCGTCGAGGCGCAGCACCGCGCGACGCTGCTGGCCGTGCAGTCCCTGCTCGCCTCGGGCGACGACAGCCTGATCGCGATCCCGACGGACGTGGCGAAGCTGCCCGCCGCCGTCGGCACCGTCGGCATTCCCGACACCTTCTACCCGACCACGAACGCGTCGCCGATCACCGAAGGAGCCGTCAAGTGAGTACGACACAGCGCGGCTGGGAGCTGCCTCTCAGCGAGGCTCAGCTCGACCGGCTGACCAAGGACATGGACGAGGCCCATCGCGAGACGCTGCCCGCGATGCGGGCCGGTGCCGCCGCTCTCACCGAGCAGGTCAGGGACGCGGACGGCCCCGCCGACCGGGGGCGCCGCAGCTTCCTGCTGGGCGCGGGTGGCGTCGGCGCCGCGTTCGTCCTGGCGGCGTGCTCCAGCGGCAAGGGCTCGTCCTCGTCGTCCGCGCCGACCGACCTGGACTCCCCGGCGGTCGCCGCGAAGGCGGAGACGTACACCGGCGACCTGCGGGTCGTGGCCCTGGCGGTGGCGCTGGAGAACCAGGCCGTGGGGGCCTACAAGGCCACGCTCGCGGCGGCGAAGGCGGGCAAGCTCGGGACCGTGCCGCCCGCCGTGGCGAGCTTCGTCACCAAGGCGATGGCCCAGCACGCCGACCACGCCAAGGCGTGGAACGCCGTGCTCACCAACGCGGGCAAGCCCGCCATCACCAACGTGCCCCTCTCGAACCAGGCGCAGGTCACGGCCGCGCTGGGCAAGGCCAAGAACGTCGGCGAGGTGGCCGCGCTCGCCCTCCAGCTGGAGGACCAGGCCGCCGAGACGTACCTCTTCGCGACCTTCAACGTGAAGAGCCAGGGCGCGATCGAGACGGCCGCGACCATCGCGCCCGTCGAGGCGATGCACGCGGCGATCCTGCACTTCGTCCTGGGGCAGTACCCGGTGCCGGACACGTTCCTGCCGGTGAACAAGGCGGCGAAGACCAGTCTGTTGACCGTTTAGGGCGGGGAGGCCGGGCTGGGGGCGTACGACCCGTCGCGGTCGGTCGGTCGGTCTTCGCGGAAGCGGTACGGGGCGTCGAGCACGGCGTCGCGGACCCGCGAAGACCGGCCGGGCCAGGGCTTGTACCGGACTGACGCGTGACCTGTTCAGGCGGTGGGCGTGCCGAACCACCTCCGGAGGTGGTCGAGCAGGTCCGCCTGGTCGTCGCCCACCCAGGCCACGTGGCCGTCCGGGCGCAACAGCGCCGCGGGTACGTCGAGTTCGTCGCTCGTGTCCACCACGTGGTCGACGCGGTCCGTCCAGCCCGTCGGTGAGAGGCGGCCGGTTCGGTCGAGGAGCAGGCCCCGGGCGTGGTGCATCAGGGGGTAGAGGCGGCCCGCCCGCTTCAGGCTCACGTCGCGCAGGCGGCGGCCCAGGAGTTCGTGGCCTTCTCCGAGGTCGTGGCCGACGTCGTGGCCGATGTCGTGGCCGAGGTCGTAGCGGACGTCGACCGCGGTGATCATCCCGGTGATGTACCGGTTCACCTCTTCGAAGTCCATCAGCTTCGCGAACAGCTCCCGTAGGGCAGTTGGCCCCGGGTCCGTCCCCAACAGCGACATCTGCGCGTGGGTGTTGTCGGGAACGGCCTTGCCGACCGGGTGCCGTTCCGTGTGGTAGCTGTCCAACAGCCCCGCCGGGGCCCAGCCGTTGACCTCGGCGGCCAGTTTCCAGCCGAGGTTGAACGCGTCCTGCACCCCGAGGTTGAGGCCCTGCCCGCCGGTCGGCGGGTGGATGTGCGCCGCGTCGCCGGCCAGCAGTACCCGGCCCACCCGGTAGCGCTCCGCCTGCCGGGTCGCGTCGCCGAAGCGGGAGAGCCAACGCGGCGCGTGGACACCGAAGTCGGTGCCCGCGGTGGCGCGTAGCCGCTGCTTGAACTCGTCCAGGGTAGGCGCGGTCGTACGGTCCTCCGCGACGCCTTCTGCGGGTACGACGATGCGGTACACGCCCGCCTTGCCGTCCACGTCGGGGATGGCGCCGAAGCGCAGTTCGGTCGTGCGGACCTCCGCCACAACGGCGGCGATCGTCTCCCGGTCCTCCGTCGCCTCCATGTCGCCCAACAGCGTCTCCACCGTGGCGGGTTCGCCGGGGAAACCGACCCCGATGAGCTTCCGGATCGTGCTGCGGCCGCCGTCGCAGCCGACGAGGTAGCGCGAGCGGAGGTTCGTACCGTCCGCCAGGTCGACGGTCACGCCGGGGGTGGGGCTCTCGTCCTGGGTCAGCCCGACCACTTCGCTGCCCCGCCGGATCTCGGCGCCCAGTTCGAGGGCACGCTCGGTGAGCAGCCGTACGGTGTCCGTCTGCGAGGTGGCGAGACCGTACGGGTGCCCCGTGTCCAGGCCGTCCGGCCACGGCTTGTGTACGCCCCCGAAGAAGCCGCCGACCCGGAACTTCTCGCTCACCGCGAGGAACCGGTCCAACAGGCCCCGCTGGTCGAGAAGTTCGACGCTGCGCGTGTGCAGGCCGCGCCCGCGCGACTGCGCTGTCGGCTCGGTCAGCCTCTCCAGTACGACCACATCCACTCCGGCCAGCCGCAGCTCACAGGCCAGCATCAGGCCGGTCGGCCCGGCGCCGACCACCGTCACGTCCGTCACGTCCGTCACATCTGTCATGTCCCTCACGTCCCTCACAAGAACCCCCAACGTCGTTGTGTTTGCCGCTGATTGGCCGCCTGCGGCACGATGAACGTCATGCCGGGCGAGTCAGACACGATCGAGCTGAGCGACGACGAACTTCGCGACATCGCCGGTTACGCGGCGGAATGCGCGCGCCGGGTGCTGCCGGTCTTCGAGCGGAGCCTTCGGAACCTTCCCGCCGATCCGCGCCCTCGCGACGCGATCGACGCGGCGTACGCGTTCGCCGGCGGCGAGCGGCGTACGGGCGCGCTGCGGCAGACCGCGTGGGCGGCGTACCGAGCGGCGCAGGAGGCCGCCGTACCCGCCGCTGCCGACGCGGCACGGGCGGCGAGCCACGCGGCGGCCGCCGCGTACCTCCATCCGAAGGCGAGCGCGCACCAGGTGAAGCACATTCTGGGTGCGGCGGCGCACGCGGCTCGGGCCGAGGAGCTGGCGTCCGGCGACCGCCCGCGTGTCACCACCGAGACCCTGGAGTGGGCGCGCCCGCACGCGCCCACCGCCGTCACCGCCGTACTCCGCCGATTGCCCGCCGCGCCTCCGGGAGGCGGGCGGGTGGGAGAGCTCCTGCGCGACCTCGACGCTTCTCTCCGTGCGTGAGGCGATCCCCGCGCCTCAGCCGCTGGTGAGAATCACCAGCTGCTGTGTCGCGCGCGTCATCGCCACATACCGGTCCACCGCCCCCTCGATCCCCTGGCCGAACTCCTCCGGATCGACCAGCACGACCAGGTCGAACTCAAGCCCCTTCGACAGTTCCGGAGTCAGCGACCGGACGCGGGGAGACGTACGGGCAGTACGGCTCGTACCGAAGGCCGGATCGCCGATCACACACGCGATCCCGTCGTCGTGCTCCGCGAGCCAGCGGTCGAGGATCACGTCCCGGTCCGAAGCGGGCCCGTGGACGACAGGAAGGTCGCTGCTGCGGATGGACGTCGGCACGTTCGCGTCCGGGAGTACGGCCCTGATGACGGGCTCCGCCGCCGCCATGATCTCTTCCGGCGTACGGTAGTTGATGCTCAGCGAGGCCAGCTTGATCCGGTCGAGCCCGACCCGCGCCAGCCGTTCCTGCCACGACTCGGTGAACCCGTGCCTGGCCTGCGCGCGGTCCCCGACGATGGTGAAGCTCCGGGACGGGCACCGCAGCAGCAGCATCTGCCATTCCGCGTCGGTGAGTTCCTGCGCCTCGTCCACGACCACATGCGCGAACGGCCCCGCGAGCACGTCCGGTTCGGCACTGGCCGGTGTATTGCTCGACGGGGTGTTCTCGTCGATCAGGGCGTCCTGCATGTCCTTCCCGTACAACATCGTCACCGCCCCCTCCCCGTCGTCGTCGGCGGCGAGCAGGGTGTCGACCACCTTGGCCATGTGCTCGCGTTCGGCGGCGACGGCGGCCTTGTGCCGGCGCCGGCGCAGCGACTCCTTCGGGTCGCCGAGCCGCTGCCGCGCCGCGTCCAGGAACGGCAGGTCGGACACGGTCCAGGCCTGCGGTTCCTCGCGTTGCAGCAGTTGTACGTCCTCGCGGCTCAGCCAGGGAGCGCACTTGCGCAGGTAAGCGGGTACGGTCCACAGGTCGCCGACCAGGTCGGTCGCTTCGAGCAGCGGCCACGCGCGGTTGAAGGCGGTGCGCAACTCCCGGTTCTGCGGCAGGGACTTGCGGAGCGGGACGGCCGACGCCTCGTCGTCGTGCTTGTCGACCAGGATCGTGAGCAGTTCCTCCCAGATCTGGTCGCGGGCGTCGTTGTGCGGCGTGCCGGGTTCGGCCGCCTCGAACGCGGCGGCCCAGTCGTCGGCGCTCAGGTGAATGTCGGACCAGTGGGTCGTGACCGTCATGCCCTGGGTGGGCGGGTCCTCGTAGAAGCGGACAGCCGTCTCGATCCCCTTCACCAGGTCCGCCGACGCCTTCAGGCGGGCCACGGCCGGATCGGCCTCGACCGCCGCTGCGGCCCCCTCGGCGACGAGGTCGCGCAGGGTGCAGGTCTGGACGCCCTCCTCCCCGAGGCTGGGGAGGACATCGGCGACGTACCCCAGGTACGGCTGGTGCGGGCCGACGAACAGGACACCGCCCCGGCGGTGACCCAGGCGGGGGTCGGAGTAGAGGAGGTACGCGGAGCGGTGCAGGGCGACGACGGTCTTCCCCGTACCGGGACCGCCGTCGACCACCAGCGCGCCGCGCGAACCCGCGCGGATGATGGCGTCCTGGTCGGCCTGGATGGTGCCGAGCACGTCGCGCATCCGGGGCGAGCGGTTGCTGCCCAGGCTGGCGATGAAGGCGGACTGGTCGTCGAGCGCGGCGTGCCCGGCGAAGCCGTCCGCCGTGAACACCTCGTCCCAGTAGTCGCCGATCCGGCCCCGGGTCCAGCGGTACCTGCGGCGGCTGGCCAGGCCCATCGGGTTGGCGTGGGTGGCGCCGAAGAACGGCTCGGCGGCGGGGGAGCGCCAGTCGAGGAGCAGCCGGCGCCCGGTGCTGTCGGTGAGGCCGAGCCGTCCTACGTACACGGGCTCGGGGTCGTCCGCACCGACCATGCGTCCGAGGCACAGGTCCAGGCCGAAGCGGCGCAGGGCGCGCAGGCGGGCGGTCAGCCGGTGGACCTCGGTGTCCCGGTCCATCGCGTGCCGGCCCACGCCGCCGGGCGACTTCAGCTCGGCGTCGAGGAGGGCGGACAGCTCGGCGATCGACCGGTCGAGGCTCTCCGCGATGGCGGCGAAGTGCTGCTCGTCGGTGGCGATCAGGGCGGGGTCGGCCTTGGGGGACAGACGGTCGGGGAGGTTGAAGGCGCTGAGGGAATGGTTGTTCGGTCGGTCGGTCGGGGGGTTGTTCACTTCAACTCCGATGTGGGGCCGCTTGCGGCCGGGCGCCGGGACCGGCGTGGCGTTCCCTGATGGTCTGATCTGAGGCGATGATCCCCCGAGCGCCTCATGGTGCCTCGCGCGGGCATGAGCGGCTGGGTGGAATCTGTCCTCGGCCGTCGATTCTGCGGCATGACCGGGGTCTTGCCGCAAGGCCCCCCATGCGCTATAGGTTGAGAGTGGAAAGAGGTGAGTACTCCCCTTTCCCCTCCCCCCTCGGCGGGTTCCCGCGGAGGGGGCCCGTCATTGGAGTTGGCAGGTCATCGGGGGAGAGCGGGCGCCGCGCCGGTCGCGCTGCCCGGGCACTGCGCCCAGACCGTCTTTCCCTCGTCCTGGAAGCGCGTGCCCCACTGTTCCGCGAGGCTCGCGATGATGAACAGCCCCCGGCCCGTCTCGTCCACGGTGCGGGCGTGTTTCACGTGCGGTGCGCTCCCCGCGCCGTCGCTGACCTCGCAGGTCAGCATCCGTTCGCGGATCAGGCGCAGCCGCAGGGGCGGAGCGCCGTAGCGGATCGCGTTGCCGACCAGCTCGCTAACGACCAGCTCGGTGGTGAACGCCGTCTCCTCGTCCACCCCCCACGCGTCCAGCTGCCGGCGGGCCGCCGCCCGGGCGATCGGGGCGGCCTCGGGGTGGGCGGGGAGGTCGCGGGTCAGTACGCACTCCTCGGGCAGCGCCTTCGTACGGGCCAGCAGCATCAGCGCTTCGCCGGTCCTCGGCTCGCCGCCCGTGGTGAGCGCGGACGCGAGGTCGTCGCACACCTCCGGCAGCGCTCGGGTCGCGGCGGCTTCGAGGAGCGGGCGCTTCGGGCCGGACCGGGCCAGGACGTCGTCCGCGAGCGCGGCCGTACCCATCGCCAGGGTGCTTCCTTCGGGGAGGCTGACGGTGGTCGCGGGGAAGGGAGCGTTGTCCGTTCCGGCGAGGAGGGGACCCGGGGGTACGGGCAGGCTCTCCGAGCTTCCGTCGGGGAGGACCACGACCGGCTCGGGGAGGCCGGCGCGGGCCAGGGTGCAGGTGAGGTCCACCGGGTCGTAGATGGCCACGGCGCAGCCGGCGGTGAGGGGCGCGGTGGCGGGCTCGTCCCTCGGGGGATCTGCCGGGGGATCTGTTGGCGGGCCTGCCGGGGTATCTGTGGGGGTACCTGCGGGGGGATCTCTTGGTGAATCCGCCGGGGGCACCGCGGTGTGCCCGGTCGGTATCACCAGGGGCGCGGCCGCGAGCCGGACGGCCGTGTCGTTCAGGCGGGCCAGCAGCTCGTCGGGGCGCAGGTCCAGGGCCGCGAGTGTGTGGATGGCCGTCCGCAGCAGTCCCACCGCGCTCGCCGCGGTGATGCCCCGCCCCATCACCTCGCCCACGATCAGCGCGGTCCGCGCGCCGGGCAGGGCGATCGCGTCGAACCACGCGCCCCCGCCCTCCGGGTCCGGAAGGTGCAGGTGGGAGAGGTCCACCGTGGCCTGGGTGGTGGGTGGTCGCGGAAGAAGCCTGCGCTGGACGGTCAGCGCGACCATCCACTCCCGCATGTACCGAGCGGCGTTGTCGACGCAGAGCGCGGCATGCGCGCACACGGTGGCCGCCACTTCGGCGTCCTCCTCGTCGAACGGGTCTTCCCCCGGGAGGCGGTAGAAACTGACCACACCCAGGGCCCGGCCGTGCAGCTCCAGCGGAGCCACGACCAGGGAGTGGGCGCCGGTTCGCCGGACGACCTCGGCCCGGACCGGGTCCCCGGCCAGGAACGCGCTGTCCTCGCCGATCTGCACGAGGCGCGGCCGGAGGTCGGACAGCACGCGTGAGAAGGGGGTGCCGGTGGGCAGCGGACGTACCTCTCCGACCGGGTAGTACGCCGATCCCGCCGGGGGCTCGGACTCCACCGGCGGTCCCGGTCCTGGTCCCGGTCCCGGTCCTGGTCCCCGCGCCGGTCCCGATCCGCCCACATGCCCCGGGATGCCCTGAGGCCCGGGGACGCCCTGATGCCCGCGAGTGCTCTGAGGCCCGGGAACGCTCTGATGTCCGGGGATCGGGCCTCGTACGGCCATCCTGCGCAGGGGCGCCTTCCCGTGGACCGGCACCGGCGGAGGTTCCTCCCCGCGGACCACGTCTTCCACCACCTCGACCGCCGCGAGGCCCGCGAATTCCGGTACCACCGCCTCCGCCAGATCCTCGCAGACCTCGCGGATGCTGCGCCGGGGTCCCACTTGGGTACGGGCCACGTCCAGGATCTCCCGGCGGTTCCGCGCGTTCTCCCGCTCGGTGACGTCGGCCTCGCAGGCCACCAGGCCGAGCACGTCGCCGCGGGAGTCCTCCAGGCGGAAGTAGGAGACGGAGTGCGTACGGCTCCGGCGCCCGGGGGACCGGCCGGGCTCCCCCACCGGTCCCTCGTCGCGCTCCTCGGCGCCCCGCACGAGCCGGTTCACCACCGGCTCCCCGCTCTCCAGGACCCCGCGCGCCACAGCGGCTTCCTCCCCAGGGTCGTCAAGTCCGTAGAGGCGTTCATACAGTTCGGTGAGGTGTTCGCCCAACAGACCCTTCACCGCAGGGTGTTCGCCCGGCCTGCCTTCCTCCGGTGTGCCTTCCCCGCTCGTACGGACCACCCGCAGCCCGTCGTCGAGCACGTGCACCCCCACCGGGGTGCGGGTGAAGATGGCCTTCAGGAGCGCCACGTCCCGCCCCGACAGGGTCTCCCCCGCCGCGAGTACCTGCCACAGGACGGAAGTCCCGCGCAGCACCGGCCTGACCACCACCGTGGCCGTGTCCGGGAACGTCTCACGCCGCTCGTCGTCGGCGGCGACCTCCCGGAGGAGCGCGGTCACGGACCGGCCCACGGCCTCCTCGGCGGACCAGCCGAACAGTTTCTCGGCCGGACGCCCCCACTCGACCACCCGGCCGCCCTCGCCGATGAGCACGAACACGTCACCGTCGGGCATGCGCTGTCACCTCCGGCCCCTGACAATCCATGCTAATCCGACATCCAGGGGCCGCATCTTGCCAGGGGCCCGGCCCTGCGTGGGTCCCCCTACCAGGGCAAGGACCCCGCCGCGTCGAAGTAGCCGCCCGTGGGGCCGTCGGAGCCGATCTGTGCCATGCGGACGATGATCTCGGCGCCCTCCTCCACGGTCTGCGTGCCCCGGTGGCCGTTCAGGTCGGTCGCGGTGAAGCCCGGCTCCACCGCGTTGATCCGGATGTCCGGGAACGCCTTGGCGTACTGCACGGTGATCATGTTGACGGCCGCCTTCGACGCCGGGTAGGCGACGCCCGGGTATCCGTACGCCGGCGTGCCCGGGGCGGCGACCAGGGTCGTGGACCCGAGGGCACTGCTGACGTTCACCACCACGGGGGCGCTGGAGCGCCTGAGCAGCGGCAGGAACGCGTGGGTGACACGTACCGTACCGAAGACGTTCGTCTCGAACAGCGGCCGCAGGTTGTCGGCGGTCGAGTCCCCGGCGCCGATCACGGTCCCTTCGATCCCCGCGTTGTTGATCAGCACGTCCAGGCCGCCGCCGGCCTCGACGGTCTTCGCCGCGGCCTCGACGGAGGCGTCGTCGGTGGTGTCGAGGAGGACGAGCCGCGCGCCCAGCCGCCCGGCCGCCCGGCGGCCCCTTTCGGCGTCCCGGCTGCCCAGGTAGACGGTGTGACCCGCTTCGACGAGTCGGCGGGCTGTCTCGAACCCCAGCCCCTTGTTCGCTCCTGTGATCAGTGTCGTAGTCATGGCTTGAGGTTCCGCCGCGGTGGCGGGGACAACCAGGAGTCCTGTCTTCCTGGGACTGCTGGTGCCAGGCAGACGCGCGGCGGAAGCGGTTCACTGGTGGCATGACCAGTGGTGGCATGACCAAGGGGGGCGCGACCGGATTCGGTCAGGCGGTACGGCGCTGGCGCGACCGCGTCGCCCCCGGGACCGCCGGGCTGCCCGCCGGCGGCCACCGGCGCGCGGCCGGGCTCCGCCGCGAGGAACTGGCCCTCCTGGCCGGGATCTCCGTCGACTACGTCACCCGCCTCGAACAGGGCCGCGCCACCAACCCGTCCGCGCAGGTCGTGGAGGCCCTGGCCCGCGCGCTGCGGCTGTCGTCGGAGGAGCGCGCGTACCTGTTCCGGATGGCCGGGCTCGTACCGTCCGGGCCCGACACCGTCCCCGCGTACCTCACCCCGAGCGTCCAGCGCCTGCTGGACCGGCTGGTCGGCAGTCCTGTAGGGGTGTACGACGCGGCCTGGACGCTGCTCCTCGCGAACCCGCTGTACGCGGCGCTGATGGGCGATCCGTCGGGGTGGCGCGGCCACGAACGCAACGGTGTGTGGCGCAACCTGGTCGGCCCCGGCAGCCGCGTCCGGCACACACCGGAGGCGCGCCGGTCGTTCGAGGCGGCGCTGGTCGCGGACCTGCGCGCGACGGCGGGCCGCTATCCGGCCGACCGCCAACTGCGCCGCCTCATCGCGGAGTTGCGCGCGGAGAGCGACCGGTTCGCCGAGCTGTGGGACACGGGGGTCGTCGGCCGGCACGAGGCCGCGCGCAAGACCGTCGACCACCCGGACGTGGGTCCCGTGACGCTGGACTGCGACGTACTCACCGTGGCGGGCAGCGACCTGCGCCTCATGATCTACACGGCGGAACCGGGCACGGAGGACGCGGACCGGCTGGCGCTGCTGGCGGTTCTCGGCACGCAGAAGCTGGTGGGGTAGCGGGGGCGGGGGGATTCACAGATACGGGCAGGTCTCCGCCCCCGTACCGATACGAGCAGGTCGTCGCCCCCGTACCGGAGCCGCACGGTGTCAGCGGACTCCCACCCCCTCACGCCGCGCGCGCAAGGCGGTGACGGCCCAGCCGAGCGCGGGGGCCGGACTCTCCGGTGCCGGCCAGCCGTTGATCACGGCGACCAGCCGGCCGTACCGCTCCCGGCGGGGATCGTTCACGCGCTCCAGGCGGGTCAGCAGCCGTTCCCGGAGGACGGCGTCATCGGGGCGGCCGAGGACGTGCGCGTAGTGGGCCGTGAGCGCGGCCACGACCGGGTCCGCCCGCGGCGCGGCGGCGTCGACGGCCGCCGCGAGGGCGGGGCGGACCCGGTCCAGGACGGCGGCGACCAGACCCGGGCGGGGAAGCGGGGTGGCCCTCCCCGTACCTTCCGCGATGTCGTCCTCGGCCAGCCGCCGCAGGTGCGCGCGGAAGCCCTCGTCCTGGGACAGCTCGGCCAACTCCACCCAGGCCCGCAGCTGTTCCGTACTCGGGCTGTCGGGCATTTCGGGGGTCATCGAGCGCGCGGCCGCGGCGAACACGGGCGGCCCGGTGTCAGGAGCGCCGAAGACCGCCTCGAGGAACTCGCCTATGAGCCGCCGCCGTTCGTCCTCGGACAGCGTGGCCAACTGGTGCATCAGATCCAACTCCTCAGGGATGGTGCCGCGTTCGGCCACCGCCGTCAGCACCGCGCGCCGCAGCCGCAGGACACGGATCCGTACCGCCAGCGCCTCCGCGTGCGCGGCGGCGACCTCGGGCAGCGACAGTTCACGTTCCAGGACCTTCCGGATCGTGGGAAGGCCCAGCCCCAGGTCACGCAGGGTCCGTACGAGGGCCAGACGGGCGACGGCGTCGGTGCCGTACAAGCGGTGGCCGGCGGGGCTGCGTCGTGCGGGCGCCACGATCCCGCGATCGGAGTAGAACCGGATGGTCTTGACCGTGAGCCCGGTCCGCCGGGCCAGTTCGCCGATCGAGTGGAGTGCGCCGCCGTCCATTCCCCCACCTTCGCGCCTCCCCCTAGGGGAGAAACAATCCCCTGGTCGTGAAAACCCTGGCCGGTCTAAGCTCGTCCGATGACCTTGGAATGGGAACAAGTCATCGTCCACTCGGTGGATCCGGCGGCCCTGGGGCAGTGGTGGGCCGACGCTCTCGGCTGGGTCGTGGTGTACACCTCCGACGACGAGTTCGAGATCCGGCCGGCGCCCGATCGTGTCCCGGGGATCGACTTCGTCCGGATCGAGGAGGCCAAGGAGTCCAAGAGCCGGCTGCATCTCGACTTCCGGCCCGACGACCAGGACGCCGAAGTGGCTCGCCTGGTCGCTCACGGCGCGCGGCGGGTCGACATCGGTCAGGGTGATCAAACGTGGGTCGTCCTGGCAGATCCGGAGGGTAACGAGTTCTGTGTTCTCGGCCAACGGCCGCAGTAGGTGAGCGAGTAGGAAGGGCTCACGCCCCGGTCCCCGTCGTCGGCGCCGCGTTCCCCCGTACCTCCGCCAAGTACTCCGCGACCGCGTCCCTGTTGCGGGTCAGGCAGGTGATGCGGGCCGTCATGCGGTCCCGTTCGCGTTCCAGCGTGGCCAGCATCTCCGGGGTGGCGTCGGGGAAGTGGATGACGCGGGGTTTGTCCAGGCAGGGGAGGATCTGCTTGATGATCCGGGTCGGCAGGCCCGCGTCGAGCAGGCCCCTGATCTGCATCACCCGGTCGACGTTGTACGCGTCGTACGCGCGATAGCCGTTCGGCGAGCGGCCCGCGACGATCAGTCCCTGCTCCTCGTAGTAGCGCAGCAACCGGCGCGGGGTGCCGGTGCGTTCAGAAAGCTCTCCGATACGCACGTGATCGGCCTCACATCTCGTCGCGTTCGCGTTCTCAGTTGACCCTCACATCAATGTGAGGGTTCGAGCATACGCAGCATGCCCCACACCACCGCGCGCCTCCCGCTGCCCGCCCTCCTCGCCCTGGCCACCGCCGTCTTCGTCACCAGCCTGACCGAGACGCTGCCCGCGGGCCTCCTGCCCGCCATGAGCACGGACCTCGGCGTCGGCGAGTCCGCCATGGGGCAGTCCGTCACCATCTACGCGATCGGCACCGCCACCACCGCGATCCCGCTCTCCGCCGCCACCGCCGGATGGCGGCGCAAGCGGCTGCTGTTGGCGGCGACGGCCGGGTTCGCCGCCGCCAACACCGTCACCGCCGTCTCGGCGAACTACCCCCTGACCATGGCCGCCCGGTTTGTCGCGGGAGTGGCCGCCGGGCTCGCCTGGGCGCTGCTCGCCGGGTACGCGCGCCGCCTCGCGCCCGCCCACCTCCAGGGCCGGGCGATCGCGATCGTCATGACCGGCATCCCGGTCGCGCTGTCCCTGGGCGTCCCCGCCGGGACCTTCCTCGGCGACGCGGTCGGGTGGCGGGTGACGTTCTCGGTGATGACGGTGCTGGCCGTCGTCCTGCTCGGCTGGATCGCCGTCGCCGTCCCCGACCGGCCGGGGCAGCGGCGGGAGGGCCGGACGCCCGTCCTGCGGACCCTTGCGCTGCCCGGGGTGGCACCGGTCCTGTTCGTCACACTCGTCCTCGTCCTGGCCCACACCGTCCTCTACACGTACATCGCCACATTCCTCGACCGGCTCGGCATGGGCGGCTCCACCGACGTGGTGCTCCTGGTCTTCGGAGCCGCCTCCCTCCTGAGCATCTGGATCGTGGGCGTCCACATCCACCGGCGGCTGCGGGCGCTGACCCTCGCCTCCACGGTCCTGTTCGCCGTCGCGGCCACCGTCCTGGCCGTCGCCGCCGGCAGCCCCGCCGCCGTCTACGCCGCCGTGACGCTGTGGGGCCTCGGCTGGGGCGGCGCCCCGACGCTCCTCCAGACAGCGGTGGGCGACGCGGGCGGCGACGAGGCGGATGCCGCGCAGGCCATGCTCGTCACGCTGTGGAACGCGGCCATGGCGGGCGGCGGGGTCGTCGGTGGCGTCCTCCTCGACCGCCTCGGGTCCGGGTCCTTCCCCTGGAGCGTCCTGTTCCTCCTGCTGCCGGTGCTGGCCGTGGTGGCCGGGGCCCGCGCGCACGGGTTTCCGGCGGCGGGGGAACGTACGGACACAGGCGCCGGTACGCGTACGGGCTGAGGCGGGCGCCTCGCTGTGACCTGGATCTCCCTGGGCAACCGGATCGCTTTCCCACCCGGTTGACCAGGATGTGAAGGAACAGTCATGGACAGAGGTGCGATGGCAAGGACCGGGCGGTGACGGGGTCGACGCGGGACTTCGAGGAGTTCGTCACCGCGCGTGGGCCCCGGCTGCTGCGGGTCGCCTGGTTGCTGACGGGCGACGCGCACCTGGCGGAGGACCTGTTGCAGACGGTCCTGGCCAAGGTGTGGCCCAAGTGGCCGCGTATCGCCGACGAGAATCCGGAGGCGTACGTACGGAAGGCCCTGGTCAACACCTCCGCGTCCTGGCGCCAGCGACGCTGGCGGAGCGAGGTGCCGCACGACGACCTGCCGGAGGTGACGGCCGCCGACGTCTTCGCGGCGGTCGACCTGGAGCACTCGCTGGCCTTGGCGGTACGGCGGCTGCCGGCCCGGCAGCGGGCGGTGATCGTGCTGCGGTACTTCGAGGATCTGAGCGTCGAGGAGACGGCGAAGGTGCTGGACTGCCGGCCCGGCACGGTCAAGAGCCAGGCCGCCAAGGCGATGCGTGTGCTGCGCGGGCGGTTGGCGGTGCCGACGGCTTCGCCCGCGTCCGTACGGGCGCCTTCCCCGGCACCGGCACCGGCCGAGAGGGGTGACCGGTGACGCGCCGACACTCTGAGGGGTACGGCTCCGGCGATCGCGACGCGACTCGCCCCGTACGCGCCAAAGAACACGAAGAGCACCAAGAACACGAAGACCACGAACTGCGGATCCTCCTGGAGCGCGCCACCCCGCACCTCGGCGCGCCCGCCGGGCGGATGGTTCAGGTGCGCCGCCGTGTGGTGCGGCGACGACAGCGCCGTGCCGCGCTGGGGGCGGTCGTGACGGGTGTCGCGGCGGTGGCCGTACTCGTCACGTTCCTGCGGCCGTTCGCCCCCGACGCGTCCTCGGCCCCGCCCGCTCCCCTCGGGTCGTCCCTGCACGGGGGCCCTTCGGAGTCCGGCGGCCCGATGTCCCGGCCCCCCACCCACGCCCCCACGTCGTCGCCCACATCCTCCCCCGGCACGCCGTTCACCGGCTTCCCCGACCTCGGACTGAAACTGGCCCTCTCCGCCGGGTGGAGCTCGGGGAGCGTGCGGCCCAAGGCGCCGTCGGCCGCCGACTTCGTCACCAATCAGCCCGTGGTGGCCCGGGACACCTGCCCGGACCTGGTCACCGGTGTGTTCGCGTGCGCGCCGGTGTCCCCGCTCGGCGAGGACGGCGTGGTGATCGCCTTCCAGGAGACGAACAAGCCGCACGCCCCCCTCGGGAAGAAGACGTTCAACTTCGACAAGCCCGTCCGGCCCGGCAAGAGCTGCCAGCTGCTCGGCGGCGACCAGGAGTTGACCGCCTGGGGCCTGGCCCGCACCACCGACCACCACACGCTGGTCGCGGTGGACGCGTTCATCTGCCTGAAGAACGCCTCGGCGTCGACGTTCCTCGTCGTCGAGAAGATCCTGACCCGGGCAGTCGTCCACACGACCGGCTCCACCCGCTCCCCGGACGGCCAAGCCGGCTGACCGACCGCACTCCCCCCGCCTTCCCCCCTCTTCCCCCCTCTCCCCCTCTCCCCCTCTGCCTGCCGACCCACCGGCCGCGAAAGGTAGCTCCCACCCATGCCCGCGATACCCGCCGCCCGCCCGCGCATACGTCCCCGCGTACGCCCCGGCCTCCACGTGCTCGCCCTCACCGCCGTCACCGCCCTCACCCTCGCCGCCGTGACCGGCTGCGGTGGGACCGCCGGGGCGCGCGACCAGCCGTCCCCTCCGCCCGCCACCACCGCCGCCAAGAACGCCCCGGGGTCCCCCGCCGCCCCCGCGCCCACCGCCGAGGCGCTCCCCCGCGAACTGCCCGGCCTCGGCCCCCGGACCCTGGCCGACGTGCCGCCGGACGCCCGCCAGGTCGTCGTGGTCACCGGCGCGGGCAAGACCTCACCGCGCTCGGACGTGGTGCTGTACGAACGCACCCCGGCCGGCTGGCGGGCCGGTGCCACCTGGGCCGCGCACAACGCCCTGCGCGGCTGGACCGACCACCACCTGGCCGGTGACCTGCACTCGCCCATCGGGGTGTTCGGCCTCACCGACGCGGGCGGCCGGCTCAAGGACCCGGGCACGAAACTCCCGTACGACCGCTCCGGCGCCTTCACCATCGGCGGGACCGGCTTCGAGGGTGAACCGCTCGCGGGCTCCTTCGACTACGTCGTCGCCATCAACTACAACCGGCAGCCGGGCCGCACCCCGCTCGACTGGACGCGGCCCCTGGGCGGTTCGAAGGGAGGCGGCATCTGGTTCCACGTCGACCACGGCGGCCCGACCCACGGCTGCGTCAGCCTCTCCGAGGCGCACATGAAGAAGCTGCTGCGCACCCTCGATCCGGCCCGGCACCCCGTGGTGGTCATGGGCGACGCCACCTCCCTGGCCCGCTGAGGCCCAACTGACGGCCCGGCGCGGGCTCAGCGCCCCGTGAGGTGGACCGGCAGTTCGCGGTGGCCGTTGGAGATGAACGACTCCTGCGGGCGCAGCTCGGCGGCCGGCACGGCGAGGGTCAGGTCCGGGAAGCGGTCGAACAGCGCGGACAGCGCGATCTTCGCCTCCACGCGGGCCAGTTCGGCGCCGAGGCAGTAGTGCACGCCGTAGCCGAAGGCCAGGTGTTCCTTGCGGGTGGTACGGGTGATGTCGAAGCTCTCCGCGTCGTCCCCGTGCACCGCCGGATCGCGGCCCATGGCGCCGTAGTTCATGACGATCGGCTCGTCCTGACGGAACGTCAGGCCGCTCTCCTCGTCCTCGATGTCCGTGACGGCGAACCGCATCAGCATGCTCGCGAGGGGCGCCTGGTGGCGGAGCGACTCCTCCACCACGTCGCCCCAGGGGACCCGGCCGTCCTTCGCGCTCGCCAACTGCTCGGGGTTGTCGAGGAGATCGGCGATCGCGTGGTCGAGGAGATTGACGGTCGTCTCGTGGCCGGCCCCGATCAGGAGCAACAGCGTGTCGAGCAGTTCCTGTTGGGCCAGGCCCGTACCCGTCTCGTCATCCTTCGCGTTGACGAGGTCGCTGGTGACGTCCTCCCCCGGATGGAGCTGCTTGACGGCGACGAGGGCCGCCATCTGCTCGTACGCCGCGACCACTCCCGCGACGGCCTCTTCCGGGGTGTGGTCGGTGGCGAACAGGCCGCCCATCGTGGTGCGGAACGCCTCGTGCATCTCCTCCGGCACCCCGAGGAGCGTGTTGACCACCCGGAGGGGCAGCAGCCAGGCGAACCGGGCGCGCAGGTCGACGTACCCCTCCGGTCCTGCGGGCAACGCGGCCAGCTCGTCCAGCAGTTCCGCCACGATGCCCTCGATCGCGGGCGTGAGCGCGCGGACCCGGCGGGCGCTGAACGCGGGGCCGATGAGCCTGCGGAGCCGCGTGTGCTCGTCGCCGTACGCGGTCAGGGCGTTGCGTACGTCCACCCACAGGCGCAGCGGCCACCCCTCGGATATCTCCCCGCGGATGTACGCCGGCCAGTGCTGGTGCGCGTCCTTGGACACCCGGTCGTCGGTGAGGAGCCGCTTCGCCAGCGCGGTCTCGGTGACCGACCACGCCACCACCCCGCCGGGCAGCTCCACCTGGACGGCGGGACCGCCGGCGCGGAGCGCGGCGGCCTCGGCGTGGATGTCCGACGCGGCGGGGTCGATGCGGAAGGGGCAGCCGGCGGCGGGGGCGGAGGTGGGGCCGGGGGTGGGCTGGGCGTCCATCAATGCACTCCATGGTGTGGTGCGGAGAGGGGAACCACGGCGGTGTGGACCACGGGTAGGGCGGTCCAGCCGGAGTGGAAGGTGCCGGGCCTGCGGGTCAGGTCCTTGCGGTCGCAGGACAGCCTGAGGTCCGGGAGCCGGTCGAGGACACGCTCGACCGCGGTCTCGGTGATGATGCCCGCCAGGTCGGGCGCCGGGCAGCCGTGGACACCGGCGCTGAACGCGAGGTGCGCGCGGTTGCCGGCGCGCCGGTGGGTGGCGTGGTTGAGGGCGGGGTCGGAGTTGGCGGCGGCGAAGCTCACCAGGATCGGGACGCCGGGCTCCAGCCGTACCCCTTCGTACGTCTCCGCCCTGCGGGCGTACAGCGGCGAGTAGTTGGCGAGGGGCGGGTCCTCCCAGAGCACCTGGTCCATCGCCTCGGAGACCGAGTGGACCCCTTCGTACACACTGCCGCTGAACCGCTCGTCGTCGATCATCAGCAGCAGGGCGTTGGCGATGAGGTTCGAGCTGGGGGTGGTGGCGGCGCCGACGACGAGGAGGATCTGCTGGATCATCTCGACGTCGGTCAGCTGGGCCGGGTGGGCGATCAGCCAGGAGGTGGCGTCGCTGCCGGGCTCGGCGCGCTTGAGGCGGGTCAGTTCCAGGCAGGCCGTGGCGACCTCGGCGCTGGCCTCCGCCGCGTCCGCCCCGGCGTCGAAGAGGCGGCCGATCGCTTCGATGATCCTGCGGCCGAGGTCGGGCGGGCAGCCGAACAGCTCGATGAGCACCTGCATCGGCAGCGGGTCGGAGAAGTCGGCCACGAGGTCGAACTCCGGGCGCCGCGCCATCGCGTCGATGAGGGTGTCGGCGATCCGGCTCACCGTCGCCACCAGGGCGTGGGTGTCGATCAGGTCCAGGGTGTCGGTGATGGACTTGCGAAGCCGGGTGTGCGGCATGCCGTCCATCCACAGCGCGTTGTCGCGCGGCTCCATCATGGCCGCGGAGGGGGTGCCGGGAGGGACCTGTCCGGTGCGCAGCGCCACCCAATGACGGGGGTCCTTCGCGAACTTGTCGGGGGTGTTGCGCAGGAGGTGGAGGGCGGCGCGGTACGTGGTGGTGAGGTACCCGTACATCCCTTCGGCGATCTCGATCGGCACGATCGGGCCCTGCGCGCGGAGCTTGTCGTACGTGGCGTGCGGGTCGGCGGTGAACTCCGCCCCGTGGATGCGCGGGAGTTCACCCAGCGCGCCGGCCGAAGCCCGCGCGGCGAACGGGCAGCCACCGGAGGGGACTTGGATCGGGACGGAGGCCGGGGAGTCGCCGGGCATGAGGGAGTCAGGAGCGAGGGGCACGGGCGCGGACAGGATCGCGGACGCGGGCGGGGTCGCGGGCGCGGGCGGGGCCGCGGACGCAGAGGGGCTCGCGGGCGCGGGAAGGGCCGCGGGTGCGTCCGGGGCGGCGGCCGGGGCAGAGTCCGGGGTGACGGGCGTGCTCATCGTGCGGGCTCCGGGGTCAGGGTGAGGAGGTGGGTGACCAGTTCGACGAGCGCGTTCTTGGCGCTCGCGTGGTCGCGGGCGTCACAGATCACCAGCGGCGTCTCGGGCGCGAGGTCCATCGCGTCCCGGAGCTGCGGGAGTTCGTACGTGGGCGCGCCGTCGAAGAGGTTGACCACGACCGCGTACGGCAGGCCGAGGTCCTCCATCAGCCCCAGGACCGGGTAACTGTCCCCGAGCTTTCGGGTGTCGGCCAGCACGAGCGCGCCGAGGGCGCCGCGCGACAGGTCCGCCACAACGGACCAGAAGCGTTCCTGCCCGGGGGCCCCGAACAGGTACAGCACCAGGTCGTCGCTGAGCGAGAGCCGCCCGAAGTCCATCGCGACCGTCGTCGTGGTCTTGCCCGGCACCCCGCTGAGGTCGTCGGTGCCCTCGCTCGCGGTGGTCATCAACTCCTCGGTGAGCAGGGGACGGATGGCCGACAACGTTTTCACGTACGTCGTCTTGCCGACCCCGAAATGGCCCGCGACCAGGATCTTGACGGCCGTCTCGTCGCCGCGCAGATGGGTGCCGGCGGCGGATTCAAAGCGCTTGGAGTCCAGCAAGGACCGCCTCCAGGATGTCTCGGTCGAGCGTCCTCGCCGTCAGGATCGTCGACCGTGTGGTGATGTGACCGCTCTCCATCAGGTCGGCGAGCACGATACGCAGCACACTGAGCGGCAGTTCCAGATGGCTCGCGATCTCCGCCACCGAAAGGGCGCCCTGGCCACAGAGGTTGAGCACCGCGCGCTGCTCCGGGGTGAGTTCGGCGCGGGACAGGTCGCTCTGGAGGATCATGACGAGGGTGACCGCGTCGAACGTGTTGCGGCTGGGCGCGGACCGGCCTCCCGTGACCACGTACGGGCGTACCAGGCCGCTGCCCCGGCCCTGCCGGGCCGGCGGCGTCACGAGCCGGCGCCTGTGACGACCCGCGAGGCGATACCCAATTGCTGGCCGAGCCGGTCGACCGTCTCCTCCATCGCGTACGACACGTTCTCGACGTCCGCGTCCCCGTCGGCGGAGACCGCCAGGTAGGAGCCGTCCCCGGCGGCCATGGCGAAGAGGTAACCGCCCCGGTACTGGATCATGGTCATCTCCCACGCCCCCTCGCAGTCGGCGAATTCGGCCGCCTCACGGCTGAGCGCCTGCATGCCGGAGACGGCGGCCGCCATCCGGTCGGCCATGTCGCGCTCGACCCCCTCGGAGGAGGCGGACATCAGACCGTCGGAGGACAGCAGGATCGCGCGGAGCGTGTGGGGGGTCCTGAGCAGCTCGTCCAGAATCCAGCCGAGGTCACCCACCTTGGAAACTGAGTTCGTCATGGGTCAGTCGTCCTCTCGTTCTGATTCCGAAGTACGGCGGTCTTGTGCGTTGCGGACGCCCCGGGCGAAGGCCCCGACGTTGCGGCTGGTGCGGACGGGGGGTGCGGGCACGGAGCGTTCCTCGGGGAGGGCGCGTGCGGTGGTACGGCGACGGCGCTGCGGGAGGCCGTCGGGGCGGAGGAGGAGTTCGCCGGGGTCGTCGGAGGTCTCCGCCTCCTCGCTCCTGTCCGTCCGCTTGTCCGCGTCGGGCCGCACGGCGGACTTCTCGGCCACCTTTGCGGCCGGCTTCACGACCGGCTTCTCGGCGGACGTCCCGCCCGGCTTCCCGCCCCGCTTCTTGTCGGACTTCTCAGTGGACTCCGCCCCCCGCTGCTCCTCGGCGGCCCGGCCGTGCGGCTGCGCGCGCGGCTCCTCGGTGTCCACCGTGACCAGCAGCTCCGAGGGCAGGAAGAGCCCGGCCCGTACACCGCCGTAGATCGAATCCTGGTCGACGGCGACCCGGAACCCGTACCGCTTCGCGAGGACCCCCACCACGGGGAAGCCGAACTTGGGCCGGCTGCCCAGCTGCGTCAGCCGTACCTCCTCCTCGCCGCTCAGCAGCCGCGCCGCCGCCTCCTTCGCCTCCGGCTTGAGGCCGACGCCGGAGTCGTCGATCATCACGCTGACGCCGTTGTGGGCCTGGACGAACCAGACCTGGACGTCGGAGCCGGGCTCGGAGTGGCGGGCCGCGTTGTCGAGCAGTTCGGCGATCGCCAGCACGACGGGCTCGACCGCGCCGCTGACCACCCCGTACGCGGGCTCGCCGGTGATCTTGACCCGGTCGTAGTCACGGATCTTCGACACCCCGCCGCGGACGACGTCCAGCAGCGGCGAGTCCCGGCGCTGGCGTCCTGGCCAGGAGCCGGTCAGGACGTTCACGGCCTGGGCGCGGCGCACGAGCTGGCTGCTCGCGTGGTCGATGTCGTTGGCGTCGGCCAGGACGGCCGGGTCGTGGTGCCGGCGCAGCATCGCGTCGATCGCGTTGGTCGTGTCGTTCAGCAGCCCCTGCATGGAGCGGGTCACGGTGGAGACGGCGGCCTTGGCGCCGTCCTCGGCGCGCCCGGTGGCCTGCGTGGTCACCTCGCGGAACTGCTGGAGCACCGCCTCGTGCGTGGCGAGGAACGGGGTTCCGGCCAGGGCCGGGTGGAGCGCGGCGGGCACCTCGTCGGTGTCGCGTCCCTGCCAGATGCCCCGGAGCAGCGTCGGTACGCGGGTGTGGGCAAGGTGTCTGGCCTCGGCGTCCCGGATGTCGATCTCGCGGTGGAGGGCGCGGATCCGTTCTTCGGCGCCCCGTGCGGCTCTGCGGTACCGACGGATCAGCACCCCGGATCCGGCCAGGACGACGGCGAGTATCAGCGCCCAGAAAAGCGGGTCCTGTGGGGAGGGAGTCACAGGCGGATACTACCGATCACTGTGTCGTGCATGAAGCGTGAGAGGCGCCGGTCCCGCCATATTCCTTCACAGGCAAGTCATTTGAGTATCCGTCACTTCACGGAGCGTCAGATTGTCGCCGGGCGAGGTGTCTCCGTACGGTGTCCCGCGCCGCGAGAGGGGTACTGGCGGACCCCCGGTGGAAGCGGGCCCCGTACCGCCCTGCCGAAGCGCCCCGCCGGTGGTTCGCTGGAGGTACGGCACCCCGGAGCAGCAGAGAGGCAGCACCATGACCGAGCCCGCACGCATCACCACCCCGTTCGACGCGGAGTCCACGGCGGCGGAGGTGATCGCCGGCACCGACCTCACCGGCCGGCGCGCGATCGTGACCGGCGCGTCCTCCGGCATCGGCGTCGAGACGGCGCGCGCCCTGGCCGGGGCGGGCGCCGAGGTGACCCTGGCGGTACGGGACGTCACGGCCGGTGAGCGGGCCGCCGGGGACATCGCGTCGACCACCGGGAACAAGCACCTCGCCGTCGTCCCGCTCGACCTCGCCGACCAGGGCTCGGTGGCGGCCTTCGTCGCCGCCTGGCACGGCCCGCTGGACATCCTCGTCAACAACGCGGGCGTGATGATGACACCCGAATGGCGGACGCCGGAAGGGTGGGAGACGCAGTTCGCCACCAACCACCTCGGCCACTTCGCCCTCGCCACCGGCCTGTACCCGGCGCTCGCGGCGGGGGACCGGGCGCGGGTCGTCGCGCTCAGCTCGCGCGGGCACGTACGGGCCGGGGTGGACTTCGACGACATCCACTTCCGGACCCGGCCGTACGACCCGGTGGTCGCGTACGCGCAGTCCAAGTCGGCCGTCGTCCTGTTCGCGGTCGAGGCGAACCGGCGGTGGGCCGGGGACGGCATCACCGTCAACGCCGTACATCCTGGCCCGATCCTGTCGAATCTCACCCGGCACATGAGCAAGGAGGACCTCGACGCGGCGGTGGCCGTGGAGGGTGCCTTCAAGACCCCGCAGCAGGGCGCGGCCACGGCCGTCCTGGTCGCGACCTCGCCGCTGGTCGAGGGGGTGGGGGGCCGGTACTTCGAGGACTGCGAGGAGGCGGTGCGGTACGTACCGGGGACTCCGCCCGGCGGGGTCGCGGACCACGCGCGGGACCCGGAGGCGGCGGCGCGGCTGTGGCAGGTGTCGCTGGAGATGATCGAGTCGTCGCGGGCGTCCCGGGCGGCGCGGCCGGCGTGACCTCCTGGCCGCCCCGCCGCCCGTACCGACCGCGCCTCTCCTCCCCGTACCTCAGTGGCTCCCGCCCGCCCGCCGTACGACCTTCAGCAGATATTCCTTGCGGTCCAGCGGGTTGTGGTCCGCCCGCGACCGTACGGGGATCGCCCCCTGGACCGGCCGGTAGTGGTCGAAGGCGCACTCCAGCACGCCCTCGCCGTGCGTGAGGGTGGGCAGTCGCCGTTCCAGCTCGTGGACCCGGGCCGCCGGGATCGCACCCGACAGCAGGCACACCGGGCCCCGCGTCTCCGGCGCGTACGGTACGGCCCCGAGGTTCGTCAGGACGGGCATGATCGGCCCGAACGCGTCGGCGGGGATTTCGAGTTCGAAGCGGTGCATCGGCTCGTACACCCCGCATCCCGACTCCCGCAGCGCGGCGACCAGGACCAGCGGGGTCAGGTTACGGAAGTCCCCCGACGTGCTCGACATGCTCTTGTCGAAGACGGCGTGGGCGTGGCTCTGGCGCGGGGAGTAGCCGGACCTGGTCAGGGTGACCACGCAGTCGGTGACCTGCCATCCGTACAAGCCCTGCCGGAGGGTGTCGTGGACGGTCTCCTCGATCGCCCTGATGAACGAGAACGGCAGGGATCCCAGCTCGATCTCCCGCCGGAATTCCACCCCGGAATTGACCGGCGCGGGGTCCACGCGCAGTCCGATGGTGGCGAGAAAGGGGTTGATCTCCTTTCCCTTGATCTCGACCGCCTCGCCCGTCGCGAGGGGTCGTTCGATACAGACGGTGGTCGTCTCGCGGAATGCGACATCAATACCGAAGTCGTCGGCGAGAGTGGCCTGAATGACTTCTTTCTGCACCTCGCCGTAGAGCGAGACGAGGACTTCCTGGCGTACGTCGTCCTGCCGGAGGTTGATCAGGGGGTCCTGCTCGGCGAGTTGGCCGAGCGCGACGTGCAACGCGCCTTTGTCGGCGGGGCGGGTGGGCACGACGACGGATTCGAGTGCGGGCGGTGCGAAGAAGTGGTCGGGGCCGAGGCCGCCGCCGAGGCCGCCGCCGAGGTCGTCGCCGAGGTCGTCGTCCGGATCCCCGACGGAGTCACCGATCCGGACCTCACCGAGCCCCCAGAACTTCCCGATCCGCCCGGCGACCACCTCGTCCCGGCGTTCGGCCGCGCCCTGCTCGAAGACGCTGATCGCGGTGACCTTGCCCTCCTCGTCCGCCGCGCCGCCGGCCCGCCCGCCGACTCGCCCGAAACGCAGCCGGTCGCGCACACGCACCGTCCCGGAGAAGAGGCGTACGTATGCGATCTTCTCCCCGGCGGGCCCCCGCTCGACCTTGAAGACCGTGCCCGCCACCGGACCGTCCGGGTCGCCGCCGGCCGGTGGCAGCAACTCCCTGATACCGGCGGTCAGCGCGTCCACACCGACGCCGTCGACGGCGGACCCGAAGTACACCGGGTGTACGAGACCCCGCCTGACCTGCGCCGCGAGTCCGTCCCTGAGCCGCCCGTACGAGATCGGCGCCTCCTCGTCCACGTACGCGGCGAGGAAGGCGTCGTCGTGGTCGGCGATCACATCGGCCAGCCGGTCCGTGAAGGCCGCGTCGCCGGGCCCGTACGGGACGAAGGCGGAGGCCCGCGTGCCGAGGCCGCTCGCGCTGCCCATCGGGACGACAGCGGGGGTCAGCTTCTCGGCGAGGGCGCGCAGGACACGCTCGTACCCCGCGCCCCGGCGGTCGATCTTGTTGACGAAGACAAGCGTGGGAATACGCAACCGCCGCAGCGTCCGCATGAGCACCCGAGTCTGCGCCTGCACCCCCTCCACGGCCGACACGACCAGCACCGCGCCGTCGAGGACACTCAGCACCCGCTCCACCTCGGCGATGAAATCCGGGTGGCCGGGGGTGTCGATCAGATTGACGGTGACGTCATCGACGGCGAACGAGACGACGGCGGACTTGATCGTGATGCCGCGCTGCCGTTCGAGCGCCAGCGAATCGGTCTGGGTACTGCCGTCGTCGACACTGCCGATCTCGTCGATGACACCGGCGTTGTGCAGCAGCCGCTCGGTCAGGCTCGTCTTACCGGCGTCGACGTGCGCCAGAATTCCCAGGTTCAGCGTACTCACAGAGCGTCAGGTCCTCCAGGTAGACAGAAATTACCGTGGTGTGGGACTCCGACGTTCCGCGCATAACCATCTCCTGGGTCGACCTGTCTCTGTTGTCGACGGATTAGAGCAGAGAGCGACAACGAGCCACAACCGGTTAACGGGCCGGAGGTATGTCCCGTCGGACGTGGTCGACGTCTCGGCCCGGAGGAGGGCCGGGCGCCCCCGCACAGGGCCGGATAACCTCGACGCCATGATTGTCTGGCTGAACGGGACCTTCGGGGCGGGCAAGACGACCACGGCGAAGGAGCTGACCGGGCTCCTCCCGCAGGCGCGGGTCTTCGACCCCGAAGAGGTCGGGTACATGCTGCGGCACGTCCTGAACTCCGTGCCCCACACCAACTTCCAGGAGTGGACGCCCTGGCGCGGCCTGGTCGTGGAGACCGCCGCTCAGGTGCTCGGCTACGTCGGCGGCGTGCTCGTCGTGCCGCAGACCGTCCTCACGGCGGCGTACTGGACCGAGATCCGCACCGGGCTGGCGGCCAAGGGCATCCCCGTCCACCACTTCGTCCTGCACACCGACCGGGACACCCTCACCACCCGCATCCGCACGGACACCGCGCCCGAGAGCCTGTCGGCCGTACGGTGGCGGCTCGACCACCTCACGCCGTACGAGGAAGCGCTGCCCTGGCTGCGCCGCGAGGCCACGGTCCTCGACACGACCCACGTCCCGCCGGCCGCCGTCGCGCGGACGATCGCGGACGCCGTACGGGCGAACACCGCGCGGCCGACGGCGGTTTGAGGGCCGTCACCTCTCGGGCTCACGTACCGAGCACCTCCGTGTTCTGGCAGGCCACCAGCAGCCGTCGCCCGGCCTCCTTCGCCATGACCTAGATCGGGGTGCCCGGGTTCCCGATCGCCTCGGTCTCGGCTGCCCGCGTCGCTTCGTCCATCCCAGTCGTATTCACGCGGATCAGCTTCAGATGTCAACCGGACTCGAGGTCAAGCCGTCAGCGTCCGCCCGGCCGACCCAACTCTCCCGGCAGCGGCCGGTGGTGGACGATGTCCAGGCGCGACACCGCCCGCGTCAGCGCCACGTACAGGCGGTGCAGCCCCCGCGCCTCCGCCCCGGCGATCGCGGCCGGTTCGACCAGGACGACGTGGTCGTACTCCAGGCCCTTCGCCGCGCTCGCGGGGAGCACGGTCACCCGGGCCGCCGTGGTGCCGAGTTCGTCGGCCGTCGCCGTGGCGATGCCGGCCGCCGTGAGGGCGGTACGGAGCCGGTCCGCCTCCGGGCCGTCCGCGATGACGCCCACCGACCCTTCGTGGGCGAGCGCGGTACGCACCGTACGGACCACAGCAGGGACCAGCTCCCCTACCTGACGGATCGTCAACTCGCCATCCGAACGCAGCGATCGTGACGGCGGTACGTCGACCTCCAGCGCCCCCAGCAGCCGGTTGGCCAGCTCCACCACCGCCCCCGGCACCCGGAAACCGACGGTCAGCGGGACCACGGCCGCCTCCGGCCGGCCCAGATGCGCGAGGAGTCGGGGCCACGAACGCGCCGCCCACGGCGTCGTGCCCTGCGCCAGGTCGCCCAGCACCGTCAGCGAACCGAACTCCGCGCGGCGCGCGATCGCGCGGCACTCCATCGGGGACAGGTCCTGCGCCTCGTCGATGACCACGTGGCCGTATCCCTCGGGACGCTCGATCAGGCCCGCGAGTTCGTCCAGCAGGACGAGGTCGGCCGCCGACCAGGGCAAGGCCTTGGCCGTCCGCGCGGACGGCACGCCCCGGCGGGGGCGGTGGAGGGCCCGGCGTTCGGCCGCGCCGAGGATGCCGTCGCACGGACCGTCCGGCGCCTCCGGGTCCGCGAGCAGCGCCGCGAGCACCTCCTCGGGGGTCGCCTTCGGCCAGACCCGGTCCAGATACGCCGTGACGCCCCGCGACGTGCTCACCTTCCGCGCCCACTGCGCGGACCGTGGCCCCGCCCGGCGTTCCGCCTGGAGCTGGAGCGCCCGGACGGCCCGGCTGCGGACCCGTTCCCGGCCGGTGGCGTACGGCGGGGCCTCGGCCCGTACCGTGTCGACGATCCCCGCCAACTCCTCGACCTCGAGCCGCCATTGGTACGAGCCGTCCGGGACGGTGAGCGGTTCGGCGGGCGCCGACACCCTCCCGTACAGCGCCCGGCGCAGCACCTCCGCCATGCGGGCGTCGTGCTTGACGGCGGCCGCCGCCTCGGAGTCCTCCGTACGCACCGGGTGGCGCGCGATCTCGTCGCGGACGGTCGACTGCCGGACGCCGATCTCGCCCAGGGCGGGCAGCACTTCGGAGATGTACGCGAGGAACGTGCGGTTGGGGCCGAGGATCAGCAGTCCGGCGCGCTGGATCCGCTGCGGGTAGGTGTAGAGCAGGTACGCGGCCCGGTGCAGGCCCACGGCGGTCTTTCCGGTGCCGGGGGCGCCCTGGACGCAGACGGAGCGGCCGAGTTCGGACCGTACGAGCTCGTCCTGTTCGGGCTGGATCGTGGCGGCGATGTCGCGCATGGGGCCGACGCGCGGGCGCTCGATCTCGCCGGTGAGGATCGCGCTTGTGGGGACCGCGCTGCCCCCGGTCTCCGGCATCGCCAGCTGCTCGTCCTCCAGGCTGGTCAGGTCCTCCGGCTCCCCCTTGCTCCACGGCGCCCAGCCGAACCGCCGCCGGACGGCGACACCCTGCGGGTCGCTCGCGCTCGCGCGGTAGAAGGCGCGCGAGACGGGGGCGCGCCAATCGACCACCAGGGGTGGGGCGGAGGGGTGTTCGCTGATCCGGCGGCGGCCGATGTGGTAGCTCTGCCGGCTGTGGTCACCGGCCGCACCGTCGAAGTCGAGGCGCCCGAAGAAGAGCGGGCTGTCGGGTTCGAGGCGCAACTCCTTGGCGCGGCTGCGGAGATGGCGCCCGAGCACCTCGGCGTCGGCGCCGGAGGCGAAGGCGTTCTCGCCGGTGACGACCTGCTGGGCCGCGTCGTCGACCATGCCGGTCAGGGCGGTGCGGCAGGTCTGGTGGTAGGTCCGTTCGCGGTCGAGTTCGCGGAGGAGGTCGGGGTCCGGGGCGGTCATTCCACCAAGGATAACGCAACCCGGTAACATATTTTACTGAGTATCGCTCGCCCTGTCCGGCGGGCTGTCGGACGGGCTGTCCGGCAACCCGGTGCGCAGCCGCCCGAACGCCAGTTCCGCCGCCGCGACCGCGTCCGGGTAGACGTCGTCGGCACTCTCGCCCGCCGCGACGCGGCGCCAGTTCTCCAGCGCGAGGACGCGGAGGACGGCGACGATCTGCCCCGCGCTGAGCGCCCCCCCGATCCCGCCGCCGAGCGCGGCGGCCAGCGCGGCCTCGCTGCGCTGCTGGTACCCGTACATCCGGGCGACGAGGCTCGGCGTCCCGTACAGCAGACGGTGGAAGGCGAGCACCTCCGGGTGGTCACTGAGCCCCGTGACGGGGTCGCGGCGATCGAGCCCGTCGAGGAGGTGCCGCCGGAGCGCCTGGAGCGGGCTTGTGCCGCCGGCCCGGCCTGTCACGACGCGGGCGGGCTCGTCCTCGTGGTCGGCGAAGCGGTGGAGGGCGAGGTCTTCCTTGGTGGGGAAGTAACGGAAGAGGGTGGGCTTGGAGACGTCGGCGGCGGCGGCGATCTGGGCGACGGAGACGCGGTCGAAGCCGTGCGCGAGGAACAGCGTGATGGCGGTGTCGGAGATGACCTGGTACTGCCGCGCCTTCTTGCGTTCGCGCAGGCCGAGGTCTTGGTCGTGGCGGTGCATGTGCCCGAGGCTACGCCGGTGTTCGTTGCGCTTACTGCTTGTCCTCAATCGCCGGACGGGCTTGTTTGTGGCGTCTGCCCGGTGCGCGGGCGCGGCTTACTGATGTCCTCAATCGCCGGACGGGCTTGGGTTTGTCGTGGTGACGGGGGGCGGGGCCTGCGGAGGTACGTATGTCCGGACTGCATGTTTTACGGCGCCTCAGGAGCTCGCATAGTTCACCGGTAGTCATGCGCCACAAAACACGCTTTACGTCCGGACACACGCACCTCCTCCGACCCCACCCCCCTCACGCCGAGGGTGAACTCAACGACCCCGCCCGCCCGGGACGCCTCCCCTCTGCCCGGTGGACGGTGCCGCTTACCAACGTCCTCAAACGCCGGACGGGCTGGATGGTGCCCCTGCGCGGTGCGCGGGTGCGGGTCACTGCGTCCTCAAGCGCCGGACGGGCTGGAGTGTGCCCCCTGCGCGGTGCGCATGCGCGGGTCAAGGATGTCCTCAAGCGCCGGACAGGCTTAAAGACCGGAGCGGGCCGGGTTGTTTGACGCGGGCCTGGAAGGGGGACGGGCAGGGGTCGTGTCCGGAACGTAGAGCGTGTTTTGTGTCGCGTGGCGAACCCGAACCAAACAAGGTCCCGAACGCGACGTAAAACATGCAGTGCAGGACACGACCCCTGCCCGGCCCCCGGCAACAACCCGCACCCAGCCCACCGGGCCGCAGCGGGCACAACCAAGCCCGTCCGGCGATTGAGGACAACACGAACCGCAACCCGGTCACCCAGACGCGCGGCCCACCGACCCCGACCCCGGCCCCGGCCCCGCGGGATTCGGCTCCGCCACCACCGCGGTCGGCGTGAGCGCGACCGGCCTCCTGCTCGCGTTCGTCGTGGCGGTCTCCTGGCTCTCCGCGGCGGCGGGCCTGCTCGCCAAAACCCCCCTACCCGAGCAGCGCCTTCGTCCCGATCGACACGATGCCCACCTGGCTCCATGCCTTCGCCGACCACCAGCCGGTCGGCTCGACCCCGTGGACGGCCCTGGCCTGGTGCGGGGGAATCCTGGCAGTGGCGACGGCGATGTCGGGGACCCTGTTCAGGACCCGGACGGCGTGAGCGGTCCAGGGGCGGGGACAGGAGGGGTCCAGGGCCGGAGGCGGGAGTGGTACGGCCCCCGCTTCCGTGCGCCGCGCGCGGAACCGGGTCCGGAGGACACCCCCTCGGACTCAGAAGACGTCCGGGCACCAAGGGCGTCGTGGCGTGTGGAAGAGGAGGTCCGTCCGGGCGGCGGCGTCTGTGGTTTCCTCCGTCAGGGTGCCCAGCGCCGCCAGTGTCGCCGCCGATTCGTCTCCCAGGTACAGCGCGCCCAACTCCCGTACGTCCAGCACCACATCCGGCGACTCCGTGGTCGGCGCGCACACCGCGCCCGTCGGGGAGGCGTCCAGGCGGAAGCGGCCGGAGGCCAGGTTCGCGATGTCCAGGACTTCCAGGACCAGCGTGCCGGGGGCCGCGTACGTGCGGGCCTCCAGGGCGCGTACGACGTCGAGAATCCGTACCCACAGGAAGTCGGCGTGCGTGACGACGCGCGCCGCCCGGGGGTCCGGCAGGAAGCGGGTCACCAGGTCGTCCGGGGCGCGGTGGCCCGTCTTCACCGTCGCCACCCAGTCTATGGAGCAGACGAACTGCCACAGCGCGCGCTCCGCCGCCGGCGTCAGCGCGATCAGGCCCTGCACCGACGCGGTGCTCAGCGGCGTCTTGGCGTCTCCCCATACGCCGTCCGCGGAATACCGGACCATGCCTTCCACTTCGCCCGTGGCCGAGCGGTACACCGCGTAGTACGACTCGGTCTGGGGCACGACCCAGGGGTCCAGGCCCGTCTCCCTGCGCCACCAGCGCTCGTCGCGGTCGATCGCGCCCGGCTGCGTGACCCGGAACCGGTCGTGGAGTTCGGGGCCGATCTTCCGTACGTCGGCGATGTCGACCAGGTCGATCCTGCCGCCGTCGTCCGGGCCGGACCTGTGGGGGTCGAGTCCCGTACGCGCCACGTCGATCGCCCACTCGGTGATCCACGTGGCAGGGCCGAAGCCGAACCGCCCGTAGATCGGGTACTCCGCCGCGATCAGCGTGGCCACCGCGTCGCCGCGCTCCTTCGCCGCCGCCAGGTCCGCGCCCATCATCCGGCCGAGCAGTCCGCGCCTGCGGTGGGTGGGGGAGACGGTCACGTTCGAGATCGCGTCGGCCGTGAGCGTGGCGCCGCCCACGACCGTCAGCTCCTGTGTGAACGACCGGAACGTGGCGACGCAGCGGCCCTCGTCGAAGGCGCCCAGCGTGCGGGTCAGGTCGGCGGTGGCCCGTCGCGACGCCACGACGTCGTCCGCCGAGACGGGCGGCCGCAGGAATCCGGTGTTCAGGGCGCGGTGCCAGTCGGGAAACTCGGCTTCGGTGACGGTGCGGACCTCAAGGCTCATGGATCTCACGCTATGTCGTTCACCCGATCGGGTGCACGTGGATTTGAATCGGGTGGATTTGAATCAGGTGGATTTTGAATCGGGTGCACGTGGATGCGATCCGGCCAGGCGGGCCGCCGCCGCCGACCTCAGAACGCCGTCCCTCTCAGAACGCCGTCCCCCTCAGAACGCCGCCCGCACCGACCCCACCTCCACGCCCCCGCCCAGCAGCGGCGCCCGCCCGATCCGTTCCCGTACCTCCGCCGTCACCCCCAGCAGCTCCAGCGCCCGCGCCAGGACCGGCCCCAGCGCCCGGATCCCGCCGTCGTCGATCTTGAAGGCCAGCGCGCGGCCGTCCGGCAGCGCCACCGCCTGGACCGCCTCCGCGCCCATCTTCGACAGCGCCCCCGGCACCCCCCGCATCAGCCAGGTGTCGGACCGGCGGGTGCCCGCCACGTACTCCGGGTGCGCCCGCATCGCGTCCGCCACCCGCCGCTCCGCCGAACCCGGGGCGGCGAGCACGAAGTGGCGGAAGGAGCGGGCGAGGCCGGTGAGGCTTATCGCCATCAGGGGGGCGCCACAGCCGTCCGTACCGGTCGCCGCGACCCGTTCGCCCGAGACGTCCTCGACCACCGTGTGGACGAGCCGCTGGAGCGGATGGTCCCGGTCCAGGTACGTGTCGGTCGGCCAGCCGTTCAGGGCGCAGGCGGCCAGCATCGCCGCGTGTTTGCCCGAGCAGTTCATGACCACCCGGTCCCGCACCCCACCGGCGGCGAGAAACGTTTCTGCTTCCACCTGGTCCAGCGGCAGGTCCGGCGGCGTCCGCAGATCGGTGACGGTCAGTCCGTGCTCGGCGAGCATCGTCCGTACGAGATCGAGGTGGAACCACTCGCCCGAATGACTCGCGGCGGCCAGCGCCAGCCGCTCCCCCGCCAGGTCCAGCCCCGCCCGCAGCACGGCGGCGGCCTGCATCGGCTTGTTGCTGGAGCGCGGGAAGACCGGGACGCCGGGGTCACCGAGCGCGAACTCCACACTGCCGTCCGCCGCGAGCAGCACCAGCGTCCCGCGGTGGTGCCCCTCGGTGAATCCGGACCGTACGACCTCGGCGAGGACCGGCGGCACCTCGCGCGGGGCGCCCGGGGATACGGCGGGGGCGCCGCCCGGCGACACGGCCGGGAATACGACAGAGGTGCCGCCCGGTGCTGTTGCCGGGGGTACGGCGGGGGTGTGAGACGTCATCGTCGGCCTTCCGTGACGGAGTACGGTACGGACGGACCCCGCCGGCGCGGCCTCGTGAGCCTTCGACCGATCGGTCTTACGTCAGCAGGTCGTCCACTTGTGCTTCCCCGTCACGGTACCTGCGTGCGATCTCCCCGATGCAGTCGTCCGCCGTGCGCTGGAGCTGGTGACGGCGGCGCGAGATCTGCTGCTCGTTGCGGACCAGCCGCCCCATCGCGCTGTGCAGTTCGTCGTCCGTACGGGCCTCCAGGTCCGACAGCTCGACCTCGGCGAGCGTCTCCGCCGCCAGCAGCCGGTACTCCTCGCTGCGCGGAGTGGAAAGCGTCACATGCCGGGCGGACGAGCGGTGCCGGGAGGGCGCGTCGGCGAGGATCTCGGAGAGCCTGTCCACCACGGACGTCCCGGGGACGCGGTCCACGACGGGTGTCTCGGGCGCGGTACGGCGCGCCAGCTCGGCCCGCAGGATGTCGATGCGCCCCTGGAGCAGCCGCCGCAGGTAGCTGAGGTCGGCCTCGTCGCGCTGCGAGTCGCGGCGCAGCGCGCGCAGCTCGGGCAGGCGCAGCACAGTGAAGTCGTACGGCCGGGGGGCGGGCAGGACGCCCTCGCCGCCGGCCCGCTGGACCGGGGGCCGCCCTCCCGAGTGCCCGCCGGGGTGACCACCGGTCTGCACCGCGCCCCTGACCGGGCCCGCGACAGGACCCGTCCCCGGCCCCATACCTGGACCCACGCCCGGACCCATGCCCTGACCCGCGTGCCCGCCGCCGCCCAGCGGACCGCCCGCCTGGCCGCCCACCGCCCTGGCCGCGGGGCTGCTGCCCGTACCGCTGGTGGTGCGGGTCCTCGGTACGGGGCCGGACGGCTGCCCGGCGCCAGATGTACTCGTCACGCGTACTCCCCATCCCTCGACCGGTGCGCGAGCGCACCGCCTCCGAGCATGGTGCCACTCATGCACCTGCACGTGCGGGCACTCTGCACCCGTTCGGCCCCCGCTAGATTGGTCGTCATGCGAGCGGTGGTGCAGAGGGTCGACGGCGCGAAGGTCTCCGTGGTGACGGACGCGGGGACGGAAACCGTGGGCGAGATCATCGGTGAAGGCCTGTGTGTGCTGGTCGGAGTCACCCACGAGGACACGGCGGAGAAGGCGGGACAACTCGCCCGCAAGCTCTGGTCGATGCGGATTCTGGAGGGCGAGAAGTCCTGTTCGGACGTGAACGCCCCGCTCCTGGTGATTTCGCAGTTCACTCTCTACGGGGACGCCCGCAAGGGCCGCCGCCCGACCTGGAACGCCGCCGCGCCGGGACCGGTGGCCGAGCCGCTGGTCGACGAGGTGGTGGCGCGGCTGCGTGAGCTGGGGGCGACGGTGGAGACGGGCCGGTTCGGGGCGGACATGCGGGTCTCGCTGACGAATCACGGCCCGTTCACGGTGCAGCTGGAGATGTGAGGCGGGGCGGACCGCACGAGCAGGTCGCTCAGGCGGACCGTACAAAAGAGATCGTTCAGACCTCCACGACCGCTTCCTGCGCCGCCGCCGTGTCCCCCGCCATCAGCTCCGCGTCCACCGGCACGTTCCGCTTGATCAGGGCCAGCGCGATCGGCCCCAGCTCGTGGTGGCGCGCCGACGTGGTGATGAAGCCCAGCTGCCGCCCCTCCGCGCCGTCCGCCGCGAGCCTGATCGGGGTGCCGTGCCCCGGCAGCAGGACCTCGCTGCCGTCCAGGTGCAGGAAGACGAGCCGCCGCGGCGGCTTCCCCAGGTTCTGGACGCGCGCGACGGTCTCCTGGCCCCGGTAGCAGCCCTTCTGGAGGTGTACGGCGCTGCCGATCCACCCCAGCTCGTGCGGGATCGTCCGGTGGTCGGTCTCGAAGCCGAGGCGCGGCCGGTGGTTCTCGACGCGCAGGGCCTCGTACGCGAGGATCCCGGCCAGCGGCCCGTGCGCGGCGGCGTAGGCCTCCAGGTCGGCGCGGGGCAGGAACAGGTCCCGGCCGTACGCCGTCTCCCGTACGGGGGTCCCGTCCGGCACCTCGGCGATGGAACCGGCCGGCAGGTGGACGAGAGCGATGTCGTCGGTACGGTCCACGACCTCGACCCGGTAGAAGAACTTCATCGACTCCAGGTACGCGACGAGCGCCTCGCGCGTGCCCGGTTCGACGTGCGTCCAGGTGGTCGTACCGTCGTCCACCAGGTACAGGGCGTGCTCGATGTGGCCGTTCGCGGAGAGGACCAGCGCCTCGGTCGCCTCACCCGGGGCCAGCTCGCTGACGTGCTGGGTGAGCAGCAGGTGCAGCCAGGCCAGCCGGTCGTCGCCGGTGATCGCGACGATCCCGCGGTGGGAGAGGTCGACGAGTCCGGTGCCGTCCGCGAGCGCGCGCTGTTCTCGGAACAGGTCGCCGTAGTGGGCGGCGACCTCTTCGTCCGATCCTTCTGCGGCGACGGCTCCGGGCAGGAACAGCAAGGGGCTCTTCATACCGGTAAGCGTACGACTCGCCGCCACCCCGTGTCCGGGGCGAGGGCGGGTGGCTACGACTCCGGACCGGGAGCCGGCCTGGCCGCGCAGTCGGCGCAGCGCCCGAAGATCGCGAAGTGCTTCATGTCGGTCGTGAAGCCGTGGTCCTCGCGGAGTTTCCTGGTGAACTCGGCGGCGATCGCGACGTCCGCCTCGATCACGTTCGTACAGTCCCGGCAGACCATGTGGATGTGGTGGTGGCGGTCGGCGAGGTGGTACGTCGGAGCGCCGTGTCCCAGGTGGGTGTGGGAGACCAGGCCCAGCTCCTCCAGCAGCTCCAGGGTCCGGTAGACGGTGGAGATGTTGACGCCGGAGGCGGTTCTGCGGACCTCGGAGAGGATGTCGTCCGGGGTCGCGTGCTCCAGGGTGTCGACGGCTTCGAGGACAAGCTGGCGCTGGGGCGTCAGCCGGTAGCCGCGCTCGCGCAGGTCACTCTTCCAGTCGGTGCTCACCACGGGACCAGTGTAGGCGGGCGGGAGCCGCTTGTGGCTGGTCCCAGGAGCCCCGTACGCGGCGACCCGTATCTACTTGAAGACCCGTATCTACTTGAAGAACGCGATGCCGTCGTCCGGCAGGTCACCGAGATCCTTGGCCCAGGCCGCGACCTGGTCCGGGGTGACGACCTTCTTGAGGTGCGCGGACATGTACGGCCGCAGCGGCACCTCGGGCGTCGCCTTCTCGCCGACCCACATCAGGTCGCTCTTCACATAGCCGTAGAGCCGCTTGCCGCCGCTGTAAGGGCTGGCGGCTGCGGTACGGGCCACCGCGTCGGTCACCAGGTCGATCTGCGGCTTCTGGTCGGCCAGCTCGCCGTACCAGATCTCCACGACACCCTGGTCGCGGACCATCACCACCTCGACCTTGCGGTCCTTGTCGATGCGCCAGAACCCGGACTCGGACTCGATGGGCCGGAGCTTGTTGCCCTCGGCGTCGAGCGCCCACGTGTGCGAGACGTACTCGACGAAGTCCCTGCCGTCGTGGCTGAACGTGACTTCCTGGCCGAAATTGGCCTTCTCGTCCCCGGGGAAGTCGAACACGCCGACGCCCTCCCAGCGGCCGAGGAGGAAGGCGAGGGGGACGAGGTCCGGGTTCAGGTCGGACGGAATCTCGATCATGAGCGGCTCAGGCGATCTGTAGAGGGCAGTGGCTGGCGGTGACAGAGGCGGTGAAGGGCGACGGCGGCCGGGTCCGGAATCCGGACGTCAGCTCTGACCCTGGTACAGCTTCTTCACGACCAGGACGGAGAAGGCGAGCACGCCGACGCAGACCAGGACCAGCAGGGCGGTGAAGACGTCCTCAAGCACGGGTGCTCCTCGGAGAGCGGTGGGGCGGTACGGACCGGGCCCCAGCCTAATGGGTGGCGGCCCGGTCCTCTCCCGGAGGTCCCTGAGGTGCGGGGAGCGGCGGTCGCCTCAGTTGAGCAGCTGGTCCTGGAGGATCAGCGTCTGGTGGAAGGGCACGGCGGCGGCGCGGCCCTTCTTCACCGGCTTCTCGTGCAGGACGAGCGCGAGGGTGTCCCCGGCCCTGATGTACGCCTGGCGGGTCTGGACGGAGCCGTACGGTTCGATCTCCTCGTACGCGTACACGGAGGCCTCCAGTCCCGCCCCCTCCTGGGTCCAGCCCTCGTCCAGCCGGCCTCCTGACCCGTTCTTGAGCGGGACGCCGAATTCCAGCCCCTGGTCGAGTTCGTCGGCGACGAACGCGTCCGTGAACGCCGTCGACGGGAACGTCAGCAGGTAGACGCGGGAGGAGGTGCCGTCCGGCATGGTCCAGCCGCGCGCGGCGATGTGCCGGAGGCCGGCGTCGCGCAGGGCGACCAGGAGGTCGGACCGCTCGTCGTCGTCGAGTTCGTACTCGGAGAGGAACCGCTCCTCGCTCACCCAGCCGCCGTTCAGCTTCTTGTCGGCGACGGCCCCGGCCGGGGCGGGCAGCAGGAGCGCGCGGGAGTCGGCGTGGTGGATCTCGCCCGCGTTGTTGCCGCTGAACGGGCGGGGGGCGTCGGCGGGCAGCGCGGGAAGCGAGAGCTTCGGGTACTGCCAGCGCCCGTCGCTCTTGGTGGCCAGCCCTGGTACGTCCTGGCGCTCCGCGTCGCTGATGCCGTACGCGATCCCGCCACCGAGCCCGGCGAAGACGAGGACAGCGACGGTCCACCGGGCGACGGCGCGGAGGGCGCGGCGGGGCGGGCGGGGGGTGAGGGGCGGCTCCTCGGGGGCGGGCTGCGGCTGTGGCTGCGCGGGCACAGGCTGCGGCGGCTCGGCCGGAGCGGCCTCCTCCGTAGGCGGTACGGCAGTGGTCTTCGTCGCCGTCGACGGTACGGCTGCGGTCTCCGTCGCCGTCGACGGTACGGCTGCGGTCTCCGCCGGGCTGTCCGTGATCTGCTCGGTCATACGTACGTCCCCGGGGATGCGATGTGGTCGAGCTGCTTCCGCACGAGATCGGCGATGGCTGCCGCGTCGAACGGCTCGGAGCCGTGGGCCACGACGCTGACCATCAGGTCGTCGTCGTACGCCACGCACTCCATCCCTTCGAGGTCGATCTCGCCGCTCTTGGGCGCGAGGAAGCACCTGGCCTTCTTGTGCCCCTTGACGGCGGGCCCCTTGCGGGCATCGGGGCGGTAGGTCTGGGCCGTGTACCAGTCGTGGACGAACCCGCGGTTCGACATCCGTACGAGATAGATCTCGGCGGTGGCGTCGGACCCGTCAGCGGCGTACGACCGGGTGCCGATCCCCTTGACGCCCAGCTTGTCGATCTCCTTCTCGAAATCGCGGCGCACGGCGCCGGACAGGCCCTCTCCGATGGTCTTCATGAGGGCCGTCGCCTGTTTGGCGCTGAACTCACCGTCGTTGCCGAACTCCCCGACGTCGGGCCCGAGCGCGTAACCGATCGGGACCGGCAGCAGCTTGCGGCCGAGGGCGGTGTCCGTACGGCCCTCGCCCGCTCTGACGGCCGGGTCCTTGTTCTCCGACTCGTCGTCGCTGTCCTCGTGGGACCAGAGGGTGGTGGGCGCGGTCCTGTCCGCCGTGTCCACGGTCCTGCTGGTGTACGTGATCCCGCCCGCGACCGCGCCGAAGACGAGGACGGCGGGCAGGGCGACCGTGACAAGGCGCCGCACGCGGCGGCGGGGCGCGGGGCCGTCGGGCTTGGGGACAGAATCGGGCTCGGGAACGGGAACGGGAACGGAATCGGGCTTCACTTCGTCGTTCACAGGCGCTCCAGCTGCCGCTCGGCCAGCGTGCGGATTTCCTTCTTGCTGATCGGCTTCGTGTCGAAAAGGTTGATGTCGAGCATGATGTCGCCCCGGTGGGCGAGCGCGCGGGCCTGGTACAGCGTCATGAAACCGGGCTTCTCCTGCGGCTTGAAGACGAAGTACCGGCCGTTGCCGCTGCCCTTGATCGGATCGCCCGCGTTGCCCGCCGCCCGCTTCGACTCGGTGGTGACGAACTGTCCGCTCGCGTGCTCCAGAGCACCGTTCTCGGGCCCGGGACGGAACTGGACGAGGGAGACACTGCCCTCGCGGTACTCGCCCTGTCTCCACGCCACCCCGGCGACCCGGCGGAAGCCCTGCCGCAGCAGCAGCTCGAACATGTAGTCCTCGCTCTCGAATTCGAGCGCGTACGCGCTGAGCTGCATCCAGCCGTCGCTGATCAGAGAGTCCTCGGCTTCGCGCGACCCCGCCGGCTTGCTGATCAGCAGCTCGCGCAGGTCCCTCTCCCGCCTCACCTGGCTGTCCTCCGCCTCGGACAGCGCCTTCACCTTCGTCCCCGCGGGCAGCGCCTTGGCGGGATAAGCCAGGCCCTCCTGGGAGAGCGGCGGGAGCGCGGTCGGCGCCCGGTCCGCCTGGATCGTGTATCCGGTCGCCGTACCCGCGACCACACCGAGCAGCGCGGCCACGCCGACGATCAGAGTCGTACGGCCACGGCGACGCGGTGGCTTCGGTTCCAAAAGAAAGTCCCCCCACACAACCTCGGTCGCGGGTTCCATCGACCCGCGCACAGAGCTGACCTGCGAAGGGACGCCCTGGTTGTGCGCCGGAAGATTACAGTTCGGCTCATGGAACCGGTGAGAACGCCACAGACCGCACAGACCGCGCAGAAAACCCTTGTGATCAAAGTGACAGCAGGGGCGGACGCGCCCGAGCGCTGTTCCCAGGCCTTCACCGTGGCGGCGGTCGCCGTGGCCAGCGGGGTGCGGGTCTCGCTGTGGCTGACGGGCGAGGCCGCCTGGTTCGCCCTGCCCGGCCGGGCTGCGGAGTTCGAACTGCCGCACGCCGCGCCGCTGCCGGACCTGATCGAGTCGATCCAGTCCGCCGGGGAGATCACGCTGTGCACGCAGTGCGCGGCCCGGCGTGACATCACGCAGGACGACGTCCTGGAGGGGGTACGGATCGCCGGTGCGCAGGTCTTCGTCAGCGAGATCATGGTGGACGGGGTGCAGGCGCTCGTCTACTGACGGCCACTGACGGCTACTGACGGCTACGGACAACAACGCCCGTCAGCGGCGCCTCTTCGCCTTCGTCCCCAGGTCCGTCCACGAGTCGTCGTGCCCGTCGGGCTTGTTCGGCTCGTCGTTCCTCGGTGGCTCGTCCCACCAGCGGTCGTCACGGCTCCGGCTGTTGCCGACGATCGCCGCGACGGGCGGGATGACCATGGCCACCACACACATTCCGATGGCCGCCGGGATCGACCAGATCCGCACGAAGGACCAGGCGGAGACGAAGAGGATCAGGCATCCGCCCATGAGCACGAAATAGCCGCGACGGCGTCGCGTGTACATGCTTTCAGCGTACGACCGGAGGGCGCCGGGCGGGCCGGTCCGGAGGGTGCCGGGCGCCGGACGGCGCGGAGGGCCGCACCCCTTCCAGTGGCGTCCAACCCCCTGGGGTGCGGCCCTCCGGCCGGTCGATCCGTTGCGCGTCGCTCAGACCGCGATCGCGACCTCCGAGAGGCCACCCGTCTGCGCGACGACCGTGCGGTCCGCCGTGCCGCCGGGGACGAGGGCCCGTACGGTCCACGTTCCCTCGGCCGCGTAGAAGCGGAACTGTCCGGTCGCCGAGGTCGGGACCTCGGCGGTGAACTCGCCGGTCGAGTCCAGCAGCCGTACGTAACCGGTGACGGGCTGGCCGTCCTTGGTCACGGAACCCTGGATGGTGGTCTCACCGGGCTTGATCGTCGAGGCGTCGGGGCCGCCGGCCTGTGCTCCACACATACGTTCAGTCCTTACAGGTCGGGACGGATTACTTGTTGGCGCCGAGCTCGATCGGCACACCGACGAGGGAGCCGTACTCGGTCCACGAGCCGTCGTAGTTCTTGACGTTCTCGACACCGAGCAGCTCGTGCAGCACGAACCACGTCAGGGCCGAGCGCTCGCCGATACGGCAGTACGCGACGGTGTCCTTGGCGAGGTCGATCTGCTCGTCGGCGTACAGCTCCTTGAGCTCGTCGTCCGAGCGGAACGTGCCGTCGTCGTTGGCGTTCTTCGACCACGGGATGTTGCGCGCGGTCGGGATGTGGCCCGGGCGCTGCGACTGCTCCTGGGGGAGGTGCGCGGGGGCGAGCAGCTTGCCGCTGAACTCGTCGGGCGAGCGCACGTCGACCAGGTTCTGCGTGCCGATCGCCGCGACGGCGTCGTCACGGAAGGCGCGGATGGCGGTGTTCTGGGCCTTGGCCTTGTACGAGGTCTCGGCGCGCTGCGGCACGGCCTCGACCAGGTCGCGGGAGTCCAGCTCCCACTTCTTGCGGCCGCCGTCGAGGAGCTTGACGGAGTCGTGCCCGTACAGCTTGAAGTACCAGTACGCGTAGGACGCGAACCAGTTGTTGTTGCCGCCGTACAGGATGACGGTGTCGTCGTTCGCGATGCCCTTGGCCGAGAGGAGCTTCTCAAAGCCCTCCTGGTCGACGAAGTCGCGGCGGACCGGGTCCTGGAGGTCGGACTTCCAGTCGATCTTGACGGCGTTCTTGATGTGGTTCTTGTCGTAGGCCGAGGTGTCCTCGTCGACCTCGACGATGACAACCTTCGGGTCGTCGATGTGGGCCTCGACCCAGTCGGCGTCTACCAGGACGTCACTGCGGCTCATGCTGTTCTCCTCCGGGGCAGTTACGGCGAGATGGTGCGGTGGTGCGGTGGTACGGGGAGCGGCTTCCGGGCACGGGGCGTGGAGGCCTGCGTACGGCGCGTGGGGCCCTGACGGGGCGCGCGAGGGCCCGGGGAATGCGGGGAAACCTAGAAGAAAGGCCCGCTCAGAGGGTGCGACAGAGCATGGCGGAGACGCGGCACAGGTCCACTGCCCGCCGCTTCGTGAGGTCCGCCTGTCGCTTCATGGTTCCGATCGTAGGTACGTCCTGCCGGACATGTCACCGCCGTGTCACATGGCGAGACGCGATCGCCCACCATGCGAGACAAAATCCGATGACCCCAGGAATCCCGGGGCCAACGGATCACTCAATCGGGCGGAACGGTGAGATGGCCGGTGAAGGCGGTCCACGCGGTGGGCGACAGAACGAGACGGCCGAGCCCGGTGCCCTTGGAGTCGCGGACAAGAACGGCGTCGGGGCGGGCAGCGACCTCGACGCAGTTATCGCCGCCGCTGCCGCTGTAGCTGCTCTTGAACCAGTCCGATTCGACCGGTGTCACAGCGCTTCTTCGCGCGAGCCGCTCACGTAGGCGGTGAACGCGGTCCACGCGGTGGGTGACAGGGCGAGACTGCCGAGCCGGGTGGCCTTGGAGTCACGCACGTGCACGGTGTCGGGGCGGGTGGCGATCTCGACGCAGTTGTCTCCACCGGTGCCGCTGTAGCTGCTCTTGAACCAGTCGAGTTCAGTACTACTCATAGCGCTCCTCGGAGTTGCCTCAGCAGGCTGATGGACGCGTCAGGGCTGAGAGCCTGCCCACGCATCTTCCCATAGCGCTGGAGCATCCCACTGACCCGTTTTCCCTCTGTGATAAGGACGCTGCTGTCATGGCTCTCGGTGTAGCCGACCCACCGGTTGTCCATCGTCTCGGCCAAGTACAGAGAGCCGTCGAGCCCCGCGTGTTCCCGCTGCCGTAGGGGCATGATCTGTAGCTCCACATTGCGCAGATGCGCACGCTCCAGCAGGTGGTCGACGAGATACCCGGTGACCTCGCTGCCACCCGTCTGCCGCTCGATGACCGCCTGCTCGATGACAAAGCTGTACGCCGTGTTCGCCTTGTCGGTCAGCATCCGCTGCCTCTCCAGGCGGGCGGCGGTCTGCGTGTCCACCTGCTCGTCGGTCCACGGCGGTAACCGGCTCCCGAACACCGCCCTGACGTACGGCTCCGGCTGCAACAGGCCCGGAATCACCCGGCACTCGTACGCGTACAGCGACACCGCCTCTTCCTCGATCCCCGCCCACTGCCGGAACCAGCTGGCCAGCCCCGCCTTGCGCGTCAGGCTGCGGCCCGCCGCCTCCAGGACGCGGCCCGCCACCGGGCCCAGGATGTCGCCGGCCCGGTCGACCAGGCCCCTCGGCGGGTAGCGCTTGCCCTGCTCGATCTTGGCGATGTACGGCACCGAGTACCGCACCAGGGGTCCGAACTCCTCCTGGGTCAGGCCCGCTTCCGCGCGCAGCGCCTTCAGTACGGCGCCGAAGGTCCGGAGGCTGTCCGACAGTTCGGCCTCACCGCTCGTCCCGCCACCGCCACCGCCGATGTCCACCATGCCGACCGCCTCCCACTCTCCCTGCCACCGCTGCGCGCGTGAAACCTGAATCATCATCATTACGCAGAGTCACCCACCCAGTCCACCGAGTGAGGCGATACAAGCGGGCTTGTATGGGTGGCGTACCTGGGGGCCCGGCGGCCTCACCAGCACGCTGGGACGCATGACAGCACCGCATCCCCAAGCGTCCCTGTCCGTGGGCGCGTTCACGCAGCGGTTCTCCGCCACCCGCCGCGGCGCGCGGCTCGCGCGGGTTCTCGCCGCGCATCAGCTGGACGCCTGGGGCGTCCCGTACGACTCCGAGGCGTCGGACGCCGTCGCCCTGGTGGTCGCCGAACTGGCCGCCAACGCCGTCCGGCACGGGCGCGTCCCCGGGCGGGACTTCGCGTTACGGCTCACGTACGACGGCGGCGAGGGCCTCGTACGGGTCGAGGTGTCCGACACCCATGACGCGCTGCCCCGGCTCTCCGTGTGGGACCCGGACGCGGAGGGGGGTTGGGGGCTTCGGGTGGTCGACGCGCTGGCTGTGCGCTGGGGGACGAGTGGCCGTACGGGTCCGGGGAAGACCGTGTGGGCGGTCTGCGCGCTGGCGGACGGGGCGGGTGCCGGTCTCGCCTGACCGTTCGCCTCGTCAGCCGACTGCCGCCAACTCCCGCCCGGCGCCCGGCGGGCAGTCGCGACAGCGGCCTGGTTCAGCCGCACGGAAGGGGCGTTCGCACGGGCCGTCGCAGGTCTGCCACGGCAGGACGACGGCCTGCGGAGCGATCGGTGGTTCGGGCAACGAGGGGAGCCCCGTGGGGACTTCCGTCAGCCGGAAACCCAGAATGCGGGCCGGGCGGGCCCGTAACCGCTCGGGAAGGTTCGCCGTCAGCGCCTCGGTGATCTGTTGGGCGTCCAGGCCCTGGCCGAGCCATTGGCCCACCGCCGGGGCGAGTTGGGCGACCTCGCGTCGGGACAGGACCAGCCGACGGTCGCTGATGCGCAGCGAGGCGAGGATCAGTTCGGCTTGAGGATCGGCCTCCTGGTCGGCCTCCTGGTCGGCCTCGTGATCGGCCTCGTGATCGGCCTCGTGATCGGCCTGCGGATCGGCCCGCTGTTCCGCCCGCCGACCCGCCCGCTGATCCGTCCCCCGATCAGTTTCCGGGAGCGGTACGACCGTCACCGTCACCGGCGCGGGCGGTCGGGGCGGTGCGGCCGACGGGGTGGGGGCGGTAGGAGGCGCGACCTTCGCGGTGCGGTCGACAGCGACCGGCGGGCGGCCGGAAGGCGGCGGCGGTGACGAAGCCCGACGGGCCGGGGGACGGGCGGCGCGCGGTCGGCCCTGCCCTGGTACGTCATACGCGAACGTGCGCGTGTGAACCCGGCCACCGGGACCGCGTTCGCGGCGCCGCTCCAGATATCCGGCGGTCTCCAGTTCGCGCAGAGCGCGGGAGATCAGGATCTCGCCCTCGGTGAAGTGCTTGCACAGCGCGGCGATGGACACGGGAGCGCCGTCGGGCAGCGAGAGGATGTAGGCCGCGACGCCCACGGTGACCGCGCTCCCGGGGCGCTGCGCAAGGGCGTTGGCGATCACCGTGAAGTTGGCGGTGAGCCGGGTGCGCACATGCAACACGCCGGTCGTCGGTGGTGTCGTACCGGTGGACGCGCGCCAAGTCGCGTTAGAATCCTGGGTATCCATCGGGAAGGGCTTACTTCCTGATCGGTGAGGCTCCCGGCCAGGAGGGCTAGTCCCGGCCGGGAGCCGTCAGTTTGTTTGGGGGCTGTCGGCGTGAACGTAACCGCCTGTGACCCCCGGTCGCAAGCGCGTCACCCGTCCGAGTGACAGCGGCACCGCGCCCGACCTGGGGAGGGGAGGGAGGGCGGGTCAGTTCTCTCTCACCGAGTCCTTACAGGGAGTACGCGCCCCACCGGGACCCTGTCCACAAGGTCCCGGTGATCCGGCCACCTGCCACCCGCCGACGGGTCGCTCAGCCCGTGAGGGCGACGTTCGTGCCCGTACCGGAGAAGCGGAGGCCTTCCTCCGTCGCGCTGACCTTGTCGAGCGTGATGCTCGTCGGCAGGCCGTCGATCTTGAGGTCGTACGAGTCGACCAGGCCCTTGATCTGGTCGTCCAGACCGGGGATCGGCAGTTCGCCGACGTCTACGGCCTCGAACGTGGCGGTGTTGCCGCCCTTGAGCGCCGCCGTGCAGTAGACGGTGATGTCCTGCCCCTTGAGCGCGCCGGCCACGACGTCGGGGACGGGGATGTCCGCGCCCTCCAGGATGTCGGTCGCCGGGCCCGAGACCTTGACCTGGCCCTTGGCGGCGCGTTCGGCGCCCGCGTAGCCGATGGTCGCGCCCTTGGGCGCGGTCCTGGCGAGGTCGGCGTACGAGACGCGGGCCGAGCCGTCGGCCTCGCCGACGGTGGCGGAGGAGAAGCTGCTGTCGAACGCGACATCGCGCAGCTTCGCGCGGACGTCGGTCACCTTGACGGTCCGGCCGTCCGCGGTGGCGTCGAGGCTGCCGAGGCTGATGTCCACCTCGTCGAGCGAGGAGCCCACGACCTGGGTCAGGAAGGGGAAGCCCTTGATGGAGACCGTGGGGGTGGAGCTGAGTCCCTGGCTCGTCCTGAGTTTGTCGGCGACCTGTCCCTGGGCGAAGTACACGGCGGCGCGGTCCGCGGCGACGAACAGCCCTCCGAAGATCACGACGAGTATCAGCAGTATTCGCAGTGCGCGCATTGCTCGGTTTCCCCCACCCTGATGGTGCTCTGTTCGATTCCGGCCCCCCTGACGACCGTGAGCGTAACCTCCGGCCGGAAGCGCTCTCGCCGGAGGGATCGACGTCGGGCGCGCGCGAACGGTTCCCCATGGGTCCGCCTGTACGGGGGAGTTGGCCCGGCCGCACACAGCGGGCGCACAGGGGGGACACAGGTGGGGGGAGCGCACGGGCGACTCGGCGACCAAGCGGCGGGGTCGGGCGCGGGAGGCTGATCGTCGCCGGGGCGGGCGGCCTGGGCGGGGGGGCGCCGCCGGTGGCGAGGGCGGCGCGGAGGCGCCCGCCGCGTGGCGGGACCGGTGGCGCCCAGGGCGGCGCCCAGACCGAACCGAAGGCAGAGGCGGCCCAGTGAGGGGGGCGGCACTGAGGCGCGGTCGGATCGGCGGCGGCCGAAGCGGCGCCGGGGCCACGACCGAAGGCCCTGGGGTACCGAGGCGGGGTCCGACCGTTGCCGGGGCCCGGTGGTAGGGGGCGGACCCGATGGCGGGGCGCGCGCCGAGGCGCCCGAAGGCGTGGCCGGGTCGGTGGCGTCCGGACCGACGCCGGGGCCGGGCCGGGGCCGGGCCGGGGCAGGCCCCGGTGGGGTCACGACCGGCGGCGGGCCGTGGCCGGACCACCGTCACGCTGGGCCCGGCTCCGGCGCTCCGCGCGGGCGCCGCCTCCCCCGCCCGGAGTCCGGCTCTCCGAGCCCCGGGCTCAGGACAGCGCGCGGCCCAGCAGGTACACCGCCGGGGCGGCGGCGGTGAGGGGGAGTGCGACGCCTGCCGTCATGTGTACGAAGCGCGAGGGGTAGTCGTAACTCGCCGCGCGCAGGCCGATCAGCGCGCACACCCCCGCCCCGAGGCCGAGCAGCGCGCCCTTCGCGCCGAGGTCCGTCAGCCCGCCCGCCACGACTCCGGCGCCGGTCGCCGCCAGCAGGGCCACCACGACGGAGACCGCGCCGGGCAGCGGCAGCGCACGCGCGACGGTCGCCACGGCGACGGCGATCGCGCCGACGACCACGGCGTCCGGGACGGCCGCGAGATGTCCGGTGGCCAGGATGGCGAGGGCGGCGGAGGCGACGGTGGCCATCAGGCCCTGCATCCGCTCGTCGGCGCCCGCGTGGCTGCGCAGTTGGAGTACGAGCGTGAGCAGCACCCAGATGCCGAGCGTGCCGAGGATCGCGGCGGGGCCGTTCTCCTTGCCGACGGTCAGCAGGACGATGTCGGAGACCAGCCCGCCGAGGAACGCGAGTGCGATGCCCTGGCGGGCCGGCCACATGCCGTTGAGCCGGAACCAGCCGGCCGCGGTGACGGCCTGGAGCAGGACGAGCGGGACGAGCAGCGCGTACGGGCCGAGGGCGGCGCCACCGGCCAGGAGCAGCCCGAGCAGCGCGGTGAGCCCTGCGGGCTGCATGCCGGGCGGAATGATGGGCGACCGCCCCTCGGCGCGGGCGCGCTGGGCGTCGGTGATGCGGGCGTTGCCCAGGGTGGTGGGCGGGCTGTACCCGTCGGCGACGGACGGGGGCGCGGATGCGGCCTGGGGGCCGCCCTGCCCGAACGCGTCGAAGGCCCCGTCGCCCTGCGCGGGCGCGGCAGACGCGGCGGGATACCCGGCGCCCCCGGCGCGGCCTCCGGACCCGGGGTACCCGATGCCCCCGGACTGCCCGGCGCCCCCGGGAAGCCCCGCAGGCCCGGCGTGTGCCCCGGACCCGGCATATCCGTTGGACCCCACGTGCCCGCCAGCCCCGGCGTGAGCCCCGGACTGCCCGTATCCATCGGACCCCGGGTATCCGGGAGACACCCCGCGCCCGTTGGAACCCGCAGGACCGGCAGACCCCGCGTGAGCCCCCGGCCCGGCATATCCCTCAGGCCCCGGGTACGCGCCAGATCCCGTCCGCCCGTCAGGACCGGCCTGCGCGGGAGACACTCCGCGTCCGTCGGAACCCGCGGGCCCCGCGTGGGCCGCAGGCCCCCCGTATCCGTCGGCCCCCGGGTACGCGCCAGATCCCGCTTGTCCGCCAGATCCCGCCTGTCCGCGAGACACCCCGCGTCCGTCCGAACCCACAGGCCCTGCGTGGGCCGCAGGCCCCCCGTATCCGTCAAGCCCCGCTTGCGCGGGAGAACCGGCCTGCGGGCCGGGGCCGGCAGGGCCCCCGTATCCGGCGGACGCCCCTTGGCCACCAGGCCCCGCGTGCGCCGCAGGCGGTACGTAGCCGTTGGGGTTTCCGTGCGCGGGAGACGGCCCGTGTCCGTTCGGGCCCGGGTGGGCGGCCGGGCCGCCGTGGGCCCCGGGGCCGGTGGCGCCTGGGTGTGCACCCGGGCCGGTGGGGCCTCCGTGTGGGCCCGGGGTCGGGGGCCCGTAGCCGTCCGCGCCCTGCGCGGAAGCCGCCGGCCGTGGTGCCTGGTGGCGGCCCCGGCGCCGGCCCTGGGGCTCGTACGCGGGCGGTGTTGCGTCCGGGGTCTCCGGGGGCTGGGGGTACGCGCCCTGGGGTGGCAGGTACGCCGTGTCCGCGGCGGGCTGCTGAGGCTGGACGTGCGGCTGGTACTGAGTGTCCCAGGTCTGGCCCTGCCAGGTCTGCGACGCGGGCGCCGCCGACGCGGGTCCCGCCTGCTGCGGTTCGGCCCAGCCCTCGCCCTGTCCCTGGCCGTGCCCCTGGCCCTGGCCCTGCGGGGGCGACGCCTGGTCCCCGGGCCCGGTCCCGTACGGGGTCCCCGCCGGCGGCTGGTCCTCGTACCCCGGCCGGTACGGCTCCTGCGGGTACGGCCGGCCGTACTGGTCGTACCCCGGTCCGTACGGGTTCTGCTGATCGTCGCTCATGCTGTGCGGTTCACCCTCCTGCGAACGGCGGGAGCACCTCGACCGTGCCGCCCTCGGCAAGCCGTACGGTCTCATGCCCGCGGGTGCCGACGGCGGCGCCGTCCACCAGGAACGAGCATCGCCGGAGCACCAGGGCCAGCTCGCCCGGGTGGTTCAGCCGGGCTGCCGCGAGTGCTTCCGCCAGGTTGTCGGCGGTGTACGGCTCCTCCGCGGTGCCCGCGGCGGCCTTCGCCGCGGCCCAGTAGCGGATCGTGCCCGTTGCCATGACGGCTCTCCCTTCCAGTCCGGTTCGGTCGGTCCTTACGTCGGGCCGCTCGCTGCTTCGTCAGGCCGGTCGGTCCTTCGTCGGGCCGGTCGGGCCGTCACTCTGCGCGCGTCGGTCGCCGCCGGCCCCGGCCGCTCGCACCCGGCCGCCCGGTCCCCGGCTCTCCATGATGGACGAACCCCCTCACCGCTCCGGCACCAGCCACCCCCCGATACGCCCCAGCAGCGCCTCGTCCGCCGCGTTCTCCGCGTGGCCCATGCCCCGCTCCACCCACAGCTCCGCCGGGCCCGCCGCGGCCAGCATGTGCGGGTGGTCCAGCGGGAAGTACGGGTCACGGTCGCCGTGCACGAGCAGCAGCGGGGTCGGGGCGATCAGCGGGATCGCTTCGGTCGGTGAGAGCGGTACGGGGTTCCACTCCCGGTCATGGATACGGGTGCGGAATCCCACGCGTCCCACGAACCGGCCGGTCGGCCGCGTCACCACCCAGTGCAGGCGGCGCATCGGAGCCGTACCCCGGTAATACCAGCGAGCGGGAGCACTGACGGAGACCACCGCGTCCGACTCCGCTTCCATGCGCCCCCCGTGCCGCCCCCCGTGCAGCGCCGCGTGACGCAGCACCACCGAGCCTCCCATCGAGAAGCCGACCGTGACCACGCGCGTGTGACCGAGCGACCGGGCCCACTCCACCGCCGCCACCACGTCCAGCACCTCGCGGTCGCCGACCGTCGAGCGCCCGCCGGACGCCCCGTGCCCCCGGAAGGAGAACGTCACGACGGCCGCCCGGCGTGCGAAGACCCGGGCCGCGCGGCGGATCGCGGGCCGTTCGAGTGATCCGGTGAAGCCGTGCGCGACCACGATCGCCGTACCCCCGAACCCCTCATGATCCGCGGTCGAATCCTGGGCGAAACCCGCTGTACACGGCTCGTACATCACGTCAAGAGGCACCCCGTCGGCCGTCCTGAGGATCTTGCGTACGACCCCCGGAGGGGTCGGGGTATCTGATGAACTGCGGTATCGACCCTCTTCCAAGGCGCACATGTGGGCTATTCTGCTGCGAAGAGGATCCGGGCAACGTAGCCCCCGGGTCCTTTTGCGTTTCCCGATCGTTGTTACAGACAGATGTCACAGCGTGACGAACGCAGCATTACGAACACCGCATGAAGAACAGCGCACCACCAGCAGTGCCGCATACGTCCTCGCAGGGACCGAGGAGGAACCGACGTAATGGGCAAGCGAACCGTGTACGACCCCAGCAGCACCTCGTACGAAGCCAGGTACGAAGCCAGGTACGAAGCCAGCTCCACCGGGGCAGGTGAGCGGCGATGAGTTCTCTGCTGCTCCTGACCAACGCCCTCCAGCCGTCGACGGAGGTGCTCCCCGCCCTCGGACTGCTGCTCCACAACGTGCGGGTCGCCCCCGCCGAAGGCCCCGCTCTCGTCGACACCCCCGGTGCCGACGTCATCCTGATCGACGGCCGCCGCGATCTCCCGCAGGTGCGCTCGCTCTGCCAGCTGCTCCGCTCCACGGGACCGGGCTGCCCGTTGCTCCTCGTCGTGACGGAGGGCGGCCTCGCGGCCGTCACCGCCGACTGGGGCATCGACGACGTCCTGCTCGACACGGCGGGTCCCGCCGAGGTCGAGGCGCGGCTGCGCCTCGCGATGGGCCGCCAGCAGATCTCCGCCGACGACTCCCCGATGGAGATCCGCAACGGCGACCTGTCGGTGGACGAGGCCACCTACAGCGCGAAGCTCAAGGGCCGGGTCCTCGACCTGACCTTCAAGGAGTTCGAGCTGCTCAAGTACCTCGCGCAGCACCCCGGCCGGGTCTTCACCCGCGCCCAGCTGCTCCAAGAGGTATGGGGGTACGACTACTTCGGCGGTACGCGGACGGTCGACGTCCACGTACGGCGCCTGCGGGCCAAGCTCGGCCCCGAGCACGAGTCGCTGATCGGGACCGTACGCAACGTGGGTTACCGCTTCGTCACCCCGGAGAAGGTCGAGCGGGCCGCCGAGGAGGCGAAGGCGAAAGCCACCGCCGCGCTCGCCGGGACCCGAGCGGACGCCCGTACCGACGCCCGTACGGACACCGGCGCGGAGAACTCCGCCGAGGACCGCGCGGATCGTGGGGACCACCGCCAGAACCGTCGTGCCGAGGAGCCGCGGCACAACGGAACGGTCAACGGGACCGCCGACGCGCGCTATGCCGAGAGGGAAGCTGCCGGACGGCCTGCCAAGAGGTAGGTCACCACGCGTAGACTGCCGCGCGTGGCCAAGGTGACGCGGGACGATGTGGCACGACTGGCGGGGACCTCGACCGCGGTCGTCAGCTATGTCATCAACAACGGACCCCGGCCGGTTGCCCCGGCCACGCGCGAGCGGGTACAAGCCGCGATCACAGAACTGGGATACCGGCCCGACCGGGTGGCGCAGGCCATGGCCTCACGGCGGACCGATCTCATAGGGATGATCGTGCCCGACGCCCGGCAGCCCTTCTTCGCGGAGATGGCGCACGCGGTCGAACAGGCCGCGGCCGAGCGCGGGAAGATGGTCCTGGTCGGCAACTCGGACTACCGCGACGAGCGCGAGGTCCACTATCTGCGGGCCTTCCTCGGCATGCGGGTCTCCGGGCTGATCCTGGTCAGCCAGGGCCCGAGCGAGCGCGCGGCGGCCGAGGTCGAGGCGTGGGAGGCGCGGGTCGTCCTGCTGCACGAGCGCCCCGAGTCGCTCGACGACGTCGCCGTCGTCACGGACGACATCGGCGGCGCCCAGCTCGCCACCCGCCATCTGCTGGAACACGGGCATCCGTACGTCGCCTGCCTCGGCGGCATGGAGGACACCCCGGCCGTCGGCGACCCGGTGGCCGACCATGTCGAGGGCTGGCGCCGGGCGATGCTGGAGGCCGGCCGCCCGGTGGAGGGCCGGCTCTTCCAGGCGCCGTACAACCGCTACGACGCCTACCAGGTCGCGCTGGGACTGCTGGCGGGCCCCGACCGGCCCCCGGCGATCTTCTGCTCCACCGACGACCAGGCGATCGGCGTGCTGCGCGCGGCCCGTGAACTGCGCCTGGACGTGCCGGGCGAGCTGGCGGTGGCGGGCTTCGACGACGTCAAGGAGGCGGGGCTCACCGATCCCCCGCTGACCACGGTGTCGTCCGACCGGCCGGCGATGGCGCGGGCGGCGGTGGACCTGGTGCTGGACGAGGGGCTGCGGGTGGCGGGGTCGCGCCGGGAACGGGTGAAGCAGTTCCCGTCGGCGCTGATCGTGCGCCGGTCGTGCGGTTGCTCGTAGAGCCGTGGAGCCCCCGGTCCTCATGTCGTAGAGGCCTCGGTCTTTATATCGGGCATACAGGGTTCTGTCGGGCTTCTCACAGGCTCCTCAGCCAGTTCTCATCTGTGGCCACGACAGTCATATGCATGACGAACTACTGGGGCCGCACCGGCGGCGAGGACAGCGAAGAGCACCAGCCCCAGGGAGCGTTCGGGGACCCCGCGTTCCCCCCTCCTCCCCCGTATCAGCCCAGCGTTCCCGTTCATCACGGCCATGGCGGCCACGGCGGCACCCCCGCCGCGCGCCGGCTGCGCGGTCCGGTCGGACTGCTCGCGGCGGTGGCGGTCGCCGCGGCCGTGGTCGGCGGCGGTACGGCAGGCCTCGTCGAGCACTTCTCCGCGGACAACAACACGAGCACCACCTCCACGACGGTCAGCGGGGCGAGCGTCTCGCAGAGCAGCCTCGGCACCGTGGCCGGCGTGGCCAAGGCGGTGTCCCCCGCGATCGTCGAGATCAACGCGACCTCCACGGCGGGCGAGGCGACCGGCTCCGGGGTGGTCCTCACCTCCGACGGCGAGATCGTCACCAACAACCACGTCATCGCCGCCGCCTCGTCGGTCAAGGTCCAGCTCACGGACGGCAGGACGTACACGGCGAAGGTCGTCGGCGCCGACCCCGCCAAGGACCTCGCCCTGATCAAGCTGGAGGGCGCGAGCGGCCTGAAGACGGCCACGCTCGGCGACTCCTCCCAGGTCAAGGTGGGCGACGAGGTCGTGGCGATCGGCTCGCCCGAGGGCCTGTCCGGGACGGTGACGAGCGGGATCGTCTCCGCGCTCGACCGGGACGTGACCGTACCCAAGGAGACCGACCAGAGCCAGCAACGGCAACAGCAGGAGCAGGGCGGCGGCGGCTGGCCGTTCCAGTTCGGCGGACAGCAGTTCAACGGGGACACCGGGGACTCGACCACCACGTACAAGGCGATCCAGACCGACGCGTCGCTCAACCCGGGCAACTCCGGTGGCGCGCTGATCAACATGCAGGGCCAGATCATCGGCATCAACTCGGCGATCTTCGCTTCCGGCTCCGGTACGAGCAGCGCGGAGGCGGGCAACGTGGGCCTCGGCTTCGCCATCCCCGTCGACACCGTGAAGGCCGACCTGGCGAGCCTGCGGGACGGCGGCGGCGGCAACTGACGGTCGCACCGGTCGTCACACCCGGTCGCACCGCTCGTCGCACCACATACGCCACACAGACGACGGGCCGTGCGACGCTGGTAGCAGCCCTGCCCCGTCCCCGCCCCTCCTGCCGGAAGAAGCGACATGAGTCCCGCCGAAGGCGATCCCCAGCGGATCCTGATCGTCGACGACGAGCCCGCCGTGCGCGAGGCTCTCCAGCGGAGCCTCGCGTTCGACGGCTACGGGACCGAGGTCGCCGTGGACGGTTTCGACGCGCTCACCAAGGCCGCCGCCTACGCGCCCGACCTGATCGTCCTCGACATCCAGATGCCGCGCATGGACGGCCTCACCGCCGCCCGCCGCCTCCGGGCCGGCGGCTCCAAGGTCCCCATCCTGATGCTGACCGCGCGCGACACCGTCGGCGACCGGGTCACCGGTCTCGACGCGGGCGCGGACGACTACCTGGTCAAGCCGTTCGAGTTGGACGAGCTGTTCGCGCGGATCCGGGCGCTGCTGCGCCGCAGTTCGTACGCGGCGGCCACCGAGGGTGTCTCCGAGGAGGACGTCCTCGCCTTCGCCGACCTGCGGATGGATCTGACGACCCGTGAAGTCACGCGCGGCACCAGGCGCGTGGAGCTGACCCGTACCGAATTCACCCTGCTGGAGATGTTCCTCGCGCACCCGAGACAGGTGCTGACCCGTGAGCAGATCCTCAAGGCCGTGTGGGGCTTCGACTTCGAGCCGAGCTCCAACTCCCTTGATGTGTACGTGATGTACCTGCGGCGCAAGACGGAGAGCGGCGGCGAACCGCGGCTGGTCCACACCGTGCGGGGAGTGGGGTACGCCCTGCGCGCCGAGACCGCCACGGGCGGTCAGGAGTGATCGCTCCGGTACGCCGGTTCCGCGCGCTGCCGATGCGCTCGCGACTGGCCCTCCTGGTCGCGACGGCGGTGGCGGTCGCGGTCGCGGCGGTGGCGGCTGCCTGCTGGCTGCTGACGCGGGCGCAGTTGCAGAGCGAGCTGGACAACTCGCTGCGGAACACCAGCGAGTCGCAGCTGACGGCGACCGCGACGGACGCCGTCAACAACTGTCTCGACGGGTCCGACACCCAGGACACGGCCAATCCCGGTTTCGCCAATTTCCAGGTGGTCCTCGCGGACGGCCAGCGGTGTGTCGCGCGGGGCTCGGAGCCGGTGAAGGTCCACGCGTCCGACAAGGCCGTGGCGGACAGCCCCATCCGGGAGACCGCACTCCACGACAGCAGCACCGACAAGGGCGCGGCGGTACGGGTCTACACCCAGCAGGGCGTGATCCGCCTGCCCTCCCTGCCCGGCGTCCAGCCCGTCCTGGCCAAGGTCGCCGTCTCCGTGTCCCGCCCCCTCAGCGAGATCGACAACTCCCTCAACCGGCTGGCCCTCCTGCTCGCCGCCGTCGCCGGCATCGGGGTGATCGGGGCGGGCGCGGCCGGGCTGTGGGTGGCGCGCGCGGGGCTGCGGCCCGTCGACGGGCTGATCGGGACGGTCGAGCACATCGCCCAGACCGAGGACCTCACCGTCCGTATCCCGGTGGAGGGCGACGACGAGATCGCCCGGCTCTCCCAGGCCTTCAACTCCATGACGGCTGCGCTCGCGTCGTCCCGCGAACGGCAGTCCCAGCTGATCGCCGACGCGGGCCACGAGCTGCGGACGCCGCTCACCTCGCTCCGTACGAACATCGAACTCCTCGCGCGCAGCGACGAGACGGGCCGGGCGATCCCGCCGGACGACCGCAGGGCGCTGATGGCATCGGTCAAGGCCCAGATGACCGAACTGGCGTCGCTCATCGGGGACCTCCAGGAGCTGTCCCGGCCCGACGCCACCGATCCCGGCCCGCTCCAGGTCGTCCCGCTGCACGACGTCGTACAGAGCGCGCTCGATCGCGCCCGGCTGCGCGGCCCCGACCTGACGATCGACGCGCGGCTGTCGTCCTGGTTCGTACGGGCCGAACCGGCCGCGCTGGAGCGGGCGGTGGTCAACGTCCTCGACAACGCGGTGAAGTTCAGCCCGCCGGGCGGGACCGTCGAGGTCGCGCTGAGCGAGCAGGGCGCGCTGACCGTACGCGACCACGGGCCCGGCATCCCGGCGGAGGATCTGCCGCACGTCTTCGAACGCTTCTGGCGCTCCCCGTCGGCCCGCGCGCTGCCGGGCTCGGGTCTCGGCCTGTCGATCGTGGCCCGTACGGTCCAGCAGACGGGCGGCGGCATCACGCTGCGCCCGGCGGCGGGCGGCGGGACGGTGGCGACGATCCGCATCCCGGGGGCGAAGACGCCGCCGCCCGAGATGCGGTGAGGGGCGCTGCCCGCTCAGCCGTTGTGGCGGAGGAGAGACTCGACCAGTCCGGGCCGGGTGGCCGGGAAGTCCAGCGGTACGATCCCCAGCCCGCGCCAGCCGGCCGCTCCCGCGCTGTCGAGGAGCGTGTGGACCTGGGGGTTGAGGCGGTCGGAGTTCCAGCGGGGCGGAAGCAGGGCCGCGGTGCTGACGTAGTTGACGAACAGCTTGCCCGGCTGCTGGACGGCCTTGCGGAAGTGGGCTTCGATCCGGGAGTACTTGGCGATGGGCTCCGCCCCGTAGTCGTCCTGAACGTCGAACAACGCGCCGTCGGCGTACCGGAGTCCGGGCAGTCCGCCGTTGTCGGCGAGCAGCACGACCCGGCCGCGCGACTCGCCGAGCGTGGGCAGGCCGTCGCCGATGCGGAAGAGCGAACGCCAGCCCTTGCCGTCGAGGTAGGTGTCGAAGACGCGGCGGAACGTCTCGTTGCTCTCCTCGGAGTACTCCTGCTTGACCCGCATGAGGATGGTCTCGGAGGGGTGGGCGCGGAGGAAGTCCCGGCAGGGGGCGAGGACGTCATCGAAGTTCACGTTCTGGTAGTACGCGGCGTGGTGGATGGTGAACGCGCCCTCGAACGCCCGGCAGCGGATGTCGAGGAACCGGACGCCACTGGCCAACTGCTCGGCGATGCTGGTGGTTTGGCAGGCGACGTACAGACCGCCCACGCGGGCACCGGAGTTGTGGGTGCCGGGGATGGTGAGGGACGGGAACCGGGTCGCGTCCGGGAAGCCGCCCATCCAGTCCTGCGGGGCGAGCGCCGGGGCGGGAGCCGGCGCGGCGACGGCGGCGCCGGCCGAGGCGAGACCGGCCGCGGACAGGGCGAGGGCCCCCGCACCGGCGAGGAAGCCGCGGCGGGTGGGGAAGGACGAGGTCATGTGGGGGATGCCTCCGGGTCGTCGGGCGGGAACGGCCCTCGGATTATGACCTGTCCACGTCACACACAGAAGGCGGTCACCGCACCTCAGCCGAAACGGCCGGCGACGTAGTCGGCAGTGCGCTCGTCCTCCGGGGTACCGAAGATCTTCTCGGTCGGACCGTGTTCGACGATGCCACCGGGAGTGCCCTGCTCGGCCAGGAAGAACGCGCACTGCTGCGAGACGCGGGCGGCCTGCTGCATGTTGTGCGTGACGATGACGACCGTGATGTGGTGCGCCAGGTCGTGGATCGTCTCCTCGACCCGGCGGGTGGAGGTCGGGTCGAGCGCGGAGCAGGGCTCGTCCATCAGCAGCACGCGGGGCCTCACGGCCAGGGCTCGGGCGATGCACAGACGCTGCTGCTGGCCGCCGGAGAGGGCGCCGCCCGGCTGGCGGAGGCGGTCACGGACCTCCTTCCACAGGCCGGCCCGGGTGAGGGACTCCTCGACCAGCAGGTCCTTCTCGCCCCGGGAGACGCGGACGCCGGTGAGGCGCAGGCCCGCGACGACGTTGTCGTAGATGGACATGGCCGGGAAGGGGTTGGGCTTCTGGAAGACCATGCCGATGTCGCGCCGCGCGTCGGTGAGCCGGCGGCCCGGCGCGTAGATGTCCTGGCCCTCGAACAGCACCTCGCCGCCGAACTGGGCCGACGGGATCAGCTCGTGCATGCGGTTCAGGGTGCGCAGGAACGTCGACTTGCCGCAGCCGGAGGGGCCGATGAGCGCGGTGACCTCACCGGCGGGCATGTCGAGGGAGACCCGTTCCAGCACCTTGTGGGTGCCGAACCAGGCGGAGACGGCCCGCGCTTCGAGCGTGGCGGGGCCGGCCGACGACAGGCCGGCCTTGGTGCCGGACAAGGTCGGGTCCGCATCAGCGGTCGCGGTGGTGCTCGCGATCGTGGGCAGGACGACCGTGTCGGTCGTGGCGGAGTGGGGTGCGGCGGTGTCGGTCACGGCGGATACCTCGTGGTCAGAGAAGGTTGGGGAGCAGGTGGGTGACCTGGCCGGCGACCTGGAGTCCCAGGACGGCCACGACGGGGGCGCACACGATCCAGGTCTGGTGCCGGCCCCACCGGTGCCAGGCCCACACGGCGGCGATCGCGACAACGACCAGTGCCTGGAGCCACATCACCAGCTCCCACGGGACACCGTCGCCGCTCGCGAGCGGCTGCTCGGAGCCGGGGATCGAGCCGGGCACGATGGTGGCGGCGGGGGTCACCGCGACAGCGGACACCTGCTCGGCGTCGACGCGCAGGACGCCGGACGGCAGGTAGGCGGTACCGGTCGCGGTGACCAGCACCAGCCGCCCCTTGCCCTGGGCGAGCGTGGGCGGTGCCGGGTCACCCGCCACCCGTACGTCCATGACGCGGTACGAGGCCTTGCCCTGCCCGTTCGTGACGGTGAGGGTGTCGCCGGGTTCGAGCGTACGGAGGTCGCCGAAGGGCCCGCCGTACGCGGCGGCCCTGCCGAAGATGACGCTGGTGCCCGCCTGTCCGGGCATCGGGGTGTCCCGGCGGTGGCCGGGCCCGTCGCTCAGGACCCGCGAGTCGGTGCCCTCCAGCACGGCCACGCGGCTGAGGTGAAGTCTGGGGATGTCGAGGAGCGCGACCGGGGTGCCGGGGGTCAGCAGGTGTCCCCCGGCGTCGGTCTGGGCGACCGGCGCGGTGCCCTCGGCGAGGGAGGCCCGCAGCGTGTCGAACGCCGACTGCTGGGCGGCCCGGTACTGGAGGGGGCTGATCAGGAGGAGCTGGACGGTCAGCCCCAGCAGGAGGGCGGCGACCGTGAGCAGCGCGCCCCGGGCGAGGTGCCGTGCCGGGGGAACGCGCGGCGCGGGCGCCGGCGCCGCGGCCGGTGTCGTACGGGGCGGGGCTTCCGCCCCCGGCGGGCGGGGCGGGGTCTGTACGGCGACCGTCACGGCGGCCTGCCTCCTTCGCGGGCGGGTGGGGTGGTCGGTTGACGTGGTGCGCCGGGGAGGCCGTACGGGCCTCCCCGGCGCGGTGGGTCACTTGGACGTGAGGGTGAAGTTCGCTCCGTCACGGGCGACCGTCGTGGACGTACCCGTGTAGCGCGCGTGCAGCGTGTGCTTGCCGGCGCGCAGGGCCGGCAGGGTCACGACGACCTTGCCGTCCTTGAGGGTGCCGGTCGCGAGGACCTTGGTGCCCTCGCGGATCTCCACCTTGCCGGTGGGGACGATGCCCGTGGCCTTGACCGTGGCGGTCACCTTGGCCTTGGCGGTGTGGCTCACCGTCGTCGGGTGGGAGACGGTCACCGTCGGCGTGGTCTTGCCCACCGTCAGCTTGACGCCGGCCGAGGACGCGCTGAGGGTGCTGCTGCCCGCGTAGGCCACCGACAGGGTGTGCGTGGCGACCGAGAGGCGGTTGGACACCGCGACGGAGACCTTGCCGTTGACCACGGTGCCGGTGCCGAGGACCTTCGTACCCTCAGAAATCGTCACCTTGCCGGTCGGGGAGACCGCGTGGGTGTCGGTGATGGTCACCGCGACCTTCGGGGTGACGCCGTAGGCGACCTTCGCGGCGGTGGCCGCGGTCTTGCTGACGAACTTGACCGGGGTGGTGACCGTGGCCGGGGCGCCGCCGCCGACCAGGTTGTTGGCCGTGACCTTGGCCGTGTACTTCGCGGCCTTCAGACCGGTGAACTCGAACGCCTTCGTCGTGGCGGGGAAGTCCTTGTTCTGGACGACCGCCCCGTTGACGTCGGTGAGCACCACGCGGTAGTCGGTGACCGGCAGACCGGTCGCCGCCGGGGCGGTCCAGGAGACCTTGAGGCTCCCGTCGCCGGTGACGGCCTTCGTCACCGGGGTGCCCGGCAGGGCGGACGAGATGCTGCTGTCCTCCAGGCCGCCGAACTTGGCGTGCTTGGTGGGGCTGATGGAGCCGTTGTACGGCTCGTTCACGAAGCCGAACTTGGCGATGACGCCCTCGGCGTCGTCCGAGGCGAGCTTGGCCTCGTGGGTGCCGCTGGTGACGAAGACGTCGAACAGCGCCTTGTCGTAGAAGACGCTGGTCGGGTCGATGGCCCGGCTGGGGACGACGTTGTACACGTCACGGCCGAAGGTCGCGTCGTTGTAGAAGTCGGTGGCGGGGGTCAGCTTGCCGTCCGTCTTCACCGCGACCGGGGAGGTGAAGGTCACGTTGCCGGGGAGCTGGAGGTTGGCCAGGTAGGCGCCGCCCGCGACCGCGGTCTTGCTGTGGTCGGGCGCGATGCCGTTGTTCTGCGCGATCCAGCTGGCCACGGAGAACGGGACGAGGTCGCCGTTGTGCTTGGCGGCGTCGTTGGCCTGGTTCTCCTGGACGACGGTGGCGATCTGGTCGACCGTGCTGTCGTCCGGCACGTTGATCGCGGCGAGGAAGAACTTCCGCGTGCCCGAACCGCCCTGCGGGATGAAGGGCTTGACCTGCTGGCCGTTCACCTGGGTGAGGACACCCGAGTAGATGTCGTGCAGCTGGGCGATGGTGAGGTTCTGGAGCGCGGAACCCTTGACCGCCACGCCGACCGCGTCCCGGGCGAACGGGATGTAGGTGAGGCTGGTCCCGGAGACGCCGGGGCCGCCGGAGGACCGGGCGAAGTCGACCTGGCCCTTGATGACGTCGGTGGTGCCCTGGAAGGGGATGCCGACCAGGGAGTCGGTGAGGGCGGTACGGCCCTTGCCCGAGCCGTTGGGACGCAGGAAGGAGGAGCCGCCCTTGCGGGTGGTGATCTTCGACGTGGTGGAGAGGGTGCCGGGCTCGATCGCGTCGTACGAGGCGAGGCCCGCGTCGCCCGACTTCACGGCCGTACCGGCGTAGTCCGTACCGTTCACGATGTCGCCGGCCAGGGCGTTCAGCACGTCCTGCGTGGTGTCGGAACCGACGCCGACCAGCGTGCGGAAGGTGCCCGCGGGCGTGGGGTCGGCGGACGCCGGGCTCGCCAGGGCGAGGCCACCGGCCACGACGGCGGCGGCGACGGCCGTCGCGGTGAGGCGGATTCTGCGCATGGTGTTTCTCCTGCTGAGGACGGTGTGACGGGGTTGGTGCGGGGTTTCTGGCAAGGTGGAGCGAGCCGTCCGTCCCGACTTCCTCTCGGGGCGGACGGCGGTCTGTGGGACGCGTCAGGGACGCGGGTGCGGCCGCAGCCGTTCGGGCAGGGCCGCGCGCAGCCGCTCAGGGAGGGCCAGGCGGGGCAGGACGGTGACGCTCCGGCCGCCGGGGAGCGGCAGGCGCAGGGGCAGGTGGATCCGGGACCCGCCGGCGAACGGTGCTCCGGCGGCGGCAGCGGCGCCGAGGGCGGCGCCGATCGGGACCGCGTACCGCAGGGAGTTGGCGGGGTCGGCCGGGGTGAAGCCGTTGGCGGTGGTACGGACGGCCGCGCCGCCGTCGAAGGACGGGGCCGCGCTGGGGGCGAGGCTGCCCTTGCCGGTGGTGCCCGCGGGAGCGGCGCCGCTCCCGCCGCCGGGGGTTCCGCCGTCGGCGTCGCCGCCGGACGCCCCGGCGCCGCCGGAGGTGCCCGTGTCCGTACCGGAGCCCGTACCGTCACCGCCGCCGCCCGAGCCCGCGCCCTTGCCGGGGCCTTCGGACGAGGACGGCTTCCACGCCGCGATCTCCGCGGCGGCCGCGCGGGCCTGGGTCCGCAGGGCGTCGGGCAGCGGCGCGTACCCCGGAGGGAGGTCGCCCGGGTCGGTGCCGCTGCTCTGCCCGGCGCCCGCCGCGTACGTCAGCAGCGCCGCGTAGTCCTTGCGCGCCGCCGCCTTCAGCTCGGCCGGGCGCACCGCGCCGTACACGAGCTGGGCGAGCGGGTACGCGTCGGCCGCCGTCACCTTGGCCGGATCGACGACCCGTACGGTGTCGCCGGTCGCGCTCGCCGCGGCGGCGGTCAGCGCGCCCGTGGTGGGGGCGGTGAACTTGCCCGCCGCGTTGAGCAGTTGGGCGCTCTGGAGGCTGTAGCGGGCGGCCGACGCGGCGTCCGTCACGGAGATGACGAAGCGGGAGCCGACGATCTGCGGACCCACGCTCTTGTAGGCCGGCGGTACGGCGAGCGCGTCCCAGTTGGACTTCCACAGGGTGTCCGCGCGCCGGGTGTTCAGGGCGCCGGCGTGCATGTCGTCCACGTAGGGGTGGAAGTCCGTCATGCACTGCTTGGCGTCGGGGCCGAGGCCGTCGGGGACCAGGCACCACGGGTCGCTCTTGGGGAAGTCGTCACGGGCCAGGTCGAAGGCGAAGCCGGTGGGGTTCACGTCCGCGCTGGTGCTGAAGTACGGGTTGACGCGCATCCCCCACTGGTCCGGGACGCCGGAGAGGAACTGGCGGGCGTCGTTGTCCGAGGCGATCCAGTTCCACACCGTCCGGGCCGTGTCGGAGTGCCCGAGCGCGGTGATCAGGTCCGTGTCCGTCGCCGGGGTCTCGGCGACGGAGAGATGGGCGAACTCCGGGTTCAGGGCGAGGAAATCGGGGTCGCTCACCAGGCCGGCCGGGTTGCCCACCAGCCACTCGTACCCCTTGGCGGCGTGGAGTTCCGGCGCGCCACCGCCGGTGGACGTGCTGGTGACCGCGCCCCATACGGAGCTGCGGTACGACTCCGTGAGCAGCTTGGCGACCAGCCGGGGCGTGAGGTTGAGGGAGCGCACCTTGGTGCCCGATACTTTCTGGGCGGACTCCGGTGCGCCCGCCTTCGCCCTGCGCTCGATGGTGAAGCCGATGACGGCGCCGGACAGCGCGACGGGGGCGTAGGCGGTGGGGCCTTCCGGCGCGGTGGTCCCGGGGTCGTCGCCGAGGGCGCGGGTGGTGAAGGCGAGTCCGGAGGAACCGTCGCGGGAGAGCCGCCCCCGGGCGTCCGGCTCACCCATCTCGGTGTAGCCGTACACGGTGCCGGAGGGGCAGAGGGCCGCCTGCCAGCTCGTCATGGCGTCGGCGGCCAGTTCGCTGCCGTTGGTGGGCCGTTCGTCGGCGCCCAGGGCGCAGTTGGAGGCGACCGAGTTGAAGCCCAGCTTGATCGCGACCCGGTTCTTCCAGTTCGTGGACGACACCGGGGATCCGGCGTTGACCTGCGTGGTGTCGGCGTACGGCTTGCCGTCGAGGTCGAGGTGGCCCTGCGGGACGATCACCAGCCAGCAGGAACGGGGCTTGGTGGCGCCGCTCTTGGTGACGGGAGCGCCGCAGCCGAGGTGCGGGGCCTCGTTGGCGGTCTGCACCTCGACGTACTCCTGCCCGCTCCCGTCGGAGCTGGTGCGGGCGAAGTCCACCTCGTTGGTGGTGTTGTAGTTGAACAGCGGGTTGTTCTGGGTGTTGGTGGCGACGACCGTGCCGTCGACGGACTTGAACGGCACCTCGCCCTGGCCGTTGGCGCCGTCCAGGCCGTAACTGTCGTCCTGCCCGTAGTTCGTGGGCTCCGCGGTGTAGGTGACGGCCCGGGTGTCGTCGTAGGCGTTGCCGGGCCAGCCGCTGCGGTTGGTGGTGGGTGAGGCGCCGTACTGGCACTGGGTACGGGAGGGGCCCGGGTTGCTCTTGACCGTCCCGTCGTCGTCCCCCCAGCACTGCATGATCTGGACGAAGTCGGTGTTGAACAGGGCCCCGGCGAACCGGGTGGGCTCCCCGCCGGTCCACGACACGGAGACGGCCTGGTTGGTGAGGTGCTCGGTCTGGCTGACCGTGAACCGCATGTCCTTGAACTCGCCGCGCCCGGACACGGTCACGGCGGAGCCCGTGACGGCGGCGGCCGGCTGGGCGGCCTGGGCGACGACGGCGCCGAGCAGCGCGCCGATCAGGGCCCCGGCCGCGAGGCGCACGGTGGTACGGCGGAAACGGCGGAGCTGTCCGAAGCTGCTCAGAGCTGAGGTCTTCACGAGGCCGGGCCCTTCCGGGAGGCGAGTGTCCGGGAGATGACGGAGGGGAGCAGCACCAGGCCCAGCAGGACCAGCGCGGTCAGCAGCATCAGGGTCTGCGCGCCGCCCCAGCCGCCGCGGCCGGCCACGGTGACCGGTTCGGCGAGGTTCACGGCCCCGGCGGCGCCGCCCGACGCGGTCTCGCCGCCGGCTCCGCCGTCCCCGGAGGCGAGCACCTGCCCGGTGTCCGGGTCGACGGCCGGCTTCCCGGCGCCACCGCCGGTCCCGCCCGCGCCTCCGGCCCCGGCGCCCGTACCGCCGGTCGCGGCACCGCCGCCCCCGGAAGCCGTACCCCCGCCGCCCCCGGTCGCACCACCCGTGCCACCGCCGGCCGCTCCGCCGGAGGCGGCGGAGCCGCCCGTACCGCCCGTGCCGCTGCCGCCGCCCGAGCCGGTCTTCGCGCCGCCGCTGCCGGTGGTGCAGGCCGTGGCGCCCTTCTTGTCGCACGCGCTGGGGTACGGGGCCGTCTTCGCCAGGCGGTTGGTGCCGTCGGCGCTGAACGTCGGGTTGTTGCACTTCTTGATGTCGACGCTCTGGGTCTTGACGCCCGGGATCTTGCGGATCTGCTCGAAGCCGGCCTTCACCAGGTTGATCGGCAGGGGTGAGTACCCGAGTTGCTCGGCCTGTTGCTGCCCCTGGCACATGAAGTAGTAGGAGAAGGCGCCGAGTGTCTTGCCCTTGGCCTCGGTGAACGTCCCCTGTGCCTTGAGCGGGAGGACCATGTACGAGTAGCTGGACAGCGGGTAGTTGCGCTTGTCGCTGTCGTTGTAGACGCCTTCGAGCTTCTGCGTGAGGTAGTCCGGCGAGCTCTTGTTGGTGTTGATGCGCGCCTGGAGGAGCGAGACGGCCACGTTCTGGGCGGTCGGCTCGGTGTAGTACCCGGCGTGGTTCAGCACCTTGGCGACCGGGAAGTGCGCGTTGAGGGCGTACGAGTAGTTGACGTAGCCGATCGCGCCCTCGCCGTACCCCTGTGCCACGTAGCCCGCGACCCCGAGGTCGCCGGACTGGGCGATCATGCCGGAGACGGTCGGGTAGTACGAGGTCTGGCCGCAGGCACCCGAGCGGCCGACCTTCCCGCAGTACGCCTTCCACAGCGCGGCGTGCTGGTTGGCCATCCACAGCGTGAACTGGGCGGTGGAACCCGAGCCGTCGGACCGTACGACGGGCACGATCTGGCGGTGCGGCAGTTTCATGCCGGGGTTGTCGGCGGCGATGACGGGGTCGTCCCAGTAGGAGATGGCCCGGGTGAAGATCTTGGTGACCACGTCACCGGACAGCCGCAGGTTGGTGACCCGCTTGCCGCCGATGGTCAGGTGGTACATGAACACCGTGCCGCCCGCGACGATCGGCATGTACGCGTACGTGCCGGAGGCGGGGTTCTCGGCGGCGGACCCGTCCGTCGGGTGGGTCTGGAAGGGGATGTCGGAGACCGCGAAGTCGACCGTGCCGTTGAGGAACTGGCGGCGGCCGTCGGAGGAGCCCGTACCGGAGTAGCTGATCCGCATGCCGTACTGGTTGACGTCACGCCGCCACTCGTCGACGGCGTTCTCGGCCCAGGTGGAACCGGCCCCGGCGATCGGGGTGTAGCTCTCCGAGGCGGCGTCCGCCGGTGCCAGGGGCCCCAGCAGGACCGATACGAGCACGCCGAACACCGCTGTCAGGGTGAGCCAGGCGCGGGAGGTGAAGTGGCTGGGCATCAGTCGTTCACTCCGAATGCGGATGCGGGTGCGGAAGCAGGGGCGGACGCGGAATCGGATACGGGGGCGGCCTCCGCGAAGCGCCGGACGTCACGGCGGGAGGCACGGGCGGTCCTGCGGGCCTGGCGCTTGGTCTGCCGGCCGGGACCCCGGCCGCCGAGGACGCGGGCCACCGCGAAGAGGATCAGGACCAGGGCCATCAGGACGGCGGCGGCGCCGAACCCGCGCGCGATCATGGTGGGTTCGGGGGACTTCACGAAGGAGAAGACGGCGAGGGGCAGGGACACCATCGGGCCCGACGTCGGATCGGCGTTGAGGGCGGCGGTGAACCCGGCCGTGAGGAGCACCGGGGAGGTCTCGCCGATCCCGCGCGCGGTCCCCAGGATCACCGCGGTGGCCAGTCCCGAGCGGGCGGTCGGCAGGATGACGTGCCACACGGTCCGCATGCGCGGCGCGCCCAGCGCCTCGGCGGCCTCGGTGAGGTTGCCGGGGACCAGGCGCAGCACGACGTCGGCCGCGCGGATGACGATCGGCAGCATCATCACGCTGATCGCGAACCCGGCCGCCAGACCGGACTTCTGGAGTCCGAGGCCGAGGATCCAGATCGCGTACACCATCAGGCCCGCGACGATGGACGGCAGCGCGGTCATCGCCTCGACGATGGTGCGGACGAAGCGGGCGAAGCGGCCGGTGACCTGGTTGAGGTAGACGGCGCAGGCCAGGCCGAGCGGGACGGTGATGGCGAGCGCGATGGTGATCATGATGAGCGTGCCGAGCATCGCGTGGGCGATCCCGCCGTTGGTCAGCGGGTCCAGCGGTCCCGCCGCCTGCATGTCCTGGGTGAAGAAGTTGAGGTGGGGCAGGGCCTCGCGGCCCCGGTAGAGGGTGAAGCCGACCACCATGACCAGTGCGAGGAACATCAGGCCCGCGGCGGACCACAGCACCACGGTCATCACCCGGTCGCGCACCGCCGGGCCGTCCTCCTCCAGTCCGGTGAGCACCGCGTAGACGCCGAGGAACACCAGGTAGGCGACGACGGCGAAGCCCAGCGCGCCGGAGAGCGGGGCGAGTTCGCCGAAGAGAAGGATCGCGACGCACAGCCCGGCCGCCGCCGCACCCGACAGGGCGAGCACACCGTTGCGGGTGACTCCGCCGATGCGGCGGGGCACGTCCTCGGCGACGGGCGCGGGATCGGGCCCGGGGTCCGGCGGAGATGTCCGTACGGCCGCCGGGGTGTCTTCCAGGACGGTCATGTCAGCCCTCGCTCTGGGCGCCGGAACGGGACCGGGCGACGATCGAAGAGGCGGTGAAGTTGACCGCCAGGGTGAGCAGGAAGAGCGCCAGGCCCGCCGCCATCAGCGCGGACATCCCGAAGTCGGAGGCGTCTCCGTAGTGCAGTGCGATCAGCGAGGAGACCGAGTTGGCGCCGGTCTGGAGGATGTGGGGCTGGATGGTGAAGACCGGGGAGATGATCAGGTAGACCGCGATGGTCTCGCCGAGGGCCCGGCCGAGCCCCAGCATCGTCCCGCCGATGATGCCGCCCTTGCCGTACGGGATGACCACGGCGCGGATCACTCCCCAGCGGGTGGAGCCGAGGGCGTACGCCCCTTCCCGTTCGCCGGCGGGGGCCTGGGAGAAGACCTCGCGCATCACCGAGCACATGATCGGCGCGACCATCAGCGCGACGACGATGCCGGCGATGAACGACGAGGCGGTGTAGACGCTGGCGGTGGCGAGCGGCTCGCCCTCCACCACACCGTCCACCTTGAAGAACGGAATCCAGCCGAACCAGGTGGACAGCCAGCGCGACAGGCCGATCACGTGCTGCTGGAAGAAGAACAGGCCCCAGAGCCCGTAGACCACGGACGGCACGGCGGCCATCAGGTCGACCATCGCGATCAGGGTCCTGCGGAGCCTCACCGGCGCGACGTCGGCGATGAACAGGGCGGTTCCCAGCGCCAGCGGTACGGCCACCACCACCGCCACGGCGGCGATCAGCAGCGTCCCGGTCAGGACGGCGGCGATGCCGAACTTGTGCACGTCCGGCTGCCATTGGGCCGTGGTCAGGAAGGAGAAGCCGGTGGCGCGCAGCGCCTGCGCCGCCCTCACCATGAGGAACAGCCCGACAGCCGCCATGATCGCGAGGACCACCACACCCGCCGCGGTCAACTGCCAGCGGAAGACCCGGTCCCCGAGCCCCCGCGCGGCGTCCAGCCGCCGCGGAACGTCGTCGTCCGACGGTCTGCCAGATATGTCCGACCCCGCTGCTGCGGTAGCCATCTCCGAACCCCCCACCTGGGTGTCACACGGGACGCGTGACTAAAAAAGCGCATGGACGCGACCAAACGGGCAGCGCCCTGTCCCAGATCTAATGGCTCGATCATGTCGCCACTCGCTCACACATGTGAGCAGGACGCGAACACGAGATGGTCATACGGTGCAGAAGACGGGGATGACGGATCGACAAAACGACCTCAAGCAGACGTAATTACACTCCTGCCGTGGGATTCACCTTCACGAACTGCACACAGAATCATGGTGAATTCCGGCCATGCATACCCAAGGGCGTGTCAAGCGCACGTCATGACACGCAAAAGGGGCGGTGGGCCGTCTTCCGGCCACCGCCCCTTCCTTGTGCGGGTGTTGCTACCTGATGACGGTGATGCGGTTCGCCGCCGGCGGGGCCAGCGGGGCCGTCGCCGTCGAGTTCGCCGTGAGGTACGCGTTGAGCAGGTCCAGGTCGGCCGGGCCGACCAGCTTGTTCGTGCCCTGGCCGAGCGCCGCGAAGCCGTCGCCGCCGCCGCCCAGGAACTCGTTCATCGCGACGCGGTAGGTCTTCGCCGGGTCGATCGGCGCGCCGTTCAGCCGTATCGAGTCGGTGACGACCCGGGCCGCGCCCGTCTTCGTCATGTCGAGGGTGTACGTGAGGTTGTGCGACACCTGGAGGATCTTCGGCGAGGCCTCGTTGGACCCGCTGACCTGCTGCTGGAGCGCGGTGACCAGCTGGGTGCCGGTCAGGTCCAGGGCGTTCATCAGGTTGGTGAACGGCTGGACCGTGAAGGCCTCCCCGTACGTCACCACCCCGTCGCCCTCCGAGCCGGACGCCTTGTACACCAGGTCGCCGCGGATACCGCCCGGGTTCATGAGGGCGAGCTGGGCGCCGCCCTTCTCGGGCGCCGCCATCCCGGCGAGCTGCGCGTCCGCGATGACGTCACCGAGGGGCGACTCCGGCGTCGTGGCGCCACGGCCGTTGATGTCCGCGGAGATGTAGCCCTGCGGGGTGCCCGCGACCGGTCCGGCCAGCGTGGTCCAGTCCGTGATGAGCTTGGTCAGGTCCGCGGCCTTGGGCTGGTCCCGGGTGACGACGTGGTTCGCCGACTTGACCGCCGTACGGACGATGTCGTTCGTCCTGCGGTCGTACGTGAGCGTGGTGTCCGTGTAGAGCTTGCCGAACGACGACGCCGACGTGACCAGGCGCGGCTTGCCCGCCGGGTCGGGGATCGTGCAGACGTACGCGTTGTGCGTGTGCCCCGTGACCAGCGCGTCGACCTTGGGCGTGATGCCCTTCGCGATGTCGACGATCGGTCCTGAGAGGCCGCCGCCGGCGGCCGGGCTGTCGCAGTCGTAGTTGTACGAGGAGGAGGCGGGCAGCCCGCCCTCGTGGATCAGCGCGACGATGGACTTGACGCCCTGCCGGTCCAGTTCCTTGGCGTACTTGTTGACCGTCTCGATCTCGTCGTGGAACTTGAGCCCCTTGACGCCCTCGGCGGTCACGACGTTCGGCGTGCCCTCCAGGGTCACCCCGATGAAGCCGACCTTGACGCCGTTCTTCTTCCAGATGGTGTACGGCTTGAGGATCGGCTTGCCGGTCTTCTCCGACGTGACGTTCGCGGCGAGGTAGGGGAAGTCCGCGCCCTTGAACTTGCGCCCCTTCTCGTAACAGCCGGCCGTCGGGTGGCAGCCGCCGTTCTGGAGGCGGGCCAGTTCGGCCGAGCCCTCGTCGAACTCGTGGTTCCCGACGCTCGTCACGTCGAGGTCGATCTTGTTGAGCGCCTCGATGGTCGGCTCGTCGTGGAAGAGCCCGGACAGCAGCGGGCTCGCGCCGACCAGGTCGCCGGCGGCGGCGGTGACGGAGTAGGGGTGGCCCTCGCGCGCGGTGCGCAGCGAACTCGCCAGGTACTCGACACCGCCCGCGGGGACGGCCTTGACCGTACCGTCGGCCTGCTTCTCGTTGACGTTGCCCGCGGAGCCCGACGGCGGCTCCAGGTTGCCGTGCAGGTCGTTGAAGGACAGCAGTTGGAGGTCCACGGTGCTCGGCTTGTGCTGGCCGTGGCTGCCGTGCCCGCTGTGGTTGCCGCCTCCGTGACCATGGGTCTGGGCGGTGGCCGGCATCGCGGCGACCAGCGCGCCGACGGTGGCCAGGCCGGCGGCGGCGACGAGAACCCGCCGGGCCGCACGGTTCTTCTGCGGTGTCGCTGACATCGCTCCCCTTGTGAGTACAACATGCGAAATCTGTGGGTGATTGCGAGGCGCAGCCTACGATTTACGCGCGTAGCGCGACAGGGCTCGGGGGTTACGAGCAGGTTGCGGCTGCGGGTGCCGGTGCGTCGCGCGGCCTCGCCGTACCCTCGACGCATGAGTGAAGCAGCAGCCCGCGAGCCCGGCCGGCAGATCCAGACCCTTGACGCGCTCACCCCGGAGCAGGCCGGGGATGTCCTCGCCCTGCTCGCGGCGGCGGCCGCCTCGGACGCCGTACAGGCCGTCTCCGAGCAGGGCAGGCTCCAGTTGCGCGGGGGACACCGCGAGGGCGTACGGCACTTCCTGCTCACCGTGGGCGACGAACTGACCGGGTACGCGCAGCTGGAGGACACCGATCCGGTCGAGGCGCCGGCCGCCGAGCTGGTCGTCCACCCCGAGCGCCGGGGCCGGGGGCACGGCCGGGCGCTGGGGACGGCGCTGCTGGCGGCGTCGGGCAAGCGGCTGCGGGTGTGGGCGCACGGCGGCAAGTCGGCCGCCCGGCATCTGGCCCAGGTGCTCGGCTTGTCCCTCTTCCGTGAACTGCGCCAGCTGCGGCGGCCGTTGAAGCCTCTGGACATCCCGGAGGCGGCCTTTCCCGCCGGGGTGAGCGTCCGGACGTTCGTGCCGGGGCAGGACGACTCCGCCTGGCTCGCGGTGAATTCGGCCGCTTTCGCCCACCACCCCGAGCAGGGCGGGCTGACGCAGCGGGACCTGGACGACCGGAAGGCGGAGCCGTGGTTCGACCCGGAGGGCTTCTTCCTGGCCGAGCGGGACGGCGAACTGGTCGGTTTCCACTGGACGAAGGTGCACGACGAGGAGCACCTCGGTGAGGTGTACGTGGTCGGCATCAGGCCGGACGCTCAGGGCGGCGGCCTCGGCAAGGCGCTGACCGCGATCGGCCTGCGGCACCTCGCGGCGGCGGGGCTGCCGACGGCGATGCTGTACGTGGACGCGGACAACACGGCGGCGGTGACGGTGTACGAGCGGCTGGGCTTCGTCACGCACGAGGTGGACCTGATGTACCGCACGGAATCCTGACCGGACGGGGTCCGGGCCGCGCGGGCTCCTGAACGGCTCTTGAGGGGACGGTGATTGACACCGTCCCCTCTTTCGCGCGACACTTTCACCACTTCCTTAGTGAAAGGGTGTTTCGCGGTGATCGAGTACCGCATCGACCGGAGGAGCGGGGTGGCCACGTACCTCCAGATCGTCCAGCAGACCAAACAGGCCCTGCGCCTGGGCCTGTTGGAACCGGGCGACAAACTGCCCACCGCCCGCGAGGTGGTGGAGGCCACCGCCGTCAATCCGAACACCGTGCTCAAGGCCTACCGCGAGCTGGAACGCGAAGGGCTGGCCGAAGGGCGGCGCGGCCTCGGCACCTTCGTCCGGGGCACCCTCGGCCGCGGCAGCGCCGACAGCGCCCTGCGGGCGGAGCTGGCCGCGTGGGCGGACCGGGCCCGGGTCGAGGGCCTGGACAGGGAGGACGTGACCGCGCTGGTCACCGCCGTACTGGACACGACCTTCCCGGCGGGCGGTGGCGCTCAGGACGACACCCGTACCGCACAGAAAGCACACGAGAACACCCAGGGGGACGACGCATGACAGTGACAGCGCTAGAGGTCGCGGACCTCGGCAAGGCGTACGGACGGTTCGGGAGGCGCGGCAAACGGCACTGGGCGCTGCGGGGCTGTTCCTTCCGGCTCCCCGCCGGCCGCGTCTGCGCCCTCGTCGGCCCCAACGGCGCCGGAAAGTCCACGCTCCTCGCCGCGGCGGCCGGACTGCTCGCCCCCACCGAGGGCGGGCTCCGCGTCCTCGGCACCGACCCGGCGACCGCCCGCCCGCGCCTCGCGTACGTCGCCCAGGACAAACCCCTCTACCCGCAGCTGACCATCGGCCAGAGCCTGCGCCTGGGCCGGGAGCTCAACCCGGAGCGCTGGGACCAGGAAGCCGCCGAGCGGATCGTCGAGAGCGGCGGCCTGGACCACGGTCTGCGTGTCCGTACCCTCTCCGGCGGCCAGCGCACCCGGGTCGCCCTCGCGCTCGCCCTGGGCAAACGCCCCGACCTGCTGCTCCTGGACGAGCCGATGGCCGATCTCGACCCGCTCGCCCGCCACCAGCTGATGGGCGCGCTGCTGGGCAGCGCGGCGACCCACGGCACGACCGTGCTGATCTCCTCCCACATCCTCACGGAGCTGGAGGACGCCTGCGACTACCTGCTGCTGGTCGACGGCGGCCGGATCCGGCTCGGCGGCGAGATCGAGGACATCCTGAACGCGCACACCATGGTCACGGGCCCCGCCCGGGACCTGGCCCCGCACACCGTGGTCGAGTCCCGCACGACAGGACGCGGCCTCACCGCCCTGATCAGGCCGGACGGCCCCGTGGACACCGCGTGGGACACCCACGTCCCGTCCCTGGAGGAGCTGCTCCTCGCCCACCTGCGCTCCCCTCAGGCGCCGGCCCTGCTGACCCCGAGCGCGGAAGCACCGATCCGTACGGAGGTGGCGGCGTGAGTACGCTCGCACCGCGCGGTCCCCTGTGGGTCGCGGCCCGACTGCACCGCCGGGCCCTGTGGGCGGGGGCGGGACTCCTGGTCCTGGCCGTCGCCTGGCTGCTCTACCAGCGGCTCCACGCCGCGAGCGTCGCCGATGCCTTCGCGGCCACCGGCTGCCCGGTCGACATCAGATCGATCCGGTGCGACGACACGGTCCGTACGTACCTGGACGCGGAACTCGTCTTCCAGCGCTGGCTCACCTACCTGCGGATGTTCCTGCTCGTCCTGCCCGGGGTCGTCGGCGCCTTCGTCGCGGGCCCGGTGATCGCCCGGGAGCTGGAGTCGGGCACGTACAAACTGGCCTGGAGCCAGTCCGTCACCCCCACCCGGTGGCTCGTCTCGAAGCTGGCCGTACCGCTGGCGTGCACGGTGGCCGGCGTCTCCGTACTCCTGGGTCTCCACCGCTGGGCCGTGGCGACCGGTCCCGACGACCACTACGGGGACTTCTGGTACAGCTCGTACCGCGACATCGGCGTCGGTCCCGCCGCCCTCGCGTACGCCGTACTGGCCGTCGCGCTCGGCGCCGTCATCGGGCTGCTGGTACGGCGGACCGTCGTCGCGATGTCCGCCACCGCGCTCGCCGTCGGCACGGTCGTGCTGGTCCTCCACGAATGGCTGCGCCCCTACCTGTGGCCGGTCCTCACCGACACCACCCCCATCCGGCGGGCGGCCGACGACTGGGTGGTGCGGGAGGGCGTCATCACGGCGTCCGGTGAGCGGATCACCCGGGAGGAGTGCTTCAGCTACGGCCGGCGGGTCTCCCCGTGCGAGGAGCGGCCGGAAGGCGCCGTCAACTTCGTCGATTACCACCCCGCTTCCCACCTCTGGCCCCTCCAGCTGGTAGAAACCGGAATCGTCCTCGCCGTCGCGGCGGTGGCCGCCTTCCTGGCGTTCCGCGTCCTGCGCCGCCTCCACGCCTGACCGGCGCCTGACCACACCCGCCCCAGGAGCACCAGAGAGCACCGGAGAGCACCGGAGAGCACCGGAAAACGCTCCCCGGGGAGCGCCCGCCGCCCCCGGGGAGCCCTGTCCCGCTTCCCTGCACGTCATGTCGCCGTTACCGCCCATTCAGACGTGCTTGCGACGCTCTCCCAATGCAGCCCGCTGTGCCCCCCACGCCGAACGGCAGGTTCCGCCTCGCCCCCGCGCTCTCCGACGCGCCCGTCACCCCTTCCGCGCGGAAGAATGGGGACATGAGCGAGCAGCCCGAGGTCCCGGTCCAGCACCACCAGCCGTCGGTCGGCTTCCTAGCCGCCCACCGGCCCCACACCGTCGCCGCCAACGTGTCCGATCTGGAGCCCGATCTCGACGCGGATCTCGACGCGTACGAGGAAGACAGCGATCACGACGGCGCGGAACTCCCCCAGGGCCGGTTCCTCGACCGTGAGCGCAGCTGGCTGGCCTTCAACGAACGGGTCCTGGAGCTCGCCGAGGATCCGGCGACCCCGCTCCTCGAACGGGCTAATTTCCTCGCCATTTTCGCGTCGAACCTGGACGAGTTCTTCATGGTGAGGGTCGCCGGGCTGAAACGGCGCATCGCCACCGGCGTCGCCACCCGCTCCGCGTCCGGCCTCCAGCCGCGCGAAGTGCTCGACCTGATCTGGACCCGCTCCCGCGAGCTGATGGCCCGGCACGCCGCCTGCTACCAGCAGGACATAGCCCCGGCCCTCGCCGACGAGGGCATCCACGTCATCCGCTGGCCCGAGCTGACCGAGAAGGAGCAGGCGCGCCTCTTCACGCTCTTCCGCCAGCAGATCTTCCCGGTCCTCACGCCGCTCGCCGTGGACCCGGCCCACCCCTTCCCGTACATCTCAGGACTGTCGCTGAACCTGGCCGTGGTCGTACGGAACCCGGTCAGCGGCCACCGCCACTTCGCCCGGGTCAAGGTGCCGCCGCTGCTGGCCCGCTTCCTGGAGGCCTCGCCCTCGCGGTACGTGCCGCTGGAGGACGTGATCGCCGCCCACCTGGAGGAGCTGTTCCCCGGGATGGAGGTGCTGGCGCACCACATGTTCCGGGTCACGCGCAACGAGGACCTGGAGGTCGAGGAGGACGACGCCGAGAACCTCCTCAAGGCGCTGGAGAAGGAGCTGATGCGGCGCCGCTTCGGGCCGCCGGTGCGCCTGGAGGTCGAGGAGTCCATCGACCCGTACGTCATGGACCTGCTCGTCCGTGAGCTGAAGGTGCAGGACTCCGAGGTCTACCCGCTGCCCGGACCGCTGGACCTGACCGCGCTCTTCGGGATCTCGGCGCTGGACCGGCCCGAGCTCAAGTTCCCCAAGTTCATCGCGGGCACGCACCGCGACCTCGCCGAGGTGGAGTCCGCGTCCGCGCCGGACATCTTCGCCGCCCTGCGCGAGCGCGACGTCCTGCTGCACCACCCGTACGACTCGTTCTCGACGTCCGTCCAGGCCTTCCTGGAGCAGGCCGCGGCCGACCCCGACGTCCTCGCCATCAAGCAGACGCTCTACCGGACCTCCGGCGACTCCCCGATAGTCGACGCCCTGATCGACGCGGCCGAATCGGGCAAGCAGGTCCTCGTCCTCGTCGAGATCAAGGCCCGCTTCGACGAGCAGGCCAACATCAAGTGGGCGCGCAAGCTCGAAGAGGCCGGCTGCCACGTCGTGTACGGCCTGGTCGGGCTCAAGACGCACTGCAAGCTCTCCCTGGTGGTACGCCAGGAGGGCGAGACCCTGCGCCGCTACAGCCACGTCGGCACGGGCAACTACCACCCGAAGACGGCCCGGCTGTACGAGGACCTCGGCCTGCTCACGGCCGACCCGCAGGTCGGCGCGGACCTCTCCGACCTCTTCAACCGGCTGTCCGGCTACTCCCGCAGGGAGACCTACCGGCGGCTGCTGGTCGCCCCGAAGTCCCTGCGCGACGGGCTGGTCACCCGGATCAACAAGGAGGCCGCGCACCACCGCGCCGGCCGCCCCGCCTACGTCCGTATCAAGGTCAACTCGCTGGTCGACGAAGCGATCATCGACGCCTGCTACCGGGCGTCCCAGGCCGGGGTCCCGGTCGACGTCTGGGTGCGGGGCATCTGTGCCATCCGCCCCGGCGTCCCCGGGCTCTCCGAGAACATCCGGGTCCGCTCGATCCTGGGCCGGTTCCTGGAGCACTCCCGCGTCTTCGCCTTCGGCAACGGGGGCGAGCCCGAGGTCTGGCTCGGCAGCGCGGACATGATGCACCGCAACCTCGACCGCCGTATCGAAGCGCTGGTACGGGTCACCGACCCGGCCCACCGCGCGTCCATCACCCGGCTGCTGGAGACCGGAATGTCCGACACCACCTCCTCCTGGCACCTGGGCGCGGACGGCAACTGGACCCGGCACGCCACGGACGCCGAGGGCCAGCCGTTGCGGCACGTACAGGAAATGCTCATAGACGCCCGGAGGCGCCGGCGTGCAGCACCATGAAGTCGACACCGTGCCCGGCACGGCCCTGAGCCCCGGACGGGGCACGGACCGGGCCGCGGACCGGCTGACGGCGGGCGAGATCCTGGCCGGGTACCTCCACACCCGGGCGGGTGATTTCCTGCGCAGTCTGCGGCTCTACAGCGAGAGCGGCTCGGACACCGCCGCCGCCGAACAGGCGGCGGCGGCGCTGCGCGGTTCCGCCCGGCGGATCGGCGGCAGCCTGCACACGTTCCGGCCGCTGCTCGACCCGGCCTGGGCCGACCAGCTGCGGACGGAGCTGGCCTGGCTGTCCGGCACGCTCGCCCAGGAGCACGCGTGCACGGCCCGGCTGCACCGGCTCCTCACGGCGCTGGGGCGGCTCTCGGGCGCGGCCGCCGTGCCCGCCGTACGGACCGCGGACCCCGTTCCCGCCGCCCGCGCGGCCGGGCCGCTCACCGTAGGGGCGTCCCGCGCGGGCGCCCTGCTGGAGCGCCAGCTGACGCTCGCGCGGACCCGGTCCCACTCGGCGGCGCTCCAGGCGCTCGGCTCCTCGCGCTTCCACGCGGTGGCCGACGCCGTGGCCGTCCTGGCGTCCGAGGCGCCGCTCGCGCCGCTCGCCGCCGCCCCGGCCGTCGAGGTGCTCGCGGGGCCCGGCGAGGTCACCGAGCGGCAGCTGCTGGACGCGGTGTCCGCGCTGCCGCTGGCGCGCGCGGCGCACCCGTACAACGCGGAGGCGCTGGTGCACGGGCTGGCGACGGCGTCCGAGGGCGAGGCGCAGGACGCGCCCTGGCACCAGGTGCGCCAGCTGCTGCGGCTGCACCGGTACGCCCAGGAGGTGTGGTGCGCGGCCGGCGCCCCCGATCCGGTGCTGGCCGCGGCCGGCCGGACCCTGGACCGGCACCGCGACGCGGCGGAGGCGGCGGCGGCAGCGGCGAACGCGGCGCGCACGCCCCGTATCGCCCCCGCGACGGCGTACGCCCTCGGCGTCCTGCACGCCGACCAGCGCCACGAGGTCGAGGCCTCGCGTTTCGCCTTCCAGCAGGTGTGGCAGGGAGCGGGGGCAGCGGTATGAGCAGCGACGGCGGCCGGCACGACCTCATCCGCGCGGCGGGCTGTGTGCTCTGGCGCCGGGCGTCGTACGGCGACGGCGGTACGGAGATCTGCCTGGTCCACCGCCCCAAGTACGACGACTGGTCCCACCCCAAGGGCAAGCTCAAGCACGCCGAGGAGCCCCTGACGGCGGCCCGGCGCGAGGTCCTGGAGGAGACGGGCCACCACTGCGCGCCCGGGGAGCGGCTCGGCACGGTCAGCTACCTGGTGAACGGGCGCCCCAAGCGCGTCGACTACTGGGCGGCCGAGGCCACCGGGGGCGCTTTCGCGCCGAACGACGAGGTCGACCGCATCCTCTGGCTCAGCCCCGCGGCGGCCCGGGGGCGGCTGACCCAGCCACGGGACCGGCTGCTGGTGGACGCGCTGCTGAACGCCTTCATCTGAGGGGCGCGCGGGGGCGCGTACGGAACGGCCGTCCCAGCCGTCTCCTGAGGGTACGGGGGGCACGCCGTCACGCCCTGTGAAGCCACCCGCACCAGGCCGCCCGCCATGGTTCACCTTCCGTTCACCCTCCCCCGTCGGCGGCTTCACCTGTTCTGCCTACTTTCGGCCTTACACGGTGACCGGCCCAGCGCCGCACCACCAACCACCCCGACGCACGCCGCCGTCACACAACCATCGGGCCGGCGGCTCTTGGAAGGAATCACCCGAAGTGAAGCTTTTGCGCAAGAACGGGCTGCGCGCCACCGCGCTCGGTGCCCTCGCCGTCTCCGGCGCCCTGGTTCTCACGGCGTGCGGATCGGACGACAACAGCGACGGCTCCGCCACTCCGACGGCGAAGACCACCGCCGCGTCGAACGCCGTCTGCGGCGACGCCAAGGGCCAGCTGCTCGCGTCCGGTTCGAGCGCGCAGAAGAACGCCGTGGACCTCTGGGTCAAGGGCTTCATGGCCGCCTGCCCGGACATCCAGGTCAACTACAAGTCCTCCTCCTCCGGTGAGGGCATCGTCGCCTTCAACCAGGGCACCGTCGGCTTCGCCGGTTCGGACTCGCCGCTGAAGCCCGAAGAGGTCACCGACTCCAAGAAGATCTGCACCGGCGGCCAGGGCATCGCCCTGCCGATGGTCGGCGGACCGATCGCCATCGGCTTCCACCTGGAGGGTGTGGACAGCCTCGTCCTCGACGCCCCCACGCTGGCCAAGATCTTCGACACGAAGATCAAGAACTGGGACGACGCGGCCATCAAGGCGCTCAACCCGGGCGTGAAGCTCCCGAACAAGGCGATCCAGCCGTTCCACCGCTCCGAGGACTCCGGCACCACGCAGAACCTCGGCAAGTACCTGGCCGCCACGGCCAGCTCGGACTGGAAGTACGAGCCCGAGAAGAAGTGGCCGGCCCCCGGTGGCCAGGCCGCGTCCGGCTCCGCGGGTGTCGCCACCCAGGTCAAGCAGGTCGACGGCTCGATCGGTTACTTCGAGCTCTCGTACGCCACCTCGCAGTCCATCTCCACGGTGAAGATCGACACGGGCGCCAGCGCCCCCGTCGAGGCCACCTCGGAGAACGCGTCGAAGGCCATCGCCGCCGCCAAGGTCGCCGGCACCGGCAAGGACCTGGCGCTCGAACTCGACTACGCCACCAAGGCCGAGGGTGCCTACCCGATCGTCCTGGTCACGTACGAGATCGCCTGCGACACGGGCAACAAGGCCGCCACGCTCCCCGCGGTCAAGGCCTTCCTGACCTACACGGCGAGCGACGAGGGCCAGAAGCTGCTCTCGGGCGCCGGCTACGCGCCGATCCCGGCCGAGATCAACGCCAAGGTCCGCGAGACGGTCGCCTCCCTCTCGTAGTCCTCGTTCCACAGGTGGCGGTGGCCGGCCCGGCGCACCCCTCCGGGCCGGCCACCTGCCCACCTCCTCCCCATCCGGTGCACCGCCGCCAGGGGAGCCGCGCCCGCGACTCCCCCACACAGACCGGAAAGACATGGCTTCCACCACACCGATAGACGTTCCCCCGCCCGCCCCGCCGGTCAAGGGCCCCTCGGGCACCTCCACCGGCCGCGCGGGCGACAAGATCTTCTCGGGCCTCTCGAAGGGCTCGGGCATTCTGCTGCTCGTCGTCATGGCGGCGATCGCGGGATTCCTCACGTTCCGCGCCGTCATCGCCATCTCCAAGGACGAGGGCAACTTCCTCACCACCTTCGACTGGAACCCCTCGGCGAACCCGCCGGTCTTCGGCATCGCCGTCCTGCTCGTCGGTACGATCGTCAGCTCGATCATCGCGATGGTCATCGCCGTCCCGATCGCCGTCGGCATCGCGCTCTTCATCTCGCACTACGCGCCGCGCCGGCTGGCCGCGCCCCTCGCGTACGTCGTGGACCTGCTCGCCGCGGTCCCCTCGATCGTCTACGGCATCTGGGGCGCCCTCTTCCTCGTGCCGTACCTCGACGGGCTGAACCTCTGGCTCGACCACTACTTCGCCTGGACCTACGTCTTCGACCAGACGCAGCCCGGTGTCGCCAGGAACATGCTCACCGTGGGCATCCTGCTGGCGATCATGATCCTGCCGATCGTGACCAGCGTCAGCCGGGAGGTCTTCCTCCAGGTCCCGAGAATGAACGAGGAGGCCGCCCTCGCCCTGGGCGCCACCCGCTGGGAGGTCATCCGGCTGTCGGTCCTGCCGTTCGGACGCTCCGGTGTGATCTCCGCGTCGATGCTGGGACTCGGCCGCGCGCTCGGTGAGACCATCGCCGTCGCCACGGTCCTCTCCCCGAGCTACCTCATCTCGCTGCACGTGCTCGACCCGGGCGGTGGCACCTTCGCCCAGAACATCGTCGCCAAGTTCGACGAGGCCAACGAGCTGGGGCGGGACGCCCTGATCGCCTCGGGCCTGGTCCTGTTCATCCTCACCCTGCTGGTCAACGGCGCGGCCCGCCTGATCATCGCGCGCCGCAAGGAGTACTCGGGGGCCAACGCATGAGCCACGCAGCCGTACAGGAAAAGCCGACCCCCGTGCCGCCGCGGAAGGGCAAGGGCAGCCTCACCGGCCGCTCGCTCCCCCGCTGGGCGCCCGCCGGTTTCGCCGCCGCCGGGATCCTCATCGGTGTCGCCATCGGCGCCGCCGCCGGCCTCGACAGCAAGGTCCAGTGGGGCCTGATCGCCGTCGTGGCCTTCCTGGTCATCTCGTACACCGTCACCACGTCGGTCGAGAACAAGCGCCAGGCCAAGGACCGCCTCGCCACCAGCGTGGTGTGGGTGTGCTTCATCCTCGCCATCATCCCGCTGTTCTCGCTGCTCTGGATCACGGTCAGCCGCGGTGTGAAGGTGCTCGACGGGTACTTCCTGACCCACTCCATGGCCGGGGTCCCCAGCTTCGAGAAGGGCGGCGGTGTCTACCACGCCATCATCGGCACGCTGGAACAGGTCGGGATCGCCACGGTCATCGCCGTACCGCTCGGCCTGCTGACCGCCGTCTACCTGGTGGAGTACGGCAAGGGCGCGCTGGCCAAGGCGGTGACGTTCTTCGTGGACGTCATGACGGGCATCCCGTCCATCGTCGCCGGTCTGTTCATCCTGTCGATCATGCTGATCGCCGGCCTCCAGCCCGCCGGCTACCTGGGCTCGCTCGCCCTGACGATCCTGATGCTCCCCGTCGTGGTCCGTTCCACGGAGGAGATGCTCAAGCTCGTCCCGAACGAGCTGCGCGAGGCCGCGCTGGCGCTCGGCGTACCGAAGTGGCGCGTGATCCTCAAGATCGTGCTGCCGACCGCGATCGGCGGGATCACCACCGGTGTGATGCTGGCCATCGCCCGTATCGCCGGTGAGACCGCCCCGATCATCCTGCTCGTCTTCGGCAACCAGCTGATCAACTCGAACCCGTTCGAGGGCGCTCAGTCGTCGCTGCCCTTCTACATCTACGAGCAGTACAAGGTCGGCAGCGACGCGTCGTACGACCGTGCCTGGGCGGCGGCGCTGGTGCTGATCGCCTTTGTCATGATCCTCAACCTGGTGGCTCGCGGGATCGCCCGCTGGAAGGCACCGAAGACCGGCCGATGAGGCCCGCCATCCGGCTCCGCCGCGCGGGGCCTCGGCTCGGAAAGAAGCAGTGATCCACATGGCCAAGCGAATCGACGTCAGCGGACTCTCCGCCTACTACGGCTCCCACCGGGCGATCGACGACATCTCCATGACCGTCGAGCCCCGCTCCGTGACGGCCTTCATCGGCCCGTCCGGCTGCGGCAAGTCCACCTTCCTGCGCACCCTGAACCGCATGCACGAGGTCACCCCCGGCGGCCGCGTCGAGGGCAAGGTGCTGCTGGACGACGAGAACCTGTACGCGTCGAACGTCGACCCGGTCGCCGTGCGCCGTACCGTCGGCATGGTCTTCCAGCGTCCCAACCCCTTCCCTACGATGTCGATCTTCGACAACGTCGCGGCCGGCCTGCGGCTCAACAGCAGGTACGGCAAGAAGGAGCTGGCGGACGTCGTCGAGAAGTCCCTCAAGGGCGCGAACCTCTGGAACGAGGTCAAGGACCGCCTGAACAAGCCCGGTTCCGGCCTCTCCGGCGGCCAGCAGCAGCGGCTGTGCATCGCCCGCGCGATCGCGGTCGAGCCGGAGGTGCTGCTGATGGACGAGCCGTGCTCGGCCCTCGACCCGATCTCGACGCTCGCGATCGAGGACCTGATCGGGGAGTTGAAGGAACGCTTCACGATCGTGATAGTCACGCACAACATGCAGCAGGCGGCGCGCGTCTCGGACCGTACGGCGTTCTTCAACCTCGCGGCCGTGGGCCAGCCCGGCAAGCTCATCGAGATAGACGAGACCGAGCGGATCTTCTCCAACCCGTCCGTGCAGGCCACCGAGGACTACATCTCGGGCCGCTTCGGATAAGGCGTCCTGCGGTGCTGCATGGCGGTGCCACCGCAAGACGAAGGGCCCGCCCCCCTCCAGGGGGCGGGCCCTTTCACGTCGCTGGACGTCCTCAGCCAAATGCGAGGTTGACGATCCAGAAGCTCACCGCGGCGACCAGGCCCGCCGCCGGCATCGTGATGAACCACCCCAGGATGATGTTCTTCGCGACACCCCACCGCACCGCGTTGACCCGCTTCGTCGCGCCGACGCCCATGATCGCCGACGTGATCACGTGCGTCGTGGAGATCGGGGCGTGAAACAAAAACGCCGAGCCGAACATGATCGACGCGCCGGTCGTCTCCGCCGCGAATCCCTGCGGCGGGTCCAGCTCGATGATCTTGCGGCCCAGCGTTCGCATGATGCGCCAGCCACCCGCGTACGTACCGAGGGACAGCATCAGCGCGCAGACAATCTTGACCCACACCGGGATCGGATCCCCGGGGCCCTCCACATCGGCGATGACCAGGGCCATCACCACGATGCCCATCGTCTTCTGCGCGTCCTGGAGCCCGTGCCCGAGCGCCATCGCGGCCGCAGAGACGGTCTGGGCTATCCGGAAACCGCGTTTGGCCTTGTGCGGGTTGGACTTGCGGAACATCCACATGATCGCGACCATCACCAGATAGCCGACCACCAGCCCGACGACGGGCGACACGAACATCGGGATGACGATCTTCTCCAGCACCCCGGACCAGATCACCTCCGTACCGCCCGCGAGCGCGGCGCCCACCAGGCCGCCGAACAGCGCGTGGGACGACGAGGACGGCAGGCCGAAGTACCAGGTGACCAGGTTCCACACGATCGCCCCGACCAGCGCGGCGAAGAGGATGCCCATCCCCCGGTCGCCGTGCGGCGTGGCGATCAGGCCCTCGCTGACGGTCTTGGCGATGCCCTGCCCGAGGAACGCGCCGGCGAGGTTCATCACGGCGGCCATGGCGAGGGCGGCGCGGGGCGTCAGGGCCCGGGTGGACACCGAGGTCGCGATGGCGTTCGCGGAGTCGTGAAAACCGTTCGTGTACGTGAATCCGAGCGCGACACCGATGGTCATGATCAGGGCGAAGGTGTCCACGTGGGTCAGGACTCCTTGACCGTGATGGTCTCCACGGTGTTCGCGACGTGCTCGAACGCGTCGGCGGCCTCTTCAAGCACGTCGACGATCTGCTTGAGCTTGAGCACCTCCATCGCGTCGTACTTGCCGTTGAAGAGGTGGGCCAGCAGTTTGCGGTGGATCTGGTCGGCCTGGTTCTCCAGGCGGTTGACCTCGATCCAGTACTCGGTGAGGTTGTTCATCGTCCGCAGGTGCGGCATCGCCTCGGCGGTCAGCTCGGCGGCCCGGTTCAGGACCTCGATCTGTTGCTCGACACCCTTGGGCAGTTCCTCGATGTTGTAGAGGACGACGAGGTCGACCGCCTCCTCCATGAAGTCCATGATGTCGTCGAGCTGGGACGCGAGGTTGTAGATGTCCTCGCGGTCGAAGGGCGTGATGAAGGAGGAGTTCAGCTGGTGGAAGATCGCGTGGGTGGCGTCGTCCCCCGCGTGCTCCGCCGCCCTCATGCGCTCCGCGATCTCGGCTCTGGCGGAGGAATCCGCCCCGAGGAGTTCCATCAGGAGCTTGGAGCCCGTGACGATGTTGTCCGCGGACGCGGCGAACATGTCGTAGAAGCTCGTCTCCCTGGGGGTCAGACGAAAGCGCACCTGGGATCCTCGGGTTACATGGAATTCGGTCAGGGTGATGCTAGGCGCAACATCCGGCCACGGCTAACCGGCAATCCGTCCCAGTGTCGCCCATAGGGCATGACGCTCGGCACAGGGCCCTGCCCCAAGGCTCACGGAGGGGTACCATATACCCACGTGGGGTATATAACCCCGTATCGGACATCACACCGATCTCACATCGGACAACCCACCGGACGACCCTCCGGACATCCCCACGGCCGGACATTCCCACAGGAGGACGCGATGACGACCACCGAGGCGGCCGGCGCCGCGACAAGCGAAGCGCCCTCCGAGCCCACCTCCACCCCGGCCGGTACCCCCGTCACCGACCACGACCGGGGGATCCACGGGTACCACCACCAGAAGGCCGAGCACCTCAAGCGGCTGCGCAGGATCGAGGGCCAGATCCGCGGCCTCCAGCGCCTGGTCGACGAGGACGTCTACTGCATCGACATACTGACCCAGGTCTCGGCCTCCACCAAGGCCCTCCAGTCCTTCGCGCTCCAGCTGCTGGAGGAGCACCTGCGGCACTGCGTGGCGGACGCGGCGGTCAAGGGCGGGGACGAGGTCGACGCGAAGGTGGCGGAGGCGACGAAGGCGATCGCCCGCCTGCTCCGTACCTGACATCGCCCGCTCCGTACCTGGCATCGGGCGAGAGCCTCAGTCGCGGCGGCACCCCGACCGGCCTTCGGGCTGCCGGGGCACCCCGGGGTGGGCGCGGGCCACTTTCAGCACCTCGTCGATACGGTCGGAGCTGAGCCGCTCCCCGTCGGCGGCGGACGCCGCGATCATCAGTTCTCCGCACAACTCGATCTCGGCGAGGGCCACGTGGTCCTGGACGGTCGTCGTACGCAACGAAGCCACGTGCTGTCACCTCTTCCCGCGGGCGCCGACTTCCAGGGTCGTGTCCCCCCAGCGTAAGGACCGGAACCCGCCGCGCGCATGGCACGTCCGGACCATTTCCGCCCTGGTCTTCCCCCGACGTGTCTTGATCCTCCGGGACTATGTCCCGATCTTTCCGGCGAAGATGTCGGCGGGCGGGGGCAGCTGTACGGACACCTCGGAACCGAACGCGTACAGCAGCGTCGTCGAGGCGACGTCGACCGTCCGGCCCTGGTTGAGATAGCTGAACCGGTGCCTGACCTTGCGCAACCGGCCCTCGTCGTCCAGATACGCGTCGAACGGGACGACGTCCTTGGCGAACCCTTTCGCCGCGGCGGTCAGCGCGCCGCGCGCGTACGGCGACGCCACCTTCGCGGCCTCGCCGATGTCGGTGACCCCCCGGTAGTGCCACACACGAGTCCCGGCCAGATCCTGCGAGCCGACAAAGGTCACATTCCGGGCCGCGCGCAGCAGTTCGGCGGCGGTCAGCGGATCCGTCGCCCCGCCGGTGACCAGATTCCCGTCCTCCAGCGTCGTCGCGTCGACCCTGACCCACTTGTCGGCGGGCACGCCCGCCCCCCGGTTCTTCATGTAGAGGGCGGCGGGGGCGACCAGTTCGGTGATGGGACGGTGCTCGCTCGCGCCCGCCGGATCCTTCGGCAGGACGACCTTGAGCCGCCCGATCCGCCCCGCGTAGTTGTAGCCGCCCTCGCCCCTGATGGTCACCCGGGTCCCGCCGGCCGCCATCTCCATGGACGTACGGGCCTTGGAACTCCCCGACGCGAGCAGGACGTCGGCGGCCTCACGCACCACCCGGGGCCCGCCGGCCGGCCGGTCGTCGGCCGTGGCTCCCACCTCGCCGGAACACCCGGTCGCGGCCACGACACCCGCCACGGCGCCCACGACGGTCACGGCGGCGAACGCCGCTCCCCTGCGTCCTTGCTGCTGCGCCACCATCGCCCGCCAACCCCCAACGCCTTAGCGCCGCTTGTCCGAAGCCCGTACCCACCCGCATAACGACGCCCCTCGTTCCCCGTCACGCCAGTACGGTGGAGGGGTGAGCGAGCAAGACACTTCCGGCCCTCCCCTCACCTCCCCCCACACCACCTCGACCGTGGAACGCGGCTCGTTCTGCCTGGCCCGCTGCACGTGCGGCTGGTCGGGCCCGGCCCGCCGCTCACGCGACCGGGCCAGGACGGACGCGGCGACTCACAAACCGGCGGACTGACATCACGTGATCGACCCGGCCTCCTGATCGACCGACCTCCTGATTGACGTGACCTCTTGGGGGAAAACGCACCCGAGTCGCGGAACCCGGTGGCCTCTACAACCGTCCCGATCAGCGGGACGCCTTCCACGCGATCCCGGGGTCACCCTCAGGAGGACGTCACATGGAACGGCGCACACTGCTCACGGCCGCGGCCGCCCTGGCCACGGCCGGTGTCACGACCGCCTGTTCCGGCGGTGACACGTCACCGGCGGGCGCCGGAGGCCCCGGTACGAACGGAAGCGGGTCACCCGGCAGGTCAGGATCGGCCGGCGCCGAACCCACCACCGGCAGGCCCACCCCGGGCGCCCCCAGCTGGGGCGCGCTCGCGAAAGGGCTCGACGGAGATCTCGTACGGCCCGGCGACGCGTCCTACGCGACCGCGCGCCAGCTCTACAACACCCGCTTCGACGGCCTCAAGCCGGCGGCCGTCGCCTATGTGGCGGGCGAGGACGACATCAAGGAGTGCCTCGCCTTCGCCCGTACCCATCACACCCCCGTCTCCATCCGCGGCGGCGGCCACTCCTACGCGGGCTGGTCCAGCGGCAACGGCCGGCTGGTCATCGACATCTCGAAGCTCGACTCGCTCCAGCACGCGGCCTCGGACGGCGTGATCGGCGCCGGTGCCCGGCTGGCGGACGTCTACCGGACCCTCGCCGCCCGGGGCCGTACGATCCCCGCCGGGTCCTGCCCGACCGTCGGCGTCTCCGGTCTGACCCTCGGCGGCGGACACGGTGTCGCGGCCCGCGCCTACGGCCTGACCTGCGACAGCCTCATGTCCGCCACGCTCATCACGGCGGCCGGCAAACGCCTCACCGCCGACGCCGAGCAGAACAAGGACCTGTTCTGGGCGCTGCGCGGCGCCGGGAACGGCAACTTCGGGGTGGTCACCGAGCTGCGCTTCCGTACCCATCCGGCGCCCGAGACCGTCGCCGCGTTCGTGAGCTGGCCGTGGTCGAAGGCCGAGACCGTGCTGAACGCCTGGCAGAAGTGGGGCCCCGACCAGCCCGACGAGATCTGGTCGTCCCTCCACCTCGCCGCGGGTCCCGGCGGCGGCACCCCGACCCTCTCCCTGTCCGCGTTCTCCCTGGGCACCGAGTCGGACCTCAAGAACGCCCTCGACCGGCTGGCCGACGGCCCGGGCGGCCCCGGCCCCGCCCGCTCGTTCTCGACCCGGCGCCGGGGGTACGAGGAGGCGATGCTCGTGTACGCGGGCTGCTCGGGCTACACCGAGGCGCAGTGCCACCTGCCGGGCACCACGCCGGGGCGCGACAAGAACGGCGCGCTCCAGCGGGAGACGTACGCGGCCGCCTCCGACTTCTACGACCGCGCGCTCTCCCCGGCCGGGCTGCGGGCCCTGGTCTCCGCCACGGAACGGTTCACCACGATCTCGGCCGCCCAGGGCGGAGGCGGCGGTTCCATAGCGCTGACCGCGCTCGGCGGGGCGATCAACCGGGTGAGCCCGCTCTCGACGGCGTTTGTGCACCGGCGTTCGCGGGTGCTGGCGCAGTACATCGGGGCGTGGCAGCCGGGGACCGCCGGCACGGCCCAGCAGGCGTGGCTGAAAAACACCCATGCGTCGATGCGGCGGTACGCGTCGGGCGCGGCGTACCAGAACTACATCGACCCGACGCTGACGGACTGGCGGAAGGCCTACTACGGCCAGGCGGCGGACAAGCTGGCCCGGTTGAAGGGGACGTACGACCCGGGACGGCTGTTCGACTTCCCGCAGGCGCTGTAGCGGGGAGCCGGCGGGCCGCGTCCTTGGAGGGCAGCCCGTACGTTCCGTCATGCACCTCCTAGGACACGCCCGCGGACACGCCCTAGCCCGTACGGACCACCTAGGTGGCCGACCGGGCGTCCGGGGGTTCGCCTGTACCCATGGATCGATACGGGCCCCGCTCGGCCGCGCTCGCCACGGCCGCCGCTCTCCTTCTCGCGCTCGGAGCGAGCGCCGCCGCGGCCGTGGACAAGCCGACGGAGCCGGGGAAGCTCATGCTCATCAAGACGGCGGTCGGCGACGTGGTGGCGGACAAGAAGGGCAATCCGCTGTACGTCCGCGAGGCGGACAGGCCCAACGTGTCGGGGTGCACGGGCGCGTGTGCGAAGTCCTGGCCGGCGGCGCTCGGCTCCCCGAAGAAGGCCAAGGACGTGACCGCGCGGACGTCCACGACCAAGAAGGACGCGCCGGGCAGCGACGAGCGGCAGGTCGTCCTCAACACCCACCCGCTGTACTACTTCAAGAACGACATGCCGAACCGGCCGAGGGGCCAGAACGTGCCGGGCTTCAGCCTGATCGCGGGCAACGGCAGGCCGCTGTCGCAGCCGAAGACGTCCCCCACGCGGTCCGCGAAGCCCGGCCGGTCCGCCTCCCCGGGGACATCCACCGGCGTCATCGCGAGCGCGACGGCGAGGGTGCCGGCTCCGGCGCGGATCGCCACGCCGACCGGTACGAGGCCGCCGCTCATGAAGCCGAAGGACGCGACGGCTACGGCGACGGCGAAACCCAAGCCGAAGCCGAAGCCCAAGGCGACGAGGACCGCGACGAGGAAACCGGCCGTCACCACCCCACCCGCTCCCCGGAGGACGACCGCCCCGGCCACCCGCTCCCGTACGGCGGCCCCGGCACGGCCCGCCACGACCAGGCCGGCCGTGGTGACGTCCGCCCCGGTGACCACCCGTACCGCCTCGCCCTCCGTCGGCGTCCTCCAGGTCACCCCGTCGGGCGGGGCACGCGGCGGCGCGGACCACCCGGTCGCCGTGGACTCCGCGGCCGCGCGGGGCCCGTCGAGAGCGGCCTCGCTGGCCCTCGCCGTCGCCACGACCCTGGTCGCGGGCGTCGCCAGCACGGCCCTGCTGATGCGCGCCCGGCGCCGGTCGAGGGACGGCCGGCACTGACCGGAAACGGGACCGGCCGGGCCGCCGCGCCGGGGCGGGCGGTGGACGTGACGGTCAAGGTGCTCTTCGGGCTGGCGGCCCTGGGCGCGGTGGCGACCGTCGTACTGGCGGTCCTGCCCGAGCGGTCGGCGCCCGCGCACCGCCCCTCACCGGTGGCCGCGGAACCGCGCGCGGTCCACGTCGCCGACCCGCACTCCGCTCCCGTACGGCTGCGCATCCCGGCCCTGCGGGTCAGCGCGGCGGTCATGCCGCTCTGGCTCGACGGGACCAGGACGCTGGACGCGCCGAGCTTCCGCCACGCCATGAAGGTCGGCTGGTACGCCTTGGGCCCGCGCCCCGGCGAACGCGGCCCTGCCGTGCTGGTGGGCCACCGGGACGCCCCGGCGAACCCCGGGACCGTCCCGGTCAGGAACGGCCGCGACAACATCCGCAACGCCGTCTTCGCCAAGCTGGGGCGGCTGCGCGCGGGGGACCTGGTGGAGGCGGAGCTGGGGGACGGGCGGCGGGTGCGGTTCCGGGTGACGGCGGTGGACACGTACCGGACGGCGAAGTTCCCCACCGCCCGCGTGTACGGCCCGGTGCCGGGCCCCGAGCTGCGGCTGATCACCTGCGGGGGCGTCATCGACGCGAACGGCCACTGGGACTCGAACGTGGTGGTCAGCGCGGTGGCGGAGGCGCCTGGCCACCGAGCCGGGTAGCCGGGTAGCCGCCGGACGGTACGAGGTCAGGCCGCCAGGTTGTTGTCGTCGGGCCGCGGCTCGGGCATCCCGAGCGGCCGGGTCCCGCCGACGGCGCCGGAGCCCGCGATCAGGTCGGCCTCGCGCGCGGCCCTGGCCCGTACCACCCACCCGGCGTGCCGGGAGCGGGAGACCGCCGACACGAGCGGGGTCAGCAGGGCAAGGGCGAGGGGGGTGAGCAGCAGCGCGACGGCCGTACCGAGCGCGAAGCCGCCGATGACGTCGGTCGGGTAGTGGACCCCCATGTAGACGCGGCAGAAGCCTTCGAGCAGGGCCAGCCCGAGCGCGGCGAACCCGAATCCCCGGTGGGCGACGAAGACGGCGGCGGCGATGGCCATCGCCATGGTGGCGTGGTCGCTGACGAACGAGAAGTCGGTCTTGCCGTCGACCAGGACGTCCAGGCCCTTGTGGTCGAGGAACGGGCGCGGCCGTTCCACGAACCCCCGGATCGGGATGTTGACGAGCACCGCGAACCCGGCGGCGAGCGGCGCCCAGACGAGCCCGGCGACAGCGGTCACCGAATCCTCGGCGGACCCCCGCTTGCGAACGCTCCACCAGCAGGCCAGGACCACCAGGACGAGCGCGAGCATGATCCCGTACTCGCCGACGAACTCCATGACGCCGTCGAACCACGACGGAGCGTCCTTGGCCAGTCCGTTGATGTCGTAGAGCAGGCTGACGTCTGGGTTCGACCCATCCAGTACGAGTCCAGCCATCTGCTGCGGCCCCTTGCCTTGTTCGCCATGACATCTGCCGCGGCGCGCCAGACCGCGCGCCGCGTCCACCAACCCCCGTGGTCAGTAAGGAACATGCTGCGTGATCAAGAGCGCAGCTGTTGCCCATGGAACGGCCTGTTCACGCAGTACGTTCCACTCTCCACCGAACGATCACCATGACGTTATCGAAGAGTGACACGTCGTCGCAGTTCAGGGGCGTGACGGGACGGATAGTTCCGGCCATCTGGCGACCGCCGAATGGCCCTGGCGGGGGTTCCGCCCGGGCGGGGAGAACGCCCGCGGGACGGGTCGTACCGTACCCCTTCCCACTCCCTTCGCCGGCCCTCCCCGGCCCTTCCCCGCTCCCCTCAGACGGAGGGGCGGTCGGGCGGCAGGTTGGTCGGCAGGGACTTCGCACCGTCCTCGGTGACCCGGGTCGCGCCGAAGTAGTCCGGCTTGTCGATCTTGTCGAACCGGATCACGGCCCCGGTGTACGGCGCGTTGATCATGTATCCGCCGCCCACGTACAGCCCGACGTGATGAATGGCCCGCGAGTTGTTCAGATCTTCCGAGAAGAAGACGAGATCCCCGGGGAGCAGCTCGTTGCGGGCGGGGTGCTCGCCCGCGTTGTACTGGTCGTTGGCCACACGCGGCAGCTCGATCCCGACCGTACGGTAGGCGGCCTGCGTCAGCCCGGAACAGTCGAAGCGCCCTCCCTGGGCGGCCGTGCCGTTCCCGCCCCAGAGGTACGGCGTACCGAGCTTCTGCTGGGCGAAGTAGATCGCCCCGGCGGCCTGCCGGGACGGCTCGACCCGCCCCACGGGCGCCGCGAAGCTCTTCTCCAGGGTCCGGATGATCTTGACGTAGTTCTGCGTCTCCCGGTACGGCGGCACGCCCCTGTACTTGATGACGGCGTACGCGCCCGCGTTGTAGGAGGCGAGCATGTTGTCGGTCGGATCCCCGGGCACGTCCTTGACGTAATCAGCCAATTCACAGTCGTACGAGGCGGCGGACGGAATCGCGTCCTTCGGGTCCCAGATGTCCCGATCCCCGTCCTTGTCCCCGTCGATCCCGTGGGCGGCCCAGGTGCCCGGGATGAACTGCCCGATCCCCCGGGCGTCGGCCGGACTCTGGGCGGAGGGATTCCAACCGCTCTCCTGGTACAGCTGCGCGGCGAGGAGAGCGGGGTTGATGGCGGGGCAGAGGTTGCCCCACTGCTCCACGAGCGACTTGTACGCGGCCGGCACGGCCCCTTTGGCGAGCCCGACGGTCCCGCCACTCCCCCCGGCGAGCCCGGCGGCGGCGGAGTAGGTCCCGACGACGAGCAACGCGACGAAGGCCATCCCGGACCCACCGACGGCGGACGCGACGAGCCATGCCTTACGCACCGTCAAAACACCCTTCGCGTCAGGGCCGCTGTCCGGACCAGTGTAGGCGGGGAGGGGTCGGATCAGGGGGTGGACGGCGAGGAGGCCGGAAGAGGATCCCGCGATGACCAGAAGTGGTCGTGGACGTCGGGGGGCTGGGGGTAGCCACCGGTGCGGTGGGGGGTGTTGGGCTCGGGGGCCGGGGCGGGGACGGGGGATTGCGTGAAGCAGGGGGTGGTGATGGAGAGGAAGAACTGCCCTTGGCCGCCGACGGCGACGCTCATTTTGAATCCTTCGTCGGTGGCCGCGTAGATAGCGGGGAGATCCACGTCGGCATCCACGCTGGTGATCTTGTAACCGCGCGCTTTCCAGTTACGTTCCACCACCCCGAGCAGGCTTCCTCGTCGCTCTGTGGATACGACGGTCATGACCGCGATCCGTCGCCGAACCGAGCCGCTGCCCAGCGAATCGTTCTTGAAGTCCGTACAGATGTGGTCATTCGACGGACCGTGGTTCCACCGTAGTTCCGGTGTGACGCCGGAAAGAGTCTGTTGCATGATTGCGTCAGCCTTCTCAGCAGCCTGCTTCATGTTCACGTCGGCCGGGTTCCTTTCGGACGTGCCCATCTCCGCAGGGGAGTCGCATCCCATTGCGGAAATGAGCAGGAGCAAGGTCGTCAGAGTGCGTGCTGCTTTCATCGGGGCTCCTGAGTGGTGATCTGATGGCCTCGACCGGCGACGATTTTGGCAATGTTCCGTGCGGACTGCTCGTCGTCGAAATACCGCGTATGCGCGTCCACGCCACCCATGTCCGCGATCGGCCGCGGCCCGTCCGCCACCCGGAACCTGCGCGCGCCGAAGGCTTCATGCGCCGGATCGGTCCCGTACCAGATCTCCCGGTCGTCCGCCTGCGCGTCCTGCGCGAAGTACGCCGCCGCGCCACCCCCGAAGCCCCCGACCACAGCTCCCACCGGGCCGCCCATCGCCGCGCCCACCGCGGCCCCGCTCATCGCGCCCGTAGCCATACCGCGTGCCTCGATCTTGGCAGGCATGGCGGTCACCGGGTCGTTCTCCGCCGCACCGACGTAGACGTGCTCCCTGCCCACGCCCAGCTCGTCCGCTGATCTCGCCCCGGTCCCAGGGCTGCCCAGCAGCACGATGTCCTCGGCGCCCGGGACTCCTCCCGGCCGCTGCGCGGCCTGCCCCACGGTGAGCGAGCCGTACGAGTGGCCGATGGCGGTCACATGGGGATTCTCGTGTTCGTTCGTCGCGGAGACACCGGCCATGAACGAGTTGTACGCGGTGGCCCCGGCCTCCGCCCGGTCGGCGAACATGACGTCCGTGTTCCCCGTGATGTCGTCCCCGGACAGCTGCGGCGCGTCGTAGCCGAGCCATACGATCGCCGCGCTCGACGGGTCGTACTCGCGAGCCGCGGCCGCCGTGTCCGCCGCACGCCGCAGATCGTTCGTCGCGAATTCCTCGTCCAACGCGGCCCCGAGTCCCGGCACATACGCCGACACGTTCCGCGCCGTGTCCGGATTCCCGTACGCGACGACGGCCCGGCCATTTCCCTCGTCGCCGATGCCCAACAAATACATCGGCGGACGATCGGGGTCGGGAAACCTCAACTGCCGGTCGATCTCCCGCAACCCCGCCAACCGCGTCCTCGACCCCTCGTCGTCCAGCCCCTCCAACTTCCCCATCAACAACTGCAGGTTGTCCCGGTTCGCCGCATCCCGCACCACCGCCGGAATCCCGTCGAGATTCCCGATCACGTCCGGGTAGACCGCCAGGTACTCCTCACGCCGCTCCCGCGTCAGCCCGTCCCACCACGCCTTGCGTTCCGCCGGCGACGCGTCCTCCGGAATCGCGTCCCGGAGATACCCGTCCGCCGCCCCCCGCACCGCCGTCGCGTCGCCGTACGCGTCCGTCCACATCGCGGCCGAGACCTTGAGGCCCTCCTGGGCCGTCAACTTCCGCAGCGTGGCCGCGTACCGCTCGTCGACGCCCCGCGCCTCACGCAGCGCCCGACCGATGCGGTCCACGACATCCTGGGCCTTCGCCTCGTTCGGGTTCACGCTCCCGTACGCCGCCGGCACCGCCGGGAACGGCTCCGCCCCGCTCCCCGCGATCCGCCCGCCCGGCAACGGCCGGCCCGTCGACCAGTTCTCGCCCGCCTCGGGAAAGCTCACCCCGCCGTCCGGGTGCACGGTGAACCCCAGCGCCCGCGCGTCCTCCAGCGCCTCCCGCAACGCCCGCTGCGGGCCCCTCAGTTCGTGGGCCAGGCTGTTGAGCGTCGTACGGACAAGACCGCACTCGGTTTGGACGTACTGGAAGTCACGGCTCAGATCCCGCAGCCGTACGACCGCCGCCCGCGCCGCCTCGCCCCGCTGCGAGTCCCGGATGCCGGTGAGCAGTTGCCGGTCGATCCGGTCGCGCGCCGCGTCGGCGCGGTTGCTCGCCCGGCCCCAGCCGTCGGCGGCCTCCTCCAGCTCGGAGCACCGCACCTCGCGCAACTGGGCCCAGGTCAGCCCCCCACTCACCGACCACCACCGAAGCCGAAGCCCAAGCTGGGGCCGGAGACGGGGCCGGAGCCGCGGCCAGAGCCGGGGCCGGACGCGAAACCCGAGCCCGCCCCGGCCCCCACCTCCACCCCCGCCAGCGCCACCCGCACCGCCGCGTCGCTCTCGCCCAGGTCCTTCGCGACCGCCCTCAGACTGCCCGCGAGGCTGCCGCACTCCCCCATGGCGGTGTCGATCCGCCGCTCCCACGAGGTACGCACCGTCCGCAGGACGTCCGCGACCGCCAGGCCCTCCGTACCGCCCGCCAACCCCGCGTGCGCGGCGGCGAATTCGGGCCGGACCTGGCCCAGGTGGGCGCGCAGCGCCTCGGCCGCGCCCGCCGCCCTGGTCCAGGGCCCCGCGCTGTGCCGTACATCGGCTCCACCGCCCGCGCCCCCACCGCTCCCCGCCGTCCCCGCCATCGCGCTCGCCCCTGTCCCGCAGTGCCGCCGTCCGCGCCCGCTCCCGGTCCGGGAAGCCGGCGGATATCGAGGGATATCGACGGCACTTTCCCAAAGCGGGGCGCGGGGCAATCGCGCGTCAGGACGGCGGTGGGGGACCCCCGCGTACGGCGGAGGCGCCCGCAGGCACAGGGATCGACCGGGCGGACGGACTCCGAGACGGCCCGGCCAAGTTCACCCGTACGGAACAAGGAGAGACAGGACGAAGCCCCCGCCCCCTCATTCCGCCCTCCTACCCCTTACGCCCCACTCCCCCGAACATCGCCACCTCGTCCGGCAGCCCCTCGCCACCCGGCCCCGACCCCGCTCCCGCCACCGGCCGCCAGCGCGAGCACGACACCACCCCGGGCTCCAGCAGCTCCAGCCCGTCGAAGTAACGGAGCAGCTGCTCGGGTGTGCGCTGGGTCAGCCGGGGCGTGCCGTTCTCGTTCCAGAAGGCGACCGCCGCGTCCACGTCGGGCATCGCGGGGCTGGTGATCGTGTGGGACAGCACCAGATGGCTGCCGGCGGGCAGCGCGTCCATGAGGCGGCGCACCAGGCCGTACGACTCCTCGTCGTCCTCGATGAAGATCACGACGCCCAGCAGCATCAGCGCGACGGGCTCGCTGAAATCGAGCGTGCGCGACGCGCGCTCCAGGATGGTGTCGACGTCGCGGAGGTCGGCGTCGAGGTAGTCCGTCCTCCCCTCGGGCGAGCTGGTCAGCAGCGCCCGCGCGTGGGCGAGGACGAGCGGGTCGTTGTCGACGTACACGATCCGCGACTCCGGGGCCACGCGCTGCGCGACCTCGTGGGTGTTGTCGGCGCTCGGCAGGCCCGTGCCCACGTCCAGAAACTGTCTGATGCCCACGTCCCTGGTCAGGTGTTCGACGGACCGTCCGAGGAACTGACGGTCGGCCAGCGCGTAGTCCCCGATGCCCGGGTGCAGCTTCCTGATCTGGTCGCCGGCCTCGCGGTCGACGAGGTAGTTGTCCTTACCGCCGGTCCAGTAGTTCCAGATACGGGCGGTGTGCGGCCGGGTCGTGTCGATCCTGGCCAGAATCCGCTGGGTGTCGGCGAGCGAGGCGGCGAAGGGGTCGGCGTCGGGAACGGGCGGGAGGGCGGAAGCGGCGTCGTCGCGCGATTCGTCTTGGGTCACAGACGCCTTCCTAGTCCAACCCCGTACCGTTGCAACAGACCTGATCGCGCCCCAGCTCCCCGCAATCTCTCCACCGCTCCCCCACGGCTCCCCCACGGCGCCGCACCCCGCAAGAGTGGACCAACGACAGTCATTGCCCGGAGTCACGCCCCGTGATACACAGAGTAACCGATTGCGTACGTGCTGAGCCGGTCCGCACCAGGTCAGGGGGCCGGGACCGGTCATATGTGCGGGCATCGGGTAAAGAGAGCCGCCAAGCGGCATACGAGGGCGGTTCCATCAGCGAAGATAGAGCGTGACCCGTGCCATGGGGCCCGGGCGGCGAACGACCCAACAGGGGCGGTGAGTTACATGTACCTGGCGGCTGAAAAGGGCGACATCACCACCATCATCGGTGGTATCGCCCCGGACTGGGGACCCTTCGGGACACTCGGGAACGAGGCCCGGGTGATGATCGAGGTCGTGATGGCGGTGGCCATCCTGCTCTGTCTCGGCATCGCGATCTGGGGCGCGGCGAAGCAGCGCATCGGGGCGACGGCGCTCAGGGACACGTTCAGCGCGGAACAGGGCAAGGGCCTGATCGTCGCGGGGCTGACCGGCGTCTTCATCATCGGGTCGCTGGGCACGCTCTTCACGATCGTGTACGGGATGGCTGTCTGATCCCGGCCGTTCTCGCGGCCGGCACTCCCGCCGGCCGACCCGGACGGCCGAGCGCGCTCGGTCCCACCCGTTCGGCCGTTCCGGCGGACCCGTCATCCCGCCCTTCCGTCCGTCCTTTCCTCCGGTCCCTCCGGTACGTACCAGGCGTGCGCCCGGTGCGCCCTCCACACCACCCGTCCGTCGCACCCACCGGCTGAGGTTGCGTCTCCCTGATGTCGAGTCACCACACCGCGCCCGCGCGGGAACCAGCACGGCTACCGTCGTACTACGCGGACCACGCGGACCCGCGCACGGCTGAGGGGGCTTTCGCGGCATGAGCTTCGGTGACGAGCACGGCTACGGCGACCCCGCGCGTCCCGCCGCCCGTACGGACGACGGCTTCGGCGGTACGGGCCAGACGCGCACGCGGCTGCCCGACGCCAGAGGCGGCGACGGCTACGGCGGCGGCAGACGCCCCGCCCGCGGTTCACGCTCCCTCATCACGGTCGTGGGCGTCGTGGTCCTCCTGGTCGCGGCCATCGCCTTCGCCAACCGCGGCGGCGGCAAGGACCCGACCCCGGGCGCGGGCGCCCCCGACGGCGCGGCAAACCCGACGGCGGCGTCGGGCGTGAAGCCGGTGACGGGCAAGAACGGCACGATTCCGTCGGGGTTCGCGAGGGATGAGCAGGGGGCGGCTAGTGCGGCGGCGAATTACGCGGTGGCGCTGGGGTCGGACGGGATGTTCAACCGGGTGAGCCGGTACGCCATCCTGGACGCCATCTACGTGCCCGAGTCGGCCACCAAGCTCAAGACCGCGCTGGACCCCGCCTACGCACCGGCGGAGTTGCAGAGGCTCGGTCTGGACGCCGAAGGGAACCCGCCCGCCGACAACATCTTCGTCTCCCGGGCGATCCCGGTGGGCACGAAGGTCGAGACCATCAGCGGCAACAGCGCCCGGGTCTCCGTCTGGTACACGGGCCTGATCGGAATGGCCGGACCCGGCTCCACCGACCCGGTGAAGACGACCTGGCAGACCGGAACCTTCGATCTGCGCTGGCAAGGCGACGACTGGAAGATCGCGACCGATACGCAGCAGACCGGACCGGCTCCCGTCCCCGGCGATGTCGCGACCTCCACCGCGGACGAGATCAGCAAGGCTGTCGAGCAGTACGGAGGCTTCACGTATGCCAGGTAGCTCCCGACCCCACTCCCGCCCGCTCGTCCGAGCCCGATGGATCGGCGCCGCACTGGCGAGCGTCCCGGCCACGCTGTTCCTCTTCGCCGCCCGGGCCGCCGCGGCGCCCACTCCCACGCCCTCACCGACCGACGACAAGGTCGACTGCAGCCTGCTGAAAGGCCTGTCCAAGAGCTACTGCGAGTCCGGCGACTCCGCCCGTTCCGGAGGGCTGCCCGACAACCCCGCAGACGCCCTCGACCCCCTCTCCTCCCTAGCCCGAGGCTGCGCCGAATCCGCCTCCTGGGTCGTCGAGAAGCTCTCCGGTGCCGTCGAGGAGACGGCCAACGTCGACTTCACCAACCCGGCCTTCCTCGCCCGGTACGCCATCGTCTTCGCCGCCGCCAGCGTCCTGACCCTCGTCCTGTGGCTCTTCGCCGTAGCCAAGCGCGCCATCCGCGGCGTGCCGTTCACCACCGCCATCTCCGAAGCCGTCGGCTTCCTCTGGCTCGCCGTCCTCGCCTCCGCCTTCACGCCCCTGATCCTCTACACCGTCGTCTCCGCGACCGACGGCGTCACCGAGGTCATCGCCGCCGGCACCGGCAAGCAGACCGACGTCTTCTTCGGGTCCTTCTCCGACGCCCTCACCAAGGGCACCGACATCGGCGGCGGCCCCATCATGCTCATCGTCGTCTCCCTCGTGACGATCCTCGCCGCCGGCGTCCTCTTCATGGAGCTGTTCATCCGCGCCGTCCTGCTCTACGTCGGCGCCCTCCTCGGCGTCATCGTCTACGCCGGACTCGTCGACAAGAACATGTGGGGCCACGTCCGCCGCTGGGCCGGCATCATGATCGCCGTCATCCTCGTCAAACCCGTCATCGTGATCGTCCTCAGCCTCGCCGGCGCCCTCTCCTCCGAGAGCGGCCCCGACTCCTTCTCCGCCGTCGTCACCGGCCTGGCGATCATCCTGCTCGCGATCTTCGCGTCCGCCATGATCTACCGCTTCGTCCCCGGCTTCGGCGACGAGATCGCCGCCTCCCGCGACAACCGCAAGCAGGCCACCGACGGCTCCCGCGCCGCCGCCGCCATCAGCTCCCCCGCCGCCCTCGTCTCCCAGGGCATCAAGACCCACAGCAGCCGCAACAACGGCGACGGCTCCGGCGGCGGCGGTGGCGGCCGGTCGCAGAACTCCATCTCCGGCGGCGTCGCCGCACACAGCACCCGCCCGTCGTCCGGAGGCGGCGGCGGAAGCGGGGGCGGCGGCGGACATGTCCCCTCCGCCGCACCCCCGCCCCGTACCGGCGGCGGCCCCACCACCGGCACCCCGCACAGCTCACGCAACACCGGTAACAACAGCACTGGAGGGGGAGGGCGTTGACGACCCAGGCCCACCCGATCGCACCACGCCGCACGTATCTCATCGGCCGCGCCCGGCCCAACGCGATCGTCGGCAAGAACCGCGAGACCGGCGAGATCGCGCTCATCATCGGCGGCGCGTTCCTCGGCATGATGTGCGGCCTGCTCGTCCCGGTCCTGTCCCTGCGGATCGTGACGCTGATGGGCTTCCCGCTCATCGCCCTGGCCGCCGTGTACGTGCCGTACAAGCACCGCACGTTCTACAAGTGGTTCGAGATCAACCGCAGCTTCAAACGGACCCTCCGCAACGGCACCACCTACCGCTCCGCCGCCATGGAGTCCGGTACGAGCCTCGACGGCCGCGAGGTCGAGATCGGCCCGCCCCCCGGCATCGGCCGCATCAACTGGCTCGCCGCGCCCTTCGGCCCCGACGAGATCGCCGTCCTGCTGCACGCCGACCGCCGCACCGTCACCGCCGCCATCGAGATCGAGGGCCCCGGCGTCGGCCTGCGCGACAGCGAGGACCAGGAAGCCCTCGTCGACCGCTTCGGCACCCTCCTCAAGCACGTCGCCAACGGGGACGGCTTCGTCACCCGCATCCAGATGCTCGCCCGTACGCTCCCCGCCGACCCCGACGCCCACGCCAAGGACGTCGCCCAGCGCGGCGACCACGCGTCCCCGGGCTGGCTCCAGGAGTCGTACGACCAGCTCCAGTCGATGGTCTCCACCTCCAGCGAGCAGCACCGCGCCTACCTCGTCGCCTGCATGCACTTCACCCGCGAACTGGCCGCCGAGGCCCAGGCCATGGCCCGCGCCGCCCGCCACGCCTCCGGGACGCGGAAGCTCGACAAGGACGCCGGCCTCGCCGTGGTCATGGCCCGCGAGCTGACCGACATCTGCGCCCGCCTCGCCGAGGCCGACATCCGGGTACGCCAGCCCCTCGGCCAGGGCCGCCTCGCCTCCCTCGTGCACTCGATGTACGACCCCGACCACCCCATCGACCACATCCAGGCCATGACGAAACGGAACGCCTGGCCGGCCGAGCTGGACGCGATGGAGCCGACGTACCTCCAGGCCAAGACCCGCGAGTCCTCGACCCGCGCCCCCTGGTGCCATTCCACCGCCTGGGTGAAGGAGTGGCCGATGACGCCGGTCGGCGTGAACTTCCTGGCCCCGCTCCTCGTCCATACCCCGGACGTCATCCGTACGGTCTCGGTGACCATGGACCTGGAGCCGACCGAGGTCGCCATCGAGCGGATGCTGACGGAGAAGACCAACGACGACGCGGAGGCGAGCCGCGCCGCCAAGATGAACCGCACCGTCGACCCGCGCGACATCGCCGCGCACGGCAGGCTCGACCAGCGGGGTGAAGATCTCGCCAGCGGTGCGGCAGGGGTGAACCTCGTCGGGTACATCACAGTGTCGTCCAGGTCGCCCGAGGCCCTGGCCAGGGACAAGCGGACCATCAGGGCCTCGGCCGGCAAGTCGTACCTCAAGCTGGAGTGGTGCGACCGAGAGCACCACCGTGCCTTCGTGAACACCCTGCCGTTCGCGACCGGCATCCGCCGCTGACCGCCCCTGACCGCCGCCACCGCCCCCGACCGCCACCGCCACCGACCCGAAGCCGTAAGCCGAGCCGTAAGCCTGTAGACGCCGTACAGAACCCGTAGACGCCGAACAGAAAGGGGCCTGTGGTGCGAGATCCGCTGTCCATCCTCACGGAAGCCTTCACCAGTTTCCTCTTCGGGGCGGTGGAGACGACCCGGTTGCCGGTCCGTACGTCGACGGGCCAGGCCCAGGCCGTCTATCTGCCCACCGCCGCCCCCGGCCTCGGCGACTCCGGCGTGATCATCGGCCGCGAGGTCTACAGCGGCAAGGGCTACATCTACGACCCCTTCCAGCTGTACGGGCAGCAGCTCCCCGCCCCCCACTGGCTGGTGCTCGGCGAGTCCGGCAACGGCAAGTCCGCGCTGGAGAAGACGTACGTCCTGCGCCAGCTGCGGTTCCGCGACCGCCAGGTCGTCGTCCTGGACGCCCAAGGTGAGGACGGAGCGGGCGAGTGGAACCTCATCGCCCAGGAGCTGGGTATAACCCCCATCCGTCTGGACGCGATGGCGGCCCTGGACGACGGGATCCGCCTCAACCCGCTCGACCCGGCGATCACCACGACCGGGCAGCTCGCCCTGCTCCGTACGATCATCGAAGTCGCCATGGGCCACGGCCTGGACGAACGTTCCGGCTTCGCCCTCAAGGTCGCGCACGCCTACGTCAACGAGACGATCATCGAGCGCCAGCCCGTGCTGATGGACATCGTCGAACAGCTGCGCCACCCCGAACCGGAGTCGGCGGAGGCGATGAACGTCGACATAGACGACGTACGGGCCTGGGGCCTGGACGTCGCGCTGGTCCTGGACCGGCTGGTCGACGGTGACCTGCGGGGCATGTTCGACGGGCCGACGTCCATCGGCATCGACCTGGACGCGCCGCTGATCGTCTTCGACCTGTCGCACATCGACCGCAACTCGATCGCGATGCCGATCCTGATGGCGATCGTCGGTGTCTGGCTGGAGCACACCTGGATCCGCCCCGACCGCAGGAAGCGCATCTTCCTCGTCGAGGAGGCCTGGCACATCATCAACTCCCCCTTCGTGGCCCAGCTGTTCCAGCGCCTGCTCAAGTTCGGCCGCCGGCTCGGCCTGTCGTTCGTCGCGGTGGTCCACCACCTCTCCGACGTCGTGGACGGCGCGGCGGCGCGCGAGGCCGCCGCGATCCTCAAGATGGCCTCCACCCGCACGATCTACGCCCAGAAGGCCGACGAGGCGAGAGCGACGGGCCTGGTCCTCGGACTGCCCCGGTGGGCGGTGGAGATCATCCCCACGCTCACCCCCGGTATCGCGGTCTGGGACGTGAACGGCAACGTCCAAGTCGTCAAGCACCTGGTGACGGAGGCCGAACGGCCCCTGGTCTTCACCGACCGCGCGATGACGGAGAACTCCCAGGCCTCGGACGCCGCCGACGCCCTGGAGGCGGCCGGGCTGCCCGAGGACGTACGGGCCGCGGACTGGGAGGCGGAGCAGCGTGCGGCACTCCTGGAGCGACAACGGCAGTTGAACGAGTCCTCCGAGTCGACGGTGGCGTGACATGGAGCGCCACCAGGGCCGGGACAGGCAGCAGGCCCGCCAAGGAGGCGTCCCCGACGGGCTGTTGGTGGGCCTGCTGGCCTTCCTGCTCGGGTTCTCGCTGCTGACCTGGTCGGCGACGGGGTTCGCCGGCCTGTTCGCCCACGGCGGCTGGCCGGACCACGTCACCTTCGCCCGTACGCCCCTGGCGCTGCGGCAGTTGGCGACGGCGCCGCACGACCTGCCTGCGGCCTGGCCCGACACCCCGCCGGGGCAGCTCTCCGGATACGGCTTGTTCTGGGGGCTGTTGATCAGCCAGCTGATGGTCCTCACCGTACTGACGGTGTTCGTCCTGGGCGTGGTGACGCGCTGGCGGGCGGTACGGTCCCGGCGCCGCGAGCAGCTGCGGTACGAACGGGAGACGGCGGCGACGCCGCAGGAGCGCGAACAGCCCCCGCTGCCGCACCAGCCGCTGCCCAGGGACCAGGTGCCGTACGGGCCGGGCAGGGGCGCGGGAGCGCCCGTAGCGGCGATGTACGGCCCTGCCGGGGCCCATCACCCGCAACCGCCCACGCCGGCCGTCAAGGACACACGCCCGCTCACGGCGACGGAATCGGTGCCAGGTCCGGCATCAGGGTCCGCACCTGTACCGGTGACCGCGCCCCTCTCCATCCCTGTTCCTGTCCCCGTCCCCATCCCAGGCGCAATCCCGCAGGTCGTGTACGGAACCTCCCGCACCCGCCGCCCCACCGCCGTCCAGGCCGTGCTGGACGCCGACGGCCCGGCGCTCGTCGTCACCTCCGACCCCGGTGTCTGGGCCGAGACCAAGGACGCGCGGGCCAAGCTCGGCCCCGTTCTCGTCTACGACCCCGGCCACCTCTGCGACACCCCGGCCCGCCTCCACTGGTCCCCGGCCGCCGGATGCGAGAACGCCGACACCGCCGCCGCCCGCGCGGCCGCGCTCCTGTCCCCCGTCCGCCCGCGCGCCCTCCTCGACACCGCCATGGCCGACACCGCGGAGACCCTCCTGCGCTGCTGGCTGCACGCCGCCGCGGTGGACGCGCGGCCGTTCAAGCAGGTGCACCGCTGGGCGCAGGGCGCGGGCGCCCACGAGGCCGTACGGATCCTCCGTACGCACCCCAAAGCCGCCTCCGGTCTCGCGGGACTACTGGAGTCGGCCCTCACCTCGCACCCCGAACGCCGTGAGGTGGCACAACAGTTGACGGCCCGTACGCTGGCGGCCCTCTCCTCGATCCACATCCGTGAGGCCTGCACACCCAACCGAACGGATTCCCTCACGTTGGATTCTTTCGCCGATGAGGGGGGCACGCTCTACGTGGTGGGTGAGCCCATCGAGGATCCCCGCTCCCGCCCCGGCGCGATGCCTCTGCTCACCGCACTCACCACACACGTGGTCGAGCACGGCCGCCGCATGGCCGCACGGTCATCTGACGGTCGGCTCGACCCACCAATGTCACTCGTCCTGGACGACGTGGCGGCGGTCGCGCCCCTGCCTCTGCTGCCCGAGCTGCTGGCCACGGGCCAGGACCGCGGCCTGCCGACACTCGCTCTGCTCCGCTCCAGGGAACAGGGGAGAGACCGCTGGCCTCACCAGGATCTCCCTGGCTGACCGTACGACGACGACGGCGTCAGCCGGCGGCGGGACGGACCACCGCCATCTCCAGCTCCTTCGCGGACGGATCGGGCGCGAACGGCACGAGCACGCCGGTCGGTTCAAAGCCCAGCCGCCGGTACACGGCACGCGCCCGGCTGTTGCTCTCGTGCACATGGAGCCTGACCCGCTCCAGCCGCGGTTCCTCCAGCGACCACGCCCAGTCGAGCGCCGCTTCGACCAGCCCGTCGATGAGCCCGGCGCCGCGCTGCCCGGGACGCACGAAGACTCCGACGAGGTGCCCCTGGGGCCGCTCGATGGTGGCGCCGAAGAAGTCGGTCAGGCCGGCGGGCTCGATCAGGAGCCCCACATTCCCCGACCAGGACCCGTCGGGGGCTTCGGCGACAAACAGCTGGGCCCCGCTCCCCGCGACCACTCCCGCCGCACGCTCCCGCCAGAAGGAGTCGGGGCGCTGGGAGGCCTGCTCGTACGTGTCCAGGAAGGCGATCGACGCCGCCGGGTCCTGGAGCGCGACCAGACGCAGTTCCCTGACCTCGGCCCATTCGTCGGCCCGTACCGCTCGTATCACGTGGTTCATGCATCGATCATATTGGCCCAGAACGCGAAAATGCCCCGCACCATAAGGTGCGGGGCATCCCCACAAAGATTGTTCGGCGGCGTCCTACTCTCCCACAGGGTCCCCCCTGCAGTACCATCGGCGCTACGAGGCTTAGCTTCCGGGTTCGGAATGTAACCGGGCGTTTCCCTCACGCAATGACCACCGAAACACTATGAAGACAACCAAAAGCTGGATGACAACACGGCTCTTCGTTACTTCAGAACTAACACAGTGGACGCGAGCAACTGAGGACAAGCCCTCGGCCTATTAGTACCAGTCAGCTTCGACCGTTACCGGTCTTCCACATCTGGCCTATCAACCCAGTCGTCTACTGGGAGCCTTAACCCCTCAAGGGGGTAGGAGTTCTCATCTCGAAGCAGGCTTCCCGCTTAGATGCTTTCAGCGGTTATCCCTCCCGAACGTAGCCAACCAGCCATGCCCTTGGCAGAACAACTGGCACACCAGAGGTTCGTCCGTCCCGGTCCTCTCGTACTAGGGACAGCCCTTCTCAAAACTCCTACGCGCACAGCGGATAGGGACCGAACTGTCTCACGACGTTCTAAACCCAGCTCGCGTACCGCTTTAATGGGCGAACAGCCCAACCCTTGGGACCGACTCCAGCCCCAGGATGCGACGAGCCGACATCGAGGTGCCAAACCATCCCGTCGATATGGACTCTTGGGGAAGATCAGCCTGTTATCCCCGGGGTACCTTTTATCCGTTGAGCGACGGCGCTTCCACAAGCCACCGCCGGATCACTAGTCCCGACTTTCGTCCCTGCTCGACCCGTCGGTCTCACAGTCAAGCTCCCTTGTGCACTTACACTCAACACCTGATTACCAACCAGGCTGAGGGAACCTTTGGGCGCCTCCGTTACTCTTTAGGAGGCAACCGCCCCAGTTAAACTACCCATCAGACACTGTCCCTGATCCGGATCACGGACCCAGGTTAGACATCCAGCACGACCAGAGTGGTATTTCAACGACGACTCCACCTGAACTGGCGTCCAAGCTTCACAGTCTCCCACCTATCCTACACAAGCCGAACCGAACACCAATATCAAACTATAGTAAAGGTCCCGGGGTCTTTCCGTCCTGCTGCGCGAAACGAGCATCTTTACTCGTAGTGCAATTTCACCGGGCCTATGGTTGAGACAGTCGAGAAGTCGTTACGCCATTCGTGCAGGTCGGAACTTACCCGACAAGGAATTTCGCTACCTTAGGATGGTTATAGTTACCACCGCCGTTTACTGGCGCTTAAGTTCTCAGCCTCGCCACACCGAAATGTGACTAACCGGTCCCCTTAACGTTCCAGCACCGGGCAGGCGTCAGTCCGTATACATCGCCTTACGGCTTCGCACGGACCTGTGTTTTTAGTAAACAGTCGCTTCTCGCTGGTCTCTGCGGCCACCCCAAGCTCAGGAAGTAAATTCCGTCACCCAAGATGGCCCCCCTTCTCCCGAAGTTACGGGGGCATTTTGCCGAGTTCCTTAACCATAGTTCACCCGAACGCCTCGGTATTCTCTACCAGACCACCTGAGTCGGTTTAGGGTACGGGCCGCCATGAAACTCGCTAGAGGCTTTTCTCGACAGCATAGGATCATCCACTTCACCACAATCGGCTCGGCATCAGGTCTCAGACTCATGTGTGACGGATTTGCCTATCACACGCCCTACACCCTTACCCCGGGACAACCACCGCCCGGGCTGGACTACCTTCCTGCGTCACCCCATCGCTTACCTACTACCACCTTGGTCCGACGGCTCCACCACTCCCCTTTGCCCGAAGGCTCCAGGACGGCTTCACGGCCTTAGCATTAATGGATTCGATACTGGGCGTTTCAAAGCGGGTACCGGAATATCAACCGGTTGTCCATCGACTACGCCTGTCGGCCTCGCCTTAGGTCCCGACTTACCCTGGGCAGATCAGCTTGACCCAGGAACCCTTAGTCAATCGGCGCACACGTTTCTCACGTGTGTATCGCTACTCATGCCTGCATTCTCACTCGTGAACCGTCCACCACTAGCTTCCGCTGCGGCTTCACCCGGCACACGACGCTCCCCTACCCATCCCAGCAGGCGTTGGCCCTATATGCTGGAATGACACGACTTCGGCGGTACGCTTGAGCCCCGCTACATTGTCGGCGCGGAATCACTTGACCAGTGAGCTATTACGCACTCTTTAAAGGGTGGCTGCTTCTAAGCCAACCTCCTGGTTGTCTCTGCGACTCCACATCCTTTCCCACTTAGCGTACGCTTAGGGGCCTTAGTCGATGCTCTGGGCTGTTTCCCTCTCGACCATGGAGCTTATCCCCCACAGTCTCACTGCCGCGCTCTCACTTACCGGCATTCGGAGTTTGGCTAAGGTCAGTAACCCGGTAGGGCCCATCGCCTATCCAGTGCTCTACCTCCGGCAAGAAACACACGACGCTGCACCTAAATGCATTTCGGGGAGAACCAGCTATCACGGAGTTTGATTGGCCTTTCACCCCTAACCACAGGTCATCCCCCAGGTTTTCAACCCTGGTGGGTTCGGTCCTCCACGACCTCTTACAGCCGCTTCAACCTGCCCATGGCTAGATCACTCCGCTTCGGGTCTTGAGCGCGCTACTATACCGCCCTATTCGGACTCGCTTTCGCTACGGCTTCCCCACACGGGTTAACCTCGCAACACACCGCAAACTCGCAGGCTCATTCTTCA